>NZ_PIJY01000020.1:82297-195883 GCF_008304605.1 Oceanobacillus polygoni | reverse complement strand
CACGAAGTGAGGCTTTTTTTTAATACCTCGCTGGAAGCTCTATGGAACCCCCGGCATAGCCAGGGGTTTTCAAAAGACATAATAAATCAGAAAAAAGGATGACACAGCGTCATCCTTTTTTCTATCCGCTTAATCTTGTATCGGATTTTTATTCTCATCGAGTGTAAACCCTTCGCCAAGTACATCATGAACGGTTGTTACAGCCACAAATGCATGTGGATCGATACTGTTAATAATAGCTTTTAATTTTACAATTTCATTTCTTGCAACAACACAATAGAGTACATCCCGCTTTTCAGCTGAAAAACTACCGCGTCCATCTAGTACAGTTACTCCGCGATCCATTGAAGTAAGAATTTTATCTGCGATTTCATTGCTTTTCCCTGAGATGATGGTTGCTCCTTTAGCTGAATAAGCTCCTTCTTGAAGGAAATCAATGACACGAGCACCAACATAAACAGCGACTAGTGTATACATACCTTCCACTAAATCTAAAATAACAAATACGGACGTAGCAATAACAATAAAATCGAATAGAAACATGGTTCGGCCCATACTCCAGCCCACATATTTGTTTACGAGTCTTGCAATGATATCAACCCCACCAGTCGTTCCTCCAAAACGGAATATAATTCCTAGACCAACACCAATGAATACACCAGCAAATAAAGCTACCAACGTCATATCATTTTCTAACGGTACATTAAACTGATATGTTTGAAATATTCTTAGAAAAATGGATACTGTAACTGTTCCAATTATCGTATAAATAAAAGTGTTTTTACCTAAGAATTTCCAACCGATAAAAAACAACGGAATATTTAATAAAATATTGGTGATAGCCGGGTCCCATTGCCACAGAAAATAAAATAATAATGTAATCCCTGTAAAACCACCTTCACCAAGGTTATTCTGCATATTAAAATGTACAATACCAAACGAAAAAATAGCGGATCCCAATACGATAAATAGTATATTTTTAAGATTTAACCCCTTTAGCATGTAGTATGACCTCCGGATTATGAATTCAATTTCGCCCATGAATCAAATCTCTTCTTATTATAGACAATTTAATAGCGAACAACAATTTAATTTTTGCATCTAAAAAATTTGTCAAATGAGTAGCTTTTAGCTAACATGAAAGAAGAACGAAAAGGAAGAGGGGAATTACCATCGATACACCTACATATAGCACAAAAGAAATGCAGCAACGGGTTGATGCTTATATTTCTCAATTCAAGGAAGGATACTTTTCACCATTATCACAAATGGCAAGACTAACGGAAGAAGTCGGTGAGCTTGCGAGGGAAGTAAGTCATTATTATGGTGAAAAGCCAAAAAAGTCTTCTGAGAAAACATATACGGTTGAAGAAGAACTTGGGGATATTCTATTTGTTCTCGCCTGTTTTGCAAACTCGCTTGATATCGACCTATCTAAGTCATTCGATATGGCGATAAGTAAAATTGAAACAAGAGATAAAGATCGCTGGATTCGTAAAGACGACAAGAATTAAAGGAGAGAGAATTTGATGACAATAAATATTATTTTAGCTGGACCAAGAGGCAGAATGGGCCGAGAAGCAGTAAATATGGTAAGTCAGGAATCCGATTTTAAACTAGTAGCATGTATCGACCGAAAAAATGGTGGGAAGGAAGTTAAGGATATACAGGGTTTACCACCATTACATGTACCAGTTTACGAAAATGCGGAAGAATGCTTTGAAGTAGTAAAAGCTGATGTTTTTATTGATTTAACTGTTCCTGAGGTTGGTTACTATCATACGAAATTGGCATTAGAAAATAATATGAGACCTGTTGTGGGAACGACGGGATTTACAGATGAACAATTAAATGAGGTAGCAGAACTTTCTAAGTCAAAAAAATTAGGTTGTATTATTGCACCCAATTTTGCAGTCGGTGCCGTTCTAATGATGAAGTTTTCTCAAATGGCCGCTAAATATTTTTCTGATGTAGAAATCATCGAAAAGCATCATGATCGAAAATTGGATGCCCCTTCTGGAACTGCGAAGAAAACAGCAGAATTAATTATGCAATCAAGAGATTATAAAAAACAAGGACACCCAGAAGAAGAAGAAACAATAAGAGGTGCTCGTGGAGCTGAAATGGATGGCATGCATATTCATAGTGTTCGTTTACCAGGACTTGTTGCGCATCAAGAAGTGATTTTTGGAAGTCCTGGTCAAACGCTATCCATCAAACATGACTCATTAAACCGTGAATCGTTTATGGATGGTATTAAACTATCCGTTAATCATGTTATGGACATGAAGGAGCTTGCATACGGGATGGAAAACATCTTGTAACCCTTGATGCCATAATAACCGAATGGTACGTATTTGCGTTATCTACCAACTACGCAAAATGCAATCGACATGAATAAATGCAGTAGAGGCATTGGCCAAGAATTGGTGAGTGCCTTTGTTCTCTACAGTTAAACGTGAAAGTAAAGGTATAGAAAGAAGGAGAAATGTGAAAAAAATAGGGATTACATGCTACCCAAGTGTTGGTGGGTCAGGAATAATTGCAACTGAACTCGGTAAACTGCTTGCTGAACAAGGAAATGAGATCCATTTTATAACATCAAGCATTCCATTTCGGCTGACCAAAATCCACCCCAAGATATTTTATCATGAAGTAGAATTAAATCATTATCCAGTTTTTCAGTATCCACCATATGATTTAGCGCTTGCAGCAAAGATGGCCGAAGTTATCGATCAGCAAAAACTTGATATCCTTCATGTTCACTATGCAATGCCACATGCCATTTGTGCAATCATGGCTAAAGATATTGCAGATCATGACGTAAAAATTGTGACAACACTTCATGGAACAGATATTACTGTACTCGGTATTGATCAAACCTTTAAAAAGATCATTAAGTACGGAATCGAAAAATCTGATGCCGTAACTGCTGTTTCCGAAAGTCTTGTTAAGCAAACGGTTGAAATGCTTGATGTAAACAAGGAAATAACGACAATCTATAATTTTGTTAATGAAGAAGACTATTATAAGCAACATGTACCTGCGTTAAGGCAACAATACGGCATTTCAAACGATGAGAAGGTACTCATCCATATATCAAACTTCCGAAAGGTAAAACGTGTACAAGACATCATATACGCTTTTAAACAAATTCGGAATGAAGTAAAAAGTAAGTTACTACTTGTCGGTGACGGACCGGAATACGCTGATATGGTGCAGCTTGTTGATTCACTCGGATTAAAAGAAGAGGTGCGCTTCTTAGGAAAACAAACAAACATTCGGGAGTTATTATCAATAGCTGATTTAATGCTTTTATTATCCGAAAAAGAAAGCTTCGGACTTGTTTTGCTTGAAGCGATGCTATGCGGTGTTCCAAGTATTGGTACGAACGTAGGCGGGATCCCTGAAGTTATTGAGCATGATAAAACAGGCTATACAGTTGAGCTAGGCGACATAGATGCGGCAGCAAACCATGCAATTGAAGTGCTAACCGATGATCAGTTAATGCAACGCCTTTCCGATAATGCTTTCATACAGGCGAAAGATAAATTTGCATCAAAAAAAATAGTAAACCACTATCAGCAGCTGTATGATACAGTTTTAACAACCAATATAGAAAATGGTGATTAACCATGCTACCAAAAGTTTTTTTAATGGCTAAACCAGTACTCGAACATATTGAAAAACAAGATCATAAAGCTTATTTTGTTGGTGGCTGTGTGCGTGACCTTTTGTTGGAGCGCCCAATCGGTGATATTGATATTGCAACCTCCGCCTCACCTGCATTTATCCAGAAGATTTTCACAAAGGTCATTCCAGTTGGGATAGAACATGGAACTGTAATTGTCCGACATAACAATGAGTCCTATGAGGTGACTACATTCCGTATTGATGGGAATTACTCTGATAAACGACATCCTGACTCTGTTCAATTCATTGACAACATTGATAAAGACCTAGAACGTCGGGACTTCACAATTAATTCGCTAGCAATGGATTTGAATGGCAATATGATTGATCTATTTGGAGGAATCAACGATATTGAGAAACGAGTTATTAGAACAGTCGGAAATGGCTATGAGCGGTTTACCGAAGACCCACTACGGATTATACGAGCAATTCGCTTTTCCAGTCAGCTAGGATTTACAATTGATCCGAAAACCTTTCAGGAAATGAAGGATGTAAGCAGTGAAATTAAAACCCTTGCAATTGAGCGGATTGCTAATGAATTTACGAAACTATTTGCTGGGAATGATGTTAACCGGGCTTTAACTTATGTGAAAGATTTGCAAATTGAACGATACTTACCAGTATTTTGCGATTTCCCTCACATTCTTTCCTCATTACCAGCATCAATAAGACCATTACAATCCTTTGCCGAAGTCATTGCGCTATTCCATCTTGTCAATCCAACTATAGAGGTCAGTCGGTGGGTCAAGGAGTGGAAATGCTCGAATAAAACAAAACAGGAAGCGATTCATTTAGTCGAGGCTTATTTTCATTTTGAATCACATGGGATGGATCCATGGCTCATCTACCGATTAACACCAGCCTTTTATGAGGGATTTATACGAATTAGCGAGAATATTACACAAACGACTACAATTCGTTTGCAGGAAATGAAAGCAATTGAACAACAGCTTTCCATTCATTCAAAAGAAGAGTTAGCTTTTAATGGATATGATTTAATGACATTATTTCCCGAAAGGAAAAGAGGCCGATGGATACAAAATTTACTCAAACGCATTGAATTTAACGTTGTATCCGGTAAATTAGAAAATAATAAAAAAGAGATAAAGGAATGGATAAAATGGAATCCACCCGAGACCAATTGATTCAGCTTCTAGCAGAGAATGGAGATGCTTATATTTCTGGACAGGCTTTATCCGATTCGATAGGCATTTCTAGAAATGCTATTTGGAAGCAAATGAAAGAACTCGAAAAAGATGGTTACCAAATCGAAGCCAAACCAAGAGTTGGTTATCGTATTACGGAATTTCCCGATAAATTAAGCAGCAATACACTAAAATGGGGACTTGATACCGCGTGGCTTGGAAAAACAATTCTTCATCACCCAACAGTAGATTCTACACAAGCAATCGGACATCAAGCTGCTCGTGAAGGGGGACCACACGGTACAATTATTGTTGCCGATGAACAAACAGGTGGAAGAGGGAGGATGAACCGGTCTTGGCACTCCGCAAAGGGAAAAGGGATGTGGCTAAGTATCATCCTTAGACCAAAAATACTCCCGAACCATGCAGCACAACTGACTCTTTTAACTGCCACTGTCTTGGCAGATGTGCTGGATAAATATGATTCTGTTAAACCTTTTATTAAATGGCCCAATGATATTCTAATTAACGAGAAGAAAGCAGCAGGAATTTTAACAGAAATGCAGGCTGAGCAAGATCAAATTCAATATATTTTGATAGGAATTGGATTAAATGTAAATCAAACGAGAGACGATTTACATGAAGATATTCAATCCAAAGCAACGTCACTCCGAATTGAATCAGGTAACGAATTATCGATTAAAAACCTTATTCAAGAACTGTTAATTGCTTTTGAAGCTTCTTTCGACAAATATATGGAACAAGGATTTTTACCAATTAAAAAGAAATGGGAAAGCTATGGTTTCAAAATCGGAGAAGAAATTGCTATCAAAACGTTTAAAGATTATTGGAGAGCACCATTTCATGGGATTTCTGAGGATGGTGCATTATGTACAGAAACAGAGGAAGGAAAACCGATCTCACTTTATTCTGCTGAAATAGAGTGGTTTAATGATACGAACAGGGAATGACACTACAGAAACCCTAAACACAGCAACAGTTAGTAGTTGACGTAGGTAGAAATCCTGCTATCATTATTATTGGGTTCATTATTCTGTAGATTATTACATGTAGTTTACACGAGGTCGACTAACTCTTATCACTTTATACGATAAGAGTTTTACTATTAACAAACAAAAGGTCTGTAGAAATCGAATGATTTAATGAGAATAACATTTAGATAAACCGGACTTAGAAAGTAAGGTGGATCAGGTGAATAAATTTGTCGTAATAGACCTGGAAACAACAGGACATTCTCCGTTAAAAAGTGATAAAATAATTGAAGTTGGTCTCGTCGTTATAGAAAATAATGAGATCACAGATACCCGTACAACCTTATTTAACCCAAAGATGCCCATTCCATCATTTATTTCAAATTTAACCGGAATTTCTGATAGTGATGTGGAAGATGCACCATTATTTCATGAAAAAGCCGATAAAATAGTTGATATTTTTAAAGACAGTTATTTAATTGCTCATAATGTAAAGTTTGACCTTAATTTTCTTAACACAGAACTTGCAGCCAATGGCAGGGAGCGATTGATAAATCCAGTATTAGATACGGTAGAGCTTTCACGGATACTATTTCCTCAAGCGCCTAGTTATAAACTTGGCCAGCTAGCGGAATATTTGGATATTCATCACGATGATCCTCACCGCGCATTGTCCGACGCTTATGTAACGGCCAAGTTATTTTTAAAACTAATGAACAAATTAGAATCATTGCCATATGAAACAATTGCTCACTTATTGAACTTGGAGAAGCTATTTATTTCCGACCTTCATGAAATATTATCAAATCAAATGGATAGACTAGCATTTGCAACTACCTCCCCGAAAGATATAACGATTTATCAAGGGTTAGCCTTTAAAGAGATACCCGAAACGAAAAAAGAAACAGCTGTCGTCAAGGAGTCTTATGGAGAGTATCTTGATGGGATTTATGAAGCTAATGGTTCCATGGAGAAGCAGATGAAAGGATATGAAAAAAGAGCTGGCCAACGTGAGATGTCAGAAATAATCTTTGACTCCTTTCGATCGAATACACATGCTTTAATTGAGGCTGAAACAGGAACAGGGAAGTCGCTAGCATATTTATTACCAGCAATTTATGAAGCGGTAAAATTAAATCAGAGGCTCATTATTAGTACATATACTACACAATTGCAGAGTCAACTGTTGGATGAAGAGATTCCTGCTTTAAGAAGCCTAACAACTTTTCCGTTTCAAGTGGCAATCCTAAAAGGAAAAAGTCATTATATCAGCTTAGAAAAATTTGCATATGAGTTAAATGATAGCTCATATGACAACTATGATATTGCATTAACGAAAGCAATGCTACTGATATGGTTGACTGAAACAGATACTGGAGATATTGACGAAATACAGCTACCGTCGAGTGGATATTTTTTCTATAATAAAATATCTACAGATGCAGAAGGAAAGGTCGATTCTTTCTCACCGTGGTTCTCCAAATCTTTTTATCAAAAAGCACGGAGAAAGGCGCAAAAAGCCGATGTCGTAATAACGAATCATGCATTATTATGTACAGATATGTTCAATGATTATCAATTTTTACCGACGTATGAAAAAGTAATTATCGATGAAGCGCATCACTTTGAAGAGACGGCTTCACACCATTATGGAATGAAGCTTGACTACATCAATATGCAATTTATCTTTAATCAAATTGGTCGTGTAAATGATGGTAAATTATTTGGCAAGCTTGTAACAAATTATTCGTTGACAGAAGTGCAAGTCCCTCTTGAAAAATGGGACCGCCTATTTGATCAAGCTAAATATGAAATAGATGATTTATTTCAAAACTTGTACAATTACGTTGTATCTCAACATAAAAACAGTAAGTCGTTAAGTGATATCGGGAGATTACAGTACCGGTTTGATGAAGAAAAAGAAGCAGAGAAAACGTGGGATGCAATTCAAGAAATGGTAACAAGGCTTACATTCTTTATTCGAGATCTTATTCATATCCTTGCACTTATTGAGCAGCATTTGACGAAAAGCGAGTTAATGGATAAATATGACAAAGAAGAATTAGACGGAATTACAAGCACATTTCAAAATTTTATTGATCGATTGGAACAGCTTTTCTTTACCGAAGGAAATGTACCACATGTCAAATGGATCGAAATAGATACAAAAGGTACAAAAAATGCGGTTTATTTATATAGTGAGCCAGCTGAGGTATCTGAATTACTTGCTAATGAATTTTTCCGAGTAAAGAAAAGTGTTATCATGACAAGCGCTACATTGACGATGAAAAGCTCATTCGATTACATCCAAAAAAGGCTAGGATTAAGTACAGATCGATTGATCACAAAGAAAATAGAGTCGCCTTTTTCGTATAAAGATCAGGTTCAACTACTCGTTCCAAATGATTTTCCAGATATTAAGTATGGAAACATCGATGATTTTATTTATGCGACATGTGAAGCAATTTTGTCACTTGCCGAAATAACTGAGGGAAGAATGCTCGTTTTATTTACATCCTACGATATGCTGAAAAAATCCTATACCCTTTTAAAAGAAACGATTGACACAGGGAAGTATGTCTTAATTGGACAAGGAATAACGAGTGGCAGTAGGTCTAGACTCAAGAAGAATTTCCAAACCTTTGATCACGCGATTTTGCTTGGAACAAGTTCTTTCTGGGAGGGTGTGGATATACCAGGAGACGATTTATCATGCCTCATGATTGTTAGACTCCCGTTCCAGCCACCAAACCACCCAGTGTTTGAAGCGAAATCAAATCTGGTAAAAGAAGACGGCAAAAATGCGTTTATGGATTTATCATTACCGAATGCTGTTATTAAATTCAAACAAGGTTTTGGCAGACTTATCCGTTCATCTAGCGACAGAGGGATTGTATTTATTTGTGACGCACGTATTATTAAAACACGCTATGGCAAATACTTTACAGAGTCAATTCCAAATGTACCTATCGCATTTGATACGACACAAAGCCTGATCGAAAAAGCGGAAGAATGGTTTTAATGATAACAACATAAAAAAACTACTGATGTTTCTGCATCAGTAGTAAGTTAAGATGTGATATGGGTTAGGATTTTTTGTCAAATTAACTCGTATCTTGACTACTGGTTTATTGTAGTTGCGCTTTTTAATTCGACGTTGCTCTTATTGTTTACATACTGACTAGAGCTATGTATAGTAAAAATTGATAAAATAGAAACACAATTGTTGGAGGAGTTATAATGAATCACTATACAATATCATTTTTACCTGATGTACTTCCTGATTGTTTGTCTGATAAAGATAAAATCAATCAATGGGTTGGGTCATTAGTGGATGATGATTATGAATAAATCGAATTGGCTACTATGGAGCTCCTTGTCCCTGCTTGTTATCCTTCTCGGGTTGGGCATATATGGTATCGTTCTTTATAATAATTTATATGATAGCAAAACTGCTGGATTTGATGAAACGAGTAGACAAATACTTAGTCAAACATCTATTACAGAAATAGAAAAAATTGAACAATATAATGGTTCTAAGGCTTATCATGTTTTATTTGGAAGTAATGATGCAGATGAAGAAAAGCTTATTTTCTATCCGCTTGAAGGGAAGGAAAAAAGCTTGACTACAATTGATAAATCTGAAATATTAACAGAGGAAGAAATCATAAGCAGGTGGCAATCGGAATGTAATAGCTGTAAGCTCATTAAGGTTACACCTGCACTAGAAGATGACGAAGCACTATGGGAAATTGCTTATAATGATGTGAATGATGAGTATGTGCTGGATTACAAATCAATTTACGATGGATCCCCAGTTCACATGTACCGCTTTAAAAGAATGTTTAATTAAGACCGGGTATAGAGCTAAAACTGCCTTTAAAATTTTACTTTACCCGAGCGAAATGGTGTATAATAAACAAGCATTGGAAAAGATGGAAGAGACTTATCTCAGGTTATCCAGTTTTGATCATTCTGATGAGGTGTAAGTAAATTATCGATACGGATGAAACCTATATATCGATTACATTATTCCAACATATTAAGAGAATAGACAGTACATTTGGAGGTAACATGATATGAAAACAACTATTTCACAAGCTGCAAAACATAAAGATCAAGAAGTAACGATCGGTGCATGGCTTACTAACAAACGATCTAGTGGAAAAATTGCTTTTTTACAACTACGTGATGGAACAGGATTTATTCAAGGTGTCGTTGTAAAGAATGATGTATCTGAAGAAACTTTTCAACGTGCTAAAAGCCTTACACAAGAAACGAGTATGTATATTACCGGAAAAATTGTTGAAGATACAAGATCTTCTTTCGGTTATGAACTACAGGTTAGTGACATTGAGGTAATTCAGGAAGCAGTTGACTATCCAATTACCCCTAAAAAGCATGGCACAGAGTTTTTGATGGATCACCGTCATTTATGGTTACGTTCGAAGAAACAACATGCTGTTATGAAAATTCGTAACGAAATTATTCGATCAACGTATCAGTTTTTCAATGAAAATGACTTCGTGAAGATTGATCCGCCAATTCTTACAGGATCGTCAGCAGAGGGTACCACTGAGTTATTCCATACAAAATATTTTGACGAGGAAGCATACTTATCACAAAGTGGACAACTTTATATGGAAGCTGCAGCAATGGCATTTGGTAAAGTATTTTCATTTGGTCCAACTTTCCGCGCAGAAAAGTCGAAAACACGTAGACATTTAATTGAGTTCTGGATGATCGAGCCAGAAATGGCTTTCGTTGATCATGAGGAAAGCCTAGTAATTCAAGAGAATTATGTAAGCTATATCGCTCAATCTGTATTGGAAAATTGTAAGCTTGAACTAGAGGTACTTGAACGGGATACATCCAAATTAGAAAACATTAAAGCACCATTTCCAAGAATTACGTATGATGAGGCAATTGAATTGCTTAAAGAAAAAGGATTCGATGATATCAAATGGGGAGAAGACTTTGGTGCTCCGCACGAAACAGCAATTGCTGAAAGCTTCGATAAGCCTGTTTTCATTACAAACTATCCAGCGGAGATTAAATCTTTCTATATGAAGCCACATCCAGAACGTTCTGATGTCGTTCTATGTGCAGATTTAATTGCCCCAGAAGGCTATGGAGAAATTATCGGCGGTTCACAGCGTATTGATGACCTTGCGTTAATGCAAGAAAGATATGAACAGCATGGACTGACAGGACCAGCATATGAGTGGTATCTAGAATTAAGTAAGTATGGAAGTGTACCACACTCTGGATTTGGATTAGGACTAGAACGAACAGTTGCCTGGTTATCTGGAGTGGAGCATGTACGCGAAACGATTCCATTCCCAAGATTGCTAAATCGCCTATATCCATAATAAATAAATCCTTTAAAATCCCTTGCAAAATAAAAGCAAGGGATTTTAATTTCTGATTCTGTTCAAAGGCCTCTGGGTCTCCCTTGAGGTACTAACATTCAGTGGAGAATCCCACTGAATGAAGTTTCACTTTATGTTAGAATATATCTTTCATGCTATACTTGAGTAGAGGTGCAGACAAACATGACAAATAAATTTTCATTTCAACAAATTTTACTTAATCAATTACAGATACCAATTGAATTACTTTCAAAATATAAACAACTGGGATTAAACGAAAAAGAAGTAATGCTTGTTCTTCAATTACTTCGTTATCTACAAATCAGAAACGAATTTCCTACACCATATGAGCTTTCCCAACATGTAACAATGGATGAGCAAGAATGTGCAAACTTACTGCGAAAATTAGTTCAAAAAAATCTTCTCTCTATTGAAAAAAAGGAAAATGAAAACAAGCAATTGAGTGAAGCTTACTCACTAGATCCACTTTGGGAAAAGTTATTTATTGAAGAGGAAATCGAAATCCAAGAAGAGCAAACAATTGGTACTATATTTATTGTATTTGAACAAGAATTTGGAAGACCGTTATCTCCATTTGAGATAGAAACGATTAATACTTGGATTGATGAAGACGAAATAGCGCCAGCGTTAATCAAAGCTGGTTTACGTGAATCTGTGTTAATGGGCAAGCTTAATTTCAAGTATATTGACAGGATCCTCCGAGAATGGAAAAAGAAAGGGATTCATTCTGTTGATCAAGCTCGTGATGCAAGCAAAAAATTCCACTCAACCCAATCAACTTCCAAACAAGAAAACATACCAAAGCGCGATACATCTTTTTACTACAACTGGTTAGAGGAGGAAAATTGAGACAATGTTAACGAAAAAGCAAATAAGATATTGCCTCGATGTGATGGAGGAGATGTTTCCAAATGCGGAAGGGGAGCTCGTTCACTCCAATCCATTTGAACTTGTTATCGCAGTTTTGCTATCCGCACAATGCACAGACAAGCTTGTAAATAAAGTAACGGCTGATTTATTCAAGAAATATAAAAAGCCAGAGGATTATCTAGAAGTCACATTAGAAGAATTAGAACAAGATATAAAGTCCATTGGTCTATATCGTACGAAAGCAAAAAATATAAAAAAGCTCTGCCAAGTTTTACTCGATGATTATAATGGTGAAGTTCCACAAACGAAAGAAGAACTAGTGAAACTTGCTGGTGTAGGAAGGAAAACGGCAAATGTAGTTGCTTCCATCGCTTTTAATGAGCCAGCAATTGCAGTGGACACACATGTAGAGCGTGTTTCCAAACGACTAGGTATATGCAGGTGGAAGGATTCTGTGGTTCAGGTAGAAGAAACACTTATGCGCAAAGTACCTCGAGATGAATGGAGTGTCACACATCACCGAATGATTTTCTTCGGGAGATACCACTGTAAGGCAAGAAACCCCAATTGCCCAGAATGTCCACTGCTTGAACTATGTAGAGAAGGTCAAAAACGAATGAAAAAAGCTGCTGTTGTAAAGTAAATAATGGTGATCGTCTTATAGGATAATTATTTTTTCTAAACGAAGTAAAAAGAGGTAAACTCGTCAGGAGTTTACCTCTTTTTCAAATGTCTTTAGCTATTCTTCAGTATCTTCTTCATCTTCTTCTGGTTGTTCCTCTTCATCTTCATCTTCTGGTTGTTCCTCTTCATTTTCGTCTTCTTCATCGTCATTTCCATTTGTTTCTTCATCCGCTGGCACCTCAACACTTGTACTTTGAGTGTCTCCACGGGTATTATTCGAACCGATTGGTGTGACATTGATTGTATAGCTTTGACCTGGTGCTGCACCACTAATTTCAATTCCGTTCGATTGTACCGTTTGTGTTTGACCGTTCACGGATACTTCGAAAGATGCATCAGGTCCATTATAATTCCAATTTACATCAATGATAGAGGATGCTGCAATATATTGTGCAGATAAGCCACTTACAGGTGGAATGTTCTCTTCCTCATTTTCTTCTTCATTTTCGTTCTCTTCCTCATTTTCCTCTTCTTCCTCGTCTTCATTTTCACCTGGAACCGTTACAGAAGTCGTGCTTGGATCACTTTTCATCGATCCGCTTATAGCAACTACTTGAATCTCATAAACAGATTCAGCTTCCACTTCGGTGATTTCCATTGACGTATCCTCCGTAGAAGAGAGATTTTGCATTTGACCACCGTCTACACTTGCGCTTACTTCAAAGCTGACGTCGTCATCGGAACTATAATTCCAATCAATTTGAATGGAGTTTGATTCCTCGTCGTAGACTGCATTTAATCCAGAAACTGGATCAAGTTGATCAAACTTCTCGGAAGTCTGTTTAGGCTCTGTTCCTTTAACAAAGAGCTCGGTAATCTTATCTGAACTTGGTGTATATTCACTCGGTAGCGCTGGTGGGTTTGAACCTTTCTCTACGGTAACCTCAACAACAGAATCTGGTTTAACAAAATCAGGTGTTTCAATTCCTTCTGATATTTTTTGCATCGTGTTTTTAAATAATGCCTGTGAAAGTTTCGTATCCGTTAAAGGTGCTCGTTTTCCATCTTCTGTGTAACCGCCAGTCCAAGCTGCAATTGTATAATTCGTACTATACCCAGCAAACCATGAATCACGGTTTTCATTTGTCGTCCCGGTTTTACCAGCTACAGGTACACCAGGTACATTTGCGGCAGTACCAGTACCACTCGTAACAACAGATTTCAACATATCCGTAACCATGTATGCTGTGTAATCTGACATAGCTGCAGTTGATTCTGGAGTTAAATCTACCACTCTTCCGTCTGAGAATTCAACTTTTGTTACAGCATAAGGCTCCGTATAAATTCCTTGATTCCCAAATGCATGGTATGCTCCAGCTAATTGAAGTGGAGTCACATTTGTTTCAGTTCCACCAATAGCATCTCGAATTGCCATTTGATCATTATGGAATTTTATTCCTAAACCTTCAGCAAATTCCTGCGCTTTACTAATTCCAACTTCATCTAACAACTTAACAGTAGGTACGTTTAAAGACTGATTTAAAGCGTGCCTAGCAGTCATCCAGCCACCATGACTTCGATTCCAGTTTCGAATCGGAGTAGAACCACCAACTTCATACGGCGCATCATCATTCAACTGGTGATAAGTTGAAATTTTATCATACTCGATTGCTGGCCCAAAAGACATAATTGGCTTGGCTGTTGAACCGAGCTGGCTACCACCGCGAATGGCGTAATTATATCCTCCGATTTTTTCATTATTTCTGCTACCACCGATTGCTTGAATTTCTCCATTTTTTGTATCTAATACAACCATTGCTGCTTGCGTTTGGTCGTCTGGAAAGGCGATTGGATTTTCATCACTATCTGTAAGTAAAAATTCAACATGTTCCTGGATACTTGGATCTATTGTTGTATAGACTTTTAATCCATCTGAGTCAATGTTTGCACCATCAACTTTGCTTTCTACTTCTTGTCTTACCTGCTGTATAAATGCTTCATATGGCGTTGGATCTGGACGTGATTCCACAAGCAGGGAAGGGATGTCTACTTCTCTAGCTTCGTCAGCTTGTTCTTGTGTAATCTTTCCATGTCTTACCATTAATGTAAGCACCGTATTCATTCTTCCTTCTGTTAAATCGGGATTTTCAAAAGGATTATATGCAGTAGGACGTTGTGGTAAACCAGCAAGTATTGCTGCTTCTGCTATCGTTAAGTCATTTAAATCAGACTTACCAAAATAGTTTTTAGCAGCCTCTGCAACACCATAGGAATGATTACCATAAAATATTTTATTTAAGTAAAATTCCAGGATTTCCTCTTTGGAATATTGTCTCTCTAACTGTAATGCTAGCCATTGTTCCTGTACTTTTAAACTTATTTTCTTGTCAGGTGGTAAAAATGATCTCTCAACCACTTGATGTGTAATTGTACTAGCACCTTGCGAACCAAATCCGTCCGAAATATTCGCTAACACTGCACCACCAAGTCTTCGTAAATCAATACCCGAATGTTCAAAGAATCTCGCATCCTCCGTTGCTGTTACGGCATCAATCAAAACTTGGGGCAGGTCATCGTAAGTTATTTTCTGCCTTTTTTCTTCCCCGCTTAAGGTTGCAAATTCTTCTCCATATTTATCGTAAAGTGTAGAAGAGAAAGTATCCTCTAATTTTGCTGGATCCAAATCTGGAGCTGTTGCAATCCAATAAGCTGCTAAAGCTGTACCTCCCACTCCAAGTAATAAACATACGAGGAGAAATGAAAATAATATTTTCTTCCAAATAGGTTTCTTTTTCGTTTTTTTCTTCTGTTTTCTTCTAGCTGCTCGACTCTGGCTGTTTTCTGCCATCGTTCCATACCTCCGTCTCTAAAAATAAAGCTTATCTATAATCGATAAATAATTAATACGCATTTGAAAATGAAATGGGATTAAGTAGCTTTCATTTTGAATTTTTTCATAGGAAATGGATTTTTTCCCATTATTTAATTTGTCGTCCCAAAATAGGAAAAGTTTCTCTGCCTCTAAAAAATATGCTTCATCATAGGCCGCAAATCGAATAATGATAAAGCAAATTCCGCCTTGGCTAATAATTGACTTCATGTGTTCAATCTGGTGATCATGTATGTTCGCTAAAGGAAAAAGGGTTTTATTTTTGGTTTCCTTTGCTTCGAAGTCAATATATTTACCGCGATAAATACCATTATAATCTGTAGTAGAAGCTTGCTTAAAATATGCCTCTGTAATCACAGCTGCACTTCGTTTTGGATAATTTACATTGACAATTTGTACGGGTGTCGGTTTTTTATGAATGACTGCTCTACCCGTGTCAAGATAAAATTGATTGGTAATATTAATATCTTCCTCTAAGGACATCCCTCGGTTACTAAATGTATTTTTATCTTGTTTTATCCTGACTGGCATCGTTTTTCGTTGCCCATTTGGATAGTTCAAAAGATATTCCCTCCCAGCATATGACAGTATAATATCAGAAAAAGAGGTAAATGATAACTTTAAACCACAAAGAATAGCTTACTCTATTTGCCTAGAATAATAATTTTTGTAGCTAGTACTTTATTATATCATGATATAACAAATCAAAACCGATCACATTATTGACAATTTAACGATCGTTTCGTTAAACTCTTTTCCATTCTTTATTGTACATAATTTCACAATTGATTCAAGTTTATAACGGTTTTTTAAAGAAGTGTAATATTAATGATATATTGATACGTATGGTAAAAATAAACGGGGCAGTTTCTTTCATTATTTTAAACATTAATTATACAAAACCATATAGACAGGGAAAGGATTTGTATAGACAAACTACACAAACCCTTTGACTCCTATTATTTATTTAAGTAGATGGACGATTCGGCCCATTTAATTTTTTATCACCAGTTTTCAATGATTTTTCTCCACGTCCAGCTGCGTTTTTGCGTTCGTTCTTCGACTGTTTCAACAGTAACACCTCCTTTAATTATAGTTTGTCTCATTTCAGTGAAAAAATAACCCTTTCCACTAGTTTTGTAATATAGCTTCTAGTTTTGTCGAAGGTAAAGGGTAGTCACTGTTGGATGGAGAATTTAAGATATAACAAATAAAAAATAAGGGTGATAATATGTCTTATCCTTTAAAAGAACAAAAGGGTATTAGCAAAAATAAAGCACATATTACATTACAACAAATGGAGGATCAGCTTCGTTTTATTGATCAAAAATTAAAAGTGCATGTAGACCGCGAAGTATGGATACATTTTCAAAAAGAAATTCATCAGATCGACTTTACAAAATCAGCAATCGAAAAAATGAGAGCTTGAACGAATTAGATGCCTTCTAGACATAAAAATGATAAAGTAGGGGTATACAGTTATAAACCAATAAAGGCGGAAATGCAGCATGGAATTAAAAGAACAAACAGAAAGTCTGAAAAGTCATCTTAATCAGTTAAGGGAAAAGTTTGATCATAATGAAGCACCTGTGGACAGTCGAGATCGAGCGTTTTTTTTGAAAGTTAGAGAAGAAACCTTGCCAATCTATACATTGTTAGAAGAGTGGGAAGCTACAGCATTAAAGGTTGTTAAAAATAGAGAAGCAAAGGTACACCCACATCAAGTAGCATCGACGAGAGAAAATATGGAGCTCTTGTTAATGCACAGTTATTACATTGATGCGAGAAGGAAACGATATATGGAATTATACACATCTATTTTGTATGTGTTTGATTTGCTACTAGAAGATATATCGTAAGATTTCTTTATCAAAATAACTTTACAATTATTTTAAATGCTCCTATAATAACTTGCACTATACTAAAAGGATGAGTGGAATGCTAACGAATAAACTAATTGAAGAAGCAATAAAAATAAGAGAGCGTGCTTATGTTCCATATTCCAAGTTTCGAGTAGGAGCGGCTCTGCTTACAAAATCAGGGAAAGTCTATACCGGATGTAATATTGAAAATGCAGCATATCCTGTTTCCTGCTGTGCAGAACGAGTGGCAATCTTTAAAGCTATTTCAGAAGGGGAGACCGATTTTCAAGAACTTGCTGTTGCAGCGGATACCGCAAGACCTGTACCGCCATGTGGGTCTTGTCGCCAAGTAATGAGTGAGTTTTTTGATAAGTCCATGTCAATCCATTTGACGAATTTAAAAAAAGAAATAAAATCATTTACAATGGAAGAATTGTTACCATTTTCATTTGAAACGGATGATTTACTAAAAGCTAATGAATAAAAATTATATCTTAACCAAAAGTAGTCATTCTTTCCTTATTTATGAAAAAATAAAGGAGACTGATATTCAGTTTCCTTTTTTATGGTATAATAAGAGTATAATTTCGGTAATAAAGCTTCTTTTGATTCATACATTTATAATTGAACCTAAATAATTCTATTAAAAATAGTATAGATGAAGATCATGAGGTGATGAGATGAGTATAAATCGAGTTCAACTTAGTGGGAAAGATATTTTGGAGAAAGACTTTAAAACAGCAATGCGTGGATATAACCAAGAAGAGGTTGATGAATTCCTTGATGTTATCATACAAGATTATGATTTGTATAAACAAGAAATCGATCGATTGCAGGCTGAGAATGAAAAGCTTAGAAAAAATTCTACTGACCAAACAAGAACGAGAGCCCCACAAGCTACTAGTCAAGTGAATTATGATGTATTAAAACGTTTATCTAACTTGGAAAAAGCGGTTTTCGGTAAAAAATTCGTTGAATCTGGTGAATAGTTACCTGATTCAATATGGTTTTGCAGCTGTTTTTTTCTCAGCCATTGAAAAATGTTTAGAAGTATGCTATTCTTATACGTACGGTAATTAAATGCTCAAGTAATCGCTGCATGCAAATGCAGAGGAAAGTCCATGCTCACACAAACTGAGATGTTTGTAGTGTTCGTGCTTGATGAATTCATAAGTCAAGGTAGCTTTTACGCTAACGGCAGAAGACATTCCTAAGTCATTCGTGATATGGAATTATTCTTGAAAGTGCCACAGTGACGTAGCTGGAGTGGAAACATTTCAGGTGGAACGAGGTAAACCCCGCGAGTGAGCAACCCAAATAATGGTAGGGGCATCCTTTAGTAGGGAATTCAACCGAAAGAGGGACAAGTATGATCTTGTAGATAGATGATTACATCCGGAGTACGAGGTTGACCACCGTTTGCAGTACAATGGTACAGAACATGGCTTATCGAGCATTTAATGGTCTGAATACGAATAGAAACCTTTCTTGGCCGATGTCGGTAGAGGAAAGGTTTTTTTAATTTTTATGTTCTATAGGTTTTTCGAAAAAGTCCGGTAAAAATGACACATCGAGAGCAGTAGACCTTCGACTAAGTACCGACACGTCCTGTGTCGAACATCGAAGTCACCACATCCTGTGGAAGCTCGTTGGCTTGCTATTCTGTTCCTCACGTATTAATTGCATACGTTCCGGTACTCAAAGCTACACCGCCTTGAACCTCTCGGTCCTTTTTATCCTCCTTTTTGAATACACACTAATATGGTAAACTAAGAATAACTTAAAATCGAAGGGAATAGTTGGATGCAAAAAGTAACATTAATCGCAACCGCAGCAATGGGTCTAGAATCGGTAGTTGCACATGAAGTAAAACAATTAGGATACGAAGTAACTGTAGATAACGGTAAAGTTATATTTGAAGCACCACTTTCAGCTATACCACGCTGTAATTTATGGCTTCGCAGTGCTGATCGAATTAAACTAATTGTTGGCCAATTTAAGGCTACAACATTTGATGAGCTCTTTGAAGCAACGAAGGCATTGCCATGGGAATATTATATCGCAGAGGATGGTCAATTTCCCGTCTCTAGTAAATCTGTGAAATCAACACTGTTTAGTGTTTCTGACTGTCAAGCAATTGTAAAGAAGGCCATTGCTGAAAGATTAAAACTAAAATATGGTCTAGCTACCAAGATGCCTGAAACAGGAGCACTTTATAAAATAGAAGTCGCGTTATTAAAGGATGTTGTAACACTAACAATCGATACATCAGGTACAGGACTCCATAAACGTGGTTATCGTGTAGGACAAGGTGAAGCGCCATTAAAAGAAACATTAGCTGCTGCACTGATCATGCTTACGAACTGGAAACCGGATTATCCTTTAATTGATCCTTTCTGTGGATCTGGAACAATTGCTATTGAGGCAGCACTGATTGGGCAAAATATCGCACCTGGTTTCAATCGAGAATTTGCTTCAGAGGATTGGACGCTATTACGAAGAAAGTTATGGGATGATGCTTTTGAAGAAGCAGAAGACAAAGCAAATTATGACCAAAAACTGATGATTACTGGATCCGATATTGACCATAAAATGATTCAAATTGCAAATGATAATGCAATCGAAGCAGGGCTGGGAGATCTGATTACTTGGAAGCAGATGCAAGTAAGTGATTTAACTTTGCAGCAGGATAATGGCTATATTATAAGTAATCCGCCATATGGTCAACGTATTGGCGACGAGGATATAGTAGCAAACATGTATCGAGATTTAGGAAATATAATGAAAAACCATCCTTCCTGGAGCGTTTACATTATTACAGCCTTTGAAGCATTTGAAAAACAATACGGTGCACAGGCAACAAAGAAAAGAAAGCTATTCAATGGATTTATTCAAACCAATTATTATCAATATTTTGGAGAAAAAATAAAGATGGATTAATCCTTGAAGAGGTATCAAGAGATTTTTTTTGCAATAAAAGAGTTGAATAAAAATGGAAGAGACAGTTTATATAGCTGACTCTTCCATTTTTAATTTAGGAATTACCAATTGGCCAATCAAATGGTACTGATCCAGGTGGTGAATTCTGTATAATATCAACAAACGGAATGGTGTAAGCAAATAGAATTAAAGCAATCGTAATTGCAACCCATAGTTTCCAGTTTTCCATCCACATTGGTGTCGGCTCAGCATTTTCTTCTTCCTCTGCAATCGGGAATTCTTCATCACCCTTTGGAGAGAAAAAGGCTAGCTTGATAAAAATATATACCATGAGAATAATACCGACAAAAAGAATTGTGCCACCAATTGCTTGTGCCATTTGATAAGCACCCCATGTGACGGCCTGTTCTGTTCCACCATACTCGGAATAATCAGAGCGTCTTGGTCCACCTAGGAGACCTTGGATATGCATCGCTCCTGACATGATTAACATACCAATTCCCCAAACAATCGTTTGAATAATACCTAGACGATTAACGGATTTGGTAAGCTTTCTCCCTGTTAAATGTGGGATAAGCCAATACGTAATCCCAAAAAAGGTTAAAATTACTGTCGTTGCCACGGTAAGGTGAAAATGACCTGTAACCCAAATCGTATTATGGACAAGTGTATTCATTTGGTGAGAAGCATTAATAATTCCACCAGCACCACCCGGAATAAATGCGAGCATCCCTACAAATGGTGCGAAGAAACGAACATCCTTCCATGGTAAATGTTTAAACCAACCGAATAACCCGCCGTACCCTTTACGTCTACCAGTAATTTCAAATGTAGCAAACAGTGAGAATGCCGTCATTAAACTAGGAATAATAACCATAAATGTTAAAACTACTTGAATAAATTTCCAAGTCGGATCAATCCCTGGCTCTGTTAGTTGATGGTGAAACCCAACAGGAATAGAAAAGAATAGGAATAACACAAATGATAATCTTGCTAATGAATCACTAAATAATTTACCGCCAATAATCTTAGGGATTATCGCATACCACGCCATATAAGCGGGCAATAACCAGAAGTATACTAATGGATGACCAAAATACCAGAATAATGTTCGACTTACGAGCACATTAATCGTTTCCGCATAACCAAGTGACCATGGAATAAATTGCACAAGTACCGCAACTGCAATACCCAATGAGGCTATAAACCACATGATCATATTAATGGTTACCATAAATGCTAATAATGGTGATTTTTCGCCTGGATGTTTTTTCTTCCATAGATAAAGCTGGCGCCAATTTACAAACGCAGCAACCCATGTTCCAACAATAACGAAAGCCAAACCGATATAAAAAGCCGGATGAGCTTTTAATGGTGCATAGAACGTATAAAGCACACTCGCTTTACCTAATAAAATAGTAATTGCTGTCATAATGGTACCAATGGTCATAATCCAGAAGGCAAGCCAAGATAGGTTACGCTGCTTATCTGACATACCAACCGTTTTACTCATTAAAGCAAACTGAAACCCAATAATAAAGAATGTTGTAAGTACAAGCGCAAGGATAACACCATGGACAGTTAAAATTTGATAGTAACCGATACCAAATGGAAGTGTGAAATTTCCAGACCTTACTAATACTTGTAACAGACCCATTAATCCACCGATAAATAAAGATATAAATGCTACATACATAAAAGACATATAAAGTTTTGCTTCTTTTTTGGGAATAGGGAGCAGTTGTCTAGAGTCTTCATTAGGCAATACGACATTATGAAGCGCCATTATTCATACACCTCCACAGTTGTGTACATCATATGGTGACCAATACCACAATACTCATTACAAAGTAAGGTATACTCACCAGGTTGATTCATTTCAACCTCCATACTACTGATATAACCGGGTTCGACCATCATGTTTACATTTGTGCCAGCAATATTAAAACCATGAATAACATCTGGCGTTACAACCTGAAATAGAACAGTTGCCCCTTTTGGTATCTCAATATGTTTTACTGCATTACCTTCCTTATCGACACCGAAGTCATAATTAAATGCACTTGCAACGACATTGACGATATATCGGTCTTCATCCACTTTTGTCAGGCCTAAATTTTCTGGTTTAAACGCTTCATGGGCCTCTACGTTTTGAGGATCAATTGTTAGACCATGGCTTTGAGGGTGAGTTCCGAGATAGAAAGCACCGTAACCCAGAATAACTAAAAAAAGTACTAATGCACCAATACCAAATGTAAGCCATATTTTTTCAAACTTATGAAAATGCATCTTTTCTCACTCCTTTTTAAATTCCTTATTTACCTTGAAAGGAAAATTGCAAATACTGCAACCCAGCTAATAATAATAAATAAACCTAAAACTCCAACAGATATTAATGTTCCTTTCAAATTTGGCTCTTTATCAACATTCGTATGGGTTTTCCCATGCTGTTTCATTCTTATCATCCTCCCATCATGTTATCGGTTACCTCTATTTTCATCATACACAAAGTAGAAATAGAAATTAGTGAAATGTCTAACGTTTCACAATTTGTTCAATTACGCCTGCAACTATATTAATTAAGGCTTTACTAACTTATAAGTATAAAAAGTTTGTGAAATAACTATGAATAAATACCTATTTTTATTGACAATCCCCAGGCTTGTAGTAGGGGATAAGTAGGCCGATTGTAATGATATGTGTTTTGCGAAAAAATCCAAGTATACGTGGCAATAAAAAAAGCAGTAATCATTTAAGATCACTGCTTTCACTTCTATGTGTTTTGCTTATTTTTTTACAACATTTGCGGCTTGTGGACCACGTTCACCTTCAATAATTTCAAAAGTAACTTCTTGGCCTTCTTCTAAAGATTTGAAGCCTTCTTCTTGGATTGCTGAATAATGGACGAATACATCATTACCTTCTTCCAATTGGATAAATCCATAGCCTTTTTCAGCGTTGAACCATTTAACTACACCGTTCTCCATATCCTATTCCTCCTAAAAATGCCACGTGAAACCGTGTTAATACAAAGTATAGACTCAGAATATATTAAAAAAGGCAGCTTCTATAGAAGTGTAGGATCATATTGCATCCACTTCTATAGAAGCTGCCTTTTCGTCAATGATTCCGTACATCTTCTTTGCTTGCCCCTAATATAGCTTATTTCGAACAACTCGTCAAGAAATTAACTCCTAAATTCTGCATTTATCAAATCTTTACATTTATCGATAATTAGTTTGTTAATGAAAAAAGTAATAGAAAAGGTTAAACTATGTTGTATAACTAGGAAGAGGAGCAGAGCTAATGAAAACAGATATAGAAATTGCGCAACAAGCAACATTAAAGTCTATTGTTGAGATTGCTGAATCACTTAATTTAACCGCAGAAGACTATGAACCATATGGTTATACGAAAGCAAAGCTCTCCGATAAACTACTAGAGAAACGAAAAGATGAGCCAAATGGAAAAATAATACTCGTAACCTCTATTAATCCCACACCTGCTGGAGAAGGGAAGTCAACGGTTACAGTTGGATTAGGTCAAGCATTAAATAGGTTGGGTGAAAAGGCTGTTATTGCTCTACGCGAGCCATCACTTGGCCCTGTTGTGGGTCTGAAAGGAGGAGCAGCAGGGGGAGGTTACTCACAGGTACTTCCAATGGAAGAAATCAATCTCCATTTCACTAGTGATATCCATGCGATAACCAGTGCTAATAACTTGCTCTCTGCTGTAATCGACAATCATATTCATCGCGATAACCAATTACATATTGACCCGAGAAAAGTGGAATGGAAACGGGTAGTTGATATGAATGACCGATCTCTAAGACAGATAGTAATCGGACTAGGAGGAGCTACCCAAGGTGTCCCAAGAGAGGAAGGTTTCACAATAACAGCCGCATCTGAAATCATGGCGATTTTATGCCTAGCAGATAGCATTGAAGATTTGAAAGCACGACTCTCCAAAATTGTAATTGGCTATACTTATGATGATCAACCAGTTACAGTGAAAGATCTTGAGGTAGAAGGAGCGTTAACATTACTTCTCAAGGATGCGTTCAAACCAAATCTCGTACAAACGATTGAAAATACACCAGCGGTCATCCACGGAGGGCCTTTTGCAAATATTGCACATGGTTGTAATAGTATAATCGCTACCAAAACCGCTGCAAAGCTAGGTGATTATGTTGTGACCGAAGCTGGTTTTGGGGCGGATTTAGGTGCTGAAAAATTCCTTCATATAAAAACGCAAGCAGGTAATTTCCATCCCGATGCAATTGTTATTGTAGCAACTGTTAGAGCACTAAAAATGCATGGAGGCGTATCAAAGAAGGATTTAAACACGGAAAATATCGAAGCATTGAAAGCAGGAATGGAAAACCTAAATAAACATATTGATACAATTGAGCAATTTGGACTTCCATATGTAGTTGCTATTAATAAATTCCCAACGGATACAATTGCTGAAACAGACTTTATTGAGTCCTGGTGTCGTTCCAGAAATATCGATGTTGCATTAGCAGATGTATGGGCAAAAGGTGGTGCTGGCGGTATTGAACTAGCTAAAAAGGTTATGGCGAAAACAGCGACCCCTGAAGTGGAGTTTACGCGAATTTACGATTCTAACGAAACGTTAGAAACGAAAATTCGAAAAATAGCACAGAAAGTATATGGAGCTGATGATATAGAGTTATCACTAAAGGCAAAGAAACAAATTATTTTCTTTGAGCAGCAAGGGTGGGGCAATCTGCCAGTCTGTATGGCGAAAACACAATATTCATTATCTGATGATCCAACATTAGTCGGTAGACCACGTGGCTTCACGATTACTATACGGGAGTTAAAAGCTTCTATTGGTGCTGGTTTTATAGTCGTGTTAACTGGTGATGTAATGACAATGCCTGGATTACCTAAGACACCAGCTGCTTTAAACATGGATATGGATGCAAATGGGAAAATTACGGGGTTATCGTAATGAATAAGACAGACCAACTTGAAACGATTCGAGATTACGTATTCACATTGTTTCGCGAAGATGAAACAGGTCATGATTTTTTTCATATGCGTCGTGTTGCACGAATTGCCAGAAGGATTGCTGAAGCGGAGCAGGCTGATGTGTTTCTCTGTGAAGCGGCTGCTTGGTTACATGATGTTGGTGATACGAAGCTGTTTCCTAACCCAAATGAAACTGTAGAAAAAATGAATAATTTTTTAGCTTCCATTTCTTTAAACGAAGACCAAGTTCATGCAATTAATCATATCATTTCTGGAGTTTCTTTCAGCAAGGGGGATGCTATACCAGACACTTTAGAAGGTCGAATTGTTCAGGATGCTGACCGACTAGACGCAATTGGAGCAATTGGAATTGCTAGAACGTTCGCTTATGGCGGGGCTAATAAACAACTCCTATACCACCCAACTAATAAATCGAACTCAATTCAGCATTTCTATGATAAGCTTTTAAAGTTAAAAGATTTGATGCATACAGAAACAGCGAGGGCATTGGCAAAAGAGCGTCATCAATATATGGAAGCATTTCTTAAACAATTTTATCAAGAATGGTAAACGAACGATTTTTCAAGTAAATAATTTGTTTTATCCAATAATATCTTAACGCGCTTTATGTCTAGAATTATGTTAAGAAAGCAGCTACAATGAATTACTGTATAATAAAATCTGTTATAATGGTAACATTCAACGTTAATACCGTTACTACACGAGATATAGAGGTTAGGAGTGATAGCATGATAAAAGGTGAACAGGCCTACTTGGATCTGTGTCAACACATCCTTGATAATGGCAATAAAAAAGGAGACCGAACAAATACGGGGACGCACTCTGTTTTCGGACATCAAATGCGATTTGATTTAAGTGAAGGGTTTCCGTTATTAACAACAAAAAAAGTACCGTTTCGACTTGTTGCAAGTGAACTTCTCTGGTTTATAAAAGGAGATACAAATATCCGCTATTTATTGGAAAATAACAATAATATTTGGAATGAATGGGCCTTTGAAAAATGGATTCAAAGTGAAAAATACAACGGTCCAGACATGACAAATTTCGGAATCCGCAGTCAACAGGATGAAGAATTTAATCTGTTGTATCAGGAGCAGATGAATTTATTTAAGGAAAGAATTTGCAAAGATGAGGAATTTGCTAAGGAGTTCGGTGATCTCGGTTCTGTTTACGGAAAACAGTGGCGTAAATGGAAAACATCACGCAATGAAACGATTGATCAACTACAAGAAGTGATCGAGTCCATACGTCATAATCCTAACTCTAGGAGACATATTGTGTCTGCGTGGAACCCCGAGGATCTTCCAGAAATGGCACTACCGCCATGTCATACGTTATTCCAATTTTATGTTGCGGATGGAAAGCTGTCTTGTCAGCTGTATCAACGTAGTGCTGACGTATTCCTTGGCGTACCGTTTAACATTGCAAGTTATGCTTTATTAACACATTTAATTGCGCATGAATGTAACTTGGAAGTTGGAGAATTTGTACACACGCTCGGAGACGCACACATCTACTCAAACCATGTTGAACAAATACAAACACAGCTGAAGCGTGATGTGCGAGCATTTCCTACTTTAAAAATAAATCAAGAAAAATCATCCATCTTTGATTTTGAACTTACAGATTTTGAGATTGTAGATTACAATCCTCATCCAAGTATTAAAGCACCAATCGCAGTTTAATCATCGTAGTGGAGGGAAAGAAATGATTTCATTATTACTCGCAATGGATCGCAATCATGTTATCGGTCTGAACAATGAAATGCCATGGCATCTGCCAAAGGATTTACGTTTTTTTAAAGAAAAAACAACGGGTAATACGATTATTATGGGCAGAAAAACGTATGATTCCATGGGCGGCGCGTTACCAAATCGTGAGAACGTCGTATTAACTAAATCTAAAACCGATTTCCCGGATCATGTTAAAGTAATTGACCAGTTACAAACTGTAACCGAATGGAATACGAATAATCCGGAGAAAGAGTATTTCATTATTGGTGGTGGAAACATTTTTAACCAAGTAATTGATATAGCGGATCGCATGTATATTACTTGGATTGACGAAGCGTTTGATGGGGACACCTTTTTCCCTAAGTTTTCCGAGAATGATTGGGAATTAACTTCTAAAGTAAAAGGCGAGAAAAACGAAACAAACCCGTATGACTATTATTTCTTACAATACGATAGAAAATAGTAGAGCTTGTTTAATATGGGATAAAGAGGTAAAATATAGATAGAATTTGCTGTATTACAAATTCAGCTGTTTACATGACATAAATTTTGAGTATAGAGAAGGTGTACACATGTTAGCAAATATCGGGGTGCCTGGATTAATACTAATTGTTTTACTTGCATTAATTGTATTTGGTCCTAAGAAACTCCCGGAAATTGGTAAAGCTGCTGGACAGACATTACGTGAATTTAAGGATTCTACTCGCCATCTAACAGAAGGTGCGAAAGAAGAAATAAACGAAGTAAAGACAATTGTTCAAGGCGATAACAAAGAAGCTAAATAATTTTTCGGAGTGATACAAAATGTTAGGTAACATTGGGATTCCTGGTTTAATTCTAATACTTATTGTTGCATTAATCGTTTTTGGCCCGTCTAAATTACCTGAAATCGGCAGGGCATTTGGAAACTCTCTACGGGAATTTAAGAATGCTACACAGGGCATCGTAAACGATAAAGAACATAAAAACCAAGATAAAAACAGCTAATAGATTGGTAATGGAGGTGTAGGGACTATTCCTTACATCTTCTTTTGTGCTATAGATGGTAGGGAGTGATTTGAATGACAGAAGACCAGCAGCAAACAAATAATGAAAAGGATATGAATTTAGTAGGCCATTTATCTGAATTAAGAAATAGGCTCATTATAACAGCTGTTTTCTTCATTGCTTTTTTTATTGTTGGATTTATTTTTGTAGAAGATATTTATTCTTTTTTTCGTAATGATATAGATTTTGAATTAACCGTAATAAGTCCAACTGAAATTATTTGGATTTACTTTTCGATGGCAGGATTAGTTGCAATCATTGGAACGATTCCAGTTTTATCCTATGAAATTTGGGCGTTTATCAAGCCTGGATTGACACCATATGAGCGAAAAGCATCTTTATCCTATATTCCAGCTCTATTTTTACTTTTTATTGGTGGATTAGTCTTCGGATATATCGTATTTGTTAAATTGATTATGCCGTTTTTACTTTCACTAAACGATGGTATGTTTAATGTCATGTTTACGGTGGATCGCTATTTCAAATTCTTATTACGCGTAACAGTGCCGTTTGCGTTGCTATTTGAATTACCACTGATTACAATGTTCTTAACAACTTTAGGAGTGCTTACTCCTGATTTTCTATCCAAAAATAGAAAATATGCCTATTTTATTTTAATTGTAATTGGTGTATTAATTACACCACCAGATTTTGTTTTACAACTTGTAGTGGCTATTCCGTTAATCATTCTATATGAAATCAGTATTTATATGTCTAGAATCGTTTATCGAAAGAAGCAGCGGAAAAATGAAGCCTATATGCAAGAAAACAACATTTCGTAATGGGGGATTAGATGCGTTCTTTTTATCATTTCTTATTGACTTATCGTGGTAAAACGAGACCTGATGAAAAATCAAGACTTGCAGACTGGGCATTTAAAGATCATAATTTCCCTAAACAAGCTACTGATTATAATGATGTTAGTAACTATTTAGAATGGAACAGCCCCTTTCCAAATGCAGTAAATGTTTTTGATGAATTGTGGGAGATCTATCAATCCGATTAATAGATCCATATTTCTTACAGCATAGGAAACTATAAAATTTGAATGCTGTGGATAACTTGGTTACCTAAACAGCCACGTCCAGCTCCAGCGCCCAACGACTAGCGAGACTTCCTGCGGTCGCCGTGTTTCCTTTTTCTCCTACGTAGGAATGTTCGACCCCGTCGAACCACCCCAAAGTTCGGGGCGCAGTCCGTACGTCGCTAACCGGGCGCTTACGCTTTTGTTCCTTTACTTAACCTCTAGAAACGTTTCTAGGGGTTATTTATTAACTAATAAATTAAACAAACGTTTGATCAATTATTAGATAATTACATACATATTAAGAGGATCATCAATATTACAAATTCCGACTTATTTTTTTGATTTAAGATAAGAGTAGATAGAGTTTTTGTTGATTCCTGCGGTTTCCCAGGAAATATTTCTCCACAACATAATTTCGCCTACACATATTATTGTAGCTAAACGTAAACTAATCATAGAGGATCTTATGTTGAAAGGGGATAACCTATGTTACTTCCATCAAGGCAACAAAATCAACGACAGTTCAATCCACCGACAATAAACAGATCGATGCAGCAGCGTAGCATACAACCTAGCCAATTGAAGCCAACAACTAAAGTAGGGGGAAAAGGAGTCATGAGCGGTCTTACAAAGACTCTTGACGGTGTACAACAGGTTTTAAATATGGTTCAGACTAGTGCTCCGATTGTGCAAGAATATGGACCGATGATAAAAAACCTTCCTGCAATGTATCGAATGATAAAGGTTTTTAAAGAGATAGAAAAAAGTGAAGGCAAAGAAGAAGTCACAGAGACAGTAGAGCGTAAGCCAATTGATTCACAAAAAATGATGAAAAAAACAACTCCAGAGAGGCATGATACAAAGAGTGTTCCAAAACCAAAACTATATATATAACCTTTTTAAGTCGCCCCACTTGATTTTTCGATACAAAAAGGGAAAAATGAAGATAGGCTGTTTAATTTATAGTAGGGTAATCTAAATAAATAGCTACGATTTCTCATTAAAGCATAACAAAATTATAAGACCTAATAAAACTTATACTGGAGGAATTTCATGTCTACTAATTTAGAATTGGCAACATTTGCAGGAGGGTGCTTTTGGTGCATGGTAGAACCTTTCGATCAACGTCCTGGAGTTGAAAGTGTTATTTCTGGTTATACTGGAGGACATGTTGAAAACCCTACGTATGAACAAGTTTGCACAAATACGACAGGACATGTGGAAGCAGTACAAATAACCTTTGATCCCGATTATATGTCCTATGAAGAGCTACTAAACACGTTCTGGCAACAAATCGATCCAACAGATGCAGGAGGGCAATTCAATGATAGGGGAGAGTCCTACCAAACTGCAATCTTCTATCATAACGAAGTACAAAAGCAAATTGCCGAGAAGTCCAAGCAAGCGTTAGAAACAAGTGGGAAATTCTCTAAACCGATTGCTACGCAAATTCTTTCTGCTAAACCTTTCTATCGTGCAGAGGAAAGTCACCAGGATTATTACCAAAAGCAATCGTTCCACTATCGGTTATATAAAAAAGGATCAGGTAGGGAAGATTTTATAAAGGATAATTGGCAAGAGAAGTACGACAAAAACGAATTAAAGAAAAAACTAACACCAATCCAGTATCATGTAACACAAGAAAATGGGACAGAACGTCCTTTTCAAAATGAGTATTGGGATAATAACAAAGAAGGCATTTATGTTGATGTTATCTCTGGAAAAGCCCTTTTTTCCTCGAAAGATCAATATGATGCTGGCTGTGGTTGGCCGAGCTTTACGAAGCCGATAGATGCTTATCAATTAAAAGAAAACATGGATATGACGCATGGAATGGTACGAACGGAAATTAGGAGTAATAGCTCTGATTCTCATTTAGGACATGTTTTTGAAGACGGACCAGTAGATGCAGGTGGCTTGCGATATTGTATGAATTCTGCTGCAATGCGCTTCATTCCGAAAGAAGAAATGGCTGATAAAGGGTATAGAGAATATTTACATCTATTTAATTAACCATAATATTATTATGTAAACTAGAAAGAAGGAATTAAAATGATTCATTTAAACTGGGAAAATAGAGACACAGAGAAACAAATTGAATGTGTACATGCAGATGCGAAGAAGTTTATTGTACATCATAAGCTTACGCCAGGGAAAATTTATGATGTAAAAAATGAAACAGACGAATTTTACTTTATTATCGATAATAGTAATCGGATGGCAGGCTTTAGAAAAGATTATTTTAAAGAATTATAGAGCTAGAAAGGAACCATATCGATTCGGTTATTTTAGTGTAGATAGGCCGTCTAACATTCTATACTTGCATAAACTGTCACTAGGCATTTGCCAAATCATTGGGCGAATGCCTAGTTTTAATATGCTAAAACAGATTGATCTACAGAAGCGGTGTCTTTATTTTTTATATTTTCATTAAATTTTAGAATATATTGTTTTCTAATCCATCATTTAATGCTATAATTTATCTACTTATTCACAATCTCTGCAAGGCTAATAGAGTATCATACAAACTCAAAGGAATGATCAAACATGAAAAAAATTTATTTTGTCAGGCATTGTTCCGCTCACGGTCAACACAGGGATTCTCCCTTAACAAATGAAGGTATTAAACAAGCAAGAGAGCTTGCCAGTTTCTTCAAGGATTTAAATATTACGTTTGATCTTATTCTATCGAGCCCATACTTAAGGGCAATTGAAAGTATTAAGCCTTTTGCTGAATTGACTAATACAACGGTTCAAATTGATGAACGTTTAAAAGAACGGATTCTAAGTGAAGAACCTGCTGAAGACTGGATGGATGCACTAGAACAGTCTTTTTTGGATGAGCATTTTTCGTTGCCGGGTGGCGAGTCTGCACGACATTTATTACATCGATGTAATGGAGTTTTACAGCCTCTTTATAATGACGCTTCTATCAAACATGCTATCATCGTTAGTCACGGAAATTTATTGTCACATGTTTTTCATCAATTTGATCAGCGATTTGGTTTCAACCAGTGGAAAGAATTAAGAAATCCGGATGTCTATTTGTTGCATCTTGATGGCTCTAACAGCAAACTAGAATGTATTTGGAATTCGAATCAATTATAAATACAGATTCGCCAGCATTATCCCTAAACTATCTTCATAAATTTCTTGGAACTGCTCGATTGGTAGTGGGTTAACTCCTTCTCCCAGCTCTACTGTAAAGCCGGGCCTGCGAAACTCTTGAATAAACCAATCCTTATATCCTGCATAACTATCAACATATTGAATGGGGGTATAGCCACTGACTCTTTCATACTCATTTACAATCTCCGCAGATTCAGGTGGCTCTAATCCTTCAAATCCCCAAAAAATAACTTTTCCCTGTGTATGAAAAGCGTTCATGCGTATAAAGTTTCGTTCTTCAGCTAAATTTGCCATCGCAATTGCTTCTGGTTCTGTTAATGGAGATGTCCCTGGAAAATCTCTAGGCTGTGGAGTAGTCGGTTTTCTTTCCGCCTCAATCTCCCATAGAGCAGGATACTGATTATTTAAATCAACTCCATTAATATTTGCTTTCCACCCTGAAAAATCCTCATTTTGCTCATTTATCGCTAAAACCGAATCACTGTAATCGCCAGCAGCAGATGCGCCATTTATGACGAGATTCACTCCATCTGGATTAACCATCGGTACAACGGAAAGTTGAGTTTCTTCGTACAAGGGTAACATTGCTTGCTCTCTGATTAGAAGTCCGGTTGTAAGAGATAAAGCGTATTGGTTAATAAACCTCATGATAATTGGAGTCGTAATCCATTCATTTGCATGAAATGAACCGTTTATATGAACTTCATTTGGTCCAGCACCAATTTGCAGTTCGGTAATATCTTTTCCCATTACGGAGTTCCCTGCAGATCGTTCCATAATAAATGGGTAAATAGATAATAGTTCTTTAATATCTTCTACCATTTTTTCATACGTATAATCCGTTATATCATCAACTATTAATTCAGTTACTCTTTGCGGAATCTGAATAGCTTGCCCAACCTGAAGTTGCATTGGATCAACGCCTGAATTTGTTAGTTCTATCATATCTAAAGGTATATTATTTTCTATCGCAAGCGTCGAAAATGAATCATTCACATCAATGGTATAGTTTTCTCGTAAATAGCCTGGGATTTTGATTTCCTGCCCAATCTGAAGTTGTAACCCATTCATTCCTGGATTGGATGTTTCAAGCAGGATTAGTGGAATGTTAAATAATTGGCTATAGTACCAAAGCGAATCGCCTGAACGTACCGTGATTTCCATTTGCTTTCTCCTTTCCATCATGAATATTACATCATATGTTTCATAATAAGAATGATGAATCTTTTATTTTTTTTAGAAAATGCGTTATAATAGTTCAATATACATTTAATACTTCATCATTGTGTACGAAGGAGGAGATTTGCTTGGCATTTGTAATTACATCACCTTGTAAAGCGGAAAAAGCAGGAGAATGCGTTGAAGTATGCCCTGTTGATTGTATAGAAGAAGGCGAAGATATGTTTTACATTGACCCTGATATTTGCATTGATTGCGGAGCATGCGAGGCTGTTTGTCCGGTAGAAGCAATTTTTATCGAAGACGAAGTTCCAGAAGAGGAAACGCCCTTTATTGCATTAAACCGCGCATTCTTTGAAGACAGATAATAGAGTAGAAAGCCACTTACCAATAAGGTAGGAGGCTTTTTATTTTGTAAAGCTAACTATGAAATCCTGTTTTTATCCTGTGTTACACAATGTTTAGTAATGTTGTACTAAATTTTCCTGTATTGGTAATAATGATGCTATCTAAACAGATAGGAGAGAGGCAGATTGGTTAAGCCAACGTTACCACAGTTTCCTGAACCTATATGGCGTGAAAGTCTATCATTACCGAAATTCCCTAAATTGAATGATTCCATTAAAACGGATGTAGCCATTATTGGAGGAGGCATTACAGGAATAACAGCAGCATATTTACTTTCGAAACAGAATCTTAAGGTAGCATTACTTGATGCAGGTTCGATTTTAAATGGAACTACTGGACATACTACTGCGAAAATAACAGCACAGCATGGCCTTATCTATGATGAATTAATCCAACATTTTGGTCTGGAAAAAGCATCGCTTTATTACCATGCAGCTGAAGAGGCAAAACAGTTTATTGAAGAGGTAGTAAGGAAGAAGGGGATTGAATGCAGCCTTCGTACAGAGGATGCTTATCTTTACACGAATAATGACACGTATGTGGAAAAAATAGAAAAAGAAAAGGACGCTTATGACAAATTAAAAATAAATAGCAAGCTAATGGATACGATACCACTTAGTATTCCAGTAAAAGCTGCACTTGTTATGCAGGCTCAAGCACAATTCCATCCATTAAACTATCTAAATGCATTAGTGGAAGAGAGCTTGCAGGAGTCTGTAACTGTTTATGAAAATACAACGGCTGTAGATATTGAATATAATAAGCATCCTAGTGTTATAACAAGGGATGGACATCGAGTAACTTGTCGATATGTTATTGTAGCTTCTCATTTCCCTTTTTATGACCGGGAAAGCTTTTATTTTACCCGCATGTTCTCTGAAAGGTCTTACCTCATCGCAGGAATGGTGCCAAACGATTTTTCTGGAGGAATGTATATTAATGCAGAGTCTCCAACACGCTCTATTAGATCTGTAAAGTTGCATGATGATAAGGAATTTTTGCTTATTGGAGGAGAAAATCATAAAACAGGTCAAGGCGAGTCTACGATTGCGCATTATGAAGCATTGCAGAAATTTGCTAACGTACACTTTCAGCTCGATAAAATTGACTATAGGTGGTCAGCACAAGACTTAACAACCTTGGATAAAGTTCCTTATATTGGACCAACGATGAAAGATGAGGATGCAGTACTAGTTGCTACGGGCTATCGTAAATGGGGGATGACGAATGGAACGATCGCAGCTAAGATACTGTCAGATACCATCTTGCGTAAAGAAAATCCATATGCAGACCTATTTAAACCATCAAGGTTTCAAGCGGACCCTTCTGTAAAGAAGTTTATGCAAGTTAATGCCGATGTAGCAAAACATTTGCTAAAAGGAAAGCTAGAATTTACGAAAGATACGGTTAACGATCTTAAAACTGATGATGCAACAGTTACCCGGATCGACGGTAATCGTGTTGGTGTTTATAAAGACGAGAATAGCAAGCTTCATATGGTGGACACAACTTGTACACATTTAGGCTGTGAAGTAGAATGGAACTCCGGCGAACGTTCATGGGATTGTCCTTGTCACGGATCACGTTTTTCTTACACGGGCGAGGTTTTAGACGGACCTGCCAAAAAACCTTTGAAACGAATAAAAAATTAAATTGTACCAATTAAAAACATGGCCATTATAGAAGTGACCATGTTTTTAATTGGTTTCTAACTATAATGGTAATTTGTAATAAAATGGACGAATTCTTTTTCTATCGATAGTCCATGCTTGCAAATGATATACATACAGGAAGTAGGGACGTCTATAAAATCGATTGGAACTTCTAAGATTCTTCCTTCCATTAGTTCGCGTTTAATAATCGATTTAGGCAGAAAGCTGATGCCAATACCTTCCATTACAAATCGTTTGGTGGCATGTGTTTGATTTACTTTCATCATTCGTAAAGTTGGCATTAACTGTTTGAGTTGTTCTTTAATATTTCCCCAATAGCTCGGATGATTATCCGTGAATAGAATATTATTCTCTAATAATTCTTTTGCATCGATTACTGGTCCAATTTCCGAATCATAGCCATCATGATTGCAAACTAGACTAATAGGTTCTTCATGAAACTTAATTGATTGGACATCTGACAATCCAGGAATACAGGATAACCCAATATCAACTTCTCCATTTTCGATTAATGAAGATATCTCAAGCGATTCTACAACCTGAATCGATACTTCTACATACGGATTTTCATCTATGTACGCGCGTAATATGCTCGGTAAAATGGTCTCTGTAAACATAGGAGACATAGCAATGCGAATTGTTCGCTGAAATCCTTGTTTATAACGATTAATCGCCTCCATGCTTTTATCAAATTGAGAAATAATCTCCTGTGCTTCCCGGTAAAATAACCTTCCAAATTCAGTGAGTTTTATATTTCTACCATTTTTAATAAACAGCTTTTCTCCAAGTTCTTTTTCTAAGATTCTCATTTTCGATGTGATTGCAGGCTGAGTCATAAATAATTTTTCTGCAACGATTCTAAAGTTTTCAACCTCTGCAGCCATTAAAAATGTTTGCAGTGTTCGTTGGTCGATCGTAATCACCTCATTAATAAAAATTATTTATTATTATACTAAAAAAGTTAAAATTTTAATAATGATTTGATTCATTTATAATGATAATGGAAAGGGAAAGGAGAGAGTTACATGTATTATCCAGGTTTAAAAGGAGTTACAGCTGTAGAAACAAAATTAAGTGATATTGATGGAGCAAATGGTATGTTAACGTATCGAGGTACTTCAATCCAAAAACTGGTAGAAAATTATAACTTTGAGGAAATAGCATATTACTTACTGCATGGAGATTTTCCAAACTCAGATAAATTGCAGGTGTTCCAAACGGCTTTACGTGGGAATAGAGAATTACCTCCTTATATAAGGAACATTCTATCCAACATTCCTATAGAGCAATCGATAATGGATGTTTTACGTACAACGATTTCATCAATTTCAGCAAAAGAAGACGTAGAAGATACCGCCATACAATTAATCGCTATCATTCCAACTATTATTGCGAACCGTTATCGTATAATGAAAAATTTAAATGTAATTGAACCTAATCCAAGATTAAATCATGTAGAGAATTTTATTTACATGTTAACAGGTGAAACGAATACAGCTAACGCAAAAATACTTGAAGCATATTTAATTATGACAATGGAGCATGGATTAAATGCATCAACGTTTGCAGCTAGAGTGACAATTTCTACAGAAAGTGATCTCGTTTCAGCAATTACGAGTGCCATTGGAACCATGAAAGGACCATTACATGGCGGAGCACCATCTGGAGTAATTGATTTATTAGAGGAAATTGCAACAAAGGATCAGATAAGTGAAGTAATTCACAATAAATTAAAAAATAAAGAGAGAATTATGGGATTTGGCCACAGGGTTTACAAGACTGTAGATCCACGTGCCGAAGCACTAAAGCAAATCATTTACAAGCTGGAATCGTCACCAGAATGGATTGAATTAGCAGTGGAAACAGAGAAAGTAACGATCGATATATTAAATGAACTAAAACCAAATCAAAAACTATATACGAATGTGGAATATTATGCTGCAGCAATAATGAAATCACTGGAATTAGATCCAGAATTATTTACAGCGATATTTAGTTCTAGCCGAATCGTTGGTTGGTGTGCACATGCAATTGAACAGAAAAATAACAATGTAATTTTTAGACCAAATGCAACATACGTAGGAAAATAAATAAAAAAATTACGCTATGAATATATTTTATAGCGTAATTTTTTTATTTTATCTCAATATCACAAGTATACTTATATTATGAGACAAGAAATTCGGTTTTATGTTTAACTTCCTATAATATATATTATGTAAACTAGGATAGAAGTAAAGCAAAACAAGTATTTAATAAATAATACTTTACCTCCTCCTTTATTTCAAAAAAATAAGCTGAATAGGATTATTTTCTAACCCCTTTTCAGCTTAATCTATTGAACATACTACACCATACCTATTGGTAATCCAATATTATATTTAAACATATAAAAACTCCCAATTTGCGTTTTTGCGTTATTAAGATAAAAAGTATTCCTGGTTATATTGGAATGCTCTATAACTTTAAAGTACTTGATTTATATTTTGCCTCTAATTTCTAACTACGAGTTCTAAATTAATTGCCAGATACTTATTTTTTAACTAAAGTCGGATCATACTAACTGCATACTCTACTGTTGTATTATTGCCCTTACAATGTAGTAATAATCGGTCCTTCCTTCGTAAGAATAATCGTATGTTCGTATTGAGCCACAAAGCTTTCATCGGTTAGGAAGGTCCATCCATCTTCGGATTGGAAAACTTCCTCTTCAAATGTAGAGATAAAAGGCTCGAAGGCAATTACCATCCCCTCTTTTAAAATTTCGTCATCCCAGCGAGAGAAGTAATTGAAAATATGTTCTGGTGCTTCATGAATCGAGCGCCCAACACCGTGTCCAGTAAGATTTTTTATAACAGTTAAGCCATGCTGTTTCGCTACATTGTGTACAGCTTTTCCGAGATCGCTTTTTTTCGCACCTGGTTTTGCCTTCTCAAGTCCGTTGTCAAATGCTTCTTTAGCAACGTCACATATTTTCTGCAAAATTTTCTCTCCCTTCCCAACGACAAAGGAAATTCCAGTATCTGCGAAATACCCGTTTTTAGAACCTGAAACATCAATATTTACAAGATCCCCTTCTTGAATGGTCCGTTTACTTGGAATCCCATGCGCTACTTCTTCATTTATGCTAATGCACGTATATCCAGGAAAGTTGTATTCTCCTTTTGGTGCAGATTGAGCTCCTGCTTTTTCAAACATCTTCTTAGCAATTTCATCAAGTTCTTTTGTAGTAATTCCAGGTTTCGTACATTGGACTAATTCATCTCGAATCGCTCCACAAATTTTACCAATTTCTTTTAATCCATTAAAATCCTCTTCCGTCTTTGCTATCATCGAGGTTCCTCGCTTCTTATAATATTTATGATTATCATACCATTTAAATTCTAGCATAAATAGTACGGTCTTTTCTTCAATAAAATGACTCGATTGTTGAACACAAGTTAAATAACAATCTTAAATTAACCTTCTCTGTTAGTTTAAATACATTTATTCACAAACACTCCTATATCATTTCAATTTCTTCATTATCTGTAAAGTAGAGCCACCAAGGTAGAAAAAAGTGTTACGAATGTCACAAATAGCTATCCTCTCATTCTAATAAATAATTCATAAGGTATTTCTGGTCGTATCAGTCTAAATCATCTAACTTTAATGGAGTTTGACTATTTCATCTAACATTTGTTATATTCGATTATATAATCAAACTTCCCTATACTTTGATAAGAAAGGAGCTGTTTATACATGTCAAATGAAGTCTCTATCTTCATTATGGACGTAAGTAATTCGTCTAAAGAAAATATTGGGAATGAATTAAGTGAATACCTAGAGCAATTAAAAAACAGCATTGCTGAGTGGACACAAAATGTCGGTGTGACAAAGGTTAGACACCGTGCTGGTGATGAATTGGTGGTTGTAAGTAGTGGCTATGCATCGGCATATACACTTGCTTTCTATATAAGCCGTATTTGGAAGTTTACCGATCATAAGCCGTATTTCGGTCTATCTTTTGGCAATATCCAAGAGGATTTAAGCACAATAAACATAGAAACATGGATTCATCCATTAATGAAACAAGCGAGAAATGCCAATGATTATCTAAAAAATCAACAGAACAGATTGCTATTTCGTTTTTCATTACCTCGTTTATCAGATAAACAAGGCTTCACCGTTTTTTGCGAACAGTTTGAAACATTAATCAATACGAGTTTAAATCTCAAGCAAGTGCAAATAAACGAGCAAACCGAAATGCAATCTCTCGTCTGTTCTTTGTATTTAATGCTCGGTCAACAAAATAAAGTAAGCAAATATCTTGAAAGAACAACCGCTACCATCTCCCATCATATGAAACAGGGTAAAACGCAAGTCATCTTGCATGCTTTTTATGACATTGTTAAGGTGCTGGATTCATTAAATACGCAAGATAATTATCGCCTCACGGACAAGCTGCAAACAACCATTCGAAACAATGTAATAAACGATATAAATGATTTCTTTCCGAAAGAAAGGATATTATAATGACTCTACTATTGCTGCTTCTTGCGCATTTGGTCGCTGACTTTTGGCTGCAATCGGATCAAATGGTGAAAAATAAAATAAAACATTTAAAAAAACATATACTTCACCATCTGCTGACAACAGGAATCGCACTTGCCTTTATATGGGGTTATCACTACGAGTTTCAACATATAATCAACTATTTTATTCTACCTTGCGTTTTTATTATTATCACGCATCTTTTGATTGATTTGTTAAAAATAAAATTAATAGACTCCATTCAAAAAAGCGCAACTGACAATATGAAAAAGCTTGGATACTTTCTATTAGATCAAGTCTTGCATGTCATCATGATAATCATAGCATGTATCCTTTTCTTTCATACGAAAGCTACAGAAATGATGGCGAATCTTTTAGACTTGAATGGGGCAAGTAGTTTAAACCTGGTCAACACAGCATTATTTATGATCATCATTTATATTTTAGCAACAAGTGTTAGTGGCCATATCGTCAAATATATCATTGGTTCATTGCCATCAGAACTTGCAAACTTTGAAGGTGAATTGACATTGAAAAATCAAATGAATGATGGCAAAGAAAATAATCAGACGAAGACAGAAAATAGTTTTACAGAGGAATACCATTACTTTACATACTCCTCTCCACTTCGTTCACGCGGAAAACTCATTGGCTATATAGAAAGATTGCTTGTTATTACATTAACAGTGATTGGCGCATACCCATCTATTGCTTTTATTATCGCTGCCAAGTCGATTGCACGATTCAAACAGTTAGATGATCGAAACTGGGCGGAATATTTCTTATTAGGTACATTATCTTCTATCTTTCTTGGATTAGTGCTCGGACTAGTTGTACAGGGAATTATTATGTAAATGAATAGGAGTCATAACTAAATTGGCTCCTTATACAAGTTAATAAACCAGCGTCATATGAACCATAAACAGCTCTTTCGCCAGAGAATATATTATGTAGATAAAAGATTCTAAAAAAATAGGACAAGGCTTTCAATGCCTTATCCTGTTTTTTAATCCATAATTTTAGAACGATCCACCCTCAGTGTTCATATATAGTCTAGTTAATCTTAAGTATATTTTCAACGTCAGCTGTTTTTTGACTCTTTATTTATAATAATTATCGATAAAGAAGTATATATCCCCGAGAAATTTTATACTAAACTAGTTTAATTGATAATTTGGTTAAATAATTGATAATACATACATCCAACAAACTTAATCTTACGAGAGATTTCTACTATTGACTTGTAGTAAGAGCATTACAAGGGCTTGGTTTTTTTATGCTCACGACATTAGTCTTTACGATGTCATGTAATATTGTTCCAAAATATCGGTTAGGTGAGGGCCTTGTTTTCTTCGCAATGTCTACTAGCGTTGGAACGCCACTTGAACCACTTGAATCGCTATTCGCAATTTCTTATCTTGCAAATTATACATTTCAGTCGATGATGATGTTAACACCTGGACCTATAGCATCTTCACTAGTGTGCTGTTTTTTACAAAAAACACAGTAAAAAAGAAGAGGAAAATCAGGTGAAATGTAAAAAACCCTTCTATAATCTATAATTACATGTTTGATAAGCGCGTCCTCATCCGAACAGGATAATTAATATCAAACTGGAGCTATACCATTATCAACATTGACTTTTGGAACAGCGCCTCCTTGATTAAAGCACCCTCGGTAGAACTTGATCATTGATTTCCAGTCCACTACCAGTGTGATCTCGAATTTCCTCTCTAGAAACTTTTAAAGTTTGAACTACCAATTGGAACGATATGCATGGAAAGTATTTTCTGGTGTTTCCTATTAGAACAGCCTGTCATAGAGACGATGATTGTTACAATCATCGTCAATCCCATCCAGAAATGTTTCAACCCTTTCAATCCCTTCCATAACTCTTTGTTAAAAAGGTTAGTTTAGTGCATTTACTGTAATTTCAGTTGCTTGCTTAATCAAATCATCATTATATTCTGCGTCTTCTGTATCACGGCTTGAAAGAATTGCGATGACAATGGGTTCTCGATTAGGTGGCCATACAATCCCAATATCATTTCGAGTTCCATATCCCCCAGCTCCGCTTTTATCACCAACTGTCCAATCTTCAGGAACCCCAGCACGAATTAATGTGTCACCGGTAGTATTTGTTTTAAGCCATTCCAATAGCATATTTTGCTTAGACTCAGAAAGTAAATGATCATCAAGTGCGAAAGCTTGCAGGCTAGTAGCAAGTGCCTTAGGAGTACTTGTATCACGAATGTCTCCTGGCTTTGCTTCGTTTAAATTTGTCTCTGTCCGATCAGCATTTATAACGTTATCCCCTATTTCCCTCATCGCTTTCTCAAGACTATCAGGACCACCTAATGCATTAAATAATAAATTACCAGCAGTATTATCGCTATAACGGATAGCCGCTTCGCTTATTTCCAATAAGGTCATACCAGTATCTACATGTTTCTCCGTAATTGGTGAATATGTTACCAAATCGTCTTTCGTATAAGTAACCGTTTCGTTTAATTCTTCCATTGTGTTTTGTTGTAACACTGCTCCAGCTGCTAATGCTTTGAACGTAGATGTATATGCGAATCGTTCATCAGCTTGATAATCAATAATTTTTCCTGAACCAGTGTCAATCGCATAGACACCAAGCTTCGCATCAAACTCTTTCTCTAATTGGGCGAAATCGTTGTCTGTCGTCTGATTGGATTCTTCGTTAGTTGATTGAGACATTGACTCGCTCGAATCTGTTTCTTTTGCGCATCCTACCAGTGCAACCATTGCCATTAAGCAAATTGCTAACATGAATTTGCACTTCCCCATTCTGAACATCGTATTGAAAATCTTCTTCAACATAAACCCTCCTTAAAATTCAACTTGCAGACTACAAGTGTAATACAATACTACATTTGTAGTCCGGATGTTGTCAATTACTTTTTTCGATCCATTTTTTTACATTGATAAAGCTAATTTGGAATGTTAGAATCGTAATATTACATTTGTAATATTAGAGGAGAGTAAGCAGAAATGTTAATAAAGTAATCTTCATTCTGGGGAAATTTCTTCTAAGCTGAATGTTAAAGCACCTTATATGATTTATTCCCTAATGCTTGATAACTTACTGGTATACGCCAGAATTGAGGTCGAAAGCTATGTTCTTTACTAATTTTGTAATAAGTTTTATCCTATCTACCTTTACAATTGCAGTAATTATGCTGATTAAAAATATTTTCCAAAAGCAGCTATCAGCAAAATGGCATTATAATCTATGGTTTTTGTTATTATTCGCGTTAGCTATTCCGTTTTTACCGCAAAATCTCATTACTTTTGATAGTCATTTTATTTCACTGGATTCCATTCAAGGTAATGATACAAATTACGGCGCTAATCTTGGAGAAGCGGAAGTTGAAAGCGAAAATTGGATGAAGGATTTTTCCGTATCTGTCAATCGCTCAAGTCCTGATTTCTTGAACGACATCTTCGCTGGTTTATGGATTGCAGGAATACTAGTCATGGGCATCTTGACTATGAAATCCTGGTATAAAGTAAAGACCATTAAAAACACAACACAACCCATTGAAAATAAAGAAGTTCTACTGCTATTTGAACAATGTAAGCAGCATTTAAATGTATCTCAACCTTTTACCATTCGAGAATCTCCCTTAATAAAATCTCCGATGGCTTTTTGTCTTTTTAAGTCCTATATTGTATTACCAACCAATTTAGATAAATGGCTTTCTACGGAAGATATAAAATACATTCTGCTGCACGAATTAAATCATTTTAAAAACAAAGATGTCTTGACCAATTACTTCGTTATCCTTTTCCAAATCTTATACTGGTACAATCCACTAGTTTGGTTTGCCTTTAAAGAAATGAGATTGGATCGTGAGATTGCATGTGATATTGCTGTGTTAAATTCAATGGACGAGGACTGTTCCGTAAATTACGGAAACACAATCTTAAATTTTGCCGAGAAAAATTCGCACTTAAAAAATCTAGCATTGGCTAATCACTTGAATGGATCAAAGAAGCAAATTAAAAAGCGTATCATCAATATTGCTGCATTTACGAGGGAGTCGAAGCTGCTGAAACTAAAAAGTGTACTCATTTTTCTAATGGTTGGAATAATCTTATCGTGCCAGCTGCCATTTGTTTCCGCTATGACAAGTAGCGATGATCAATACGAATTTAATCATGAGCGTGTGACTTACGAGGATCTTAGTGCGTATTTTGAGGATTATGAAGGCAGTTTTGTATTATATGATGCACAGGCTGATAAATATAGTATCTATAATGAAAATCAAAGTACATTAAGAGTACCTCCCAATTCAACTTACAAAATTTATAGTGCATTGTTTGGTTTGGAGACAAATGCAATAACAAGTGAAAATTCTACCATCAAATGGGATGGCGAAGATTATCCTTTTGATTCTTGGAATAAGGATCATAATTTATCTACAGCCATGTCAAACTCCGTAAATTGGTATTTTCATGAGTTAGATAAAACAATGTCGCTTGATGAAATCCAAGAAAATTTAAAAGGAATCCATTATGGTAATTACGATGTTTCTGGTGGTAAAGAGCAGTTTTGGATAGAGTCTTCCTTAAAAATATCTCCAGTAGAACAAGTTCAATTATTAAAAGCATTTTATTTCAACGAATTTGGCTTTGAGGAGAAGCATGTCCAAGCTGTTAAAGATTCGTTGCGAATAGAGGTATTAGATGGCTTCTATTTATCTGGAAAAACCGGTACGGGTACGGTTAATGGTAAAGATATTAATGGTTGGTTTATTGGTTATGTAGAAAATGGTGAAAATATATACTTTTTTGCTACCAATATACAAAGTGATGTTGATGCATCTGGAAGTGAAGCTGCAAATATTACATCATCTATTTTAAACGATAAAGGCATCTATTAAGGATCAATAGCGAAATACTTTTCAACAAATACAATCGGGAGGTTAGTAGCAGTGTCTAAACATATACCTAATATCTCAGAAGCGGAATGGGAAGTCATGAACGTGCTTTGGGAAAGAGCTCCGCAAACAGCGAATGAAGTAATATCCTCTTTGCAGGAAAAAACGGACTGGAAGCCGAAAACCGTACGTACGCTTCTCGATCGTCTCGCTCAAAAAGAAGTGGTTGGTATTAATAAAAATCAAAAAATCTATACATTTTATCCGATTTACTCTCAGGAAGAATGCCAGCGAGCGGAGACGCAATCCTTTATTAAGCGGATTTATGGCGGAACGGTAAAATCAATGCTCGTTCAGTTTATGGAAGAGGAATCTTTGACTGAAGAGGATATTAAGGAATTACGTACGGTTTTGAATAAAAACCAGAAAAAATAATGTTGAAAAACTTCATTCTGTAAGGGGTGTCTCTTACAGAATGAAGTAACGTTAAAGAACTTATTTAGTCTCTTGTAAAGTTCCCCAGTCTTTTAATGTATCCATGCTACATAATTCATCCAATCTGGTCACAAGATTAGTCTCGATATTTTCATTTAAAATTAATTGTTCAGTTGCAAATGGCTTAAGCTGTGCATTATCACCTATCATAATGGAAGGCCTGGCATGCTGGAACATCGTAATATCGTTTGCATCATTGCCAAATGCTATATACTCGCCTTCTTTTATCCCTAAGCGCTGTAATCCACTCCATTTGTCTACACCTTGTGGGCTGATATCTATAATCTCCTCATCTCCATGTGTATGAACTACTATATCCATCTTATTTAATCGCTGCAATACTTCATTCATATCATCTGATGTGAGCATTAGAATCTTTATAACGGTTGTTAACTTATGTAATCCAATATTTCTAGCTAGTTTAAGTGGATCAAGATTGTTTAATATGGGGTGATCAGCTGGACCGGTATAAGCGTAATCCCATTCACTATCGATTAAATAAGTAATGTTAAACATTTTTAACAACTGAACAATTTCCGCTAATGTTTCTTCATTAAAGCTCACAGTAGAAATGATCTTTCCGTTTAACGCAATCATCGATCCATTTCCACCAATCATTGCATATTGATGAAAACGTTTATGTAAGATAGGCAGTAAATCTCGTATTGGCCTAGCTGAAGCAAAAATAACCTCGTGCCCTCTTGCTTTTAACTTTTCTAAAGACACGAGTAGTTTCTCAGATACGGGCTGTCCTTTAAAGCAAATCGTCCCGTCTAAATCAAATACAAATTTCATTCTGCACCGCTCCTCCCTTCCTATATTGTCCATACTACCAGTTTACTTTATAATGAAAAGGACATATGTCCCAAAAGGAGATTTTTTTCATGAAATATGTTCAAGATGTAACTCTATTAGAGAGATATTTACAAGAATATCATATTGAGGAAATGTTTCAGCATACAAAACAAGCGCCATTTACGTTACAGCAATTTGCGTCTGATGAGATTATCCTTTTGGAAGGAATCGAAATGCAATCATTGTTTTTCTTGGTACAGGGTAAAGCGCGAATAACATCCAGTATTGCTACCGGAAAGTCATTATTGTTACGTTTTATTCACCCGCTTTCTATTATTGGGGATATTGAATTAATTCGTGATATACCTGTTCAATCACAGGTTCAAGCTGTTACTGAATGTCTGGTGATTGGAATTCCTTTTACTTACATCAAACGATGTGAATTAGAGAATCCAAGACTTTTGCATACGCTTTTAGAACATGTTAGTTTCAAACTTCAAACATGTACAACAGCTTCTCGAGTAAATTTATTAGCATCAGTTGAAAACAAGTTTGCGAGTTACCTTCTATCTACATTGTCTCCTGATCAGGATAACGACTTCGGAATGGAACTACGGACATCGAGCATTAAAGAAATCGCAAATTTGCTAGGTACAACCTATCGTCATCTGAATCGGGTAATTTCTTCTTTAACGCAGCAAGGCATTATTGAAAGACAAAAAAATGCAATTCGGGTTTTAAATTGGAGAGAATTAGAAAAAGCTGCAAATGGGATACGTTATAAATAAACTACTCTCAATTGCCAAGACAAGTTATTCATCCTTATTAAATTATGATCATTTACTAAAAAATTATTGGCAGTTTTTAAGAAGCGCTGTACGTATTTTTATTATATTACTTCAAAGCTTAACGCAGTCATCCGTGTTTCTATAATTTCCCCATCTTGAGCGAATCAGCTTTTTAAAAAACATTTTTTAACTTTACTGAAAGTAATAGAAAAAGCCGTCTGTTTCAGACGACTTCCATTAAAATCCGTAAGCCGATTCTTTTTCTTCACGTATTTTACGATAGGTTTCTGCTAATAAAATTGTATCTTCAATCAAGCGATCAATCCGGAATAATACATCATCACTCGTAATCTCATTTCGATAAAAATCCTTCTCCTCAATAAATACATACTTCTGGATAATTTGAGCTTGCATATATGCGAGTATCGGTTTCAATTGCTGTTCTGCAATCAAATAATGCTTGGATGAACCAGCAGTAACCACTATGCTAACAACTTTATCTTGAAATGCGTTTATAGGAAGCAGGTCAAATATATTCTTTAATGTAGCCGGAATCGAAGCTTGAAAGATTGGAGTCCCAATCATGATGATATCTGCTTCCATAATTGTTTGTGCCACAAAATTTGTATCCCCTTCATATTCTAAATAGTTGCGTCCATCACTGAACTGAATATCATAATCAGCTAAATCAATAAGTGTTACATCCGCCCCTGGATGTTTTTCTTTTAACGATTTTACGGTGTAATTCATCGCCGTTTTCGTTTTCGAACCAACTTTTGAGCCGGATAATGCAACAATCTTCACTTAATCTCCCCCCTTATTTCTTTGCTGTATGCTTTTTAATTGCAGGCAAAATTTCTGTGCCGATTAGTTCGATGTTTTTCTTAAGTTTTTCAAATGGAACACCACCGAAATCCATTTGTCCGATATAACGCTGGTGGCCAAACACTTCATGCTGGTAAAGAATCTTTTCTATGATTTGCTGTGGACTTCCAATATTCATAACATCCCTAGGATCTGCACCTTGAGCAAAATGCTGTTTTGGATAGCCTCGTCCATTCGTTAGCTTCATTCCTTCATTTATATAAGGATAATATTCTTGCTGTGCCTGCTGCGTTGTTTCGGCAGCATAGAAGAAACCTGCTGTTGATATCGGAAGCTCTGCTGGATTATACCCGCTTTGACTCGCAGCTTCACGAAATGCATCAATCGATCGTTTGAAGCTTGTCGCTGGTCCACCTAGCATGGCAAGGAACATTGGGACCCCAGCATATCCTGCCTTAATGGCACTAGCAGGTGCACCGCCTACTGCACGCCAAATCGGCAGGGACCCTTCTGTCGGACGTGGAATTACTTTTGCATTGTTCAAAGGAGCACGGAATTGTCCGCTCCAATTGACAACTTCATTTTTATTGATTTCAAGTAACAGTTCAAACTTTTCTTCGTACAATTCTTCATAATCACGAAGATCATAGCCCAATAAATCAAAAAGTCCAACTCTCGAAGCGCGGCCCGCTATAATTTCTGCTCGTCCTTTTGAAATTAAATCAATCGTCCCAAAATCTTCATAAACACGGACTGGATCCAATGTGCTAATTATTGTAGAGGAACTAGCAATTTTAATCTTACTCGTTGCTTGAGCAATGGCAGCTAGTACAACAGAATGTGCCTGTGTTGTAAAATACTCCTGGTGGCTTTCACCTACACTAAAAAAGTCAATACCTGCCTGCTCTGCAAGTCTCGCTAATTCAATAATTTCATGAATCCGTTGTTCAGCTGAAATTCGCTTTCCTGTATGTGGGTCTGAAATATGATCGCCTAACGTGTATAGTCCAAATTCTAATCCTTTGCTTGGATCGATACGGTACTTTTCCATATATCCATCAACCTTTCAATTCTAATGTTCAAATGCTTTCTAATTGCAGTTGATCTTCTTCCATCACATTCTTTATAATGTTATTATGTCTTATATAACGATAAATTGTAAGTACGCACTTTAATGGTACATAGTATATAAAAAGATACTTAGGAGGATTACATGGAAAAGAAACCAGAACTTTGTCGTGTTGAGGACGCTTTGGGGATATTAGTCGGCAAATGGAAACCAATTATTTTGTTAAATCTATTACAGGAGGGAACAAAACGATTTAGTGAATTAAAACGAAGTATGCCGGCGATCACACAGAAAATGTTAACCAATCAACTGCGGGAATTAGAGGCAGAGGATATTGTGATGCGTAAAGTTTATCCGCAAGTACCGCCAAAAGTAGAATACTCTATTACAGAGTATGGGAAAAGTTTAGAGCCGATTTTAGAAGCAATGCATGAATGGGGAGTAAAGCATACTTTGCACAAAATGGAAAAAGAAAATCAAGAGAATATCCAGTAAGAATTTCGTTCTATCACATAAGATGCCTCCAGCAAGTGGAGACATCTTATGTGGCAATCTTTTTCTTCGCTGTTGTTTTTCGTTTTGTTTGTTTTGGCTTGTCTTTTTTTGCTCGCTCCAATGATGCTTGGAGTGCATCCATTAAGTTCGTTACGTTATCTGGTACAGCTTTTTCCTTGCCAGTTGTAGTCTGTTCATTATTTTTCTTCTCTTCAATCAATTCCATTAGTGCTGTCCGATAATCATCCGTATATTTCTCTGGTTCAAAGGCGTTCGTTAACTGGTCAATCAACATTTTAGCAGTGTCTAACTCTTTTTTAACGATTTCAACCTCCTCTGGGATATTTGGAACATCCTGAACATTTCTTACCTCATCCGGATAATGAATGGTTTCTACAACAAGCACATTTTCATAAACCCGAATAATTGCAAGCTGCTCCTTTGCCCGGATGATCATTTTGGCAATTCCAATCTTTCCAGTATCGTTTAATGCACTACGTAACAATCCGTAGGCTTTACCTCCTCCTTCATTCGGAGATAAATAATAACTTTTTTCAAAATAAATTGGATCGATATCCTCCAACTGAACAAAGTCAAGAATTTCAACGGCTTTGTCCTCTTGCTCTTTTTTCAAGGATTCCAATTCTTCTTCATCTAAGATAACAAATTTATTTTTAGCATATTCGTAGGCTTTGACGATATCTTCATTCTTAACTTCCTTTTCACAGATCGGACACACTTTTTCATATTTGACTGGTGATTTGCATTCCTTATGCAGCTGCCTTAATTTAATATCCTTGTTTTCGGTAGCAGCATGCATTTTCACTGGAATATTAACTAAACCAAAGCTAATGGTTCCCTTCCACATTGTATGCATAGGCTCAACCTCCTTTTTCTTTAGTTTGCTGTTACTTTAAAATTCTATTCGATGGATTAATTTTCTCGAAATATGCCATTTTATGAATATGGAGGTGCTTTCTGTGGATATGATGAAGCCTAAAATACATAGCGAAATACCAATTGGTGAGGATTGGATATATGAAGTTAAATATGATGGGTTTAGGTGTTTGCTTACATGGAGTGCGGATGGGACAATTAAATTAGCGAGTAAAAATAATATTGATTTATCAAAAAACTTCCCGGAAATTACGTCGTTTTGCAAAGAGGTTTATCCTAAGATTAAATCTTCTTTACCACTAACAATTGATGGAGAACTAGTTATACGTAATACTGACTATCAAGCAAATTTTTCTCTGCTCCAAAAAAGAGGAAGATTAAAAAATCAAGAAACTATCCAAAGTACCGCAAGTATTCGACCAGCTACATTAATCGTTTTTGATTTGTTGGTATTAAAAGGAAACTCATACAAAGCACAAAAACTTTATGTGAGAAAAAAAGCGCTTGAAGCACTGTTTCGCAAACTGAATGGAGAACGTATTTTGCTGATAGAATCATTTCGCAGTGACGATATCCTTAACAAAATTGTTTTTGAGCAAATGGCAGAGGGTATGGTCGCAAAAAGGAGAACGAGTACCTACCAAGTTGGAAAGCGGCATCATGATTGGTATAAAGTTAAAAATTGGCGGGAAATCCAAGGATTCCTAACAGCGTATGATACGAGCAACGACTATTTTGATATCGGTGTTTTTCATCATGATCAGATAAGAATGATTGGTAAATGCAAACACGGGCTTGATACAGATTCGTTTCAAACAGTAAAACAATTATTTATGTTAAATGGAAAGAAACAAGGAAAACGCTATCTATTGCCGCCAGCAATATGTGCTTCGATCCATACCCTTGATTTATACAAAGAAGAATTGCGGGAACCTGAATTCGCTGGTCTCTTACCACACCATAAACCAGAAGAGTGTACGTTTGAGAGGTTACAATTGGACTTAGCAATGCTTCCTAAGTCAATTGATTTAACCAATACAGAAAAATTACTATGGCCAGATGTTCCTTTTTCAAAAAGTGATCTTCTTTCCTATATGCGGGAGATTTCTCCCTACATGCTCCCTTTTTTGCAAAACCGTGAACTAACGGTTATTCGGTGTCCAGATGGTATTGATAAGGAACATTTTTTCCAAAAGCATTTACCAGACTACGCTCCTGATTTCATCACTTCTATATCTTCAGGAGATGAACGAACGTTTGTTTGCGATCATCTGGATGCATTGATTTGGTTTGCGAATCACGGTGCAGTCGAATATCATATCCCCTTCCAGCATGCTAGGAGCTCCGTACCGGCAGAAATCGCTTTTGATCTTGATCCGCCTAATAGAGAACAATTCCACCTAGCTATTCATGCAGCCAAACTTATCAAATCATTACTAGATGATCTTGACCTTATCTCCTTTGTTAAAACATCTGGAAATAAGGGGTTACAAATTCATATTCCGCTGCGCCCGGGAAGTATGACATATGAAGAAACTGCAACTTTTACGAAGGCGATCGCAGTTACCATTGAGAATACGTATCCGGAGTACTTTACAACGGAACGAATGAAGAAAAAAAGAAATGGACGATTGTATATTGATTATGTCCAGCATGGTAAAGATAAAACATTAATTGCACCATACTCACCTAGAATGACAAAAGAAGGAACCGTAGCAACACCTCTATTTTGGGAAGAAGTTAACGAAGACCTACATCCAACCCAATTTACAATTGGCAATGCTATTGAACGAGTAAAACAATTTGGTTGTCCGTTTAAGAATTATGTTGAAACAGCAGCAACACAGACACTGCATAAAGTCTTAATGCTGGTGAGAGTTTAAATTAAATCAATTGATGCATAAATAATTAAATAAAAAAATCGACCCATTCTATTAAAAGGTCGATTTTTTATCTTGTTAGGAAATTTGTAAGTCATTTATCGAACGATAAATACGATGAACTTGTTGTTCGCCAGCTTCCTCCCACCTACTTTTATCTATAATATTTCCATCCTTATCAACCGGATCCTGAAACTGATTAAACCCCATTGTTGTTAATAGTGAATTTTGATTCCAATCCAGCCCTGTATTCACAACATGTTTGATAACATATGGTTGTCCAAATTGAATATATGCACTGGGGCGATCTAGTTCACCTTGCAAAACGTTAAATGGTATTCTAACATAAATGGTTTCCCCTTCTTCTCTGCATAGTGCCATATCAAATTTTCCATGATCATAGTCAAAATTACTGCAAAAGGTAAACCCATTAGCTTTAAATACTTTATGTACATCACCAAAGTATGCTTTTATTCCTTCCATTTCGGTTTGCAATTTAAGCATAATAATTCACTCCTTTGATGACTAGTATTCACTTTATAATAATTAAGATACTTGGAGATTTAAGATGAAGGGTTTCCAGTGCAGTAATTTAACAGGGATAAAAAGAATTTCAATTAAAAATAAAGATCGTACGTAGAGAAATTGTTATTTGTGTAATAAAATATCATAAATAAAGGGCAACCACCATATTGGTTACCCTCTAAAATCAAACTTTTGGGACAAACGTTTTGCAATCTGTTTCCTCACTATTTGAAGCTTCCTTTCCTTTACGAGTAACAATATAAATCGCCTTTGCATGACATCTGTTCCCAGGGCCCCAATACGTACAATTATTTACTTCACAAAGCACATCCTTAGCCATTAAAAACCACCTCCCTTATTTATTATCATTGACAAATTTCGCTTTATTCATTAATCTTTTATCGCATATGGAAAAAACTAACGCTTCATGGCACGAGATTGTACCATGAAGCGTTAGTTTTCGAATCCAGTGAAGTCATCCGATTATCTACTCATTATGTTGAGACTGCTTTTTTGCCTTTATAATAATGAATGAAGGTCTGCGCCTTTCATTGATAAGTTTTGGCAATTTAGGTAGCCCTTTTACAGTTGCTTCTGGTTCAATGACCTGCTCCAATACGAATCCACTTTCGATAAGTGTATTTATTAAAGTTGAAATCGTTCGGTGATAAACAACTACTCCATCAACATACCACGTATGGTCACGTCTTCCTTCTTCTTGATAATTATCCAGTGCCCAATGCATTTTTTCACCATTTTCATCTAAAATCCAGTTATTCATTCCCTTACGAGAAGTTGTTAATGGATGCTCCGTCGAAAAGATGAATTGTCCATTTTCATTTAATGCACTATTTATTTTCTTCATTAACTTTGTATAATTTTCAACGTAGTGAATGGCAAGCGAGCTTACAATTACGTCAAATGTTTGGTTCGCTAAGCTTATGTCTTCAATCGGAGAACATATATATTCTATCCTCTGATGCCTATTGCGCTTGGTCGCTTCGTCAATCATATTTTTTGATATGTCCACTCCCAACACCCTAGAAGCTCCATTTTCTATACAATATGTTGAAAAGTGACCTGTTCCACACCCCAAATCTAATACGCTCTTATTCGTTAGATCCGAAATTAATGATTTAATTGCTGGTTGCTCAACAAAATCATTATAAGTAATACCACTATCACGTAAGGCTATGTACTTTTTAAAGAATACAGGATTATCATAAATGTTCTGTTTCACTTCTTTTTCCCCCACTCATTAATAGTGTACTCTATACGAATTCATTTAAACTTTACGTTAAATCATTTCCTTTTTCGAAGTCTTATTGCGTTTAAAACGTTTTACATCACTTTCTTTGAATTTCATCTTTATGATTAAATAATCTTCTATTTCATGTAATAATTGAAACAAATTTGCTCTGGCTTCAAACTCTTCCCTTGTCTTAGGTAAGTCTTCTTCATTAATCTCCAATCGTAATTCCCTTAATTGATCGAGGTAAATAATTGCCGTATTTCCTGGATGAACATTTTTGGAAAGGCCTTCGAAGAAATCAGCTATTTTTTCACCAATTGCATCGGCGTCTGGTAATCTCGAAACAAGCGGAAGCATTTTCTTTAATAACTCGAATTGTCTTGTACGCATTCGAAAATAATCTCGATATGGATGTTTATTTCGTAGCAAATGGTTTTCTCTATCGCGTTCAACAAGCATACTTGCTTCTAATAAAATATCCTCAGATTCCGCGAGTTCGTTTCCTTTCCAAGTTGTATGCTTATATCGAATATATTGAGAGTATTCATATAAAATAATTGTGAAATTATGTTCTAATTTGCTTTGTTTCTCTTTTAACGGTTTGTCCAGACTTGGCATATACAGGTTTAATAAGAGTCCCACTCCGATTCCAACAATAATTAATAGAAATTGATCGAATAAAGATGCCAACGTTATGGAAGAAGCACTGTATAAATTTAAAATGACAACTGCACTGGTCGTTATACCAGGAGTTATCTTCAAAAATACGGTTATAGGTATGAAAACAACTAACATAAAACCGAGGACAAGCGGATGATAGCCAATCCACTCAAAGAAAATATAAGCTAATACTGCAGCGATCATACATGCTAGGAACCGATGCCAAGCACTATTGAAGGATCTCTTTCTAGAGGGTTGAATACATAAAATCGTTAAAATACCGGCTGATACAAAATTCGTTAAACCTAATAACTGGGCAATTGATATTGCTAAAGGTGTACCAATAGCAGTTTTAATCGTCCGATAACCAATCTTCATGTTGGATACTCCTCGAAAAATTAGTGGGCCTAGCTATTGCTAAGCTATGTATAAAAAAGAGACTGACGAACACGACAGTCTCTTTCCTTGTTTTATTTGTAGGTAACTTTTACAAAATAATTAAACCTCTACACAATGCTCATCAAAAATGGTTTGTAATTTTGTAGTCACTTCCATTGGACTGTGCCCTTCAATATCATGGCGCTCAATCATTGTAACAATTTTGCCATCCTTAAGTAAAGCAAATGAAGGTGACGAAGGTGGGAACCCTTCAAAGTATTCACGTGCTTTTTCGGTAGCTTCACGGTCTTGCCCAGCGAAAACTGTTACAAGATTATCCGGGCGTTTATCAAAATGAACTGAATGAGCAGCAGCTGGACGCGCAACTCCACCAGCACAACCACATGTTGAATTGATCATAACGAGTGTTGTTCCTTTTTCAGTAAGTGCAGCGTCAACTTCCTCAGGAGTTTTTAGTTCTTTATAACCAGCTTCAGTTATATCTTTACGTGCAGCATCAACGACATCCTGCATGAATAAGTTAAAATCCATTTAGCATCTCCATCCCTCTACTTTAAATTGTATAAGTATTCTTCCTTAGCTTATCAAGTCTAAGACTATTTTTCAATTTAAAAAACTGAGGAGATAAAAATCGCATTTGCAAAATCTTTAAAAACTTAGTATAAGTTGGTCGTATGTTCATTCATATTCTCAAGTATTTCTTTAACTCTTGATAAAAATCTACCACATACGAGACCATCTAAGATACGATGATCCAACGATAGAGAAAGGTTTACCATATCACGCGCTGCAAACATATCATTGATTATAACTGGACGCTTCACAATCGATTCTACCTGTAAGATAGCCGCCTGTGGGTGGTTAATAACGCCCATCGAAGAAATCGATCCAAATGAACCAGTATTGTTAACGGTAAACGTACCTCCTTGCATATCTGCTGCGGTTAATTTACCGTTCCGCGCTTTCATTGCAAGTTCATAGATATCTCTAGCAATCGCCTTGATTGTTTTTTCATCTGCATGTTTAATAACTGGCACAAAAAGCTCATTCTCTTTTGCAACCGCAATTGAAAGGTGAATATCCTTTTTCTGAATAATTTTATCCCCAGCCCACATGCTGTTTAATTGTGGATATTCCTTCAAGCCCTGCGCAACTGCTTTCACAAAAAAGGCAAAATAAGTTAAGCTAAATCCTTCCTCTTTTTTGAAAGAGTCCTTCACAGCATTACGATATTTCACGAGTTCACTAACATCTACCTCAACCGTCATCCAAGCATGAGGAATCTCCTGTTTAGATTTGACCATATTGTCAGCAATCACTTTACGAACACCTTTGACTGGAATTTCAAGATCACCAGCTTGGGTTGCTACGAATTTTTCATTCGGTGTTTCGACGCTCTTGCTGGATGAACGCTGAATCGTCTCCTTATTTTCAGCTGTAGTCGTAGCTTTTGGAATTTCACCAGAAGCAATTATTTTTTCGATGTCTTTTCTTGTAATTCTTCCTCCGCGACCGGATCCTGTTACTTGATCTAATTCAATATCGTTTTCCTGCGCTAATCGTAGCACTGCAGGAGAGTAACGTTTTTTCATCGATTCATCTACTTCAGTTGATTTGGATGGCTCTGCCTCCGTCGATTTATTTTCACTCGCTTCGTTGCTACTAGCAACTCCCTCTGTATCGATATAACAAATTAGTTCCCCAACAGCAACCGTATCGCCCTCGTTCGCAGTAAGCTCCTTAACTACACCTGTAAAGGAGGATGGGACCTCTGCATTTACTTTATCTGTCATTACTTCAGCAATTGGATCATACTTGTTTACTTGATCTCCAACTTTAATGAGCCATGTACTAATTGTTCCTTCCGTTACACTTTCGCCGAGCTGAGGCATTGTAATTTTTTCTGTAGCCACGTTTCATCCCTCCTTCTTCATTAATATTCTGCTAAATCACGCATTGCTTTTTCTACTTTATCCGGGTTCATCATAAAATATTTTTCCATAGTTGGCGCATATGGCATCGATGGTACGTCTGGCCCTGCTAGTCGATTTATTGGTGCATCTAAATCAAAAAGACAATGTTCGGCGATAATCGCTGCAACCTCTCCAATGATACTACCTTCTTTATTATCTTCCGTAATAAGTAAAACTTTTCCAGTTTTTTTAGCCGCTTCAATAATTGCCTCTTGGTCAAGCGGATAGATCGTTCGCAAGTCAAGAATATGCGCATTAATACCATCTTCAGCTAGCTTTTCTGCTGCCTGTAAAGCAAAATGTACGCATAAACCATAGGTAATGACTGTAATATCTTCTCCTTCACGCTTTACGTCCGCTTTGCCAATCGGAAGCACATAGTCATCTTCAGGAACTTCACCCTTTAGTAAACGATAAGCTCGTTTATGTTCAAAAAATAGAACAGGATCGTTATCGCGAATAGCCGCTTTTAAAAGTCCTTTCACATCATAAGGAGTGGAAGGCATTACAATTTTAAGTCCTGGCTGATTCGCAAATATAGCTTCAACCGATTGCGAGTGATAGAGCGCTCCGTGGACACCTCCGCCGTAGGGAGCGCGGATTGTCATTGGTACACTCCAGTCATTATTTGATCGATAGCGCATCTTTGCTGCTTCAGAAATAATTTGGTTTACAGCAGGCATAATAAAATCAGCGAATTGCATTTCTGCAACAGGTCGCATTCCATACATGGCCGCTCCAATCCCAACACCTGCAATAGCTGATTCTGCTAAAGGAGTATCTAAAACGCGAGCTTCACCAAATGTTTCATATAAACCGTCAGTTGCTCGAAAGACGCCTCCTTTTTTGCCGACATCCTCACCTAGAATAAAAACCTTCTTATCGCGCTGCATTTCTTCTCTTAATGCAGTTGTTACTGCTTGAATATAAGACATTACTGGCATATTTGGTTCCCCTCCCTACTACTTTTCTTCATAAACATATTTAAGTGTATCTTCTGCTTGTGCATAAGCCGCATTTTCAGCAAAATCAGTAGCTTCATTTATGATTTTGGTGATCTCATCATTCAAACGTTGTTCAACCGAGTCCGTCAGTATCTCATTTTCTTTTAAGTAGCTTGCAAACGTAATAACGGAATCATTTTTCTTAGCCTCTTCCACTTCGCCTTTCTCACGATACGTACGATCATCGTCATCACTTGAATGTGCAGTTAGACGATAGCAGACAGCTTCAATTAATGAAGGACCTTCACCACGAGTTGCACGATCGCGAGCTTCTTTTATTACTTGATATACAGCTAAAGGATCGTTGCCATCAACGGTTACTCCAGGCATCCCATAGCCCTGTGCTCGATCTGCAATGTTATTACTTGCAACCTGGCGATCATATGGTACTGAAATGGCATACTTATTATTCTCGACCATCGTAATGACCGGCAATTTATGCACGCCAGCAAAGTTCAACCCTTCATGAAAATCACCTTGGTTAGAGGAGCCTTCTCCTAACGTAACAAAGCTGACAAAATCTTTCTTTTCCATTTTCGCAGCAAGAGCGACTCCTACGGCATGTGGTACTTGAGTCGTAACAGGAGAAGATCCTGATAAAATCCGATTTTTCTTTTGGCCGAAATGCCCCGGCATTTGTCTTCCACCAGAATTAGGGTCATCTGCTTTAGCAAATGCTGATAACATTAATTCCTTTGCAGTCATTCCAAATGCAAGGACAACACCCATGTCTCGATAATATGGTGCAATATAGTCTTCTTTTCTATTTAAAGCAAAAGCTGCACCAACCTGTGCTGCTTCTTGTCCTTGGCAAGAAATTACAAATGGGATCTTTCCAGAACGGTTTAATAGCCACATGCGTTCATCTAATTTTCTTGCTAAGAGCATTGTTTTATACATTTCCAAAACTTGTTCATCCGTTAAATCTAGTTCCTGATGTCTTTTTTTTGTCATCCTTTTTCCCTCCCTATTTTTCTGGTAATCATTCTGCTATTAACAGTCAAACTTACAGGATGTATGTTGATTAAATTCTCGCTACTCATAAATCGAGAACTAGGTTCTTGTTACCCGTGAATCTGTTCACCTTCTACAGCAAGTGCTGCTTCACCAATAATTTCTGATAATGCTGGATGCGGATGAACCGCTTGAGATAATTCCCATGGTGTAGCGTCCAGGACTTTAGCAAGACCAGCCTCTGAAATTAAATCTGTAACATGAGGACCAATCATATGAATTCCTAAAATGTCATCTGACTTTTTATCAGCGACAATTTTCACGAATCCGTCTGATTCTCCAAATACTAACGCCTTTCCAATTGCCTTGAATGGGAATTTCCCGATTTTAACATCATACCCATTTTCTTTTGCTACTCTTTCAGTTAGTCCAACACTTGCAATTTCCGGACTTGAATAAACACAAGTCGGAATATTTCTATAGTTAAGTGGGTATGTTTGCTTTCCTGCCATGTGTTCAATAGCGACAATTCCTTCACGAGAAGCAACATGTGCGAGTTGCATCCCTCCGATAACATCGCCAATAGCATAAATATGTGATTCTTTTGTTTGGAAGTAATCATTCGTTTGAATAAAGCCATTGTCGAGCATAATATCTGTATTTTCAATTCCTATATTTGTCGTATTGGCTTCTCTTCCAACCGAGACAAGCATCTTATCAGCTTGGAGTGACTGTTTGTTATTGTCTATTTCTACATCGATAGAAACGCCTTGATCGGTATGTAAAGTCTCTGTTAGTATGTTTGCCCCTTTAAGAAACGTAATGCCTTTTTTCGTAAGAAGTCGTTCAGCCTCTTTTGCTATTGCTTCGTCCTCTGTTGGTAGAATTTGATTCAGATACTCAATTACCGTAACCTGAACACCAAAATCTGAGAGCATCGATGCCCATTCAATACCAATCACACCTGCACCTACAATAAGAATAGATTCTGGTAAGCTTTCCATTTGCAGTGCTTCATCTGAGCTCATAACGAAATGACCATCAATTGTAAGGCCTGGTAATGTCTTAGGCTTCGAACCTGTAGCAATTAATACGTTTTTCGGAACGATCATTGTGTTTTCTTCACCACTTTCATGCTCAATAGAGATGGTGCCTGGCATTGGTGAAAAAATGCTTGGTCCAAGTATACGTCCGAATCCAGTAATAACATCGATTTTTCCCTTTTTCATTAAACCTTGTACGCCTTGATGCAATGTGTCAACAATAGACTGCTTTCTTTCCTGTACTTTTATAAAATTTAACGCTGTATGTTCAGTTTCTACGCCAAACAGACTTGCTTCAAGTGTTTGTTTATATACTTCTGCACTGCGTAATAATGCTTTGGAAGGAATACAACCTCGGTGAAGACACGTGCCGCCAAGCTCACCCTTTTCAACAATTGCTACTTGCATTCCAAGCTGCGAGGCTCTAATTGCTGCAACATAACCTCCTGTTCCACCACCCAAAACAACTAAATCATATTCTTTTGTCATTTTAAAATCACTCCTTTACTCAGGCTTCGTATAGATCTTGAGTTGTTCTTCTTCTCTTAGTACACGTAACACACCTTCATTTAATGCCTGTAATTCATTTTCGCCCGGGATTATAATTGTATCTGCAATCCAATTGACTCTTTTTGTAATTGATTCGATAAAGGTTTCTCGATAAGCATGCTTCCCGGTGAATATAATAGCATGAACTTCTCCGCGCAAAACCGTACTCATCGCTCCAATTTCTTTGGCAATCTGATATGCCATTGCTTCAAATACCTCTATTGCTTTTATTTCACCTTGTTCAATTCTATGTTCTACTTCTCGGATATCCTTCGTTTCTAGATGAGCCATTAGGCCACCTTGACCAACTATTTTTTTCTTCATCGTTTCGTAGTTGTATGTTCCGGAAAAACAGAGCTCAACTAAGCCACCTACCGGGGTACTACCTGCTCGATTCCAAGAAAAAGGACCTTCTCCATCTAGTCCATTGTTCACATCGATAACCATACCCTTACGATGTGCTCCAATGGTAATCCCTTCTCCGACATGAGCAACAATTAAATTGATATCCTCATACTTCAAATCTATACTTGTAGCAGCTTTTCTTGCCGCTGCCTTATGATTCAATGCATGAAAGATACTTTTCCTTGGAATTTCTGGAATACCGGAGTATCTTGCAACATCATCAAGTTCATCGACAACGACAGGGTCAACAATATAGGCATCAATATTTAACCCGGATGCAATCTCAAAAGCAATTATTCCCCCTAGGTTTGATGGGTGCTCACCGTTATAACCAGTTTTTAAGTCGTATAACATGGCTGCATTTACTTGATACGTACCACCTTCAATTGGTCTTAGAAGGCCACCACGCCCACATACTGCATCGATTCTAGAAATGTTTATACCTACATAGTTTAGCTGTTCGAGAATATCCTGCGTACGAAGCTTCGATTGACCCGTAACGCGATAATGAGCTTCTAATTCCGCCTGTTCATGTACGATGGTTTTCTCTACTATGCATATTTCGTTATCGAAGACCCCTACTTTAGTTGACGTGGTTCCAGGATTTACAACTAATATTCGATACGTCTCTTGCAAAACCGGTCACCTCATTTTAAAAAATGTAGCGTTCGTTAAAGGGATTCTTAGAAGTATTCCTTTGTTTTCTTAGAACCCCCTTAGATGTTGGAGTACATTTCTTTTTCTACATGTTTTTTCAAGAATTGATTTTAATTTTTTAACGAACAATTAAAGCACTTATCTTCTACTTAATATGTGATGTCCATTCCTTAAAAATTGACTCCTGGAATTTTGGAACGATTCAATTCTTTCCTCTGCCATACGATCAGCTGCCAAATAGGTAGGGATATTGTCACGCTTCGAAATTTCAAACACACGCTCGAGATTATCATAAATGGTCTCTACTCTTTTCATTGCACGTTCCGCATTATAACCCATGAGTTCATCGGCTACATTGATTACACCACCAGCATTGATTACGTAGTCTGGAGCATAGACAATGCCTTTTTCATGAATGAGGTCGCCATGTTCCGTCGATTTTAGTTGATTATTTGCAGAGCCAGCAATTACTTTCGCTTTTAATCTTGGAATTGTATCGTCGTTAATTGTTGCTCCTAACGCACAAGGTGTGTAAATATCACATGCAACATCATAAATATCATTAGGATCCACAGCTTTAGCTCCAAAGGCCTCAACCGCTCGATTTACTGCCTCTTTATTAATATCTGTTACAACTAGCTGTGCGCCGTCCTTATGCAAATACTCACAGAGCGCGTAGGCAACATTTCCAATACCTTGTACAGCAATTGTTTTACCTTCTAACGATTCATCTCCAAATGCTTCTTTTGCTGATGCTTTGATTCCTTTATAAACACCATAAGCAGTAACAGGTGATGGGTTTCCTGATGCACCTGAGTAGGATGAAGTTCCAGTCACAAAATCGGTTTCTAAATGAATGAGATCCATATCTTGTACAGTAGTCCCTACATCCTCAGCAGTTATATATCGTCCATTTAATCCTTGTATATAACGACCGAAAGCTCGGAACATTTCTGGGTTTTTGTCTGTTCGTGGATCACCGATAATAACTGTTTTTCCTCCTCCTAGATCAAGTCCTGCTGCAGCATTTTTATAGGTCATTCCTCTTGCTAAACGAAGCGCATCTTCAACCGCTTCGTCTTCAGAATTGTATTTCCACATTCTTGTTCCACCCAATGCAGGACCTAATGTCGTATCGTGAATAGCAATAATAGCTTTCAATCCTGAATTTTTATCGTGACAAAAAACCAATTGCTCATAATCGTATTCTTCTAAATAAGTAAAGATCTCCATGTGAATTCCTCCTACATTATCTAAATTAAGCGCTAACTCGTTAATTGTTTCTATTATTTCATCACTAATATTTAGCAAAAACCATGCCAATTATCACTTCATAAAAAAGCTTTCAAACCAACAAATGTAAGTCTGCAACTTTTTTAACCCTGCAAAATATTGCATGCTCAATTATTCATTCTAGGTTATATTTCTTCATCTTATAATATAAATTTCGAATCGATACATTTAATGCCTTGGCTGTTTTTGTTTTATTGCATTGATTCTGTTCATAGACTTTGGAAATATATGCTTTTTCAAAGTGATTAATTGCTTCCTGTAAAGTACTTTCATCTTCAATTCTTTCATGTACAGATGATTTTACCGGTATAGACAAAGCTTGTAATGCCGGTATGTACTTCTTATCAATTATCTCTTCATTCATGTCCATAAATATCATCGCACGGCCAATAACATTTTCTAACTCGCGTACATTCCCAGGCCAATGATATTGCTTTAATTTATTCAGTGCCTCTGTTGATATAGATTGTACATTACGACCATAGTCTTGATTTATTTTCTGAATAATATGCTGGATAAGATCTGGTAAATCACTAAGTCTTTCCTTAACAGAAGGGATAAAGATAGGAAGCCGATTTAGTCGATAATACAGATCTTCTCGAAATGTATTAATCATGATTGCTTTTTCAAGGTTCACATTCGTTGCAGTGATTACTCGTACATCAATTGAAATCGGCTTTGTTCCGCCGACTCGAACAATTTCATTTTCTTGTAATACACGCAAGAGCTTAGCCTGCATGGACAACGATAATTCCCCGATTTCATCGAGAAAAACACTTCCATGATTTGCTTCTTCAAAGAGCCCCTTTTTCCCGCCTTTGATTGCGCCTGTGAAGGCTCCTTCTTCATAACCAAATAATTCACTTTCCAGAAGTGACTCTGCGATAGCTGCACAATTTACTCGGATAAACTTATTATGTTTTCGATCACTCTCATTATGAATTGCATGGGCAAATAATTCTTTACCAGTACCTGAATCGCCTCTTAACAGGACAATTGCAGGCGTTTTCGCTCCAACCTTCGCTTGCTCAAGAGCAAGCTTCATTTCGGGTGAGCTTCCAATAATATCATCAAATGTATAGCGAGCTTCCAAGTTTCGAATAATTTGCCTTGCATGCTTTAATTCCTTTGTTAATGCTTGTATTTCTGATACATCATGCAAGACACCTACACTGCCTTTAATAACTCCATTCACGATAATCGGTGCGACATTCACGAGGACTTCCTTCTTGCTTGGTCCTACTTTCATATGCACACCTCGTACAGCCCTACGCGTTTGAAGTACTTTCAAATGCATACTTTCACCCTCGGAAATATCAACCGTTGCAGGCTTTCCGATTACATCTTTTTCCTTCAACCCTGTAATTCGTGTATACGCAGGGTTAATAATAAGACCATTTCCATTCTCGTCAACGACACTAATTGCTTCATCGGATGATTTGATAATTGCTTCTAGCATCGTTTTGATCTCGTTTAAGTCCGTATTTTCCTCGGCTAGTTTCATGACTTCTGTAATATCTTTAAATACTGCAAAAGCTCCGATTAGTTCACCTGTTTCATTTATAATGGGAATCCGTGTTGTGATAATCTTTTTCCCATTTGGTAATGTAAGTTTTTGGTTCACTTCTTTACGTTGTGTTTGCAAGACGTGAGGTAGTCTTGATTCTGTAATGAGCTCTTTGATATGAGTCCCAATATACTGTTTTCTTGATTTCCCAATTATCTTTTCAGCACTTCTATTGATAAACTGGATGTCCTCTTGCTTGTTAATGACGATCATACCATCATGTATATGATTTAGGATGAGCTCTTGGTTTTTGGATTGGTACTTCACCTTATCCATTAACGCTTCTTTTTCATAGAGCAGTTCAGATATGATATAAGCAACAGATCCTGGGATTACAACAGTTCTTCTCGGTCTCATTTCAATTATTTGTTCAAGAATTTGTTCATCACCAGTTGCTTCAATGATGATGTCAATATCATTATGTATCCATAACTCCCAGTCCATACTTACAGGAATGTTTGCTTGACGTGCTAATTTTAAACCATTTGCATCTTCGTTAATATCAACAACTGCAACGATTTCCATCGACTCTGTTGCATGAAGTAAATGGAAGAGTGCGCTTCCCCCTTTACCAGCCCCAACAATTAACACACGTTTCATGCCATCCCACCTTGCATTATTTTGCATATGTATATCATACGTTAGCCTGCATCTTTTGGCAAATCTTGAATAATTTCTATTTTTGTCTGCTTTTGTTATACTTAGTAATATCTAATATATAGAAAGAATTGAAGGGGAACATACATGAGTCGATTTTTTGCATTACTGTTACTTTTTATACCTGGTGTAATTGCAGCAATTGGAATTAAATTAATGCGCGATACAATATTTGACGATTTCTATTCCTACTTCTTCTATCCTGGGATACAATTTACAATTGGACTTCTCCTCTTTATTTTTGGTCTGCTTTTTTTGGGAGGATTTATCATCTATCGAGATAGAAAAAGACAAAAGATTAAACAGAAAGATAAAAATAAAGCGCTTTAGAAAAAAAGATGGAGAAATTCCGTCTTTTTTTTATATATTTACACGATTTTAACGAATAAGTATGGTATATTAGTAAGAAAATTAAGTTTCTGTTTAGGGGGATCCGATCATGAATGTAGCAAAATTCGGCGGTAGTTCCGTTGCAAATGCCGAACAATTACGAAAAGTTGGGGATATTATTAAAAGTGATCCCAAGCGAAAATTTATTGTCGTATCAGCACCGGGGAAAAGGTTTAAAGATGATACAAAAGTGACTGATATGTTAATTCAACTTGGTACTGCTTATCATAACCAACAAAGTTATAATGATTTTCTAGTAGCTGTATTAGCACGGTTCAAAGAAATTATTAATGATTTGGGGCTTGACTCATCATTAATAGGTGAAATCGAAAATAATATAAATGCAGCTCTAAGGGTAGAAGGCACGCTTGAAAGTAAAATGGATGCGATTAAGGCAATTGGTGAAGATAGTTCCGCGAAAATATTAAGCGCCTATCTCAATCAAAATAATATTCCAGCTCAATATTTGAATCCAAAGGATGCAGGTATATTGGTTAGCGATGAACCAGGGAATGCACAGATTTTACCGGAAAGCTTTGAACTTCTCTATAAGCTGCGGGAAAAAAATGGCATATTAGTTATACCAGGATTCTTCGGCTATTCAAAGACTGGGAATTTAGTAACCTTCTCTAGAGGGGGATCAGATATTACCGGTTCCATCGTTGCAGCAGGAGTGAAAGCAGCACTTTATGAAAATTTCACGGATGTTGATTCCGTCTATTCTGTTAATCCTAATATCGTCGACAATCCAAAAGAAATTACGACACTTACTTATAAAGAAATGCGTGAATTATCCTATGCTGGATTTTCCGTATTCCACGATGAGGCATTAATTCCGGCATTTCGTGAAAAAATTCCGGTTTGTATTAAAAATACAAATAATCCAGATGCCCCTGGAACATTTATTGTTGCTGAAAAAGAGACAAGTGAAAAATGTGTCGTTGGAATTGCCAGTGATACAGGCTTCTGTAGTTTATACGTAAGTAAGTATTTAATGAACCGTGAAGTAGGTTTTGGACGTAGATTACTTAATATTTTTGAGGACGAAGGAATTTCCTTTGAGCATGCTCCATCGGGCATCGATGACATGTCGGTTATATTTAGAGTGAATAAATTTACAAAAGATAAAGAGAAAATTGTTGTTGAGCGGATCAAAAACGAATTAAAAGTAGATACAGTAAGCATACATAGAGATTTGGCAGTGATTATGGTCGTTGGAGAAGGTCTCGTAAACACGGTAGGCGTGGCTGGAAAAGCTGCTTCTGCATTCTCTAAGGCTAATGTGAATATTGAAATGATAAACCAAGGCTCATCAGAAGTGTCGATGATGTTCGGGATCAAAGATACCGATATTGATGCTGCCATTCGTTCGCTCTATCAAACATTTTTTGAATAGTAAAAGAAAGAATAATACTGCAGTGAATGCGGTATTATTCTTTCTTTTTACATAAAAGTTATTTTCTTTGCAGCCAAAAGAATGGTCGATTACTGGCTTACAATAAATAGATATGTATTATTGAACCAGCCTATCAACAACACTTTCCCAGCCCTTTAACTCACTTTATTCTCCAAACGTAAACGGTCAGCAACCATCGCGATGAACTCTGAATTCGTAGGCTTTGCTTTTGAAATATTAATGGTATATCCGAATAAGGCCGAAATGGAATCGATATTCCCTCTACTCCATGCTACTTCGATTGCATGGCGAATTGCTCGTTCTACCCGTGATGCCGTCGTGTTGAACTTCTTCGCAATGTCAGGATATAATACTTTTGTGATAGAACCTAGTAACTCGATATCATTATACACCATCGTAATTGCTTCCCTTAAGTACATATATCCTTTAATATGTGCTGGTACACCAATTTCATGAATAATGTTCGTAATATTAGCTTCTAAATCCTGTTTTTTTCGATCTCTTTTTGTCGGTTTATTCGTTGCAAGGCTTAATGGTGAATTTCCTTGAACTTGACGAATTTGATCTGCTAAATTATCCATATCAAAAGGCTTTAAAATAAAATAGGAGGCCCCTAAATCAACTGCTTTTTTCATTACTTCTTCCTGTCCAAAAGCTGTAAGCATAATAACATTTGGCCGATTTCCTAGCTCCATCGTTCTTAATGTATTTAGTACCGCTAACCCGTCGATATGCGGCATAATGATATCCAATATGAGTACATCAGGTTCCAAATTCTCCATCATCGCGATACAATCTCTGCCATTATATGCAGTTCCAATAACTTCAATATCATCTTGTTCGTCAAAATAGTCCTCCATCAACTGAATGAGCTCTCTGTTGTCATCAACTAAACACACTGAAATTTTATCCAAATTAATGTTCCTCCTTATTTCTATTATCCTCTTTTACATATTCTACAAAAAGTTGAAATATCCTCTTTTTATTTGAAAAACTTTAACTTTTTTTAATTTATCTATAATTATCTTTATTTTACTCAAAAATACGATAAGATTCGATCTAAAATGACATTTTATTGCTAATTTGTCGAAAAATATTAACTAATAATAACTTTAGTATAATATAAAAAAGCTTGTAATGGAATATCCCATCACAAGCTTTTTTTATGCTGCTTTTTCTTTTGGTTTCGCCTCAATAATACCTGCATCTTGTAACATCCATTCGATATGAACGCCATATCCCGATGTTGGGTCATTTACAAAAACATGTGTTACAGCGCCAATGATTTTATCGTTTTGGATAATTGGACTACCACTCATACCTTGTACTATCCCACCGGTACTTTTCAATAGTTTGGGATCCGTAATTTGTATGACCATTCCTTTCGTTGCTGGAAACTTCTGAGGAACACTGCTAACAATCTCGATATCGAATTCCTCTATTTTCTCATCTTTAACTACGGTAAGGATTTTTGCTGGTCCTTCTTTAACTTCATTAGAAGATGCTACTGGTAATGGCTTGTTATACTTTTCGTGTGTAATTACTTCATCTAAAACCCCAAAAATACCGTATGGGGAATTTTTTGTAATGGTTCCTATTCGATCGTGTTCTGCTGAGAATTTAGCTTGTTTTTCTCCCGGAATCCCGTTATTTCCTTTTTCAATGGAAGTAACGGAGGAATTTACAATGGTACCATTATCGATCTCAATTGGTTTTTTTGTATCCATATCCGATATAATATGTCCAAGTGCACCATATTTTTTAGATATTGGATCATAAAATGACATCGTACCAATTCCTGCTGCTGAGTCGCGAATGTACAATCCAATTTTGTATTGATTGTCTTGATTATCTAAAACCGGCTGTAAAGAAGTATCCATTGTTTCTTTGCCACGTTTAAGCGTTATTTCAAGGCTTTTTTCACTTTTTCCGGCATTTTCTACATACGATTTTATGTCACTCATTTCCTTAATCGGCTCTCCGTTAATTTTCAATATGACATCTCCAACATTTATTTCTGCATCCTCTCCAGGAGATGTGGTACCATCATGACCTTTCACGAGATGGTGACCAACTACAAGTACACCAAGCGTTTGTAGCTTTACACCAATCGATTGCCCACCAGGGTATACTTGAATATCATTTAGAGCGGAACTATTTACCTGTTTTGTTGATAAAGCCGCTGTTTGTAACAACTCTGGACGAATTGGAGAACTATACGTAAGGGAGTTTTTTTCTGTTTTAGAAAGTCCGATTGTTTCTTGTTGATTAAATGCTGCAACTGCGTTCTGCTCTTCTGCATTCTTTTGACCTGGAACAAAAATAGAAAAAACAGTGAGTACAACCAAAAGAATATTGCATAGCCAGAACTGGGTTTGATTATTTTTCAATCGTGTCACTCTCCTCCTCCCAACCCACATCAAATCTTGGTTCGTAATCCTAATTTGAGCTGTAAGCGTGCTTTTTAAACTGGTGAAACCTAAGAGAAATGTGTATCATTACCTATTACTAAAAAGGGAAATCATGTATAAGTGTCTTTTCAAAGGGGATATTTAAAACCCGACTTGTTATTATTGCTAAAAAAGGCAAACAAAAAAACCGGTTTCTTTTATTTTCCGGTTTTTCAAGAATTTTATCCTTATAATTTTGATTTAAATGCAGATGCGAGCTCAAGCATTTCTTTTGCATGATCTTTCGCAGTTTCAGTTAATTTCGTTCCAGTAATCATACGGCTTAATTCCTCGATTTGTTCTGTTGCAGATAGTTCCTTAACGTTCGTTGCTGTTCGATTAGCTTTTTCCTTTTTCGCAATAAATTTATGTGTATCTGCCATAGCTGCTACCTGCGGAAGATGTGTAATGCATAGAACCTGAGAATTATTTGAGATTTGATAAATTTTTTCAGCGATTGCCTGTGCAACCCGACCACTTACTCCAGTATCTACTTCATCAAAAATAACACTTGTAACTCCTTGGTGCTTGGAGAATATGTTCTTTAATGCAAGCATAATACGAGAAAGCTCTCCACCAGAAGCTACCTTCGTTAAGTCCTTTAATGGTTCACCACGATTGGTTGAAATGAGGAAGCGAACACGATCAAATCCATTTTTGTGAAGTTTAACCTTTGTAGTACTTGCATCATCAAAAGCAATTGCAAATGTAGCTTTTTCTAGGTAAAGTCCTTTCATTTCTGCATGGATATCTTTTGTTAAACAATCAGCAGCTTTTTTTCTAATCTCATGGAGATGTTGAGCCTCAAGCATTGCATCTTTTTCGGTACCTTCAATCTGTTCAAGCAAAACGCTGAGGTGAGAATCCTTGTTTGTTATTTGTTCTATTTCTTCTTCTATTGTTGCCATATATTTTATAATTTCATTTACCGTATTGCCATATTTCCGTTTGAGTCTATTTATTTCATCTAATCTTGATTCGATTTCATTTAATCGCTCTGGATCAAATTGAAGTGTATCAATATGATTGCGCAGTTCATACGTCAGCTCTTCCAATGCAAAGTAATGATTGGAAAACTCCTCTGATTTCTCCGCGATAAAGTCATCATATTTACTATTTTCCTGCATACTAAGCTGTACTTGATTGAGCCAGTCTAGTCCTCTCTGTTCACCGTATAACGCGCGATAAGCATCATGTAATGCAGTGTGAATTCGCTCATAATTTGCGAGTGACTTTCTTTCTTCTTCCAGATGAATATCCTCGTCTGGACTAAGCTCTGCCTGTTCAAGCTCTTTCATCTGAAATTCTAATAAATCCAAACGGTGAGCTGTTTCTTGCTCATTATCATTTAATTTTTTATATCTATTTTTTAAACGAACTAACTTATCATAATGCTCCGAATATGCTTCTTTTGCTTTTGCTATCAAGAGCGGTTCATATAAATCTAAAAAATCCAAATGGTTCTCTGCATCCATTAATGATTGTGTTTCATGTTGACTATGGATATCGATTAGCGTTTTTCCAAACTCGCGTAGTATTGCGAGTGTGACTAACTTGCTATTTACACGACAAATACTTTTTCCAGACTCTGTAATAACGCGTTGCAATACCACTTGACTATCAGATATTTCAATTCCATATTGATTTCCAACAGCATATATTGGATGGGATTTATCTTCAACTGTAAATAAACCTTCAATTTCAGCTTTTTTGGCTTGATGCCTTACATATTCTACAGAACCACGTCCGCCTGCTAATAACTGGATAGCATCTATTATTATCGATTTTCCTGCACCAGTTTCACCAGTCAATACGGTAAGACCTTCATTAAACGTTATGGAAATTTGTTCGATGATTGCAAAATCACGAATAGATAGCTCTGTAAGCATGGTTCATTGCCCCCAATATCGGAAAATATTCTCTCTTTATTAATTTCATTGAAATAAAAGTCGCCATTAAAGCATATCAATAAATCGGTCTTTTATTTCTTCCGCCTGTTCTGGTGTTCTACAAATAATTAAGCATGTATCATCTCCGCAAATTGTCCCCATTATTTCTTCCCAGTCCAAATTGTCAATAAGAACACCGACAGCATGTGCATTTCCTGGTAATGTACGGAGAACAATAAAATGACTAGCATGCTCTATTTTTACAAATGCATCGATAATTAAACGTTTCAGTTTTTCTAGTGGATTGAATCGTTGGTCCGCAGGCAAACTGTATTTGTATCGATTGCTCGCAGTTGGAACTTTTACAAGATGCAGTTCCTTAATGTCTCTTGAAACCGTTGCTTGCGTAACATTGTATCCCGCTGCTTTTAATTGTGCTACCAACTCATCCTGTGTATCAATTTCATTCTCCGTAATAAGTTCTCGTATCTTAATATGTCGTTGAACTTTACTCATCGTACAGCACCTCCTTTTTACGTAACTCTGTATTCCTACGAATCGAATTCTTTAACCAATGATACATTTGTCAATTTATGCTGCGAAAAATTGATTAGTTTTCTTTTCCTTCATTTTATCAATTGTTAGGATACAGGATTTGGTGCGCATTTTCTACTGTTTTGTCAATTGAGATTGGTGCGTAATTTTCAGTTTCGGTCTCCTTCTTCCAACCGAAATGGGCCAAGAATTCAATATTCCCTTCTCCACCAGTAATTGGCGAATAGGTCAAGTTAAGTGCTTGGTATCCTTCATTCTTAGCAAAGTTGATTATTTGTGTTAAAACTTCCCGATGCACCAGAGGATCACGAACGATTCCTTTTTTCCCTACTTGTTCTTTTTTCGCTTCAAATTGTGGTTTTATTAATGCAATAACATCACTGTTTTCCGCTAACAACCCGCTAAGAACAGGAAAAATCAGCCTTAAGGAAATAAATGACACATCAATCGATGCTAGGTTAGGTGTACCATTTTTCAACATATCTGCAGTTACATGGCGAAAATTCGTTCGCTCCATGACCACAACACGTTTATCGCTTCTTAGCTTCCAGTCAAGTTGATTATAACCGACATCAATAGCATAGCTTAACCTCGCTCCCTTTTGCAGAGCACAATCGGTAAAGCCGCCAGTAGAGGAACCAATATCAATAAAAATACGATCGTTTGCGTCTATTGAAAAATAGCTTAATGCTTTTTCTAACTTCAATCCCCCGCGACCGACGTAAGGTAGCGCTTTTCCTTTGACAGTCAAGGGGATATTGATATCAACCTTCATGCCTGGCTTGTCCAGACGATGTTGCTCTGAAAAAACCTGTCCAGCCATGATCACACGCTTGGATTTGTCCAAGTTTTCAATTAGTTCTTTTTCAACTAATAATTCATCCAGCCTTTTTTTAGCCATTTCTAAAATCCTTTACTAGTAACTATTTTGTTTCATTCATTATTTAGCATTTAAATAGAGGACGACGAATAAATTCGTAGCGTCCTTCTATGGTTGACTTAATGATCTCTATTACTGAAATAATCCGTTAGATCCATCAAAACTGAATTCACTGCTCCAGCTTTTTCTAATGCATCTTTTGCTTTTTCAACATAAACTTCTTTTTGTTTCATTGCACCATCAATACCAAGTAATTTAGGATACGTACTCTTTTGATTATCCTCATCACTTCCAACTGGCTTCCCGAGTTTTTCCTCATCACCCGTCACATCTAGAATATCGTCTTGAACTTGAAAAATAAGCCCGAGATAATAAGCGAATGTTGTTAGATGCTCCAGCTGTTCATCAGTTGCTTTACCTAACATTGCTCCAGCTAGAATAGCAGATCGAACGAGTTCACCAGTTTTCAATGCATGAATTCGTTCCATTTCCTCCAGAGAAATAGGACGCCCTTCTGCTCCCATGTCAAGAATTTGTCCACCTACCATCCCTGCTGGACCACTACATACTGCTAGCATTTGGATTAGACTAACCTTTTCTTCGGCTGTAAGTAGTGAATCATTTGCAATAATCTCAAAGCTGTAGGTTAATAATGCATCGCCAGCTAGAATCGCGGTTGCCTCATCGAATACCTTATGATTCGTTGGTTTACCGCGTCTGAAATCATCATCATCCATTGCTGGAAGGTCATCATGAATCAACGAATACGTATGAATCATTTCCAATGCAGTTGCTGTAGATAGCACTTTCTCTATTTGTTGTCCATAAGCCTCATAACTGGCAAGCATAAGAATGGGACGTAATCTTTTACCGCCAGCTTCTAAGGAATATAACATGGATTCTTTTAATCGCGGATGCGTGTTTAGACTACGTAAGTAACGATTAAATTCATCTTGGATCATGTCTTTATACTTCGTTATATACTCCGAAAGGTTCGCATTCACTTGTTATTCTTCCTCCTGTAGATCGAACGGCTCCAATTCACCTTGTTCATTCATTATTTGTGTCATCTTTTCCTGAACCTGCTTTAACTTATCGCCACATATTTTAGATAAATTCATACCATCCTGATAATAATTGATCGCTTTTTCTAGAGGGACATCTCCCTCTTCTAGCTTCGACACAATTGCTTCGAGCTTATCCATCGCTTCTTCAAAAGATATTTCTTCATTTTTCATCTGTAGATCCCTCCTCAACCTCTATTACTTTACAATTTAACTGACCGTCCTGCAGGCGAACCATAATGTTGTCATTCTCCCGAACGCGATTGACAGATTTAATCATTTCGCCATTTGTTGTGTACGGTAAAGCAAATCCACGCTTCAATATTTCCAATGGGTTAACTAAGGATAATTTTTCGATTGTATTTATCAATTTTATTTCATGTTGTTTGATCGTTTGTGCCATAAAATAGTGTTGCTGTTTTAAAGCTTTGTCCAAGCTAGATTTAGCCTCCGCCAGTTGCTTTTGGGGGTGCTGTGTATGCAGTCTTTTAAAAAGATAACGAAATGCTTGGTCTTGCTCTTTACTTTGCTTTTTTATTGTACGCTGTAACTGCTCTAGCTGATTATCCAATTCCTGTTCCTTTTGTTTAATCAGTTGTTCTGGATAACGAAAAGCATAGGATTGTAAAATTCTTGCAAGATATTGTTGATGATTAACAATATCTCGTTGCATGTCTCTTATTAAGATTTTTCGAAGGGTATTGATCCGTTCCATTAGTTCCGCTTGCGATGGAACTGCAAGCTCGGCAGCACCTGTTGGTGTTGGAGCACGTAAGTCTGAAACAAAATCACTTATTGTAGTATCTGTTTCATGTCCTACGGCAGAAATAATTGGTATTTTCGATGCAAAGATCGCACGTACTACGATTTCTTCATTGAAGCTCCATAACTCCTCAATCGAGCCACCACCCCTGCCAACAATCAATGTATCAAAATGACCTTTTTCGTTTGCCGTTTCAATCGCATTTTTAATTGAAGTTGCTGCGCTTGGACCTTGTACAAGCACTGGAAGTACAGTAATTGCGCAGCGTGGATATCGACGTTTAACGGTCGTTATAATATCTCTTACCGCAGCACCTGTTGGTGATGTAATAACACCGATATGCTCTGGAAAGGATGGTACTTGTTTTTTATGAATCGGATCAAAAAGACCTTCTTTATGTAGTTTTTCTTTCAATTGTTCGAACGCTAAATAAAGTGCTCCAATACCATCGGGCTCCATTTGCCCGATGTAAAGCTGATATTGTCCGTATGCTTCATATACACTGAGCTCCCCTTTAATCAGAACGTTCATTCCATTTTCTGGCTGGAACTTCATGTTACGATTATTACCAGCGAACATCACAGCTTGTATTTTAGCTTGATCATCTTTAATTGTCATGTACATATGACCACGACTATGATGCTTAAAATTAGAAATTTCACCACGCAACCATATATTTCGTAAATGTGGGTCCGTATCCATTTTTCGCTTCAGATATTTTGTCAGTGCTGTGACTGTCAAATAGTTATCCTTCAATGTTGGACAGTCCCTTTGCAGCTTTAATCGTGTTTTTTAATAACATCGTAATTGTCATTGGTCCAACACCTCTTGGAACTGGAGTGATATAGGATGCTTTTTCCTTTGCACTTTCAAAATCCACATCACCAGTTAACGAACCGTTCTCTAAACGGTTAATCCCAACATCAATGACTACTGCTCCCTCTTTAATGTAGTCAGCAGTGATGGCATGCGCCCTTCCAATAGCGGCGATTAGAATATCTGCATTTGCTGCGAGTTCTTGAAGATTTTTTGTTCGTGAATGGCAATACGTAACTGTTGCATTTTCATTGAGCAGAAGTTGTCCCACCGGTTTACCTACAATGTTGCTACGTCCAATTACAACAGCATGCTTACCTTCAATTTTAATATTTTTTGATTTTAACATGGTAATAATGCCGTATGGTGTGCACGGAAGAAAGGTATCCTCACCAGCCATCATTTTTCCAATGTTAATTGGATGAAAGCCATCTACATCCTTATCTGGGTGTATTGCTTCAATCACTTTCTTTTCTCTAATTTGCTCTGGAAGTGGAAGCTGTACAAGGATACCATGGACTGAGGTATCTTCATTTAGCTCCTGAATCAATTGCAGCAATTCTGTTTCCGTAGTCGATGCAGGCAATTCAACTATGGAAGATGAGATGCCCGTTTCGGCAGCAGCCTTCTCTTTTCCTTTTACATACGATTTAGACGCAGGGTTATTTCCAATTAAAACAACCGTTAAATGAGGTATCAACCCTTTTTCCTTTAGAGCCTCTACCTCTGCTTTCATTTCTAGCTTTAATTCTGTTGATAAGTCTTTCCCATTGATAATTTCTGCTGTCATCCTTCCCCATCCTTTCTTAACCTACAATTTTTGATAAAACACCATTAATAAATTTACCTGATTTATCATCACCATATGTATTACCTAATTCTACCGCTTCATTGATGGATACATTGTTTGGTATATCTTCCATATAACGCAGTTCATAAGTAGCAATTCGTAAAATGGTTCGCTCTACAGAAGCAACCCGATTCAATGTCCAATTCTCAAGGTTCTCTGAAATAATCGAATCAATAGTAGATTTTTGCGCAGTAACGCCTTCTACTAATGCTTTCAAAAAAGCATCACGCTCTTCGCTTTCTAAAAACTCCTCGATAGCTTGATTTGGATCATTGTCATTTATATCTAACTGAAAAAGCAATTGGAACGCTTTTTCTCTAGCGGTATGTCGTTTCATCGTTCATAACTCCTTTATATGTGTCCGCAATTTATTATATCTCTTACAAATAATAACATGATTGATTGGTCAATGCTAGAATGTATGGAATAAATAAAGCACAGGCCTGGTAGCCTAGGCCTGTGCATGCTATCAATTATTCTTGTGCTTCTAATTCTTCTCTGCCACTCATTTGAACACCAACTACATGAACATTAATCTCTTTTAGCTCGAGTGCAGTCATGTTTGTTAATGTCTGTCTAATATTGGTTTGAAGCTTCTGTGCAACTTGCGGAATAGATACACCAAAGTTTAATATAACGTACACATCAATGGTAACTCCATCCTCTAACAGCTCCACTTTAATCCCTTTATTGTGCGCTTTTTTGCCAAACCGTTCAACTACACCAGTAGCAAAATTACCTCGCATTGCATGGACGCCATCTACCTCTGTAGCAGCAATTCCCGCAATAACCTCTATAACCTCAGGAGCAATTTCTACTTTCCCCAAAGCAGTATTGTCACTTACATTTAACAATGGTTGTTCACTCATGTTATCACTCCTAATTAGAAATAATTACTTTTCGTTTTCAAGTATAGGATGTTCTTCTAGGAAGTTCGTATTGAAATCCCCGTGTTTAAACACATCATTGCTCATAATTAAACGATGAAACGGAATCGTTGTGTGGACACCCTCGATTACAAATTCATCCAATGCACGCTTCATACGCTTAACTGCTTCTTCCCTTGTTGGGGCATGCGTAATCAATTTAGCGATCATGGAGTCATAATATGGAGGTATGTTATATCCAGAATAAGCCGCAGAATCAATCCGAACTCCTAGTCCACCAGGTGGTAAGTACATGTTAATCTCCCCAGCTGAAGGCATGAAGTTCTTAAATGGATTCTCTGCATTAATACGACATTCAATCGACCAACCGTTAAATTCGATATCCGCTTGTTCAAACGATAGCTCTTCCCCGTTTGCAATTCGAATTTGTTCTTTAATTAAATCAACGCCGGTAACCATTTCCGTAACTGGATGCTCTACTTGAATACGCGTATTCATTTCCATAAAGTAAAATTGTTTACTCGTACGATCAAAAATAAATTCAATCGTACCTGCACCAACATAGTTAACAGCTTTAGCTGCATTTACCGATGCTGCCCCCATTCTCTCTCTTATATCTGGAGTTATTGCTGGAGATGGTGTCTCTTCGATTAGTTTCTGCAATCTTCTTTGAATCGTACAGTCTCGTTCACCGAGATGCACCGTATTACCAAACGTATCTGCTATAACCTGGATTTCCACATGGCGGAAATCTTCAATGAATTTCTCAATATACACACCAGGGTTTCCGAATGCCGTTTCTGCTTCTTTTTGTGTTACTTGAATACCCTTTATAAGGTCTTCTTCCGTTCGTGCAACCCGGATACCTTTACCACCACCACCTGCAGTAGCTTTAATAATAACTGGATAGCCAATTTCAGCTGCAATTTCTTTAGCTTGTGCTTCATTTTCAATAATTCCATCCGAACCAGGAACGATTGGCACATCCGCACGCTTCATCGTTTCTCTTGCAACATCTTTTATTCCCATTTTTTGAATTGCTTCCGGAGATGGTCCAACAAAGATAATATTGCACTCCCTGCAGATTTCAGCAAAATCAGCATTCTCAGCTAAAAATCCATACCCAGGATGGATTGCGTCTACATTGGTCATTGTTGCGACACTTATAATATTTGTGAAGTTCAAATAGCTGTCTTTGCTTAATTTCGGCCCAACACAATAAGCCTCATCTGCTAGTTGAACGTGTAATGATTCTTTATCTGCTTCAGAGTATATAGCAACCGTTTCAATATCAAGTTCTTTACAAGCTCGGATAATGCGGACTGCAATCTCTCCTCTGTTAGCAATTAATAACTTCTTAATCAATTGCGACATCCCCTTACTTCTTCTTTACTCTGAATAATGGTTGACCGTATTCAACTAGTTCACCATTTTCAACAAGTACTTCTACGATTTCACCGGAGATTTCCGCTTCAATCTCATTAAATAATTTCATTGCTTCTACAATACATACGATCGTATTTGCTTCTACAGAACTCCCTTTTGTAGCAAATGGATCACTTTCTGGTGAAGAAGCAGCATAGAACGTTCCAACCATTGGAGATACAATTTCATGATCATAATTTGCTGTGTTTGTAGCAGCTGGTTGAACTTCTGGATTCACTGGTTGTTCTACTACTTGAGCTTGGGGTTTTTCTTGTACAGGTTTAGCTTGCTGGATAGCAGCATCGGAAACGATAGCTACGTTCTCATTACCTGCTTTCTTTAAAGATATACTTGCACCTTCTACTTCATAAGTAAATTCCGTAATGGAAGATTGATCGATTAGTTGAATAATCTCACGAATTTCTTGTACTTTTAACATGTTTGGCACTCCTCTTATTTTCAAGTTCATTTGCTAATTATTTGTACAATATCAAGCATTTAATATTAGGTACTAATAATTCCTCCTAACATTTTACGATAAAACATTGTAAAACATCAAGCCTTGGTTATATTTAAGTACATTTTAATAGCTACTCTACGTTTAATTATAGCAGTATTGCTGTAGCAATGCGAATTGAAAGAAGCGATAAAGTTACGAACCCTACTTCAATTGTTGACTGAGATAAGCACATAATTATAAAAAGGGAATTACTTAAAGTTGAAATTTAATAAATAAAATAAAGAAATCCAGACATAGGATTACGTCTGGATTTTACGAGTTATGAAAGAATAATTCAATGGTTCTGCTGTTGTGAATTCCTGATTGTTTTTATTTCCCTGTTGGTTGAAAGTTTACTTCTGTCTTTACTTCTTCTCCAAATTCATCACGTACCATTTGCATAATGTTTACAACTTCTGTAGCTGTCAATTCATCGACCTTCACATGTACATGTACCTTTTCTGAATCTGTGCGGACAAGAACATCCTCATAGCCCGTTGCACCAACAATTTGTTCTTCAAGTATAGCCTCTTTAGCATCTAGATTTTCTAATACATCGATTTCATTAAGTGCTTCCTCTTTTTCTTCTGCATTGGCGCTAGCTGACGCAACTACATCTGTAAGACGACTTATTCTCTTGCTACGGTCATCTTGTACTTCCATACGAATTGTTGCAAATAATTCATCTTGACCAAGGTTTGTAATATCATCAACCTCTGCATCTTCTGTCCCTTCTATATTTCCAACATCCGTTGTGGTAGAAGCTTCCTCACTAGCTGGTTGTCCATCTTCTATATATGCTAAATCATCACCATTTGGGGAAAGCATATAATAGACACTTAGCACAATCATTAAACTTAACATAGTCAAGAGCCATACCGTTTGTTTTTTTAACATACTATTTCCTCCTAGTTTTTTGGCATCACAGAAATTTTATGGGTTGGAACATCAAGAACGCGTGAAACTGCTTCAACAATTTGATTTTTGACAGAGGGCTGATCAGCTCCTTTTGCTACTACAAACACCCCCCTCACCTCAGGTTGCTTTGTTTGAACTAATAATGGCATTTCTTGATCACCTTTTCGTATTGTTACCACTTGACTGTCTTCTGTATTGTCTTCAATCTTCCTCGTTCCGCCATTTCGATCAGACTCATCGGTAATCTGCTGACCTTTCGTAGTATTTTTTTCATAAATTTGTTCACTCGTAGCATTCAGATTAACCATAACCTCTGCTTCTGTTACAAGTTGAATTTTATTAAGCATTGCAGCTAATTCTTGTCCTAAACGTTCTTCCACATGACTTATATCGGAAGAAGACATTTCTGCTGCATCATCGGCATTCGCTATGTTCTCCGTTTCTCCTTGTGGCTGAATATCAAGGTCAGGCTCGTCCTCTGATGAAAAAATATTACTGACAATAATTAGGAATACCCCTGTCAACCCTAAAATGATAAGATATCCAACTTTCTTTGATGGAGGCTTGTCTCCCTCCGTTTTTTTTGGTCGAAAGAAATTGTCTAAGTTCGATTTCATGATGTCCCTCCCTCCCAATAAATAGATACTTTCTTATCTGTTAACTCCCATACATCCATTAGCGATGCTGTAATTTCTGCTCCAACTTCTTCTTTTTCCTCTACACTTTCTTGATCATTATGCTGAGAATCAATGACTATTTCTTCAACTGTATCCACCGCTCCCTCCTCGTTCTCTAATTCCTTTATATAAACAATGACTTCTACTAAATCCTCGAAGGATAGATTTTCCACTTCTTCTTCAAATGTAAAGTCGATGCTCGTAATCTCCACTTGGAATTCCTCCTTCAAGGGGCCCTCAGCTATATTTTTCAGTTGGACAGTCATTTGTTCTAAAATATATGCATGTTGACTGTTTTGTATCTCTTTTTTTTGAAATTCTATTTGATTTTCTATATTTTCATCTTGCCGATAAGCTTGATCCAGCTGGTCAATAGACGTTTCGACAGCTTGTTCAATATCTGCATCAAATAAGTAGAATACGGGCTTTAGAAGGATCAGAATTAATATGAGTCCGACTGCCAACTTGACATACTTTTTCATCGAATCTACTGGAATAAGTAAATCAATGATTGCAGCAAGAATGATAAATAAAATAATCTGAGTTACCCATTGTATAATTACATCCATCGAACATCACCTTATCTCAGCAGGATAGTTATATTACTAGCAGAAACGATAATAACAATGGCCAATAAAAACATTAAGGACACAGCTAGTAAGCATGCAAGAATATATAAAATGTAATTGCTAATTGTATTCAAAGCTGTAATGACTGGACCGCCTCCTATTGGCTGTAGTGCTGCAGCAGCTATTTTATAGATCAATGCGACTGCCGCTATTTTTAATGCTGGAAAAAGTACTATTAGTAAAATAATCAATAATCCAGCCATACCAACAGCATTTTTCAGTACAAGCGATGCACTTAATATCGTATCTGCAGCATCTGTAAATGTTCTCCCGACTACAGGAATGAAATTTCCGGTAACAAACTTAGCCGTTTTCATTGCTAAACCGTCCTGAATAGCCGCTGCTGTACCTTGAACAGATATCACTCCTAAAAAAATGGTTAAAAATATGCCTAAAGCTCCAAGTCCAACCGTTTTAAATAGATTTGCCAGATGCGTCACCTTGTAGTTTTCACTTAAACTACTGACTATTAGTAGCATGGCCGAAAGAAACAGCAACGGTAGAATAAACGTCGAAACTAAAATTCCACTGAAATTAATAAGAAAAATGATAATTGGATGAAAGAAAGAAACGGCAATCACATTTCCAAAGCTAGCCATCATCCCTAACACAAGCGGAAGTAAAGCAATCATGAATCCTTTCATCATGTCGATTGCTTCTTGTGTATAAGATACAGCAACATAGAAGCTGTTTAGCGCAATAAAAATAAGTACCAAATAGATGACAAAATAAGCAATTTTACTGACTGCATTTCGCTCAAAGGCACTGTGCATCGTTTGTAGTATTACAGAAAACAAGGTGAGCATTATTAAGGTTCCTAATAGCTTGCCATTTGCAATTAGTTCATGAAATAAGTATTCGATAAATGCAACAATTGTATTTTTTATCGAAAAGGAATCTTGATTTTTGACAAATTCATAGATACTCGTTTTTTCAATCTCAGGTAAATAACCGCCGTAATCCTCAACTAGCTGCTCCCAATAGCTCCCTACACCATCAAGAGAGATCTCTTGAAGAATACTATCATCCATATTTATGTCATTAGCTGTAGCCGCAGAAACAGTAGCTTGTCCACTCAAGAAAAAAACAGTTCCGAGTAGAAATAGGATTATTATTTTATATGATTTCATTCACCCCGTTTGCTCCCTTCAACCAGTACAGATTATTTATACGGATGGTAAAAAGCTAATAATCGCCTCAATTACTGCGGTTATGATTGGAACTGCAAGTAATAAGATGAAAATTTTCCCCGAAAGCTCAATGTAATGCGCAACAGAACCAAGCCCTGCGTCTTTTGTTAAATTCGCACCTAATTCTGCAATATAAGATATACCAATAATTTTTAAAATTGTTTCCAAGTAAAGTCCTTCGATATTTGCCTTTTGCCCTAACGACTGAATGGTTTGGAATATTACACTAATTTGATGAATGACCGCAAGAAAAATAATAATTCCTGTAATAAGAATAAGGAAAAAAGCAAAGGACTTATTAACATCTTTTAAAACAATATATAAAATGCTAGCTACTACGCCTAATATAGCAATCTGCAGGATATCCATTTCTTTTAGCTCCTAAAAGAGGTTGTCTATACGTACTAAAACAAAAATACAGATTTAATTTGCTGAAACAGATCAGAGAGCCCATTGATTACAATAACAAGCACAATAATAAACCCGAGTAGTGTGGCAAATTGAGCAATTTCTTCTTTACCCATTTGCTTCAAAATCGTGTGAATCAATGCTACGATTATTCCTATTCCAGCTATCTGGAAGAGAATGGATGCATCTGTGAACATAAAAATGCTCCTTTCTTTCATTTCAAATGAGTAGCAACACAATAAATACCCCACTTAATACACCTAAGCTCTTTGCAACTTTTCCATATTTACGATCGTTATCAATGGCTTCTTCTAGCTCTCTGTCTAAATGAACAATGGTCAACTGAATATGCTTTTGCTGTTGATTTATATCATGCTGACCAAGAGTTCTACCGAATTGCTTTAATATTTCTTTTTCATTTTCATGCATACTTGATTTTCTAATTAGCTCATCTACTTGGCTCTCCCAAACTGCAAAAAAGTCGACTGCTTCTCCCTGCATTTCCTTCCCTAGAGAAGCAAAGAATCCTCGTAATGGATTTGGTATTTTTTTAGAAACCGATAGAAATGCATCGAATAGAGCCACTTGGCTATAGATGATTTCAGCCTCGAGAATTTGTAAAGCACTTTTCAATTGACGAATATGCTTTGGTCGTTTCGTTAACCTATAGCTCCATTCAAATCCTGCCAAGGTGGCTGTGCCTATTAAAAGCAGTGCTCCAATCCACTTCATCTGTCACACCCCTTGATTTCTCAAACAAATTATTTTCATTCTGGTCGAGCACTTGGCTAATGCGACCAGGGCTTGTATCTCTTTTTAATACAATAAATCGTTCGAAAATATGCTGATTGAAAATCGGTTTCAAAGAGGGACGTCTTTTTAATTCGTTTACACTCCCACCATGTATCGAACAGATTACAGTAACACCTGTGTTAACCGCTTCCATCAACGCATCAATATCCTTTTGGTTCCCTATTTCATCAACGACCATCACATCTGGTGACATTGATCGAACAAGCATCATCATTCCATCAGCCTTTGGACATGCATCCATTACATCTGTCCGTAACCCTAGATTGTGCTGCGGAATTCCTTTAATCGAGGCACCTATTTCGGAGCGCTCATCAACAACTCCGACCTTCTTCGGCGTAATCTCTCTTGAACCATTGGAAATCAAACGAGTTAAATCTCGAATCAATGTCGTTTTTCCTGTCTGTGGAGGTCCGATGATTAATGTATTCAAATAGTTCCCCCTGTATATATGCGGGATAATTGGTAAGGCAACTCCAGGCTTTTCTTTAGCAATGCGGATATTAAAGAAAGTTATATCCTGTATTGCTTTTACATGGCTTCCGGTAGTCGTTACTTTCCCGGCAATCCCAACCCGATGTCCTCCCTCGATTGTGATATAACCCTCCCGCAATTCGTCCTCCAACCGATATAAAGAAAACTGACTGAGCTGATTAATTAAATAAGTAGCCTCTTTCATTTGAGGTGTAAGGTTTTTTACCCATTCTGTCGTGTCATCAAAAATTAACTCAATTGGGCGATTTAATCGCACACGGATTTCCTGTAGCATTTGCCATCTGTTTTTAACTTCAAGTTGGATAGCTTGTCTCATATCATTTGGAAACAAACACATAATCTCGTCCATCTAATTCCCCACTTTATTTGGAAGCTGCTTTATAGTAAATGTATGTCGGATTAGATAATTTATGACCCAAGCTGCTTCATCGTTCTTATAAAAGTCAGAAAACATGGAATGTGTTGATGATGTATTGCTATTTCCTTTTTAGATAATCTTGCAAAAACAACAAAAAGCTGCCTTACAGAGAATTGAATACCTCTGTAAGGCAGCTTTTTCAAAGAAGAACTTATACGATTATGCTCTTGATACGTATTTTCCATCTGATGTATTGATAACTAAAACATCACCTTGGTTTACGAAAAATGGTACTTGAACCGAGTGGCCAGTTTCTAACTTAGCTGGTTTTGAACCACCACTTGCAGTATCTCCCTTAATCCCAGGTTCCGTTTCAATAACTTCCAATTCAACGTTGTTAGGAAGATCAACCCCAAGCACTTCGCCTTCATAACTGATTACGTGTACTTCCATGTTTTCTTTCATAAATTTTAATTGTTCTTCAATCTGACTTGTCTGAAGTTCAATTTGCTCATATGTGTTGGTATCCATAAAGGCATGAGCATCACCAGATGCATATAAATACTGCATTTTTTTATTTTCAATATGGGCTTTACCAACCTTTTCTCCACCACGGAATGTTTTTTCCTGGATATTGCCGTTTCTTAAATTACGTAGTTTAGAGCGTACAAATGCAGCGCCTTTTCCTGGCTTTACGTGTTGAAATTCTAATACCTGCCAGATGCCATTGTCTACTTCAATTGTTAAACCTGTTTTAAAATCATTCACTGAAATCATTTTATTTCCTCCTTTATGTATCCCTAGAGTTGTATCAATTCTTTTGGAGCAAAGGTTAGTCTCTCGTTTCCAGATTCTGTTAGCACAATATCGTCCTCAATTCTACAGCCACCAACTCCAGGCACATAGATTCCAGGTTCAACCGTAACTACCATCCCTTTTTCCAGAACTTTATCCGAGCGATAGGATAATCCAGGCCCCTCATGAACTTCTAGACCTAAGCCGTGCCCTGTAGAATGTCCAAAGTTTTCACCATAGCCCTTTTCTGTAATAAAGTCTCTCGTTAGGGCATCTGCTTCTTTACCTGTTATTCCCGGTTTAATTCCATTTACTCCACGAAGATTTGCCTCTAATACTATATCATATATTTCTCGTAATTCGCTTGAAATTTTTCCAACTGCAACAGTTCTCGTGATATCCGAGCAGTAGCCTTCATATAATGCACCATAATCTAATGTAACTAATTCACCTGACTGGATTTCTTTATTTGAGGCAACACCATGTGGCAATGCTGAACGAAATCCTGACGCTACAATAGTATCAAAGCTAGAAGATGTCGCACCTTGTTTACGCATATAAAATTCAAGCTCATTCGAAATATCGATTTCTTTTACACCCGGTTTAATAAACTTTTGTATATGCACAAACGCATCGTCTACAATTTTAGCTGCCTTTTTCATCGTATTTAGCTCTTCATTTGTTTTAATTAAACGAAGTTCCTCCACTAATCCACTAACAGGAATTAGTTCCGCATGAAAGTTGTTTTTGTAATTTTCATATTGTGTAAATGTCACATAATCCTGTTCAAAGCCAAGCCGTTTAATTTGCATATGGTTTAGTTGATCTGTGATTTCCCCTTCAATAAGCTGCTTATGCTCAATCACCTTAAACTCTTTTGCTTGTTCATTTGCTTGCTCCGTATAACGAAAATCAGTTATCAATCTGGCGTCATCAAGAGATACCAATGCAATACCTGCTGTACCCGTAAAACCGGTAACATATCTTCGGTTGATTGGACTCGTAATTAGAATCGCATCAAGCTTATTTTTTTCCAGTGCTTTTCGTAGTTTATTCAGTTTTTCCATCGTTTCTCCCTCTCAATCGTTTAACGGTTACAATTTGTTATTTTTGTACAATTAAGTCTAACATAAATCGCTTCATTTGAGTATTTTTACTTCTATGTCCAATAAAGCTATTCCTGTGATTGCTTCCTTAATTGTACCTTTAAATCATAATAGTCAAAGGAAATCGAAAATCCGATAAATGTTCCGTAAAGAATGAATAAACTAATGGTCGATAAATTGGTATAAAACGTACTATCTGTTATATTCGGCACATTCGTAAAAATTGGTTGTACAAGGACAAAGATGATTCCCCACAGAATGATTCCATATACAACTCCCATCCACATCGAATAAATCTTTTTAAATACACAATGATAAATTAAAGCTGCAACCATGGAAAGCAGTCCGACAATAAGTATCGTGATAAGATCTCCGAGCCATGTATCTACCCATTTAGCGTCAATCCACGAGTTTAGTACAAAAGATTTAGGTGATATTTCACTAAAATTAAAATAATATAAAATACACCAAGCACAGCCTAAAGCTATACCTCCGACCAATCCAGTAAAAAGGGATCTAGACATTAATGAAAATTGTTCTTCTGAATTAGATGTGTGTGATTGTTTCTCCGCCTTCATTGTTATTACACCTCCAAATATTATTATGACCAAACACCTGCAAACAAATCATTACAAACAAATACCGTTTGAAAATATTAGGCTAGTTGTAAACAATTTTTTCGAGTAAAATAGAATTAGGTAAACATATCCTATACTGAATATTTTTGTGTGAATTAGGAAACAATTTCTAACAGGAAACATATATTAATTTAATTTGTAAAAAAAGGATATAAACGTGCACTTTAGTGGTATATACAATAGTAAAAGACTATTATTATATTACAAGACTGTGGAAGGAGGAATTTTTATGGGCCGTAGTAAATTTTCTATTGTTGTTTACCTGATCATTGGGTTAGCAGTTATCGGTTTAATTTCACAGCTTTTCGGAAATACAATTAACTTCCTAACAAACATCTTAATCATGATTGGTATTGGGGTGGCTGTATTCGCTCTGCTTTATTATTTTGTACTTAACAAAAGGAATCCTTCTAATTCCGATGACATGAAAAAGTACAAAAAGGCAGTGAAGCAATCAAAGTCAAAGTACAAACAACCTTCATCTCCTACCGTAGCCAAACAGACAAAGCCAGTTGTTACACAAAAGAAAAAGCGAAGTAAACGTGCTACTCATTTAAAAGTAATTGAAGGAAATAAAGCAAAACGAAAAGACCGAGCTTCTTTATAGCCGGTCTTTTTTTAATAATTAGCAATTATAAAATGTAAGTAACCTACTCCCAAACAAGTTGCTGAAGCCTTAAAGATTTACATGACAATTGAGGAATCTTTAGGTCGACCATCGCTTTAAAAATTGATCGGCGTTCTCTTTGCCACTTTGGATTAATTCTTTTTTTGCTTTTTCTGAAATATGGAAGTTAACTGCACCTGTACTGGCAACGGGAACAAACAGAATATTTTTTTCATCGTTTTTAGAGACATACCTGGCATCATGCGCTTGCTTCATAGTAGAGAATAATGCTTGATACATATCTAGGGCGTTTTTAATATCCCTTGGTCCGATTCCCTTTTCCGTTGCGTCCGTCAATTTAATTCCTAGTACGGGCCTCTTTTTTGTATCGTCTCCATTGTCAAATATCCATAATGGAAAGTTACTTAAAAGTCCACCATCAACTATAATGCTTTTCTTTTTATACATGCCAGGCATCTTTTTTGGCATAAAGAAAAACGGAAATCCTGCACTCATTCGAACAGCTTTTGCAACTGGGAAATAATTGGCCTCAATTCCATACACGCGTTCTAAATCATCGGGTATGACAATAAGCTTTCCTAAAGAAAGGTCGCTAACAACAACCTTAAAGTAACCGTCTTTTATATCATGGAATGTGCGAATGTTCTTTCTAGCTAAAAGTTCCTCTAGCCAACTTTCCAGTTTATTACCTTTATTAATCCCGAGCTGGCTATACAAGAAAAACCACTTAGTAAAAGGCAGTAGCCTCGTTAGAAGTGGCGGATCAATAAATTCTGTTAAGTCAAGTTCATGAATAAACGCTTCAATCTCGTTTATTTCATATCCAGCAGTTACTAATGACCCGACAATTGCACCTGCAGAAGTTCCTGCTACTCGCACTAGTTGAAGTTGTTGTTCTTTCATACTTTCGAGTACTCCGACATAAGCAAACGCTTTTACTCCCCCACCAGAAAACACTGCATCAATCTTCATCCGCACTCTCCCCACGTTTATTTTTTCATGAAGTCCACTGTCCTAACATCGTAAGGTGAAACGAAAGGGTAATCTCTTTATATATATAAGCGAAAACGCTTAGAATAGAACAATGTCGGTTAGATTGCCGTGGCGTATAGAGATCTTAAATCTACATGAGCACCCCATAGTCGCAGTGAGTCCAAGAGGAATACGTTCAATCATTATTTACTTCTCATATAAAAAACCATACAGCTCTTTCGTGAGCTGTATGGTTTTGGTGTTTATTCTTTTACACTCTCCGCTTGAACTTTTTTTAATTCTTCCTGTCTTGCGGAATCTGTTTTAAAGTAATTGACAAGATCTCCAATTCGATCGATTGAATTCCAGCTTAGGTGATGCTCAATACCTTCTACATCATTGTAAATATTATCTTTTTCTACCCCGATGATTTCTAGAAACTCTTCTAGAAGCTCATGTCTAAATACTAAACGCTTTCCAATTTTTTTCCCTTTCGCAGTCAGTACAAAACCTCTATATTTTTCATAGTTTAAGTATTCGTCTTTATCTAATTTTTGTACCATTTTTGTAACAGAAGATGGATGCACTTCTAATGCTTCCGCAATATCGGATACACGGGCATATCCCTTCGTTTCAATTAAGTTATATATTTGTTCGATATAATCTTCCATACTTGGAGTAGGCATGTTAGATCTCCTCGTTTCAAGAATATTTTTTGTTTAGGGCAAAACTGTTTCTCTACTATGAGGATACAGGAAAAGACAAATTAACACAAGTTATATTATTTTAGATGGGAAAACAAAGAAGAAGAGCCAATGCTGACTCTTCTTCTAACGATTACAGACCACATTTTAATTGTGCACCACAGCTTGTGCATGTGTTGCATCCACCGATTTCTTCTACACTTCCCTTTCTACACACCGGACAAGTGTCACCAATTTCTGAACCAATCGTAACGTTTGTTCGTTCTAACTCCTGAATCGTGTCCATTAAAACAACTTTCGGTTTTTCAGTATCCGTAAATAGTTCAGTTTGTTCACCTACCGTGTTTTCTTCTGCTTTCAATGTAAGTACTTGAGAATCACGACTTCCATCTACATATACCGTTCCACCTTTTGCTCTACCATTGTAAAGTCTTTGATAAACATTTTCTACTTGATCAACCGTGTACCCTTTCGGTGCATTTACTGTTTTTGATATCGAGCTATCTACCCAACGCTGTATGACACACTGGGTATCTGCATGCGCTTCAGGTGAAAGGTCCATTGCAGTCACAAACCAATGTGGCAGATTATCTGGATCTGAATTTGGATTGCTATCTAAATACTCTTGTACGATGTCTGCTTTTACTTCTATAAACTTCCCAAGTCTTCCGCTTCTGAAATACGAGAAGGAGAAGTATGGCTCTAATCCTGTTGAAACACCCACCATTGTACCTGTGCTGCCAGTAGGAGCAACAGTCAATAAATGTGAATTCCTAATACCATACGTTAGTATAGCTTCTCGAATCGATTCAGGCATTTTTTTCATATAACCTGTACTTATAAATGCTTTTCTAAGATCCAAAGTTTCTTCCTCTGTTTCTCCAATTAAAAATGGAAAACTACCTTTTTCTTTAGCAATTTCAATGGATGTTTCATATGCAGTTGTTGCAATTGTTTCGAACACTTTATCTACTAGCTCATTGCCTTCAACTGAGCCGTAAGCTGTTTCGCAGTAAATTAATAAATCGTGCATCCCCATTACACCAAGTCCTACACGACGTTCTCCGAGTGCTTGTTTTTTATTTTCTTCTAGAAAATAAGGAGTTGCGTCAATAACATTGTCCTGCATTCTTACGCCTGTTTTTACAGTTTGTTTTAATTTTTCATAGTCAACTGTTTTTGTTTCTTTATTGACCATTTCAGCTAGATTTACAGCTGCTAAATTACACACACTATATGGTGCAAGGGGTTGCTCACCACATGGGTTCGTTGCTACTACTTGATGTCCATATGCTTTGGCGTTCGTCATGTCGTTTGCATTGTCGACGAAAAATATTCCAGGTTCTGCGGAATACGTTGCACACACATTAATCAAGTTCCATAATTCTTTTGCTTTTATCCTACGATAGGTACGTACACCATACCCCATCGCTTCCCATTTACGGACATCGCCAACTTCATGCCATTTTTCATTATAAAAAGCCATTTCTTCTTTAGTATAATTTTCTACATCTGGAAAGCGCAGTTCATACATATCGTCATTTTCAACGGCTTCCATAAATTCTTTTGTAATACATACGGAGATATTTGCACCTGTCAGAAATTCAGGGTTGTGAACAGAGTATGTTCCCCCTGCACTGAGTTTATCATCTGCTTCACGAATTGCAGCCTCAGTGAAACCACCAAGACCAGGCATTGTTTTATAATTTACGACACTCTGATAAAGATCAAATTCTGTTTCTGTTAAAGGTGCAAATTTCAGTTTTTCTTCTGCCAGCCGTTTGATTTGTTCATCGTCGGTATTTTCAATCAGATAACGGAGAATTCTTGGGTTCTGCATTTTAGAAATAATAAACTCAATAATATCAGGGTGAGAATCTACTAACATAATCATTTGAGCGCCTCTGCGGGATCCACCTTGTTCCACAAGATGTGTCAGCTTTGCGATATCATCAAGCCATGAAACAGACCCAGAAGATTTCCCATTCACACCTCTTGCTAATGCGTTTCTTGGACGTAAGGTTGAACCGTTCGTTCCAACTCCGCCCCCACGAGACATAATTTCCATTACTTGCTTTCTATGATCAGAAATCCCTTCCCTTGAGTCTTTTACATAAGGCATCACATAACAGTTAAAGTAAGTTACATCTGTATCTGCCCCTGCTCCGTATAAGACACGTCCTGCCGGAATGAAGTTTAATTCCGCAAGCTCTTGATTAAATGTCTCAAACCAATATTGCTCTTTTTCTTCAGTCTTTTCTACATTCGCTAATCCAGCTGCATTTCGTTTTGCGATTTGTTCATAATATACTTCTAATGGTTTTTCGATTACGTCAAGAGATCGTTCAATAATCCCCGTCGCTGCTTCTTGTTCATCATCAAGCACGGAGATAAATTCTGTGTCCACTTGAACACTCGCTTTATTTTCCTGCCAATTAATTGCTTTAACAAATCCTAGACCCCTCGCCGGAAATTTCGGATCAGCTTTCACTGTTAAAACGACAAAATCTCCAGTTTTCAAGGTTTTCTTTTCTGTATCCTTAAACGCATACCGATCGAGCATGACCAAGCGAGAAACACCCTTATGGGTCAATTTCATATCTGGTGTAATCGGGTGTACAGGAGGAAATAGTTCTATATCTTTGTTTAGTGCTTCCACATCAATCCTGTTTGTTTCCTTTGTCATAATCGACATTTAATCTCTCCTTTAAACCTTTCTTTACAAAATTCAACGTTACTACAATACCACAAAACAAGCCTAAGTTAAACGATATATAGTGTTAATTTTTTAAATACGTACTATATATGGGCAAAATTCATGTGTAATTCATTTTGTCAAGTATGAATTAGGAAAGTTTAAATTGAATAATCTGCTAGAAGGAAATAATCTTCGCTACATGAAATTCGATGACCTTTTAAGCAATTATTTTATGTTACAAACAACAAATCGCGTACTTTTTTTTAATGATAGAGAAAAACTTTGAAAAATACCGTATCAACCCATATAATAGAATAGATAATGAACATTTTTTGGACAGACGGGGGAAGTAAAATGGAGTTTTTAATTATTGCCGTAGTTGTCTTGCTTGCAGTTGGTTTATTCCGCTATTATAGACAACGTAACTATTTGAAAGTACTAACGGAAGATCAATTCCGAGAAGGATATCGGAAAGCTCAATTAATAGATGTGAGAGAGCCTCAAGAATTTGACAGAGGTCATATTCTTGGAGCAAGAAATATTCCTGTAAGTCAAATGCGTCAGCGTTTAATTGAAATGCGTAAAGATAAGCCTGTGTATCTTTATTGTCAAAGTGGTACTCGTTCTGCAAGAGCAGCACAATTACTTCACAAAAAAGGCTTTCAGGATATTTACCATTTAAAAGGCGGTTTCAAGAAATGGACCGGTAAAATTAAATCTAAAAACCAATAAAAATAAGCCCTGAGATTCCTCGGGCTTATTTTTATTTAACGTTATTTATAAAATCTTAAAATAGGTTTTCTTGCTGCTGTAGTTTCATCCATTCGTTTCACGATTGTATTATGTGGTGCTTCCTGTACAATTTCAGGATTATTTTCTGTTTCCTCAGCAATTCGAAGCATCGCATCAATAAATCCATCTAATGTTTCCTTCGACTCTGTCTCTGTCGGCTCAATCATCAAGCCTTCCTCCACATTCAAAGGGAAATAAATGGTAGGTGGATGGTAATTAAAGTCGAGTAGTCGTTTGGCAATATCCAATGTTCGTACCCCTAATTTCTTCTGTCTACTTCCGGACAGCACAAATTCATGTTTGCAATGCTGATTGTACGGTAATTCATATGCTTTTTCCAATTTACGCATCATATAATTTGCATTCAACACAGCATATTCACTTACCTTCTTCAGACCTTCTGCTCCCATTGTTCGAATATACGTATAGGCACGGAGGTTAATTCCAAAGTTTCCATAGTATGGCTTAACACGACCGATTGATTGAGGTCTATCATATTCGAATACATATTGATCCTCTTTTTTCGTAATAATCGGTTTAGGTAGGAAAGGTTCGAGCTCTTTAGATACACCAACAGGTCCAGATCCTGGTCCACCACCACCATGCGGGCCAGTAAAGGTTTTATGAAGATTTAAATGTACAGCATCAAATCCCATATCACCTGGACGTGTATAACCCATAATCGCATTTAAATTCGCACCATCATAATATAATTTCCCGCCTGCAGCGTGAACAATTTCTGCCATTTCCATAATTTCTGTTTCAAATAATCCAAGCGTATTTGGATTCGTTAGCATAAGTGAAGCAGTATCATCTCCAACAACGCGTTTTAAGTCTTCTAAATCTACAATTCCTTTTTCGTTTGACTTTACTGTTACCGCATCGAATCCGGCAACTGCAGCTGATGCTGGATTTGTACCATGGGCAGAATCCGGAACAATAACTTTTGTTCGATTGAAATCACCATTCGCTTCATGAAATGCGCGAATCATCATTAATGCAGTCCATTCTCCGTGAGCACCTGCGGCTGATTGTAAAGAAACTTCATGCATGCCAGTAATTTCTTTTAAAGATGATTGTAAGTCATAGAGCATCTCCATTGCCCCTTGAACCGTCTTTGGATCTTGATATGGGTGAATATGACTGAATCCTTCCAAACGTGCAACATCTTCATTGATTTTTGGATTATATTTCATCGTACAGGAGCCCAGCGGATAGAATCCAGAGTCCACCCCATAGTTTCGGTTGGAAAGTCCTGTATAATGACGCATGATTTCCAGTTCACTTACCTCTGGTAACTCTGGTGGAGTTTTTCTTACATATACGTCATCCAGTTCAGCATCGAAATCAAGCTCAGGCACATCCAAGTCCGGTAGGCTATAGCTCGTTCTTCCTTCTTTACTACGTTCAAATATTAATGGAAACTCTTGATTAGCCATTGATATCCCCCAATTCCTTAACAAACGTATCGATTTCTTCTTTTGTACGAATTTCTGTTACAGCAATTAACATATGTCCCGTTAATTCAGGATAATGGCGTTCCAAATCGTATCCGCCAATAATTCCTTTTTCAAAAAGCTTATCATTTATAGCTGGTACTGATTCAGAAAACTTCACAACAAATTCATTAAAGCTTGAATTTTCATATACAACCTCTAATCCAGCTGCATTACATTGCGCAATTGCATATCGAGCTTTTTGCATATTCAAAGTTGCCATTTTCCGCAATCCATGCTTACCAATAGAACTCATTGCAACAGAACTAGCAAGTGCATTCAACGCTTGGTTAGAACAAATATTCGACGTCGCTTTATCACGACGAATATGCTGCTCCCTCGCCTGCAATGTTAATACAAATCCTCGAACACCATCTTCATCCTTTGTTTGTCCAACTAAACGTCCAGGGACTTTTCGCATTAATTTTTCGGTTGTTGCAAAGTATCCACAGTGAGGTCCACCGAATTGTCCAGCAATCCCGAATACTTGCGTGTCACCAACGACGATATCTGCACCGAATTCACCTGGAGGTGTTAAGTACCCAAGAGCTAATGGGTTACTGGAAACGATAAACATGGTCTTCTTTTGTTGTTTAATTAATTCCTCCACCTTGTGTAAAGGTTCAATTTGTCCGAAGAAGTTCGGGTATTGTATTACCACACCAGCAATCGTATCATCCAACTCTTGTTCTAAATGCTCCAGATCTGTTAAACCATTTTTCAAGCCAATTTCTACAATTTCTACATTTTGTCCTCTTGCGTATGTCTCAATAACAGCACGTGATTCCGGATGCACGGCCTGAGAAACGAGCACCTTTTTCCGTCTTGTTTGTGCTGCGCTTAAATTAACCGCTTCAGCTAAAGAGGTTCCCCCATCATACATGGAAGAGTTAGCAACAGGCATGCCAGTAAGTTCAGAAATCATCGTTTGGAACTCAAAAATTGCTTGCAATTCACCTTGGGAAATTTCTGGCTGGTACGGTGTATATGCTGTATAAAATTCAGATCTAGAAATAACATGATCCACAACCGATGGAATAAAATGATCGTATACACCAGCTCCAAGGAAGGATGTATATTGTCTTAAACTAGCATTTTTATTAGCCATTTCTGTTAGTTCTTTTTTTAATTCGTACTCATTCGCTGGCTTCTTTAAATTCAATTCTCCTTGAAAACGTACACTGCTTGGAATGTCTGAAAAAAGCTCATCTGTTGATGAAACTCCGATCGTTTGCAGCATTTCTTTTTTATCGGTTTCAGTCATTGGTAAATAACGAAATTCCATTACGATGTCCTCCCTATTTATCTCGTTTATAAAATGGTGTTTTTACGATAACTGCTTTTAACTTGCGTTTTCGAACTTGGACTTCTAATTCTGTACCTTCATCCGTAAACCTGGTATCAATAAGTGCTAATCCGATATTTTTGTTTAAAGTTGGTGATTGTGTACCCGATGTTACAAACCCAATTTCATCATCTTCTTTTAACACGGTATACCCATGACGCGGAATTCCTTTATCGATCATTTCAATTCCTACTAATTTCCTTGCAGTTCCACTTTCTACTTGTTCTTTTAAAACCGTTTTTCCAATAAAGTCTGCTTCTTTATTCACTTTTACAGCAAATGAAAGCCCTGCTTCAATTGGACTGATACCCTTTGATAATTCCTGACCATACAATGCAAGACCTGCTTCAAAACGAAGGGTATCTCGGGCACCAAGCCCAATTGGCTCGAGACCTTTGTCTTTACCAATTTCAAGTAGTCGATTCCACAGCGCTGGTCCCTCTGATTTGTCAATATAGATTTCAAATCCATCTTCCCCCGTATAGCCGGTACGTGAAACGATTGCAGTATGTTCCGAATTTTCAAACGAAACATTTGCATCAAAACGGAAAAACTTTATTTCCGAAAGATTTGTTTCTGTAAGTTGTTGCAGAATTTCTTCTGAATTTGGACCCTGTAATGCAAATTGCACATAATCAGCAGAAACATTTGTAATCGTTAAGGCCTCTTCAGAATACGTATTATGTTGAAGCAACCATTCGAAATCTTTCTCTGTATTTGCCGCATTAACTACTAACAAATAATCGTCCTCTGCTAGCATATAAATAATTAAATCATCGACTGTCCCACCATTTTCATAGCACATAATGGTATATTGTGCACGATTTGGAACTAGCTTGGAGACGTCATTTGTTACGACATGTTGCAGGAATTCTAAGCTTTTTGGACCTTTTACTGCGATTTCCCCCATATGAGAAACATCAAATAATCCTGCCTTTGTTCTAGTTGCTTCATGTTCCTGTTTAATCCCGGTAAATTGTACTGGTAAATCCCAGCCGCCAAAATCAATTGTTTTTGCCCCATATTTTTCATATTCTGAAAAGATAGGTGTTTGCTTCAACTCGCTCATACCATCCACTCCTCCTAATAGTTGTTGAAAAAGTGCACAAAAATAGAGATTCCTTCCTTACTGAAGAAATCTCTGTCCTTAAACCAGAAAGTTGCATACTTATAAACACATTCGATGAATCTTATAAGTATTTGCTTCGTGGGTGGTTTACTAAGCTTAGTAAACACTCTCCAGAGTTGCGTCCTACAAGAGTCTTTTTTGCCTGAGAGATTCGCTCTTAACTTGCTCCTTCGGCGTTACATAATGTAAGCTCTCCCCTTGTATTCATCCGCTAATTAAATATTTATATTTGGTTATACTATGTATCAGTATCTAAGGAACTCTATTTCACTTTGAATTATAACATATCAAAAAGAAAAATTATAGTGAAATCCAAATTTTAATAACGGGATGTGTGATTAACATATGGATTCTATTGAACTACAAAAAGATTCTGCCTTTATCAATGATTTAGAGTCAGTCATTAACAAGGACGGACCTTTCTCCGGTTGGGAACTCTTTTCGATGGCATATCAAGCGGAGTTAACAACAAGCTCACCTTCCTTTAATGGTTTACGTGCACTTGATTATCTACCACATGTTGACTTTTTAGATCACCAAGTCGAAGTTGCTGAACAAGCAATTGAAATGATGCATGGACGGGCAATATTAGCAGATGAGGTTGGATTAGGGAAAACAATTGAGGCTGGACTTATTTTAAAAGAATACATGATTCGCGGATTAGTAAAAAATGCGCTTATTCTCGTTCCTGCATCCCTTGTTAATCAGTGGGTGAAAGAATTGAATGAAAAATTTTATATCCCAGCTGTCGCACATCGGAAGAATTATAGTTGGAAAGATAATCCGATTATCATCTCTTCACTCGATACAGCAAAGCGTTCTCCAAACCAAGAAGAAATAATCGATACGGAGTATGACTTTATTCTAGTTGATGAGGCGCATAAACTAAAAAATCATAAAACGAAAAACTATCAATTTGTACGTTCGATTAAGAAGAGATATTGCTTGCTTTTAACGGCTACACCTGTACAGAACCGATTGATTGAGATTTTTAATTTGATTACAATACTTCGCCCTGGTCATTTAGGGAATTATGATTCCTTTATCGAAAAATATGGTAAAGATCGACGTAAATTGGAACAAGATCCTTATTTAAAACAATTGATTCAAAAAGTGATGATTCGAAATACAAGAAAAGCAACAAAGCTTACCGAATCCAAACGGAAAATTGAAACCTTATGGATTGACTTTCCAGAAACGGCTCGTGAAGTATACGATGACCTTGTTAATACTCCAATTGCGTTCTCGACATTTTCGAAGATTACGTACCTGCGTGAAATATGTTCATCAAGAGAAGCCTGTTACATGTCATTATCTAAAATTAGTGAGCGTGATAATCATGCAGCAGTATTAAAGCCGCTACTTACCAAAATTGAGGAGCTGCCACACCATGTAAAAGCTGAAAAAGTTGTGGAACTGATAAAATCTATAGGAGATGAGAAAGTCATTGTCTTTACAGAGTACCGGGCGACACAATATTATTTACAATGGTATTTACAGCAACACGGTATTTCATCGGTCCCTTTCCGTGGTGGATTTAAACGCGGCAAGAAGGACTGGATGAAACAACTGTTTAAAGATCATGCACAGGTTTTGATTGCTACTGAGGCTGGTGGTGAAGGAATTAACCTTCAGTTTTGTAGCCACCTAATTAATTATGACCTTCCATGGAATCCAATGCGACTTGAACAGCGGATTGGACGCATTCATCGTTTTGGACAAGAAAAGGATGTGCATATCTATAATCTGGTTATTCGTAACACGATTGAAGAGCATATATTGAAGCTTCTATATGAAAAGATAAACCTATTCGAAAAAGTAATTGGAAACCTAGATGATATTCTAGCTGAGCTGAATATTTCAAGTATCGAATCAGAGATGGAGTCCATCTATAACGAATCCACCTCTGCTGGTGAGGTACGAATCAAACTAAATAATCTTTCTTCCATTATTCAAGGAGCAAAAAATGATCCTATGGTGGAAACAGAGGAGAGACTTTATGGCAATCACTAATCTAAACCAATTTTTAACGGATTACTTTTCTGCGAAGGATTGCGAAATTATTTCCAATCATGACGGTGTGATACAAATACAATTAAATGAACAGATGGATCGCGAGTTAATGAACCGGCCGTTTTACTGGCACTACATTAAAAAAATTGGCCGTACTGGAGATCCAATGCAGCTTACGCTCATTACAAATCCACAAAAACGGGATGAACAAGGTGAGTGGATTCATTTTGGCAGCCCTCGCCTGCAGCAAATTATGAATCATTTAAAAGAAAAAGAAAAATTTACAAAGCTATTTCAATCGATGGACGTAACTGAAAAGACCGCTTTACATCCTTGGTTAGTTATTAATTTTAAAATTAGCTATCAAGGTCAGCATAAGAAGGATGAAATTATTTCTATCGGTTTACATTTAGTCAACGGGATGATGAAATTAGATATGATGAATCTGTTAACGAAGTTTTCATTACAAACAACCATTTCCGATTATTGTTTTACACTGTCTCCAATGATTAAAATAAAAAGCGGTTACTTGCGAATGGAAGCAGTTCTGTCAAACTATATTGAAGAGCAAGAACATACGTGGGCTAAGAAATCTTCAGAGCTGTTAGAGGAAGAAATTCAAACGCTGAAGCATTTTTACCAAGGAGACGAAGAAAGTGAGCAGATGCAAAAAGAACAAGAAGCATTAATGAAACGATATCAACCGAACATAGCTATGAACGTAATCAATGGCGGTATCGTGTATTTGCAGCAAGATGCGTTATAAAAAATAAAGAATAGCAGGTAAATTTATCTGCTATTCTCCTTCTGAAACATAATTTTTAATGTAAATGGAAGCATGCCAAGCCATCGAGTTGCATAGAAAGAATCCTGCTGCTTGTGCGCTTCTTTTCGCTTCTTTCTTTCCTCTGATGGTAAATCTAAATACGAAACAACCTGTTCGGTCATAAATTTCAAGTAATCGTTCCCTGACATCATAGCCACCCCTATTACCTGTCTTACGCTTATCATTTGCAAATATAAAAATTATATACAAAAATTTTTATAAAAAAGAAGGGATTTATCAAAACGCGTCGAATAAAGTATATTGTTGCAAAGTAAAAGGAGGTGAACACCATTGAATCCTACTGCAACATTATCAGACAACCTGCTCAATACCTCGATCAAGGAGGACGCTTCAGACATTCACTTCTATCCATTTAACAACTACACGGACATTTATTTCCGTATCCAAGGAAAACGAGTTAAGCATAGCCGAATTAAACTTAAACAATATGAACAACTACTCACCTACTACAAATTTATCTCTGGAATGGATATTGGTGAATCAAGAAAGCCTCAAAATGGCACCATCCAACATAGAACTACATCCAATTTATTTTCATTACGATTATCGACACTCCCTCTCCATCAAACGGAAAGTTTGGCAATTCGAATCCTTCCACAAGAAACAAAACGTACACTTGAACAACTTTTTCTTTTTAAAAGCCAACTAAATAAAATGAAGGAATGGATGTCAAATCGTGCTGGAATCATCCTCCTAACCGGGCCAACTGGAAGCGGCAAGACCACAGCATTATACGCCTTGCTGGAATCCATCTTAAAGGAAAAATCGTATCAAACAATAACCTTAGAAGACCCCATTGAAAAAAACATGGATAATATTTTACAAGTACAAGTAAATGAAAAAGCAGGTATTACGTATCAGACAGGCTTAAAAGCAGCGTTACGTCATGACCCAGATATTATTATGGTAGGTGAAATCCGTGATAAACATACGGCTAAATTTGCATTTGAAGCATCACTAACAGGACACCTGGTTCTAAGTACATTACATGCAAAAAATGCTATGGGAACGATTCATCGCTTAGTCGACATGGGGATCAAACGAAGTGATATGAAACAATCGCTTATTGCAGTTGCCGCACTTCAATTACTTCCATTGCAGATGAAAGGTGAATTCACTAGAAGAGCAGCAATTCTTGAACTACTCGAAGGTACATTATTAGAAAATACCATTGAAGGGAAACCGTTAACAGAACTTGATACATTTCATTCATTTGAGTATTTAAGAAAGAAGGCTTTTGCATATGGTTTCATATCTAAAAAGGTTTATCATTCGTAGGAAAACGCTAGGCAGCGCCGTTCAACTTCGATTTCTCCGATTATTACATCGTTTATTAACCAATGGCTATCAGTTGCTGGATGCGATTGAAACGATCCAATGGAATAAGGAATTAGTACAACCTGCCACCACCATTTTGAAGTCTCTTGAAGACGGTATGTCTATTGACAAAGCATTTGATCAAGCAAATTTCCATCCAATGATTACTGCTTATCTTTATTTTGTAAAAGGAAATGGAGACCTTGAAGGAAGCATCAAGAAGTGTGTAGCTATGTATGAATATCGAATAAAAAATACGACAAAATTTCAACAAGCAGCTAGATACCCGCTCATATTATTGTTTATCTTCGCTTTGCTTCTATACTTTATCAAACAAAGTGTCCTCCCTTCCTTTCAAGATATTTTCCAAACAAGTATGTCTGCTTCATCGACCGTCCACCTTTCCATTATTTTAATTGAAATGCTCAGCACCATTACTGCTGTTCTATTCATTGTTCTCGGAGTCATACTTCTGGTTTGGTTTCTGACAAAGGATAATTTGCCAATCGAAAAGCAATTAAAGATATATCGTGCGATCCCACTTTACCGCAGCTTTTTAAAGTTGCAGACATCTTTTTACTTCGCTACACATTTCAGCTCTCTACTTAAAACAGGAATGTCTTTCAAAGAAATACTGGACCAAATGACACAACAGAAAAAATTACCTATTATTTCCTACTATGCACAACAAATGACTTCAGAATTATCAAGAGGTGTCCACATCGCCAGTTTACTAACCGTTTTTTCTTTTCTCGAAGGACAACTGACAAATATATTCAGTAAAAATGCAGATGCGCAAGCACTAGAAAAAGACTTAAGTATGTATGCAGAGCTACTAATGGAGGAAATTCAGAGAAAAATTATGAAAATCATCACGTTGGTCCAACCTATATTTTTTACGATTTTGGCAGGATTCATCATTTTTATCTATATAACGTTGATGTGGCCAATGTTTCAGTTAATTAAAACAATCTAAAAGGAGTGTTTTTCTATGTTTCATAATAGTCGTGGTTTTACGTTGATCGAAATGCTAATCGTTCTATTGATTATCTCTGTGTTAATTATTCTTATTGTTCCCAATCTCGGGGATCGGAGCAGTGAGGTTCACAGCAAAGGTTGTGACGCTCTTGTATCAATTGTTCAAGGTCAAGTAGATGTTTATTATATGGAGAATAATTCGTATCCAAGTAATTTAGGTGTGTTAGTACCTATTTACCTAAACGAAGATCAACTTAGCTGTCCTAATGAAGAAGCACTAAACTACTCTGTAAATGGAAATAAAGGTATTGTATCAGCGCCTTAAGACCAACAATGGTTTTACAATGCTGGAAGTCCTCTTTGTTCTTGCTATCTTTTCAATTATTATCGTGATTTTCCCACCCTTTCAATTAGAATTTTTTGAAAAGAAAAAGGACAAACAGTTCTTGGAAACACTTGAAATCGATGTACTATACGTACAAAACATGTCCTATTTGACTGCAGGTGAGGATATTTTTATCCGTTTCTATAAAGATAATTATAAAGTCTTTCAGGACAGTAAAATAATTTTGGAGCGCGTTTATCCTACTGGATGGGCAGTTGACTATAGACAAAATAGCGATATTCGTTTTAATGGGAAAGGTACGTTTTTATATCCACGAACGATTCATATAACGACCACTTATACCGAATATCGTATCGTCTTTCAGTTTGGGAAAGGTAGGTTTTATATTGCAGAATCGTAATGGATTTTCATTAATAGAGGTATTAATTGCTTCAAGTATTGTGTTTACAACGATTGCTACATTTATGCCAATCATTTCTACACTTGATACAGAACAGAAAGTATTAAGTGATCGCCGAAAACTAGCTTACTTACTCCATGACGAATTGCAGGAATTTATTTGGAATTCGGATATGAAACTTCCTGTAACATTTACACAAACAATTGATTCTAGTATGGAAGTTCAATTTGAATTCCTGCTTGAAGACGAATTTATTAAAGGATGTGTGGAATGGAATAATGCGAAAAATACCAATGAACAGCTTTGCATTTACGGATTACCAGCATCCTGAAAAAGGATTCACGTTTGTAACGGTTTTATTGATGATTACCATTCTTTCCATCAGCTTACCTCTATTAGGGTACATGATTCAAAGTGTGAATTCAAAATCAAATTACAGTGAAATTTCAGTTCAGCAATTTTTTCAGTTCGTTCGAGATGACATTATTGACGCAACGAATATACAAGTAACAACTGGAAAACTGTATTTAATAAAACCGCACGAACAAATTACAGCGTCACTTGAATTGTATGGGTCACTTATTAGGAGGCAAGTCAACGGAAAAGGACATGAAATCTATTTAAGGGATGTTGAAGGTATTACCTTCACTCCCCTGCCCTACGGGGTTCAAGTTACAGTGATTACCACTTCGGGGGAGAAATATGAGAAAAAGTTCGCCAAATATTAGGAATGAACATGGAGTAATACTTCCATATGTACTTTTTATAACGGCATTGATTTGTATGATTATGATGACTACTGTTTATAGTTACCGGCATGATATTGAACTTACTGATAGACACATTCAACAAATAAAAATAGAGACCCTCTTTCAAATGGGATATGAAAAAGTAAAATCGGAAATAATAGATAAATATCATCCTCCTACAGTTAGCTATCAGTTTCCTAATGGTCACGTGAGCATTACTATCATTTCAATAGAAAATACAATGTATGAATTAACTTTTAATATTACAACAAACGATTATGATACGATTTATACGTTCACTAAAACACTTATAAAAGAAGATTAAGTTTGTACATTTTTTAACAAACTCTGTTTTTATCACTAATTAAGCATTTTTAATACTATAATAAAGGTATTAAAGCTACCGAGGTGATTTATGTGGACAATACACTCAAAGTTACAAATGTACTAAGTGACCCAACAAGGTACCATATTTATCAATATATTCTTAAAAGCCATAAAGACGTAAGTGTGCTTGAAATAGCTAATCATTTTGACATTCATTCTAATGTAGCAAGACTGCATTTATCGAAACTTGAAGAGATAAAGCTTGTTACAACTCATTTTAAGAGAACCGGAAAAGGCGGAAGACCAAGTAAAATGTACCGGCTATCAGAAGAGGTAATTGAATTAAGCTTCCCGTCAAGGGATTATAAGACCCTATCTTCCATTGCGTTAGAAGCATTGATGGAGCTTGGAGAAGTTGGTGAACAAGCGCTCTATACAATAGGTAAAAAACATGGTCATCAATATATAGAGGATCTTCAACTATTAAATTATAATAATCTTTCTACAAAGGAAAAGCTTCGCATTCTTGAGGGAGCAACGGAAGTATTGGGACTTTACCCCTCCTTTACTTATGATGAAGCAAATAACAATGTACGTCTTCTTGTGAATAACTGTCCTTTTAAGGAAATAGTTATGAAAAACCAAGCGGTTGTTTGTCATATGCACTATTTATTCTTAAAAGGTATGTTTGATGTATTATTTGAAGGATCAAGTCTTAAGTTTGAGGAAAATATGTTTACGAACAATTGTGGAAATTGCAGTTATCTAGCTGATCTTTCAATTGTTTAATGACATTCGTTTACAATACGCAATTCCTCATATATAATAACAATGAAAAGGCTACCTAAAAGGAGGGGGAAGACATGGATCGAATGTTTCGTGTTCTTGCCTTTTGGACAGGTATTTTTACAGTAATGTTTTATATCGGTGATATGACGAATACTGCGCTACTATTCCTGGCTCAAACGGCATTTTTCCTTACAGTAAGTTATTTAAAGTTATCTGAACGCATGTACATGTATTTATTTGGAGCGTATTGTACCATTTTCATGATTGGCTTTACGTGGTATTCCGAGTTTATTCTTGTGCCTGGCTTCGGACATTAAAAAAGCTGAAAACCCCTGCATTCTAATGAGATGCAGGGGTTTTTCCGTCTTGAACTTAACTATAACCGGTTATACTTTCATGCACGAACAAAGGGATTATTCTGCTTCTCTTCACCAATTGTCGTTTGTGGTCCATGCCCAGGATAAACCGTGAAAGATTCCTTCAATCGATATAATTTATGTTGGATAGTAGCTTCAATCTCTTTCATACTTCCACCTGGAAGATCTGTTCTACCAATCCCGTGGTAGAACAAAACATCACCACTAATAATAAATTCATGTTGATCAAATAGAAAACTGACACTACCAGGTGAATGACCAGGCGTATGAATAACTTCAAACGTAAAATCTCCTATTTGCATGGGCCCCATTTTCAAAGTGGATTCAGCTGGCTTCATTACGATTTCATTTCCTAATAGCTTATAAGATCCATTCATTTGCGGATCTGACAACCAAGAAAGCTCATTCTCGTGTATATAAACGTCTGCATCTACAACCTCTCGTATATCATCTAGTGCAGCAATATGATCAAAATGAGCATGTGTCAATAAGATTGCTTGAACCTGTAGTCCCTCTCGTTCTAAAAACGCTTTAATTTTATCAGCCTCTGCACCTGGATCGATTAGCAATGCATTCCCATTATCATAAACAATATAGCAATTTGTTCCAATAGGACCTAATGGCATTCCCTTTATCTGCATTAAAAAAACCTCCAATTCAATTGTATATGTATTCACTTTATAAAGTGAAACTTCATTTAGTGGGAGCTTCCCTTCTGCTCCACTAAATGTTAGTACCGCAAGGGTATAACCTAAATGCGCTTGAACAGCATCAGTAATTTGTGGGCTGTTTACCCCCATCTTCACGCGTTTTGGTCCCCTCACATTTAGAGCTGAGGGTATTACAGCCCGTTAATGCGTGAGAAAACGTTTTACAATTACTCGACAAAAACAATTTAATGTTTTAGAATAAATATTATACGGTCTTAGTTACATAATAATATAAAAACAATTCCTAATTCAATTTTTTAACATTAGGAACAAGAACGCTTCAAAGGAGGATAATAGTTGTGGGACATCTTATTTTAGCAATCGTATTATTATTCGTCGCATTACTTGCTGTAGTATCAGTTATTCGTCAACTAAAGTATAAAAATCTATTTGCTTTAGCATTTTCAGCTTTGACAGCATTAGCATTTGGGTTCTTCTCCATTGCAACAATTATATCAGAAATCGCTGGGTAATTTAATCAAACGATCATTAGAAGCAAAAAGTTAACTTTTCGGAGTTAACTTTTTTAGTTGTATAAAAAAAATTATGAACCTAAGATTTTGTCGCTTAAATATTTCCTCCAAGATATAAATGCGAAAACCCACTTTCTATATATCAAAGCAAAAAAATAGCCGACTACAGTATGACTACTATAGACGGCTATAAACTTTTAGTTACTTTACAGTTTCCTTATCGCCGAAATCAATAAAACGGAACAAGTCACCATAAATTAGGTTATCAGAATAAGATAACTCTGTTTCAACTTTTTCAGTTATTGGACTACATGCATTTACAGGACCTGTTTGAGTCCCTTCTTCCGCATTCGTATCCAATTCTTCACTGTCTTCTTCTACCGGTTCACCAGTTTCACGATCATAGCAAATACCGTAGGTAGAAACATAATCATCACTGATGAAATCTCCATTTCTTAATGCAATATATCCTTTTCTTTTATCAGAGAATACGTCGTTTCCGAAGTAAAGATCATCTTCTGCCTCAATACCCAACAGACTAAGAATCGTAGGTTTCATATCGATTTGACCAGTAACTTCAGACATTACCTTCCCATTTCCATCGCCAGGGATATGAATAAACATTGGTACACGTAGCAATTGCACTTGATCATAAGGTGTTATTTCATCTTGATCAAGGTACATACTCATGGCACGATTATGATTCGCACTAATTCCGATATGGTCTCCCATGATAATGATGATGGAATCTTCATAAATTCCAGCATCTTTCAGCTGTTCGAAGAAGTCTTCCAAAGCCTCATCCATATACCTTACAGTTGGGAAATAGTTATTCAGTGTGTTTGAATTTGAATCGTAGGGATCAATTGACTTATCTTCTTCGTCTAGCTCAAATGGAAAGTGATTCGTTAGCGTAATAAATTTCGTATAGAAAGGTTGTTCCATTGATTGTAAATATTTAATGGACTGTTCAAAGAATGGCTTATCCTTTAAACCCCAACCGACTGAGTTTTCATTCGTAATTTCATAGGCTACCTCATCATAAAAATGATCGATTTCCAAACTATCATACATTCCATCTCGGTTCCAAAAGCTTTTGTTATTTGCATGAAGAACGGAAGATGTATAGCCTTCCTCCTTAATTATCTCTGGTAAGGCATGATATTCATTTCCACCATGTGTGAAAAATACTGCACCTCTAGATAATGGGTAAAGTGAATTTTCGACTAAGAACTCAGAATCAGAAGTGTTTCCCTGACCTGTTTGTTCGTAAAAGTTCTCGAAGTAATACGTATCCTCATCTTCTGTCAAGCTATTTAAGAATGGTGTTACCTCTTCCCCATTTACCTCATTATTAATAACGAATTGTTGTAATGATTCGGCATTAATAAAGATCACATTCTTGCCTTCTGCAGCTCCAAACATATTTGATTTCCCAGTTACCTTTACATGCTCATTAATGTATTCCTGAATTTCTGGAATCTCATTACCATCTGCAAAAACACGCTGTGATTCTGTTTTTGAATGAACAACAAGGTCGTAAACATGGTAGTTGAACAATCCAATATTCTTCACTAAATATTCACGATCAAAAGCACGTGTAAATAGCTGTGGTCTTTCCATTTCCGCCAAGAAAAAGTTACCCGCTAGCAGCGCTAAAGACATTGCTAATGCAAACACTTTTCCGCTTTTCGGATAAGCTACCGATAATTTCGTTTCTTGTTTTTTACTTAAATACCAAATAAGAACTGCATCAGCAAAAAACAGAATATCATAAGGCATGATTAAGGTTAGAATACTTGAACCTAAGTCTGCCATATTACTTCCCATGAATAATTGTGGAATTGTAATAAAATCGGTAAATTGGCGATAGAATACAAGATTTGCAAAAACGACAAATGAACCTATCAAGGCTGTATACCTTATAAATTTCATTTGACGAGAACGCTTATTAAACCATACGCTAATCGCGAAAATAAGAAATGCTGATACAAACGGGTTAATAAATAATATTAACTCCTGCATTGAATTGTCCAATTCAATGTCAAACATAAATCGATATACAAAGTATGTTTTTAGCCCAAATAATAATGCTGCGATTATATATAAGGGGATTGTGGGTCGTTTAAACTTCATCTTGCTTCCTCCTAAAAAGTAAAACTCATTCCTATTGTATGCTATAACGAAGGAATGTTTTTGCTGTTCTGTAACCATTCAATTAAGTATGTGTAACATAGCTACAGAAAAAATTGTTTCCATTTCCTTTTTTTCTAATCTAGCACTTGCAAAGTATAAGAACCTGTTCAATTGTTTTTTAATGTTTCTCCTTTTAAAAATATCTTTTCTCGTCTAGCTTAAAAGGTGAAACATCACTACATCACTTGCACCCTTTTTCCCTTTATGATGGAACAGTAAACATTTGTTTACAAAGTTGGTACTATATAAGACGTGTATGTCCTATAAAAGGTTTCAACTATTTTACAATTAATTTATATTTGGTAGCTTACTATTCTAATAGAAATCACAAAAAAATCAAGTCTAACTATTGTCGTTATTCATCTGTTGCAATACTAAATACGCTCCACCTATTATACCCGCATCATTTCCAAGTTGCGCGACTTTAATTTCACAAGCATCCGCTACTCGTGGTAAAGCATATTTTTTAAAAGCTGTCCGAATCTCATCAACGAGCAGGTCTCCAGCTTTAGAAACACCGCCACCAATCAAGACGTTAGAAGGATTGACAACAACTCCAAGATCGGCAATTACTTGACCAAGTACATCTGCAGTCCTTTTTACAATGAGCTCTGCAATCACATCTCCCACCTTGGCCAAATCAAAGACGTCCTTTGCTGTAATCGCTTGATTTTTTTTATAAATTTCTGCAAGTTTACTATCAGGGTGGCTCATTATTTTATCCATAGCCTGACGTACAATTCCTGTTGCTGATGCTATTGTTTCTAGGCATCCATTATTGCCACAATTACATGGATAGCCTTCTTTTTCGATGCTTAGATGACCAAGCTCTCCAGCCATTCCATTTGTTCCATTAAGTATGGAGCCATTAACGATAATACCTCCACCTACTCCAGTGCCAAGTGTTAGTGCGATTAAATTCTTCGCTTGATCGCCAGCACCTGTCCAATTTTCACCTAAGACGGCAATATTAGCATCATTGGCAACAAACACAGGCAAACCAGATTTTTCTTTTAATTGATCCGCTAATGGGAAGTCTTTCCACCCAATATTCACCGCTACACTTACAACTCCTGAATCCATATCAATAAATCCTGGAGCTCCAACACCAACCCCTAAAAATGAGCTTATACTTAGATGTAATATGCTTAACTTGCTCTCAATAGAAGCCCAAATCTCATCGACTATGGTAACACCAGCATTTAATTTGTTCGTCGGAACTTCCCACTTCTCTTGGATCTCACCCTGTTGATTGATAATACCAATTTTTACAGATGTTCCACCAATATCTATCCCCAATAGTAATTTTTCCATGACTTACTCGCCCCTTTTGTCCATAATGAGCCGTTTTTCTTTTTTTAGTAACATTTTTGCTTGTTGATAATCCTTCATTTGCACGAATTTCAGCTGATATAATTCATCCAATTCCATTTCCATTAATTCAAGATCGCCTAACCGATCACCAGTATAGATGAATGTACCATAACGTTTTAATAATTGTTGTATGTCATAAACAGTTTTCATTTGAACCACCATTTATCATTATACCAAAGAAATGAAATTTGAGGAATTATATACCCATAAAATGTAATTTATACTTTCGTAACAACTTAACATTAATTCGTTGGATTGTTTCCAATCCTATAATTATGGATTCCTAAACATAAATATCCTTATATATTCATATTTTTTAAAGACAAGTCATGTACAAAAGGAATGACAAATAATGATAAAATGGAAATCATTACTAATTTTTGTGGCACTATTATCTATAGGAAGTATATTAGTACTGAGGTCAAATACACTTCCTACAGTTCGTTTTTTCCCTCTAGATGAACAAAGCTCCATCCAAGAAGCGAATACTTCGTTAACGTTACAGGCTGTAACCGGAGCGGACTCCTATGATATTGGATGGAATATAAATTCGTCCAGTGATAAAAGTATGTATCTTAGACAGGATGTATCACTGCTGTTTGATAATGGTATACTTCGTGGTGTACGTAGTAAGTGGGTTCAAAATACAGACCGAATCCAGATTGATGAAACCGTTACAAGTGAGGACTCAAGCCATTTCCAAAGTATTTCTTTTCATCATGGTGAGAATCATTCTGGCGGTGAAGTGATAAAAAGTGTACAGGCAATGACATATGATGAATTATATGTCATTGATTCTCCTGCTACACCCATTAAAGCTTTCAAACAACCCGTTACAACATTTGAATCCGAGTGGAAAGAATTGCTCGATCGTTCTTCAAAACAGCAATTACTCTTTCAATGGCATTTATTAATTCAATATTTTCAAATCGACCCAGAAAATTATCTAGCAATCCCACTTGTGGACTTGTATAAATACAACAATAAACCACTACCAAATATGTCTCAGCAAGAAACAAACGAATTAATAGGCAGGCTCTGGGAAGGCTTGTACAAAAATTATATTATCCCTGCCACTGAATCTTCTGAGAATCAGCTAGAAAGCTACATTCCACTTATTTTAATTGATAAACAGAATACACATTTATACGTTTTATTCGAATTAAATGGAGAACGAGAACAACTAATCCAACGTATCCCGTAAGCATTCCGTTCGTTAAAAAAAGCGCCTTAATTGGCGCTTTTATTCGGGTGATTCTCCTGTGATTTTTTTATAAGTATTTATAAATGACGCTTCATTTGGGTTTAACTCATATGCTTTCGTTATCATTTCTTTAGCCTTTTCGAGCTGACCGCTACTGTCATACAATAACGCTAAATTATAAAAGGCTTCAGGTAGTACAGGTTCATGTAATATACTCTGCTCTAAATCCTCGATTGCTAATTCCAGTTCATTTAATTCAATATATGCATATGATCGCTGGAATAAAATCAAACCTTGCATATCACCATCAATCTCTAACGCGTCCGTTGCTACAGGAACAACTTCTTCAAATTGATTATCCAATAATAATTGCTCTATTTGTATTAAATAATAGGACTGGTTATTCATATTGCTATTTAATCCAAAAATGACAAGACCTACTATCAGAATAGCGTAAGCAATAAAACCAATACATTGTGTCTTTATATTTTTCTTTTTAGGAAGATGTATCATTGCTGATGCTAGAAACCCTGCTAGAAGCCCACCAATATGTGCTCCCATGTCAATCTGTTCAATGGAAAACCCTAAAACGATATTAATGAGAAGTATAATTAGAATATTCGTTCCCATCGTTTGGAAGAAAATCCGCTTATAAATAATACCAAAGAATAGCAGCGCTCCAAACAATCCAAAAATTGCTCCAGAGGCACCAGCAGACACATTTGTTGTAAATGCAAAGCTTGCCAAGCCACCACCGATTCCGGCTAAGAAATATATAAATAGGAATCGCATTCTGCCAAAGATTCGTTCAATTGCTGTTCCTAAATAATAAACTGCGAGCATGTTCATTAATAGATGAAGGAAGCCAATATGGAGGAACATGGAACTAACAATTCGCCACCACTCCCCTTCGATAATACTGGGGTTATACTTAGCACCCATGTCAATAAGGGTGTCAATGGAAGTGCTGCCTCCATTCCTTTCAAGCAAAATAAATAAAAAAACATTAATAGCAATTAATAAATATGTAAAATATGGCTTACCAAATGAAAAGACATTTTCAACTTCCTTATGCTTATTCTCAAGCGCTTCTGTTAAGTACACCTTATAATTTTGTACGTCTTGCTCTTTTTGCTGTTCATCAACATCATCTGGAATCGTCATAAGCTGAACAGCTAAATCAGCTTGAAGCCTTTCCAGCTCTCCACGATATCCTTCATCATCTAAATAATACAATTTCATTTTTAATGGATTCTTCTCTTTTAACTGCATTGGTTTCTTTAAGCCTTCCCAGTCATCTACTGGAACATGAGAAGATATGTACACATTGTGTATTTCAATATGTTTACTAGCTAATAGCTTTTTCATCGCCTTTACTTTTTGGAACACGAGTGCAACATCGTGCTTCAAATGATTTTTCCAGTCAAAGCCTTTTTGTATAAGGCGGACTACTTGAGATCTTTTATTTCCATATTTTTTGAGCCATATTTCACTTGCATTATGGTCGATATGCAGAATATCAAATTGATGTTTGGATACGAGCTCGTATGCCGTATGATAAAGCTTATATTGGTCATCAAGATACATATATTCACCTTCCCCTTCCTAATCATATCAGAAGACCAACCATTTTTACAGAACCATGACATACAAAGATGGACCGACTGACAGTTAGGTTATCTCTATACTATATTGAAGTTTTCAATAAAAAAGAAGCTGCATTTACGCCGCCTCTCTTCTGTTACTTCACATATTTGGAACTGAAAATACATCCTGTAACATTTTCGATCGTAAACTTGGAATCTTCATAGACAATACCACCGCTTTTTTTCTAAAGAACCCGATCCTTAATAAAGCATTCATGATTTTGTAGCGCGATCGATAGAAAAACATCGTTGTAATTAACAGTATAAGTAAAGCTATTCCTGTTCGCAATGAATCCACCTACTTTTTAAATGGTATTCATAGTTGTTTTCCTAACCAGTTATATTATACATACATCATGATTCTTAGGCATGTATGATTTCCTTGTTCGTTATAACATATTGGACTGGTAGATCATATTTTTCTTTTGGGATCTGGTCTACTAGCTGATCACCGCTACATAAGGAAGCAGTTTTTTGATTAAAATCGACTAAAAATCGATCATAATAACCACCGCCAAAGCCGATTCGGTAACCGCTTCTATCAAATAATATTCCTGGGACTATTAAAAGGTCAATACCTTTTTTTTGAACGAACCTACTTTGATCCGGCTTTGGCTCAAGCAAATTAAAATATACAGCTTCAAGCTGATCAAAAGAGCTTATTTCATAAAAATCAAGTTGCTTATCGGCAGGTATACACTTTGGTACAACCATTCTCTTTTTTTGCTTCCAACCCGCTTCTATAATAGGCTCAGTTGCCCACTCAAAATTCTGAGCCATTGTTATACCAATTGTCTCTGCGTTCGTCCATAGTTCTGAAGATAGCAGTCTTTCCATTATTTCCATTTCAATTTGCTTCTTTTCATCAATCGGTAAGTTTTTTAAACGATTGATTGTTTCCTTCCTTAACTTCGTTTTG
>NZ_PIJY01000020.1:0-82024 GCF_008304605.1 Oceanobacillus polygoni | reverse complement strand
ATGATTCCACCCCCCTTAAAAAATAAAAAACTCTTATCATATATATGATAAGAGTTTTTTCATTTAATTTCATTTATTTTGTTTCACGGTGCAAAGTGTGTTTTTTAAGACGTGGTGAATATTTCATAAGCTCAATACGTTCAGGATTTGTACGTTTGTTCTTTGTTGAAATATAATTACGGTCTCCTGTTTCAGTACAAGCTAAAGTAATGTTTACGCGCATGTTCTTCCCTCCAAACTTTAACAACTTGCTTTTTATCATACATATTATTACGTACAGACTTTAATTATAATAGCAGATTTTTTTAAATTTAGCAAGAATCTAATTGAAAATATTATGGTTTTCTCCTGTGTGAAACTATGATATAACTAATAATGTATGCCAAAGGAGGGAATGCCATGTTAGTTGCAATAATATCCATTATTATTGTTGCTGTTGCTCTATTTGTTTTGTCCTATTTCATGAGTGATAAATTTGAAGAGCTGGAAACTCAGCTTGAACAACTTTCGATTACGACGATGCAGGATACATATCAAATGAAGAAACAAATTAAAATTTTAGAGGAAGAGCTTATGCCTGCAGATTTAACGCAGGACGTACAATCTAATGATGGAAAAAACAGTGTATCCAATTAACAAACATAGAAGGAGAAAATTATGAAACATGCTGTACGTTCTTTTTCAATAGGATTGTTGACCAGTGCGGTTATCCTTTTCATCATTTTTTATTTTGTTGAAGACTCAGCTAAATCAGTGGAAGAAATCGACATAGATGAAATGATTGGACATATTGAAAACGAAGGATATGCCGTTCTCGATCAACAAGAATATATTTCATATAGCGTTCAGAAAAAACAAGAAGTAGAAAATGCAGAAACAGAAGAATCCAATTCAAATAAAAATGACTCCAAAAATAAAAAAGACAATGAATCTAAAGAAGAAACTAGCGATGAATCATCCAATAATGAAGCAGATGAAGAGGTAGACGAAGAAGAGGAAATAGAAGAAAAAGAAGAAGTTGAGGAAGAGCCTGAGAATAACGTTATTCAGTACACGTTAACAATTAGCCCTGGTATGGCTTCTTCTGATATTAGTGCGCTTCTAGCTGAACAAAACATTATTGAAAATGCTTCAGAATTTAATAGCTATTTAGATGAGCATGCGTATAGTCTTCGCGTCCAAATTGGAACATTTGAAGTGTCCAGTGATATGAGTTTTTACCAAATAGCAGAACGAATTGCACGATAAACGTTAAAATGCTGGTAGTAGGGAGCGATCCCTACTACCAGCATTTTTATTAATTTAAATTATAGTTCTCGCCTTTAACCAAATATAGGATATTTTCCCCTATATTTGTAATATGATCAGCAAAGCGTTCTAGATATCTTGCACAGAATGCAACTTGCATAATGTATTGTATTTTATCAGGATTGACAGCAGTTTCCCCTAGTAATTCACTCACAATAGTTTTGTATAGACGATCTACATCATCATCCATCACTGCTAATTTTTTAGCTACTGAAATATCTTCATATTTGTAAGCCTGTATTGCAGCGTACATCATATCCTTTGTCATATTATACATTTTTCTAATATCATTTGGAATAATTGACGCATTATCACCTAAATGAATCGTTGCAGTAGCAATGTTTTTAGCATTATCAGCCATTCGTTCTATATCCGTTAAAATTTTTAAAGCTGTAATAACTCTTCTTAAATCGGTAGCTACTGGTTGTTGCTTGGCAATCAATAAAATTGTTTTATCATTAATTTCAAGTTCTTTACGATCAATCTTTTTGTCGTTACTAATAACCTGCCTTGCAAGTTCTATATCCTGGCTAAATAACGCGTCAATCGCATCGTCCAAGGCTTGGCCTGCTGCGTTGGCCAGCTTAATAATATCTTCATTTAATGCATTAAGTTCACTATGAAACTGTTCACGAGTTGTCATCCATATCCCCCATTTTTTATACTGCATTCTGCACGAATAGTGGAATGTCGTAGTCTTATTATATAGCAATAATATTAAGATAATGTTAACCTAGTGTAATTTATCTTTATAAAAAAGCCTAAAATCTCATTTAGTGAAATTTTAGGCTTGTATTTATTCTTGTTCCTCTTCGTCAGTTGTCTCCTCTTGATCAGAATCTTCATCACTAGCTTTATCCCTTTTTTCTTTTAGGTCAAAGTACGTTTCCAGGATTTGTGTACCAATCTTTCGCGGTATACTATGATTATTGTCCGTTCCTGTATAAGGTGTAAGAATCGCAAAGGCAATTTCTGGTTCATCAAATGGTGCATAGCCTATTAATGCTAAGTTTCTCGTATCAGCAAGCTTTTGTCCTTCCATATAAACAGCCGTCTCAGCAGTACCTGTTTTTCCTGCTGGATTGTACGGTGAATTACCGAAATCCCCATATGCTGTTCCCCCAGATGTTTGGAATACTTGACGAAACCCTTCTTGAACACGTTTGATGTTGTCATCACTCATTTGAATTCGATTTAACACTTCGGTATTCTCTGCACTATATAATGGACCTAATTCATCTTGGGAAGCAATTGGATCATGAGCCTCCTTGAGAAAATGCGGTCGAACACGATACCCATCATTCGCAATCGTAGCAGTATATTGCGCTAATTGCATAGTTGTAAACGTATCGAACTGACCAATGGCATTATACATAAGCTCGCCTGGTGTCCGAATAGTTCCTTCTAAACCTGTCGATTCATGTGGGAAATCAATACCTGTACTCGAACCTAACCCAAATTGTCTGAAGTAATTACGCATTTCTTGAAAGCCCTGCTGCCAGTTATCATTAATCGAAAGTGGGGCATTTTCTGGGTACGGGTAGCGATTTTCTCCCATCATTTTTAAAGCAATGTAGCCCATATATACGTTTGAAGATCTTTTTAGTGCCGTTATATCATCCATTGTCCCTATATTTGAACTCGCCGACCTCAAGGGAGGTGTCTGAGCAACTCGAATAGGGCTATCGTAAAACGTCTGTCCTGGTGTAATAACTCCGGATTGTAAACCAGCCAGCACAGTAGCTCCCTTAACAACCGATCCCGGTTCATGTGCATCGGACAATGTCTTAAATGCAGCATCCACGTATTCCCCGTTTTCGCGGTCATAGTGAATTCCTGAAACAGCTAAAAGATCACCTGTCTGAGGATCTATCACTACTGCAAGAGCATCCTCTAAATAACGATTTGCATGTGGATAAGTTGTTATTGCAGTCTGTAACTCTTTTTGAACAATCTTGTCTACTTCTTCTTGAAACTCCATATCAATGCTTAGAACAAGGTCTTTTCCGCGTTCACCTTGAACAATTGTTTCTGAACCAATAATCGCACCACTTTTTGTCGTCGTATATTGGATTTGTTCTTTTCTTCCGCGTAATAAATCCTCATATTGTAACTCCAAACCACTTTTGCCTACTCGATCATTTCTGCTGTAACCTTTACTTAAATAATTTGCTTCTTCTTCAGCTGGTATTCCTTGCTCTTGTGTTGTTATGCTACCAAGCAGACTCTTTAATGTCGATCCATATGGATATTTTCGATTCCAGTCTGTTGTTGCATTTATTCCAGGTAGCTTAGCTAAATTCTCTGCTATTGTTGCATATTCCTTTGCAGTAACATTTTTATTTTTTACAATTTGTGGTGTTAAAGAATAAGCTTTATCCAGTTCCTTCTTGATTGCTATTACTTCTAGCTCTTCCTTTGAAAAATCTTTAATTTCATCCTCTGTTATTAAAGCGAGAGTTTCTTGGTATACTTCTGCATTCGTCATATTTTCTTTTTCTTCATCCGAAAGACGATCATCTGCCTCTTCTTTGTTTAGCAAATACCAATATTCTTTTCGATTTCTTTCCGTAACCCCTTTAAGCGTATCTTCATCATCCATTTCAATGTACGCTGCTAATTTCTCAGCAAGCTCTAGACGATCTTCTGCTTGCACACCTTTTGGAGGTGTATATGTTATCGAATAAACAGCTTCGTTATCGACGATAACATTACCATTACGATCATATATTTTACCCCGAGGTACAGGGATTTTGGTTGTATCCAAGTTGGTTCGTTCGATTTCCTGCTGGAAGTCCTCCCCATTTAAAATCTGAACAACTCCAAGTTGTAGAATCAATACGGAAAACAGTAAAAACACAACAAAAAACAGCATATTAATCCGAAAGGGAAGCTGTGCTCTCTTCTTCTTTTTCTTCTTACTCATTTATTTTCCCCCAGTGAAAATAATAATTTTTACTCAATAGAAAACTTGGCATTCCCTAATCTTTTTGGTGAATACCTTAGTTGCACTTATGCAGATAAGAAATTTTTCATACTTTCTTATCTGCCATAAATCATATCTCTAATTTTAACATATTTAACGGTTTTTTTCGTCTGTAATTTGTTCTTTTAATAAAACCTCTTTCTTCTTTGGACTACCAAGATAAATTTTACGCACAGAAAAATAAATCATAAAATGACCTGCGCCGAAAACCGCAAGTAAAATCGGGATAACCTCTTCCGCATGAAACAAAGATACACCTGCTAGGAAAGCTAATATAGACAAGATTCGACCACCATTTAGAAACAATTCACGAACCACAATATATTCTACACGCATTTCGCCTGCTTTCCAAGCCTTACCAATTACATCAAAAGTAAGTGATACATATGGTACGTTTATTACAGGGTACGCAATTCCAATTACAACTGCATAAATCATGAGTAACAGATAGTTTATCTCGATGATAATAATATAAATGGAAAAGTAAAGAAGTGTCGCTCCAATCAGAATCGCTTTTTTTCGCATGGAAGGTTTAATATATTTCGTAGCTATCAAATAAAAAATTACCGATAGGCCTGATAGGAACATATTGAAGGTTCCGAGCGCAAACTCGCTTTTTGTTACTAAAAAAACCCAGATTGAAATAACAAAAGCAAAGATTCCCTCTCTTAACCCTTGATAGAAATGTGCATGAAGAATTCTTTTCCAATTTTTATTACGATGCCTTTCCTCTAAAATACGTTTAAAGTGAAAAAGTCCCTCTGCACCTCGCCGTTTCAATAAAAAGCTAATGCCGACTGCACAAGCAAATAAGGCGAAGGAAATCCCGAATATTACTGTATATCCAATATTGTCCGTCATTTTAGCAATAATTGCTCCAGCTAAAATTGGTCCAGTCATTCCACCTAATGATTGTAGAATTCCAAGAAAGCCATTGAAGAAATCTCTCGTATCAGGTTCGGTAATCTCGAAGGTCAGTACATTATAAGCAAGCCAATAAAAGCCATAACCAATTCCCAATAAGCTACCGAGCAAGAAATTATACGTAGATGCTTGTTCACCAATCAGAAGGACACATAAGAAAAAGAGACATAGAAAAATAACACCCAATCTCAATACAATAATCCGGTCAACTTTTTTGGCGAGCTTTCCTGCAAGTATAAAGGTAATTGGCTGGAATAGACAGATAGCTAAATTATAATTAGCAATTGTAATGTAGTCACCCGATTGTTTCCATAAGTAAATATTAACAAACGTATTGGACAAAAAAATCCCCAACGAATAGAGTCCACCAATGAGCAATAAAATTAATAAGTCACGATTACTTTCCATTTTATCTTGAAAAAATAGGATTAGCTTTTGCATATTCGATTACTCCTCCTGCGTCTCTCTTAGTGTGAACGAAGGAGTAACAGATATACAAAAAAACATGCGGAATTAACCGCATGTTTTTAATCTTAACCTTATTATTTTGCTTCGTTATAGTTTTTTGCAACTTCATCCCAATTAACAACATTCCAGAATGCTGAAATATAATCTGGACGTCTGTTTTGGTAGTTCAGGTAGTATGCATGCTCCCAAACGTCTAAACCTAATAATGGAGTTTTACCTTCCATTAATGGAGAATCTTGGTTTGGAGTACTAGTGATTTCTAATTCACCATTATCTAGAACAAGCCATGCCCAGCCAGAACCAAAACGTCCTGTAGCAGCTGCTGCAAATTGTTCTTTAAATGCATCTAAACCGCCAAATTTCGCGTTGATTTTATCTGCTAGCTCGCCAGTTGGCTCGCCTCCACCGTTTGGTGAAAGAAGCTTCCAGAACAAGCTATGGTTAGCATGTCCACCGCCGTTATTACGTACTGCTGTGCGAATGTTCTCAGGAACTGCATTTAAATCACTGATAAGTGCTTCAACTGAATTTGCTTGAATGTCTGCATGTCCTTCTAGTGCTTCATTTAATTTGGTAACATACGTATTGTGGTGCTTCGTATGATGAATGTTCATTGTCTCTTTGTCGATTGTCGGTTCCAATGCATCGTATGCATAAGGTAACTCAGGTAGTTCAAATTTAGCCATAATTTTTTCCTCCTTAAATGAATCCAAATTATTAAGGTCTATGAAACCTTTAATTTAAAGGTTATCAGAGCTTCGCAATTCATGCAAATCTTTTGCCTTTAAAAAATGCAAGAATTTTATCATTTTTTGATAGATTTCATAAACGAATTTTTCCAAAAGAAAAAACAAGCAATCTGCTTGTTTAGGAAGTGGCTCGGGACGGAATCGAACCGCCGACACACGGATTTTCAGTCCGTTGCTCTACCGACTGAGCTACCGAGCCGTTATTATGTAATTGAATCCTTATATTTCTTATAAAGCGCAGTTACTACTTGCAAAAGAAATAAATGGAGGAGGTAGAGGGATTCGAACCCCCGCGCGGTTTGACCCGCCTGTCGGTTTTCAAGACCGATCCCTTCAGCCGGACTTGGGTATACCTCCGAGTTTTTATGGTGGACCCTGCAGGACTCGAACCTGCGACCGATCGGTTATGAGCCGATAGCTCTAACCAACTGAGCTAAGGGTCCTTCATTATTTTTGTTATAATGGGGCGACCGGTGGGGATTGAACCCACGTATGCCGGAGCCACAATCCGGTGCGTTAACCACTTCGCCACGACCGCCATTATGTATTTATTAAATTATGTATGGTAGCGGCGGAGGGGATCGAACCCACGACCTCACGGGTATGAACCGTACGCTCTCGCCAGCTGAGCTACGCCGCCACTTGGCTCCACAGGTAGGATTCGAACCTACGACCGATCGGTTAACAGCCGATTGCTCTACCACTGAGCTACTGTGGAATAATGTTAAAGTATGTCTATAGTTGCTCGTTTCAATTGGAAACGTATTAGCGACAAAATCTAATTTACCATGTTCTAGTTTTTCTGTCAACACTTGTTTTGCACATTCGCAAAACTTTTTAATCAAACTCAAAACTTTTTATGTATTCGTCATTTCTGCGACTGCGAGATTTATAATATCACGTTCTAAAATTTATTTCAACACATAAATGAATAAATTGTAGCATTTTGTAGGAAATTTTATTTTTATGTGTTTTTTTATAGTAAAAAAAAGGAGGTCTCCCCCCTTTTTTCTACTCTCCTAATACTTCTTCTGCAATGTTTACAGCATGGTCACCAATTCGTTCTAAGTTACTGATGATATCTACAAATACGATACCAGCAGATCCGCTACATAAACCTTCATTCATACGAATAATGTGTTTTTTACGGAATTGACGTTCCATTTTATCGATTTTATCCTCTTTTTGAACCACTTCTAATGCCGCTTCACGATCCATTTTTTCAAGTGATTCTACTGCTTGCTTAACCGTTAAGAGCGTTAAGTCAAACATCGTGTTTAAATCTTCCAATGCCTGTTCTGTTAAGTTAACTTTATTCGACATTTTATAATCAATTAACTCAATAATATTTTCGTAATGATCGCCAATCCGCTCAATATCACGTACTGAATTCATCAGTGATGTGTGTTTTACACTTTCAGTATCAGACAATGATCCAGCTGCAATGCTAACGAGGTAATCCGTTATTTCACGATCTAGGTTATTCAGTGCACCTTCAACTTGCATAGCCATTTCTGAATGCTTCTGATTTTGCGTTGTAACGTAAAGGTTTGTTTCCTCTAGACCTTTATGAGCAAATTCACCCATACGAATGACTTCAGCTTTCGCTTGATCTAATGCTACTGTAGAAGATTGTTGAATAAAGATTGGATCTAAATGCTTCGGCTTATATTCAATAATTGAATCTTCTCCAGGAATTAACTTCGTTACAATCCAAGCTAATACGCCAATAAATGGAAACTGAATCGCTGTATTCATCAAATTATAACTACCATGCGCAAACGCAATCGTCATTTCTGGGTTTAGATTAAGCTGCCCTTGTAAAAATGTCACAAAACTTGTAAACAAACCTAGTATCAACATAAAAATTGTCGCACCGATTAAATTAAATACAACATGTGTTAAAGCAGCACGTTTTGCTGCGATGGAAGTTCCTATCGATGCAAGAATGGCTGTGATTGTTGTACCGATATTATCACCAAGTAAAACTGGTAGTGCCGCTTCAAGTGACATAGCACCTTCTGCAAATAATCCTTGTAGAATTCCAATTGTTGCACTTGAGCTCTGTACGATAACTGTAAAAACAGTACCGATAACTACACCAAGTATTGGTGTCTCACTCATGCTCAGTGTTAATGAATGGAATACTTCAAGTTGGCTTAATGGTTTCAAACCGCTTCCCATTAATTCTAAACCAAAAAATAATGCACCAAATCCAAATATTGTTTGTCCTACTGCAGTAACTTTTTGGTTTTTAAAGAAGAATAATATAAGTGCTCCAACAGCAAGGATTGGTAGCGCATATTCACCAATATTTATACCAATAATAAACGCGGTTACTGTTGTACCAATGTTGGCACCCATGATGACACCAATGGCTTGTCGTAACGTCATAAAACCGGCATTCACGAGTCCTACAGTTAACACAGTAGTACCTGAGCTACTTTGGATTAAACCTGTTACGATAATACCTGCTAGGACTCCTAGAAAAGGATTGCTTGTAAATCGATCTAAGATGTCTCGAAGACGATCGCCTGCTGATTTTTGTAATCCATCTCCCATAAATTTAATACCTAGTAGGAAAATACCTATACCACCAATAAACTCAAATATCAGTGATTGAACTTCAATATCCACTATTGCTTTCGTCCCTTCATTTATGTTGAATCTTGTCGTTTGCACCTCTCCCATTATTAATGATTTATTAACCATTTGTAAAGGTATAAGTTAAATAATTTACATTAAATTTACATAGTGTTTTCTACCTCTATTTATTAACTACCCTTAACCTGCGTTTTTCATTCTTTTTTCATAAAAAAAAGAACAATTTCCTATTGCTAGAAAATTGTCCTCTTCGATCATCTATGCTATTTTTTCAACTAATATTTTTGTTCCATCTACTTGTGTGACCTTTACTTTGCTATTCTTAGGTATCCACTGTCCGTCCGATACTGCACTATAATCTTTATTATTTATTTTCACTGTTCCAACTGGCCTAAGGTCGTTTAGCGTAATACCTTCCTTACCAACTAACTGTTCATATTCCATATTCATAGAATTATACCCAGCTTCCTTCGTTAACTGGTCTTTCAGTGCAAGCTTCGTCCACATCTCTCTTCGTTTAAAAACTTTTAAGAAAAAGAAGGAAGCACCAGTCCCTAGCAGTACACCTAAAACAGCATATAATCCAGAAGTAAGATCATCTGCAGCTATTGCAACAGATGTCAGCATACTCGCAAGACCAATTGTTGCAAGTGTTCCATCATTCAGCAGCTTACCATCAACTATGATAAGTAATAATCCAACAAAATATATAATAAGCATAAGAATAAACGAACTACTTCCAACGTAAGCTGCAAAGTATACGGTAATAAATCCAATACCTAATAGTCCAAAAAAACCTCGCATATTAACTAAAACTTCACCAATCAAAAATAGTGTAGCTAAAAATGTTATAACAAATCCAATCCATTGTAAATCAAAAATATCCATTTTATCTCCCCCTTTCTATAATAATCATACGTATGGAATTGTAAATGGTTTCACCTAAAAGGAGAATTTGTATGTATACATTGAAGAAACTTGCACTATATACATTCATTATATTGCTGATTGTTAGTATTTTTCAAGACATAACAATTAACAACAACATGAATATTGAAAATAACACCGAAAAAAAAATGGATGCTAATGAAGTTTATACGATTGCTCATGTGAAGGTCTTACCTGGTGATACGATATTTTCAATTGTTGAATCACTAAATGAGGATAGCATTTCAACATTTCATTCAGATGTAATTATTAAAGATTTCAAAGAATTAAACCCAACAACAGACCCATATAAGCTAAAACCAGACACATTTTATTACTTTCCTCTATATCAATAAATAACTAACATATGTAAATAATGATATTTAATCTTATTTTTGGCAATGTGCAATTCTGATTAGAGCGTATACCCGCTCCGGAAATACACTTCGCTTTACGTGGGTGACCCGTGAGCCTCCTCGAACTACCGTTCTTCAGAGTCTCACTCTGGCCACGTATCTCACAGGAGGCTACGTGTATTTCCTCCGCTAGTACTGGAGCAACTACCTACTATTAGTGGAATACACTGGAACAATCTCGTAACTCCGACTAGTCCAGGTAAGGCTAGAGCCGTGCCCTAAGATGCGCATCCGCCCGAAGCGATCCCGGACGGCGAAAATTGCTCTTACCATAGCAGTTTTAGTTCATGATTATATCTATCGTGCAAAATCAGACTTTTTTCCTGGTATGAAAGTTAATTTCTGTAAGTTAAAAACCAGAACAATAAAAAGAGGCTGAAAAAATCAGCCCCGTACGATTTGTTAAAAAAATGGTAATATAAAGAGTGTGATTAAAATGGATATTGCTCCAGCTGCTATAGCGATATTCCCTAGCGTATCTGCACCGCGGCTTCTGGATACAAAACCGAAAATTATTCCGGCAACTCCAAGAACCACCGGCCACATGAAGAACGATATTACAGAAAGAGCTAAACCAATCCACCCGTAAACTGTTGTTGCACCTTCACGGCTTCGATCATCGGATTCAATTTCGTAATCATCTGCTGTAAATTCGGCAGCAAATTCTTCATTCCTCAAACTATCTGACTCAATACCGATGAAATCCTGATTTTCGGTATGTTCTCCATGATTTGGAGCTGGTTGTGTCGTTTTATCTGTACGCCTGTTCATTTCATCCATATCTTCAAGACCTCCTTATCTGTAATGAGGTGCAATTATAGTTTATGGAAAGATTCATTTTATAAAGATGTTATTTATTGGATGGTCGATTCAAATTCACCAATTAACCAACTGGGCATAAAATAGGATGTAGATAACGAGGAGGATGAGTGCATGTCTATTTTTATTAAGGAAATGGTTAAAAACAAACTAAAGCATCTTACACGTGATGAGCTTCTACACTACAGTAAACAATATGGGTTTCAATTAACCGAAGCACAAGCACAGCAGATTGCATTATACTTACGTAAAAATACGCTTGATCCATTTAATCCAAAAACACGGCAAGAAATGTTTCAACACTTAGCAGCAATTACGGATGAGCAAACGGCTAGTAAAGCAGAGCAATTATTGCATACATTAATTCAATCTTATGGCTTAGAACATCTTTTTCAATGATAAAAGGAATAGCATCGCTATTCCTTTTATCATGAATTTATAATTTGTTCTTTTAAGTCCTCTACAAATGATCCGTTGCGAATCATTTCGATTTCTAGCTTATATGGCGCTTTTTTATTCTTTTTATCCGTCCCTACATATGGTGTTTCTAGAATTTTTGGCAATGTTGTTAGCTGTGGATGATGAACAACATAATGTAATGCGTCAAATCCTATATGACCGAACCCTATATTTTCATGTCGGTCTTTATGAGCACCACGCTCATTTTTACTATCATTCACGTGAACAACTTTAATTCGATCTATGCCAATAATTTTATCAAATTCATTTAAAACACCATCAAAATCATTCACGATATCATAACCTGCATCATGAATATGACATGTATCCATACAAATGGATAGTTTTTCATTATGTGTTACACCATCAATTATTTTAGCTAGTTCATCAAAGGTTCGTCCAACTTCTGAACCTTTTCCAGCCATTGTTTCTAAAGCAATCTGTACTGTGCTATCACTTTCAAGAACTTCATTAAGCCCTTCGATTATTTTTTTAATCCCAGTATCTGCACCCTCGCCAACGTGTGCGCCAGGATGCAGCACAATTTGCTTAGCACCAATAGCTGCTGTACGATCGATTTCATTACGCAAGAAATTGACACCAAGTTCAAACGTCGCTGGTTTTATCGCATTACCAATATTAATGATATATGGCGCATGTACTACGATATCCGACATACCGTGTTGCTCCATATGCTCACGGCCTGTCATAATATTTAGTTCCTCTACTGGCTTTCTCCTTGTATTTTGCGGTGCGCCAGTATAAATCATAAACGTATTTGCTCCGTAGGCTTGAGCTTCTTCACTCGAACCCAACAACATTTTCTTTCCACTCATTGATACATGTGATCCAATTTTCAACAATTGTTACACCTCTCCCCTATCTTTTTAAAAAACTTGGCGATTATCATTATTTGGAAGATTCCATAGTCGTGTTTATGCGGATAGAAAGGTTCTATGCGTCCCTATCTACCAAAAAGCTATTTCTTAAATTTTGTACGCTTCGATAATTTACGTTTAATGGACTCTTGCTGTTTCTTCATTTTTTTCTTATAGCCTGGCTTTACCTTTTTAGCTTTACGTACTTGCTTCCATGCTTCTTTTTCAATATTTGTTGTTGTTTTTGTACGTAAATGCCGCTCATTCCAAGGCTTAGCTTCCTTCCATTCCCCATCTTTTACTTCCGTATAAGTGAAACTTAATCCTTTTTGCTCGAGTTTCTCCACTAATGGTAGGTCTGATTCATGATAAATACTAATCGCTGTTCCTTCCATTCCAGCTCTTGCTGTTCTACCAACTCGGTGAATATAAAATTCTTCTTCCTTCGGTATTTGAGCATTAATGACGTGACTAACACCTTTGATATCAATTCCTCTTGCAGCTAAATCTGTAGCGACAACATATTGATAGCGCAAATTTTGAATATCTTTTAATACACGTTTTCGCTCTCTTGGTGTAAGACCACCATGAATTAAACCGACATCTAATCCGCGTTCCAGCAATGATTCAGCTAGCTCGTTTGCTTGTTTTTTTCCATTTGTAAAGACAATTGCCAAATATGGTTGGATTGCTTTTGATATGTCAAAAATAATGTCTGCTTCATTGCGATGCTTACGAGCAATCAATCGATGCTCCATTGTTTCGGGTGAGAAATGCTCATCTATTTTTACATATAACGGATTTTCTAAATATTTTTTGAAAAAATGCTGCAGGCGTTGTGGAATCGTTGCCGAGAATACCATTAATTGGATATCTTTTTGCGAGCGGATTAGTAATTGATCTACTTCCTCAATGAAACCAAGATCCAACATTAAATCTGCTTCATCAATCACAAAAGAAGTTGCTGAATAAATTGAAATTGCTTCATCCTTGACAATATCCAGTATTCTCCCCGGTGTACCAACAATAATATGCGGCGGTGTTTTTAGTTTTTCTGCCATCTTCTGCTTATCGGTTCCACCTACTAATAGCTTCGCAACCCATGTACCTTCTTTTTCTGCATAGTCAATAATTGTTCTAACTTCATTGTAAATTTGGGTTGCTAATTCCCGTGTAGGAGCTGTAATCACAAACTGAACTTCTCGTTTATTATTATCGATGTGATTAAAAAGAGGTAGTAAATAGGCATGTGTCTTACCAGATCCTGTACGCGATTGTCCAATAACACTTTCTCCTTTTAGGATAGCAGGTATTACCTTGCTTTGTATTTCTGTTGGATGCTTAAATCCAAGCTTATCAATAGCACGATCTAGCGAAGGCTCGAAAGCGAAAGGCTCAAAGTTATTTTTTTTCATAGTTGTAATACTCCTTTTGTCTTTTCTGTTTTATACAAACTGAAAAGGATCTGTATTCGATTCAGAGACAAGAATGTCTATGTTTTCCTTATCCAAATGTTCCTTTAAATGTGCTGCCGTAAATTGCTTCATTATTTTTTCAATATAGTGACCAGCGTCGATAACTGCAAGGCCCATTTGCCACGCGTCCTGTGCGACATGGAAGGTCATGTCTCCGGTAATATAGACATCTGCTCCCTTTTGTTTCGCATGATGAATATACTTTTCACCACTACCGCCAAGTACAGCTACCTTCTTCACCTTTTTATTTAGGTCACCTGTAACACGAAGCGCTGGAACATCAAGTACCTTTTTCACATGTTCACAAAAGCTATTTAGGTCCATTTTATTCTTCAATGTACCAATTCTGCCAATTCCGTAACGTTTTCCTTCATTTGCTAGCGGGAAAACATCATATGCCACTTCTTCATAAGGATGGGCAGTAATTAAAGAGCTTATTACCTGGTGCAGGATTGACTTAGGTATAATTGTTTCAATCTTCACCTCATCCACAAATTCTAGTTCATTTTCTGTTCCAATAAATGGTTGACTGCCTTCCAGAGGTTTAAAAGTCCCCTGTCCTTTTGTCTGAAATGTACAATGGCTATAATTACCAATATGTCCGGCACCACTACTTCCTAATGATTCTCTAACTTCATCAATATGTGTTTCCGGCACATATACCACTATTTTATACAGCTTTTCTCTGTCAGTCTCCACAATTATGTCATTCTTTTCAATTCCAAGTGCATCAGCTAACATATCATTCACACCACCAACAGCAATATCCAAATTGGTGTGTGTTGCATAGACAGATATATGATTTTCTAACAATTTCTGAATAACTCTTCCTTGCGGTGTTTCTATATTAACTTGTTTTAATGCTTTAAACAAGAATGGATGATGTGCAATGATCAGGTTTGCGCCCTTTTCGATTGCTTCATCCACCACATTTTCCATTACATCAAGTGAGATAAGAACCTTCGTTACAGGATTATGATAGGAGCCAATTTGCAATCCAACATTATCCCAATCATAGGCTAACTGCTTTGGAGCCCACTTTTCCATAAGCTGAAAAACGTCTGAATTAGTCACTTTGTTCTTCATCCTGTAATTCCTCCCTAATCCACGATAATTCTTTTTCAAATCGTTCCATTTTGTCACTATTGATATTACTCGCTTCTTTCATTTGACTAATAACTCTTGCTAGCTTTTTATATTCTGATTGCCATTTTTCGTAAAATATAGCTGTTTTATTTCTCAACAATATAGGTCCAAACAATAATTCTTTTTCTAATTGCTCTTCCGTATAAGGATCTATAAGATTTTGTGTTCCTTTTTTATCTGCAACAATGATTTCATACCGATGTCCATTTTCTTCTATAATCGCTTCATTCGTAACGATGTACCCTTCTTTTAAAAGCCATCTACGTACATTACGCTCATCCACATTCGGTTGCGCAATAATTCGTTGGACATTTGATAATTTGGATTTTCCTTCTTCCAAGATTGTCTTGATTAATGAACCTCCCATACCTGCTATTACAATTTGCCTAATATCCGTAATGTCATCTAGAACCTCAAGCCCATTACCAAGTCTTACTTCGACTCGATTGGAAAGTTGATAAGCCTCTACAGTTGATTTTGCGCTATTAAATGGACCTTCATTAACTTCACCCGCGATAGCTTTTGCAGTTCGATCATGTAAGCATACATAGCACGGCAAATATGCATGGTCGGAACCAATATCAGCAAAATAAGCTCCTTCTGGAAGAAAGGAGGAAACTTTCTTTAAACGTTCTGATAGTTTTAATGTATTTATCATCATATTCTCCTTTTTAGGATGTTTAAACACCTTTAGAAATACTTACTCTAGGTAGATTCAATTTCTAAAAACAAATTTTATGTAAAAAAGAAAAGCTTTCTGTTTTCGCAGAAAGCTTAGACTTTATCATACTCATTCATTATTGTTGTTCACTAAGCCATTCAGAAAGGGCTGATAGCTCTTCTCCAGCAACATGAGCTTGAGCTGGCATTGAACCGATACCATTTTGAATAATTTCTGCGATTTCATCAGCAGAATAACTTGATCCAACAGTTGTTAAAGCAGGTCCCATTCCACCTGATAAGTCCCCACCATGACATGCCGCACAGTTTGCTTGGTAAACAGCTTCGGCATCTGCACCTGTTGTTTCTCCTTCTTGTGATCCTTCTTCTGTTTGTTCAGATCCGCCCTCTTCAGCAACTTGAATATCTGCGCGCTGATTCAAGCCGACAAATGAAATAATGACTACTGTTAGTACCCCTAAAATCGCAATAATTGCATACGGTACAACTGGGTTTCTTCTCATTTGTAGTTCCTCCTTATGTACTCCCCATTATATAATTAAACATACATTATATAGTTTACTCGAAAATTGGTTTTTTTTAAAGGAATAAGTTATAAATTTATAAAACCTGCATAAATCAACGTGAAAGTTATGGCCAAAACACTAGTAATTTGCAGAAATTTAATCTTTCTTTGTTTACTTATTAAAAGCCAATATATAAAATTACCAATCAAAACCATAATCTGCAGCAAATCACTTTTCAAAATTAGGTTTGCACTAAACGTAGTAAGTAATAGCATTACTAGTAATCCAGCTATAAGCGGTACGTGTAAATAAGGATGCCCATTTTTACGAAAATAATTCGTGATCCAGATTAAGTAGCTAAAAAATAACAGCAAAATACCAAGTTGCAAAAAGGAATCAAATTCAGTAGAATATAAAACAAGAAGTGAAAACGGTACCATGAGTAATGATAATATGAGATGTATTACAATTCTAAGTGTCCATTGTCCTTTGTTATTCACTTCTTCCGAGAATGCTTCTCCATTTGTGTATAGTGCAAGAAGATAATCACAGTATGTTTCGGGGAGCAAGCGATGCTCCTTCCAATATTTAATTTCTTTAACAATGATAGCGATTCGTTCTGCTGCCATTATGTATCACCCCTATACAGGATGTGTATGGAAGCCAGGAAAGTCATTATTCACACTTACTGTGAACAATGACCATACCTAATCAGTCCAAAAAGTCCTTCAATCGTTTGCTACGGCTTGGATGTCTTAACTTTCTAAGTGCTTTTGCTTCGATTTGTCGGATACGTTCTCTCGTCACGCCAAATACTTTACCAACTTCTTCGAGTGTTCTTGTACGCCCATCGTCAAGACCAAAACGAAGACGCAGTACATTTTCTTCTCGATCTGTCAATGTATCCAATACATCTTCTAGCTGTTCTTTCAATAACTCATACGCAGCATGATCGGATGGAGATACCGCCTCTTGATCCTCGATAAAATCTCCTAAATGGGAATCGTCCTCTTCCCCAATAGGCGTTTCAAGAGAAACAGGTTCTTGAGCAATCTTTAAAATGTCTCGAACCTTATCCGGGCTAAGTTCCATTTCTTCACCAATTTCTTCTGGTGTTGGTTCACGTCCTAAATCCTGTAGCAAGGATCGCTGAACCCGAATTAATTTATTAATTGTCTCTACCATATGAACAGGGATACGAATCGTCCTAGCTTGGTCAGCGATAGCTCGTGTAATGGCTTGTCTAATCCACCAAGTTGCATAGGTACTAAATTTAAACCCTTTACGGTAGTCAAATTTCTCAACAGCCTTAATAAGACCCATGTTACCTTCCTGAATTAAATCAAGGAAAAGCATACCTCGACCTACATAGCGTTTTGCGATACTGACAACAAGACGCAAATTCGCTTCTGCTAAACGGCGTTTCGCTTCTTCATCGCCCTCTTCAATTCGAGATGCAAGTTCAATTTCCTCAGCAGCAGATAAGAGATTGACTCTTCCGATTTCCTTTAAATACATGCGAACAGGGTCATTTATTTTAATCCCTAAAGGAACACTTAAATCATTTAAATTAAATTCCTCTTCTTTCGCGATTTCCTGCATATTTGGGTCATCCTCAGATTCACCAATTACTTCTACACCTTGTTCTTCCAGGTACTCATAAAATTCATCCATCTGATCGGATTCAATTTCAAAGTTGGATAAACGGTCTGCCACCTCTTCATAGGCTAACGTACCGCGTTTTTTACCCATTTCAACAAGCTTTTCCTTTGCTTGATCAAGTGTCAATTCAGTTTCCTTTGTTTGCGAAGGCTTCTTGTCGGTCATGAGTCCCCCTCCTTCTAGACTAATTAGATAATTAATTTGTATTTTTCAATTGCTTTTGAAGCTCAATAATTTGCATCGCTATTTGAGCTGCTTTTAAAGGGTCATTTTGCTGTTCAGCAATCTTTTGCTGCTCTTTCAGTGATTTGATATTCACTGAATCATTCGATTCATTTTGGATAATCCGAATGTAATCATTAATTTCCCTATCACTTATTTCTTCCCTTGTAGGTGTCATAGCAATCTCTGCTACGAGCTGTTTCAGTCGGTCATCATGCAGTCTTTCAATAAATAAGCTGATATCAGGTGGATGCTCTTCTTCATAAAATGCATATAGGTATGTCGCAATAATCTTATAATCATCGACGTTAAATCTTGCGCCTAATTCATGTTGTACCCTCTCTGTAATATGAGAATTATGCAACATGTATGCTATTAATTTTTTTTCCGCGTTATAAAAAGCTGGAAGAAGTTTCTTTTGACTTTGCTTGAATGCTGTGTTATTAGTATATCTGTTCTTTCCCTGCTTATCCTCAAGCTTTTCTTGTTTTTGCCTGTAGCCATGCATTTCGGCCGATAAAGTTTCAATAGAAATCTGATGTGCTTCGCTCAATTCTTTTAAATAATATTCCCTTTCAATAGGGCTCTCAATCATGGCGAGCTCTTTCAATATATTTTCTATATAGGTTATGCGGTCCCCTTCCAAATTTAGATTATAATCTTTTTGGAGGTAGCGCATATAGAAACTCATATACGTGTCACTTGCTTTTATGACCTGATTGATAAAAGCATCTGATCCATGCTTTCTAATAAAGCTGTCAGGATCCATATCTTCATCAAGGCTTGCTACTTTTATGCCACAGCCAACACTTCGCAATAAATTCGCAGCCTTATATGTTGCTGCCAGCCCCGCTCTGTCACCATCGTAACAAATAACGACCGTATCGACGTAACGATTTAAGAGCTTTGCCTGAGATTCGGTCAACGATGTTCCGAGCGTTGCTACTACATTTTTTACCCCAGCCTGATACGCTGAAATAACATCCATATACCCTTCAAATAAAACAACTTCATTTTGCTTGCGAATATGCTTTTTTGCTAAGTCAAAGTTATATAGTAACTTCCCTTTTTGGAAAAGCTCACTCTCGGGGCTATTTAAATATTTCGGCTGCTCATCTGTTATCGAGCGTCCCCCAAAGGCTACTGTCTTTCCAATATGATTTCGAATTGGAAAAATTACTCTTCCTCTAAATCGATCCGTAACGCGATTGTTATCGAGTTGAGACACAATACCAGCTTTTACTAATAATTGTTGTTGGAACCCTTTCTTAGCAAGAAATTCAGCAATGAAATCTTGGGCATTAGGAGCAAACCCTAACTGAAAAGTTTCGATTGTTTCGTCATCCATTCCTCTTTCCTTTAGATAATGATAGCCTTCTTTTCCATCTTTCGTAAAACGCAAGAGATGATGGTAAAGCTTTCGAAGCCAGTCATATGCTGATAATACGTTTTGGCTTTCTTGGGACATAGATGATTCCCTATTCATCCCACTTTCTGGAAGGTTAATACCACTTCTGTCGGCGAGGAATTTTAAAGCCTCATAGAATGAAAAACTTTCGATTTCCATCATGAAGTTTATAGCATTTCCACCTTTTTTACAGCCAAAGCAATAGAAAATTTGCTTTTCCTGTGTTACTGAAAAGGATGGTGTCTTCTCTCCATGGAATGGACATAAACCCACGTAGTTTTTACCTTGTTTCTTTAATTGTACGTATTCGCCAACAACATCTAAAATATCATTGGACTTTCTAATCTCTTCAATTACCTCTTCTGGTATTTGATTGGCCATTATTAACCACCATACTATACTAATATTCGTGACGGATAAAAAAAATCCTTCATGTTTCGACATTTTTTTCTTAAAAACCGAAAAAAATTACCCTCTGTTACGATCGGTAAGTCTAAGAAGGTTATTTCCATCTACTCCATATTTAATTACTATTGTACCTCCTGCAGCTAAAATATAAACTAATGAATAACAAACAGTATAGATTTTAACGAAGTAAAGCTACCTCTGTAATAAACTAATTCTACATAATCACCTTGAATTCCTTCTTATTGATGAATGTTTTATTTTTCAGAATTACAGCAAACGATAGCTTTTTTACGTATATGTTTACACAAAGATTTATTATAATACATATTTTTAAAGATATCTATTAAAATGACTTATTTTCCTAGCAAAAGAAAACATTCTGCTCGTGAACAATGAGCAGAACGTTTATTAATCTAATTCGACTGTTTTTGAATCATACGCATAATCAGATTTGCGGTTTCTTCTACCGCCTTATGTGAAACATCAATTACAGGACAATTAATTTTGCCAACTACTTTATTAAAGTAATCAAGCTCTTGATGAATTCGATCCATATTTGCATAGGTAGCCTGGTCACCTAGACCTAACGCTTTTAACCTCTCTTTTCGGATGCCATTTAGCTTATCTGCAGTTATTCGTAAGCCAATACATTTGGCTGGATCAACTTCAAACAACTCCTCAGGCGGGTCAACCTCTGGCACAATCGGTACATTCGCCACCTTGATTCGTTTATGTGCCAAATACTGCGATAAAGGCGTTTTAGATGTACGAGAAACGCCAATTAAAATAATATCTGCACGAGCTATTCCCCGAGGATCCCTTCCATCATCATATTTTACAGCAAACTCAATTGCTTCAATTTTCTTGAAGTAGTCCTCATCCAGTTTATGTATCAGCCCCGCTTCCTGTCGAGGGCTTTTATCAAAAACGCGCTCCATTGATTCGAGTGTTGGTCCCATTATATCAATTGCCTCTACTTGCATGACCTTTGACTGGTTGTTCAAATAGTTTCTTAATTCAGGATCTACGAGGGTAAAGCCAATCATCCCTTTTTTCTCTTTTGCAATTTGTAGGAATTCATCGATTGTTTCTTTATCCTCGACATATGGTACACGTTGTATTCTGTAATCCCCATTCGTAAATTGACTTAGCCCCGCCTTTACAACTAATTCAGCAGTTTCACCCACAGAGTCAGATAATACAAAAACAATTGGTTGAGTATTCATTACGACAACTCTCCTCCATCCCGTTCGTAATCTTTTTACACATGGTCACCTATTGTTAGCTCTACTAATGCTTTTGTCATTGTCGTTTTCGTCACTCTGCCCACGACCTCAAGTCCATTATCTGTATCTTTAACAACTGGCAAGCCATCGATTTGTCTGGTTATCAGTTTCTGAGCAGCATCAATTAGCAGGTCATCTTTTCGACATACCGCAATATTTGGCATCCGTGTCATAATAATATGTACAGGGATAGCACTTAAATTCTGTTGACCAATACTTGCTCGTAACAAGTCTTTGCGGGATAGCACTCCAGTTAAACAGGAGTTATCATCTACAACAAATAATGTTCCTACATCTTCAAGAAACATGGTTGAGATGGCATCGTATACGGATACACTATCTTTCACAACGATAGGAACTTGTAGAAATTCATGAACTTTGAACTTTTTTATTTTCTCTGTAAGTAGTTCCGAACCAGTCTTTCCAGTATAGAAATAACCGACACGCGGGCGGGCGTCTAAGTATCCCGCCATGGTTAAAATTGCTAAATCTGGTCTCAAAGTAGCACGTGTCAAGCTTAGCCTATCTGCAATATGTTCCCCTGTAATCGGACCGTTACCTTTAACTATTTCAATGATTTGTTCCTGTCTTTTGGATAATTCCACCTTTTCACCACCCGAAAACAATATGTCACACTATTTCTTAATGTTATAGTCCATTATATAGCAAAAAGAGAAAGTATGTCATACTTTTGATTATTAGAAATGCTGTTTCCATTCAATCAATCTTAAATCAGCATATTCCTTAATCAAACTTGAAAGTATATTGATAAGCGCAAGACGATTTGCACGTATGTCTTCATCATCTGCCATTACCATATTATTGTCAAAGAACGAATGAATCGAATCAGCTAATTCCTCTAAGCAGGCTAATGCCTTAACTGCATTTTTATGTTTATTGTACGTGTCGAAATTCTCTCGAACCAAATTATATTGTGAATACAATGCTGCTTCAGATTCCGTTTTAAATTGCTCCGAACGTACATTCACACCATCTGCTTTATCGGATAAATTAAGCACACGTACTAAAGCCTCTTGGATATGCTTAAAGCTTTCATCACTTCGCTTCTCAGAGAGAAGTTTTGCCTTGGCAATCGTATAATCAAACTTACCTACTGCACGATGGACAACTGCGTTAATCACATCTTGTTCAACATGTAATTCTTTAAGCAAATAAGATGCACGAAGTTGGAAAAATTCTTTAAGCTCTGCCGCTACTTTATCCTGATTTTCCAATTCAATATCTAATGTTTGATATAAAGAAGTCACAATATCTAGCAAGGTCTCCAGCGAAATATCCCATTCTCTTTCAGCAATGATTCGTAATACACCTGTTGCTTGTCTGCGGAGGCCATATGGATCCTGTGAACCTGTTGGAACTAAACCAACTGAAATACAGCCAACAATAGTATCTAACTTATCAGCAATACTTACAATTGAACCAACTAATGATTCTGGAAGCGCTCCGTTCGCTTGCTTCGGTAAATAATGTTCACGTATTGCCCCTGCAACAATTGGATCCTCGCCGAAATGAACGGCATATTTTTCACCGACAATTCCTTGAAGCTCGGTAAATTCATTCACCATATTTGTCATGAGATCAAATTTACTAATGGTTGCAGCTCTTACTGTCTTTTCTTTCTGAGCATCATCAAGTCCAATTAATTCTGTTACCTTTTCAGTTATATGAATGATTCGCTTCACTTTATCACTAATTGTTCCTAAATTTTTCTGGAAAACAACACGTTCTAATCTTTCTTGATAAAAATCAATCGACTGTTTGAGGTCTTCTTCCAAGAAAAACTCAGCGTCTGATAATCGCGCACGAAGTACTTTTTCATTTCCTCGAATTACAGTTGCAAGTTCATGGATATCCCCATTACGAACCCCAACAAATCGTGCTAATAATTGACCATCTTTAGATGTTACTGGGAAGTAACGTTGGTGCTCCTTCATCGACGTAATCAGAACCTCTGATGGTAATTTTAGATAGTCCTCTTCAAATGACCCCATGAATGCAGTTGGATATTCAACAAGATTCTTAACTTCATTCAGTAAAGCAGCATCAACTGGAATCAACAGGTTATTAGCTTCTTCTAGTGTTTTAATTCCTTCAATAATCATTTCCTCACGTTTTTTAGGATTCACGACAACATAATTGTCAAGTAAGGAAGACTCATATTCAGAAGGAGCAGCTAAATGAATCTCTTTCCCTAAGAAACGATGACCGTATGTTATATTGCTTGTTTTGACGTTTGTGATTTCAAACGGAATGACTTCACTCCCGAATAATGCAACAAGCCAGCGAATCGGACGTGCATAGCGGAGGGTTTCTGTTGCCCAGCGCATATTTTTGCCAAATTGAATGGACTCTATTATTGCTTTGAAGTCAGGAAGTAATTCTTGAACGGACTTCCCTTCGATATGCTTTTTCACAAAAATATAGGATATACCTTTAATTTCTTTCGTATAAATATCTTCAGGCGTTTTCCCTTGTCCTCTTGTAAAACCAATAGCTGCTTTTGTCCAATCTCCATTTTCATCTTTTGCTATTTTCGCAGCAGGTCCCTTAGCTTCTTCCTCAATTGTCGTTTGGAATTCTTCCATTTCTTGAATATAGACAGCTAAACGTCTCGGGGTCGCAAATGAAGTGATCGAACCGAAAGGAATTCGCAGTTCCTTTAACCACGCTTCTGTTTTTATTAATAGTTGCTGCTCTGCATCATCGATAAATCGTGCAGGTAACTCTTCAAGTCCGATTTCAAATAAGACATCTCTTGCCATTTAATTTTCCTCCTTTTCAAGCATTGGAAATCCTAATTTCTCGCGTTCTGCAACATATGTTTTGGCAATGCTGCGAGCTAAGTTACGGATTCGTGAGATGTAACCAGTCCGTTCGGTCACAGATATAACACCTTTGGCATCAAGTAAGTTGAATGTATGCGAACACTTTAAAACATAATCATACGCAGGAAATACAAGCCCTTTATTCATTGTGCTCTCTGCTTCTTTCTCATACATAGAAAACAACTGAAATAACATTTCTGTATTGGATTCTTCAAACGTATATTTCGAATGCTCGAATTCCGGCTGATAAAAGATATCCCGGACTGTAACACCATTATTCCATTCTAAATCAAACACATTTTCCTTATCTTGGATGTAAGAAGCAAGTCGTTCAATCCCGTATGTTATTTCAACGGTTACTGGATTTGCTTCAAGTCCACCGATTTGTTGAAAATAGGTGAATTGGGTTATTTCCATTCCATCAAGCCAAACTTCCCAGCCAAGCCCAGCAGCACCTAATGTTGGGTTTTCCCAATTATCTTCCACAAAGCGAATATCATGTTCAAGTGGATTAATTCCCAGCTTCACTAAAGAATCTAAATAGAGTTGTTGAATATTAGCTGGTGATGGCTTCATAATCACTTGAAATTGATGATGCTGGTACAAACGGTTTGGGTTTTCCCCATATCGTCCATCTGCAGGTCTTCTTGACGGCTCCACATAAGCAACATTCCATGGCTCTGGCCCTAGGCTACGCAATAATGTCATTGGCGACATCGTGCCTGCTCCTTTTTCCACATCATACGCTTGCATTAAAATACAATTTTGATCTGACCAGTGTTTTTGTAATGTTAAAATCATTTCCTGGATATTCATTGCAAAATCCCTCCACATTCTTTAATCGTAAAACACTAAAAAACCGTCCCTATGTCTATATCTTGATAGACATAGGGACGGTTTTACCGCGGTTCCACCCTATTTGCTCTATATAATTGTATATAAGAGCCACTTTATTTACTTTGCTCCAGAGTTCCTTTCCCAGCCATCTCATTATCCAGCTCACACTATCCTGGACTCGCTTTAAACAGAATTCGTACTGGTACTCTTCTCCTTCGTCACAAATCATTATTTAATATTGAAATATGTAAAAATCATACTTTATCCTTTTCATTCTGTCAATCGTTAGCTATATTAATTTGTCAAGCTGTGTTAGAAATTTTCTTGTTTTTAAATAAAAGCCACCATATTGATCATAATACGCATTTAATAAATTTCGGAGAAGCTCTTTATTTTCTGGCTTGATGGAGATCGTCCCGATACGTTCCAAACCAACAGAAGAAAACATGAAGAGTAATTTAGCGATCGTATCAGGTAGTCCGACTGCTTCTGTATCCATATACCTACAGCGTGTGCAAAGCATTCCACCTTCTGCAATTGAAAAGGCGAATGGCATTTGTCTATTTCCACAATTGGTACAACGATCAACAGTAGGAGCAAATCCTCCTTTTTCAAATAGCTTCAACTCATACATCATTAACGGTATCTCGGCTTCATCATTTTCTGCGATCCAAGTCATGGTTTGAACAAATTGATCAAACAGGTATGGATCTGGGCTTTTTTCATCAAGTAACTTCTCTGTGAGCTCCGTCATATAGGCTGCATAAGCGGTTTTGACAATATCCTCTCGAATTGGTCGAAAAGAATCAATGATTTCTCCTTGCTGAATCGTGCTCAAGCCTTGATTTACATACACAAATAATTGGGCACGGATAAACGGCTGTATAACTGCAGCCATCCTACTTTTTGGTTTTTTAGCTCCTCTAGCAAGCGCTGTGAATTTCCCAATATTTTTACTAAGAATTGTTACAAGCTTATGAGTCTCTCCATAATCCCTTGTTTTTATGATGATTCCATCTATCTTCTCTAGCACACAACTTCACCCTTCTTCTTATACAAGAATAATCACAATTGTGGATCATTCCATCTCCCATATGAAGATGAATGCTTTAGTAGAAATTATATGTGTCATTGTTTTTATTAGTGGAATGGTCCTGTCAGCCACTTTGCTCACACAACCATTCCTTCGTTTCAAGCCGTATCGGCATTCTGTAATATTATATATTTGCATCTAGTGTTGCTTCTGCTTCAGTCTGTCCAAACTCTTGTTGCGATGTTGCATTTTCTAGTTCCTTTAATAACAAATAGGTTTCAATGTTTCCTGTCTGACTAAAAACTTTCCAAGTTAGGTCGATCACAAGAAACCCCACCTTTCTTTAATGTTTAATGAAAATGTAACTTACTACTTAGAGTGGCACTTCAGCTAAAAAACATTAGTATTAAAAATTACCATCTTTAATAATCATCACTACGATAGCCAAATTCATGCAATTGACTTTGCCTATTTCTCCAATCTTTCTTGACCTTAACCCATAACTCTAAGTACACTTTGGAGCCAAGTAATGCTTCAATATCTTTCCTGGCATTTCTTCCAATATTTTTAAGCATACTTCCTTGTTTTCCAATCAAAATGCCTTTTTGTGTACTTCTTTCGGTAATAATAGTTGCTTGAACAAGCAATTTCTCTTGTTCACGTTTTTCAATATTTTCGATTGCCACTGCAATCGAATGAGGTACTTCTTCTTTTGTTAAATGTAATACTTTTTCCCGAATAAGCTCTGAAATAATAAAGCGTTCAGGGTGATCTGTTACTTGATCTTTCGGATAGTATTGTGGACCTTCAGGTAAATGGCTTTTTAACACTTCAACTAAATGGTTCACATTGTTTCCTTCCAGTGCAGAAATCGGAATAATTTCTTCAAATTTACATTTATCTTTATATTGGTCAATCAATAAAAATAATTCATCTGGATGGATTAAATCAATCTTGTTAATGATTAAGAAAATGGGACTGTTTATTTTTTGCAGTCGATCTAAAATATACTGATCGCCCTTTCCATACCCTTCCTTTGCATTAATCATAAACAAAACAGCGTCCACTTCATTGAGTGTACCCTCTGCCACGTTTACCATGAAATCGCCCAAGCGGTGCTTTGGCTTATGAATTCCTGGTGTATCGATAAATATGAGCTGCGCATCATCTGTTGTAAGTACACCTTGAATTTTATTTCTTGTTGTTTGTGCCTTGTCACTCATAATAGCAATTTTTTGCCCGATAACACGATTCATAAATGTTGACTTTCCAACATTTGGTCTACCAATTATTGTAATAAACCCTGATTTAAAATGATGATTTGTTTCCATGCTGTATCCTCCGCGACGATTTCTTTAATATGTGATTCTTTACATTATAATACTACAAATAATGCAAGCTTTCATTCAATCGACAAAACCTTTAAAAAGATTATCTTTTCACTTAAAGTACCACAATAAATTCCAAAAGCAAAGGTGGAAGAAAAATATATGTAACTCTTAAATTCACATACCCGGTTTACTTTAACGTAAAACACACAAAAAAGTCCTTGAGACAAGGACTTTTAAAAAAGAATATGCAGTTTAGGAAGGAAAATTAGCAGGCCAATGATTGCTGCTATTATTGCAGCAATCAAAACCGCTCCTGCTGCAACATCCTTGATTATTTTAGCCGTTGGATGGATTTCTGGCCTTAAATAGTCAATCAGCTTTTCTATAGCAGTATTCGTTACCTCTACCATAAGTACCAATCCAATTGTCAGTACAATGATTGCCCATTCGACCATTGTCAGCTTAAATAGAAATCCAGCAGCTACCGTTAAAAATGTTGCTAGCAAATGGATTCTAAAATTCCGTTCTGTCTTTGCGATTTCCTTAATACCGTTCCACGCATACGAGAATCCTATTTTCCGCTTCTTATCTTTCAATTCCGAACTCACCTAGAATTTCCTCTTGTCTTTTAAACATTCTCTCTTCGTCAGCTTTATTCATATGATCATACCCTAACAAATGCAAGAACCCGTGTACCGTCAAAAAGGCAAGCTCTCTTTCAAAAGAATGTTCATATTCGATCGCTTGCTCCTTTGCCTTATCTACGGAAATAACAATATCCCCAAGTGCCAAAGGGAGATCCTCACCAACTATTTCAAGCTCTCCTTCTACTGATTCTTGCATCGCAAATGAGATGACATCAGTAGGTGTATCCTTTTGGCGATAATTACGGTTAAGTTCTTGGATCTCTTTATTACCAACGAAATTAACAGACATTTCCGCCTCTTTAGATACTCCCTCTTTTTCGGCAGCGAATTGTAGTAAACGTTCTAATAAATCAACGTAATCACTTATTACTGATTTTGTTTCATCATGAAAATCAATGTACATTCATTTTCCCTCCTTCGATGGATATTGAATTCTAGAGTGAAAAATTCCTTTTAACGATTCAATAATTGTTCGATGAATAACATGAAGCTCTTTTAATGTTAAAGGACTTTCATCTAATTGTCCATCAGCGAGCCGACTCTTTACAATAGAAGCCACAATCTCCTCAATTTTACCGGTTGTAGGTTCTTCCAAAGATCGAACCGCTGCTTCAACTGAGTCACAAATACAAATAATTGCAGCTTCCTTCGTCTGTGGCTTCGGACCCGGATACCTGAAAATGGATTCTTCCACATTGGGATTCTTTTCTTTCTCTTTGTAGTAAAAAAATTTCAATAACGATGTCCCGTGATGTTGTTTTGCAATATCGATAATTTCTTTTGGCATTTTATGCTTTTTTAACAGTTCTGCTCCATCATATGGGTGTCGAATAATAATTTCAGCACTTTTTTTCGGATCAATAAAATCATGTGGATTGCGAATGGATAATTGATTCTCTATAAAATACTGTGGTCGAGCCGTTTTACCAAGGTCATGATAATAGGCCCCAACCCTAGCCAACAGTCCATTTGCACCAATCGCTTCACATGCCGTCTCACTAATGTTTGCAACCATAACAGAATGATGGTACGTCCCAGGTGATTCGGTTAACAGTTTTTTCAAAAGCGGTTGATTCGGATTGGATAGCTGTAATAATTTGATATCTGATAGAATTCCGAGTATGGTTTCAAAAAAGGGAAGTAAACCAATTGCTAATACCGTTGCCAGAACTGCCGAACCAAGTCCAAAACTTGTATGTACAAAAAGATCGAACCAGGAATATTTTTCAAAGGAAAGAAATAAGAATAATAATACAGTAACGATATTGACAAAAGCTACGCCTAGCCCTGTCTTTAAAATTGTCAGTCGATCTTTCACATTCATTAAAAAGATGATCCCAGCTAATTGGCTGACAAGAAAATAAATCCCTGCTTCCACATTTAAAGAGCCTGCTATTTGCCCATTAAAGATAACACTTCCTAAGATAGCATAAAGAATGGACAACACAATTGCTAGCCTTTCATTGATTAGCATTTTAATTAGTATAACACCAGTAGCAATTGGTGTAACGAAAAAAAGTTGATTGGACTGTGTTGTATAAACACTAATAATCTTCATCAATGAAACTACAATTATGCTAATAAAAAAGATCGCAAGCATTTTTTCGAAACTCCATTGGTTTTGCTTGGAAATATGATACATCTCAACAGCTATAAAGCTACAAATCATGACAATAAGTAATGCAAGCCCAACAACTGGATAAATATTACTCTGCTCGTCCAATAATCCAACAAGATCCAGCCTTTCATAGATTTCATTTGTTATCGTCTGTCCTTCTCGAACAATTACTTCACCTGCACGAATCATAGCTGGATCAACGCTACTTGCAGCCTCTTTTCTAGCTTCTGAAGTTTTTTCCACGTCAAAAAATGAATTTTCAACCACAGCAAAATCAGTGAGCTCTGTTAATGGCTCCTTCAACGTTTCTTCTATATCCGCATATTCAATATACTGATTCACATTTGCTTTTGCCGTTTCCAAATTCTCTGTACGCACACCATTATTTAACGTTTCTTCAAGCGCATCTGCTAGTACTTCTTTCCCCGTATCCAACTCATCTTCGCTAAATTGTAAAAGGTGTATCAGTGTACCATCTTTTACAGAGCTGCTTATTTCATCAGATAAAATTTGCTTTAATTGTATTACTTTTTCTTGATCTGTAAGTGGAGCAGCTACATCCTCTTCATCGCGTTGATTTTCACTTTCTTCTTCCAACTTGAAAATACCGTCAAATATTTCCTCCACAAAACTAACTTGCTCCATGGTAACTTCATTGGATATACTATATCTATCTTGAACAGACTGAACGGTTTCTCTCGTTTTCCGTTCTGTTTCTTGTTCATTTTCAATTGTTATTGGAGAACGAATTGTTTCACTTGCATTGCTAAATCGTTCAATATCGTAAATTTTTGTTTGAATATTGTTCAACGTTATAAAAAAGAAAAAGACACCTAATAAAACCACTGGTAATAATATCAATAGCCAACTATGTTTTTTACCTAACGATTCAAGCTTGCTTCTCATTCGAACTTTCACTCGTATCACCCCATTTTATAAGACAGCTATACAGAAATAAGACCCGAATAGCTCAGGGCCTTACCTGTTTTATTCTATTTCTAGTTTTCGGTTTCATATGCTGCAATGATACGTTGAACTAGTGGATGCCTTACAACATCTGTTTGTTTCAAATACACTAATGAAATTCCATCAATAGAGGCTAACAACTGTTGTGCAATATGCAAACCAGATTTAACCCCTTTTGGTAAATCAATTTGCGTAATGTCACCTGTAATAACCATTTTGGAGCCGAAGCCCAGTCTAGTTAAAAACATCTTCATTTGTGCTGGTGTTGTATTTTGTGCTTCATCTAAAATAACGAATGCATCATCCAACGTCCGCCCACGCATGTAGGCTAGTGGTGCAATTTCAATCGTCTCTCGTTCTATCAAACGCTGTGTATGTTCTGCTCCTAATACATCATGAAGTGCATCATATAGAGGACGCAAATAAGGATCTACCTTCTCTTTTAAATCCCCTGGTAAAAATCCGAGGCTCTCGCCAGCTTCTACGGCAGGACGAGTGAGAATAATTCGTTTTACGAAACCATTTTTTAATGCATGTACTGCCATTACTACAGCTAGATATGTCTTACCAGTTCCAGCTGGACCGATTCCAAAGACAAGGTCATTCGCCTTAATCGCGGCGATGTAGTTTTTTTGACCAAGCGTTTTTACACGAATTGATTTGCCTTTTACATTTTTTGTGATTTCGTCTTCAAAAAGCGCTTCTAGTTGTTTAATTTCACCTTTTTTCGCTAAGTCTACAGCGTAAACAACATCTCGTTCAGAAATGGTTTGTCCTTTTCTAATAACCGATAAAAGGGTGAGAAGAATTTCTTGGACAAGCGCAATCGCTTCCTTTGAACCAGAAACATGAACAGCTTCTCCACGAGACACGATGGACACGTTTAAAAGATTTTCAAGCTGCTTCAGATGCTTATCGTTTATGCCGAATAGCGCAAGCGCTTCATTCGTACTTGTTAATTGCAAGTCAATTTCAATTAAGTTACCTGGCATAATCAGTCTCCTTGATTTAATGGTTCTACTCTTACAATATTTTCTTCAACTGAAACAAATAGGGTTAAATTTACTTTACCATGCTCTATACTTTCATGCAAAACTTTTTCAGACAATATTTTTGCGTCAGCACCTAGTTCATTCTGCAGTTGAATAATAGCTTGATCAATTCCTGCTTGAATAGCTTCTTCCTTTGTTCGGCTCACTTTATTATACGTCTTTTCACTTAAAATAGTTTCAACAATTTCTATTGGAAGCTCCCATTTAAAAAAACGCAGGTTATTACCATGTGATTCTCGATGAATTTCACTGTAATCAGGTTCTCCAAATCCCCATATTGGTAATTGAAAATCTCCTGTTTTGAGATAATACTTCTTTTTTTGGTTTCCTGTTATCTCTTCATAGTTAAATTCAAGCGGTACCGTAACAGAGACCTCATACCAAGTATTTGCTGTAATCTCGGCTTCTGCAGCAACAAACTCACTATCTTGTTGTTCACGTTCTTCTGTTTCACTTTCTTCTTCATCCAATTGCTCCTCGCCCTCCAAAATTCCAGAAACCAAGATGTCGCCAGGTTCTACATAATCATTCACTTGTACATGAGTGGTGCCTTTTGATACATATAAATTCATAATAACGCCTTTTTTCGCAGCAACTAAATTTCGTGGCTGTTTTGGGTCCGCTTCTTCAACGACAATCTTTTCTACTCCCTCTAAGTAAAAGGTTGTCCCTTTTTGATCCACACCAGCCCAAAGAAGCTCAGGTACATCCTTCATTAGCTTTTGCTGAATCGTAGTTGGTGGATCCAGGGAAAAAAGCCAAGCCCCTGGATGAATTCCGTAACTAACTAACTGCTTGTCTATCTTTTCTTCAATATCTTTTGGAACACCACTAATTTTAACTTCCCAAATAATATTCGATAAAAAAAAGAAGAGAAGTACACTGAAAAATAACCCAAGTACCAATGGCTTCTTTTTTAAAAAACGTCTAATAAAAAATGGATAACCGTTCTTTCCAGTAAACGTAATTTTATAAATCGTTTTCCTTCTGATATGTTTCATTTGTTTTATATCCGAAAGTTTTATATTGCCTTCACATAAATCGGTTGCTCTTTTTTTTACATCCCAAACAGAAATTCCAGCATTCGCGCATTTTTGAAAAAACATCTCAGGAGCTGTTCCTTTTACTTGAATCGTTACATAGCCAGTTACTGTTTTACTATTTAAATGCTTCAATTGTATCCTCCTCTAGTTCAAGGTTTTAGTTTCCTAAGAATTTCACTTCCGAGATGGTTCCTTCGAGCAGAATTTCTTTAGGAAGCATCATTTTTAACACAAAGGAAGTACCCCTAATTTGGACATATCCATTATTCGTTTTTAACTTTAGTTCATTTTCGGAATAAACAGCCAAGCCTTGATGATTTTCAATGTATAGGTGTATGTTTCCAATTACCGTAATTCTAGGCATTTCAAGGATTATATCAGAAGGAAGAGAGAATTGCTCCGTTAACAAGGTACGTAGTCTTTGTTGCCATTTAGCCAATGATGATCCCCCCTCACATACATATGTATGAGGCTGCTTAAAACATAAGAACAAAATGCGTGATAAAAATGAGCAGGTTTTATATGGTCGGGTGCTTTATATAATATATAAACTTCGCACTTGCTTAGTATGAGCAACTATTGCCGTCCGGGATCGCTTCGGGCGGATGCTTTCCGCGGACACGGCTTCAGCCTCCCCCGGACTGGTTTGAGCAACGTTTTTTTATTTATGATACCGATGTTAATACTAGGTAACGCGCCAATTCTAGCGAAGGAAACACACGAAGACTTCTGCGGGATACGTATCCAGAGTGAGGCTCTGAAGAACGGAGTTCGAAGAGTCTCAGGGGTCACCCGCGAAAAGCGTAGTGTGTTTCCGTAGCGGGGTATACGCACACTTAATCCATAATTGCAGTAGTTCGTAGTTTCTTTCAAATGCGATGATAAAAACAGCAAAAAACCACCGCTATAAAAGCTTTAAAGCTTTTATAGCGGTGGTTAGGCTATACTTATTTGATTCGATCGTCTAATACGCTTTTATATGACTTTTTAGCTCTTGGTGGTCCTAGTATTTCAGACATGATAATGCCATTAACTAATCCTTTTGCACCAAGGTTGCCAACTACTTGTTTCTTCAGTCTTTCTTGTTTTTTACTTGTTTCTTTCTCAGGCTCAAGTAAAATACTTCCGCTATTCGTCTGTGACTTCAAATCCTCAATTTTTGAATTTGAAATAGCGCTATACTTACTAGCCAGCTTCTCCATTTGTTGCTTTTGCTGCTCTGCAATGGACGCAGTTGAGACCGTATCTCGTGATCTTTCTTCACGATACACTCGCTGCTCTGCTACAGGCTGCGGCCTACGTTCTGGAGTTCTTTCTGGCACTGTTCTTCTCGGCCTTTGTGGAGGTGTTTTTTTCTTCTCTTTTTCTTGCTGTTTCTGCTTCTCATTCGAGTTGTTAAAAAAGCCGATAATCCCTGAAATAATAATGATAATTATGAAGAGGTTATCGAAAATCCAGCCCATCAGACCCCTCCTTCAATTTCATGACGAACATTATTTTTGATCATCTTCACTGCTATCTTTGGTTAATTTACCAATTGTATCACGCATACCAGTATCAGCATCAATGTTTTTATAATTCATATAATCCATGACACCCAATTTTCCAGTACGTAATGCTTCTGCTAGTGCTTTTGGAACCTCTGCTTCAGCTTCTACAACATGAGCACGCATCTCTTGAACTCTTGCAACCATTTCTTGTTCTTGTGCAACAGCCATTGCGCGACGTTCTTCCGCTTTTGCCTGTGCAATGTTTTTATCAGCTTCAGCTTGGTCTGTTTGTAGGATAGCTCCAATATTTTTACCGATATCCACGTCGGCAATATCGATCGAGAGAATTTCAAAAGCAGTTCCTGAGTCAAGGCCTTTACTTAATACTGTCTGTGATATTGAATCTGGATTTTCTAATACTTTTGCATGTGTGTCTGAACTACCAATTGTACTTACAACACCTTCACCAACACGAGCGATAACTGTCTCTTCTCCAGCTCCCCCAACAAGTCGATCAATGTTTGCACGTACTGTGATTCTTGCAAGTGCTTTTACTTCAATACCATCCATCGCGATACCTGCAATAAATGGAGTTTCGATTACTTTCGGATTTACACTCATTTGAACAGCTTCTAGTACATCACGACCTGCTAGGTCAATTGCAGCCCCACGTTCAAATGGAAGCTCAATATTTGCACGGTGTGCAGCAATTAAAGCATTTACTACTCTATCGACGTTACCACCTGCTAAGTAGTGACTTTCCAATTGATTTGTTTTTACATTTAAACCTGCTTTATGTGCTTTAATTAAAGGGTTGATTACACGATTTGGAACAACTCGACGTAATCGCATTCCAATTAATGTAAAGATACTTACCTTTACTCCAGCAGCTAAGGCACTAATCCACAGCGCAACTGGTACGAATGTGAATAAAATAGCCACAGCAATTAAGATTACCGCAATAATAATAAGCGGCATTAGTTCTGTTAATGACATTAAAATTCCTCCTTGTATTTTCATCTATATCATTATACTTCTCTAACTACGACACGAACTCCTTCAACTCTTACCACTTTAACAGACTTATTTCGATCAATAAAGCTTCCTTCTGAAACAATATCAATTCGTTCACCATCAAACTCACCAATCCCTGATGGTCTTAATGGAGTCAGCGTAATACCTTCCATACCGATTAACTCCAGGCGATTTACGGATGATACATATCCCTGCTCTGTTGCTGTGCTATCCCTAAGAATAATATGTCGAAAAACACCTTTATCCATGCCTATTCGTCTAAAAAGAATCACAGCAACAATGAGTGTAACAAGAAATGCAATTCCAATACTCATTGACATATGCCCTAAATCGTATCCTGACATAAACAATGAACCGATAATTGCCCCTACACCGAGGAGTCCTAATATCCCCCCTGGGACAAAAAATTCAGCTATAATCAAAATGATTCCTAATACTAGTAGTACGACCGCTTCCATACCTGCAAGTCCCGCAACGATATGACCATAGAAAAACAATAATAGTGAAACAATTCCCATAATTCCCGGTACTCCAAATCCAGGCGAATACAGTTCCACGATTAAACCAAGACTTGCCACTGATAGAAGAATCGGGATTACAATTGGATTTGTTAGAAATCGTGCTACTTCTTCTGCAGCACTCGGTTCCGTTTCTATAATGGAAGCATTCGATAAGCCAAGCTCATAAAGCAATTCCACTCGGTCATCCACAATTCCATCCGCATAACCAACTTCCACAGCATCTGATGGCCCAAGTGTTAGAAACCTGCCTTCAGGTGCACCATACTCAGGAAGGTCAATACTGCTATCAGCCATAGCTAATGCATAAAGTGGATCTCTCCCAGTAGACTCGGCAGCACTTTTCATTGCAGCGAACCAAGCTGATTGTGCTTTTTCGTCAGCTGCTGTACCATCAGCGGTAATCACACCGCTTGCCCCCATCGTTGCATGCGGTTTGAAATAAATGGTTTCAGAAAACAACGCGATATAAGATCCAGCAGACAAAGCTTCATTCACGATAAATGCTGTTGTCGGAATCGGTAAACCCTGGATAATTTGACCAATTTGACCAGCTGCATCGACCCTCCCGCCTGGAGTATCGATTTCAAAAATAATATGATCGGCACCAGCTTCAACCGCTTCGGAAGTTGTACGCTTTAAAAAAGCCTCTAGTCCACGCTCTACCTCTCGTTCAATCGGTATAACATAAACGGACTTTCCACCACCCTGTTCTTGCGCACTAGTAACTGAAAGATTATCCGAAACTTGGTAAATAAGTGCTACGAAAATGGCTGCAATAATGAGTATGTATTGTTTGAGTCGTTTCCTCGACATCATTATTCACCTCCCTCAGCCTGTTATCAATTAATACGGAAGTGGTATGGGATTGGTTTCATTTTTTAACGTTAGAAAAGTATACATCATTCCAATTTGCATAATTGCAATAACGAATCCCCAAAGGCTAGCAACTAGTAAGTTCTCTAACAGGAGTTATGTCATAATTAGATACTATCATAATCTTATCCATAGAGAAACTTTGATGGTGCTTATCTTCTATATTTCTAGAAGGCTTATAATTTTCATATATAAGAAAAGAATCCCAAGTCTTATGACTTGAGATTCTTTAACTTATTATTGTAATTCTTGTTGTACAAGTTTTTTTATTTGAGAGCCGTCTGCTTTGCCCTTTACCTTTGGCATTACAGCACCCATCACTTTACCCATATCTTTCATTGATGTAGCATTTACTTCCTGAATCGTTACTTGGATAATTGAAAGTAGTTCTTCATCTGAAAGTTGCTTCGGTAAATACTTTTGTAAAATTACCAATTCATTTTCAAGTTTTTCAACTAAATCTTCACGTCCAGCAGATTTAAATTCTTGGAGGGAATCTTTCCGTTGTTTAACTTCTCTGGATAAAATTGTTAAATCTTCGTCCTCAGATAGTGTATCCTTACTAAGTTTAATCGATTCATTCTGGATAGAAGCCTTCACCATGCGAATAACGCTTAGCGTTTCTTTATCCTTGTTCTTCATAGCTTGCTTCATGTCTTGATTCAATCGATCAAGTAACGTCATACGCTTGCACCCTCTTTAGAATTTACGCTTTCTAGCAGCTTCAGATTTCTTCTTACGTTTAACACTAGGCTTTTCATAGTGTTCACGTTTACGATATTCCTGTAGTGTACCGCTTTTTGACACACTGCGTTTGAAGCGACGAAGAGCATCCTCAAGAGACTCGTTTTTACGAACGCGAGTTGTATTTGACATGCTAATTTCCCTCCCTCCGAAGCACAAAACCAATTTATACCGACATGACTACCTTCTCATGCCTTTTTAAAGTATAATATATTCCTACAATCTGGTCAACGATTATTTAACTAATTATACTAGTAAATACATCTTTTATTGCATAGTTTGCTGAATTAATAATCGCTAGTACCTGTAATTCCATTGATAATATCGACTCCAGCACTAGCACCAATGCGGGTTGCTCCCGCTTCAATCATAGCGTTCATTCCTTCTAAATCACGGACACCACCAGATGCTTTGACACCTATTTCTGCACCAACTGTCTCACGCATCAATTGAACATCTTTTACTGTTGCGCCTTCATTTGCAAAACCTGTAGAAGTTTTAACATAATCAGCACCTGCTTCTTTTGCTAATTGACAAGCACGAACTTTTTCATCATTCGTTAGCAAAGCTGTTTCAATGATTACTTTTGTTAAAGCTTTTCCTTTAGCTGCATTCACAACAGCTTCAATATCGGCTTTTACAAGATCGTCATTACCAGACTTTAATTCTCCAACATTAATGACCATGTCTACTTCTGTTGCACCGTCTTTAATTGCTTGTTCAGTTTCAAAAGCTTTAACAGCCGTCGAATTAGCTCCAAGTGGGAAGCCAATGACCGTACAAACTTTTACTGTTGTTTCTTTTAGGTTCTCATAACAGTAAGAAACCCAATGCGGATTAACACAAACAGAGGCAAAATCATACTCCCTCGCTTCTTCAACTAATTTCTGTATTTGATCCTTTGTTGTATCCGTCTTTAATTGTGTATGATCAATATATTTAGCTAATTTATTACTCATCTTAAACGTCCTCTCTGAATAAGTTATTGATTAACTATCTTTTCACCAGCATGTGTTGCATGTTCCATAACCCTAACAAATGTACCTTCATTATATGGATATCCAGATTTCGTAATTTTCACACGGACAATCTTGCCAATCATATCTGCAGTACCCTCAAATTGGACTTTCATATAATTATCTGTGTATCCCACAAGCAATTCAGGATGATTCTCATCAAGTATACGTTCCTCTGGAATAACTTCAAGAACTTCATTCTCATATTGTGAAGCATATTCCTTCGCTAGTTGATCAGATAATGCGATTAAACGATGCACACGATTTTCTTTTACCGCTTCATCCACTTGATTATCCATACGTGCAGCAGGCGTTCCAGTTCTTCTTGAGAACGGGAATACATGTAGCTCTGAGTAGCCAATTTCTTTTATGACATTATAGGTTTCCATAAATTCTTCTTCTGTTTCACCTGGGAAGCCAACAATAACATCCGATGTAATGGCTAAACCAGGTAATGCTTTTCTAATTTTAGTTACTTTTTCTTTATAGAACTCTGTAGAATACTTTCTGCGCATTCTCGCCAAGACAGTATCTGAGCCAGCTTGTAATGGAATGTGCAAATGCCTAACAATTTTCTCTGATTTGTCTAGGACATCAATCACTTCATCTGTAATTTGACTTGCCTCAATCGAAGAAATTCGAATCCGTTTCAAGCCCTCAACCTGCTCCAATTCCCGAAGCAACATTGCAAAATTATAATCCTTCATATCTTCTCCATATCCTGCTGTATGGATACCAGTGAGGACAAGCTCTTTGTAACCAGCTTCAACCAATTTTTCAGCTTGTTGAATTACATTTTCAGGGTCTCTTGAACGTAGTAAACCACGAGACCAAGGGATAATACAAAATGTACAGAAATTATTACACCCTTCTTGAATTTTCAAAGATGCTCGTGTACGGTCTGTAAAAACAGGTACATCCATTTCTTCAAACACACGGTTTTTCATAATGTTGGAAACACCATTAACCGGTTCCTTCGTTTCTTGGTGTTTTTCAATATACGTGAAGATATTTTTTCGTTCCTGTGTACCGACAACAACATCGACACCCGGAATCTCCATAATCTCACCTGGTGACGTTTGAGCATAGCAGCCCGTTACACAAACTACTGCATTCGGGTTTTTCCGAATTGCTCTACGAATGACTTGTCTACTTTTTTTATCTCCAGAATTGGTTACCGTACACGTATTAATAACATAGACATCCGAATCGTGATCAAAATCGACACGCTCATAGCCTTTTTCCATAAACATGCGCCAAATTCCTTCTGTTTCATAATGATTCACTTTACAGCCTAATGTATGAAATGCTACTGTTGGCATTCCGAACACCTCATTTCTTCAAAATGATACGATATGCTAGCGAGCGCATAAAGTGCAGCAGTCTCTGTTCTTAAAATCCGCGGACCAAGCCGAACCGGTGAAAAATTATTTTCTTTCAACAGCCCTGCTTCTTTCGGAGAGAATCCACCTTCTGGACCAATGCAAACCAATATGTCTTGCCCTGGATCGAGCCTATTTATTATATTACCAAATGATTGGTGTTTCGAAACCTTCGCTTCTTCTTCATATGCAAAAAGCTTCACATGATAGTTTTTGCTCTCCTCAATTAAATCCTTCACCGACACTGGACTTTTTATAACAGGAACTTTATTGCGGTGACTTTGCTCACTAGCTTCTTTAATAATTTTTTCAAAGCGTTGTAATTTTTTTTCAGCTTTCTTTTTATCCCAAATCGCTATTGATCGGTCTGCTTGAAATGGAATAAATGCATGTGCACCAAGCTCTGTTCCTTTTTGAACTACTAAATCAAACTTATCCCCTTTAGGGATACCTTGGGCAATTGTAACATTGATTGGTAGCTCTACATTTTCATTCAGCCACGTTTCAATGATAACCTGAACTTCATCACTTGTTACTTGTGAAATACGGCAAATCGCAGCCTTACCTTCTTCGTTATTACATATTATTTTATCTCCCACATTGTATCTCATAACACGAGTAATATGATGAACATCATCACCAGTAATTGTAATGTTATTATCTTTAAAACGAGAAGATGAGACAAAATATCTTTGCATGTACACACCCACTTCATGTATATCGCGTTTTTTAATTTTTCTTAGCTACGATGGAAATCCAATCTTCCATTTCATTAACAGCTATAATTTCAAACCCTTGCTCCGTAAGTTTTTCTTTAACGAGTTGTTTCTTATTCTGTATAATTCCTGACGTTATAAATAATCCACCACTTACAAGGTTATCCCATGCATTGTCTACAAAACGAACGATAATTTCTGCCAGTATATTAGAAACAATAACATTTACTTGCTGGTTTACGTGGTCAAGTAAGTTATTCTGAGCAACAACAATTTGGCTGTTCAGCTCATTGAGCTTTGCATTTTGCTGTGTACTTTTAACAGCTATTTCATCCAAGTCATATGCATAGACTTCTTTTGCACCAAGCTTTGCAGCAGCAATACTAAGTACACCTGAACCACAACCAACATCGATAACTGTATCATCATGTGTTAAATAAGTTTCTAATGCTTGCATGCTTAGAACCGTTGTGGGATGTGTACCCGTACCAAAAGCCATGCCGGGATCTAGCTCTATAATGATCTCATCACTAGAAACTGGTGTATACTCTTCCCATGTTGGTGTTATGGTTATCTTTTTAGAGACCTTCACCGGTTTATAATATTTCTTCCACGCAGTTGCCCACTCTTCCTCATTTACTTCACTCAAGGAAACATGGTTTTTACCTAGATCAATATCATAAATCAATAAATTATTGATTGCTTGTTTAATTTGTTCTACCGTTTCTCCTAGGAAGCTATTCATCGGCAAGTAAGCCTTGATCCGCACTCCTTCTTCTGGATATTCGTTTGGATCTAAATCATAGATTTCTCCGTATACATTGTCGCGTACTTTTATTAAGTCCTGCGGGTCTTCAATTACTAATCCACTTGCACCCGTTTCATGTAAAATATTAGAAATCGGTTCAATTGCTTCATTTGTCGTATGAATACAAACTTCTGACCATTTCATTATTATTCACCCATTTCATTGGATGGTGGATCTCTTGGAATGTAAATCTTGCACATATCCCATCAAGATGCTTCACCTAAAAAATATGTAGACGATGTTGCTAAGCAACATCGTTAGTCACCTTTAAACGCTTTTTTAAAACGTTGAAAAATATTTCCGTCCTGTTCATCTGTGGAATCATTTCCACCAATTTCATTGAACTCACGAAGTAGTTCTTTCTGTCTATCTGTCAATTGTGTAGGGGTCATTACTTTCACTCTAATATGCTGATCCCCTTGACCGCGTCCACGTACATTCGGTGAACCTTTACCTTTCAGACGAAACGTTTTTCCGGTTTGCGTTCCAGCTGGTACTTTTAATTTTACTTTTCCATGTACAGTAGGAACTTCTACCTCATCCCCTAAAGCAGCTTGTGTAAATGTTAGAGGTAGTTCACAGAAAATATGATCTCCTTCTCTTATAAAGAAGTCATGTGGCCTGATCTGAACAACTACGAACAAATCTCCGGCAGGACCGCCATTTTTACCTGGCTCACCTTTTCCAGATACTCGAATTTGTTGACCTTCATCAATTCCTGCTGGAATACTGATATGGATCTTTTTATTCTTTTTCACATTTCCTGTTCCACCACAAGTATTACATTTATCAGGAATAATATTTCCAGTACCATTACAATGATGACATACTCTGCGGTTAACTACTCGACCAAAAGGAGTATTCTGTTCTTGGTTTAATTGACCAGAACCGTTACAATGAGAACATGTTTTCTTGCTCGTTCCAGGTTTTGCGCCTGAGCCACTACATGTTCCACATGTTTCTTCATTAGGAATCGTAATATCTGCTTCCTTGCCAAAAATTGCTTCTTCAAAATCTAATACCATGGTATACTGCAAATCTGCCCCTTGTTGTGGTGCATTTGGATCACGACTACGTCCGCCACCACCAAAGAACATATCAAAGATATCGCCAAACCCACCGAAATCTTGCGCTCCGCCGCCAAAGCCACCAAAGCCTTGACCACTAGCTCCTGCATGACCAAACTGATCATATTGCGCGCGCTTTTGTTCGTCACTTAATACTTCATACGCTTCTTTAGCTTCTTTAAATTTATCGGCTGCATCATCTGCTTTATTTACATCTGGGTGATACTTTCTTGCCAATTTCCGATATGACTTCTTAATTTCTTCTTTTGAAGCACCTTTTTCTACTCCAAGTACATCATAATAATCTCGCTTGCTCAACCTTCTTCACTCTCCCGACACACTATAGCATAGGTTTTATCATATCATCAATGATTGCTTCATAGCAAATCATGATTTCTTTAAAAAAGTCAAAGTCAAGAGAATCCTGACTTTGACTTTTGGTTGGGTCTATCCTTTATTCATTACTTACTTTTTTTCGTTGTCATCTTCAACTTCAGAGTAGTCTGCATCAACAACATCATCATTTGCATCATTCGCTTCTTGACCTTGTTGTGCCTCAGCATCCTGTTGCATTTGCTCATACAATTTTACTGATAATTGTTGTACATGCTCTTGTAATGCTTCTTTCTTTTCTTTAATTTGCTCGATATCATTTGCTTCAACTGCAGCTTTTAGTTCTTCTTTTGCTGACTCTGCTTTTTGTTTATCGTCTTCAGTTACCTTATCTCCAAGGTCTTTAATTGTTTTATCTGTAGTAAAGATTAACTGGTCTGCTTCGTTACGTAATTCTACTTCTTCACGACGCTTTTTATCAGCTTCCGCATTTTCTTCAGCGTCCTGTACCATTTTTTCTACTTCTTCATCAGAAAGACCTGAAGATGATTTGATTGTAATGGATTGTTCTTTGTTCGTACCCATATCTTTTGCACGTACATTAACGATACCATTTGCATCAATGTCAAAAGAAACTTCAATTTGTGGAATTCCTCTTGGTGCTGGTGGAATATCCGTTAATTGGAAACGTCCTAATGTTTTATTGTCTGCAGCCATTTCACGTTCACCTTGTAGAACATGGATATCAACAGCTGTTTGATTATCTGCAGCAGTTGAGAATACTTGTGAATGACTTGTAGGAATTGTTGTATTACGCTCAATTAATTTCGTGAATACAGAACCCATTGTCTCAATACCTAATGAAAGTGGTGTTACGTCTAGTAGAACAACATCTTTCACATCACCTTGCAACACCCCACCTTGAATTGCAGCACCTAATGCTACAACCTCATCTGGGTTAACACCTTTAGACGGATCTTTACCAATTTCCTTTTTAATAGCTTCTTGAACAGCCGGGATACGAGTTGAACCACCAACTAGAATTACTTTATGAATTTCATTTGTTGATAATCCTGCATCTGATAATGCTTTACGTGTTGGGATCATAGTACGTTCAACAAGGTCAGAAGATAATTCTTCAAATTTCGCACGTGTTAATGTCATTTCCAAGTGCAATGGACCTGCTTCACCAGCCGTGATAAATGGTAATGAAATTTGTGTTTGGGATACACCAGAAAGATCTTTTTTCGCTTTCTCTGCAGCATCTTTCAAACGTTGTGTAGCCATTTTATCCTTCGATAAGTCAATTCCGTTTTCTTTTTTAAATTCTTCCACCATATGGTTAATGATTACATCATCAAAGTCATCTCCACCTAGGCGGTTATCACCTGCAGTTGAAATTACTTCAAATGTACCATCACCAATATCTAGAATCGATACGTCAAATGTACCACCACCAAGGTCATACACTAAAATTGTTTGATCTTGATCATCTTTATCAATACCATATGCTAATGCTGCTGCAGTTGGTTCGTTAATAATACGCTCAACTTCAAGACCAGCAATTTTACCCGCATCTTTTGTCGCTTGACGCTCAGCATCATTAAAGTATGCAGGAACAGTGATTACAGCTTTATCAACTTTTTCACCAATATAATCCTCTGCATAGGACTTGATATATTGTAAAATAATAGCCGAAATTTCTTGTGGCGTATATTCTTTATCTTCAATTTTCACTTTATAATCTGTTCCCATATGACGTTTAATGGATTGGATTGTGTTCGGGTTTGTAATTGCTTGACGCTTCGCAACTTCCCCTACTTGTCTCTCACCATTTTTAAATGCAACAACAGATGGAGCTGTACGGTTACCTTCTGGATTCGGGATAACTACCGCTTCGCCACCTTCCATTACGGATACGCATGAATTTGTTGTTCCTAAGTCAATACCAATAATTTTACTCATAATTACATTGTCCTCCTTAAACTACCTATCCAATTATTTATTCACTTTTACCATTGCTGGGCGGATTACTCGATCTTTTAACTGATATCCTTTTTGTAACTCTTCTACAACGATATTGGATTCCATTTCATCATCTTCGATTTGCATAACTGCGTGATGTAAGTTAGGATCAAAAGCTTGCCCTTCTGTCTCAATCACTTCAAGTCCTTGTGATACGAGCGCATCCTGGAGTTGACGATATACCATCGTAATGCCATCAAAAAGATTTGAATTTGCTTCCGTAACTTCTACTTGTAGAGCTCTTTCAAAGTTATCTAGAGCAGGAAGCAGTTCATTGATCAAATCCTGTGATTTATATTTACGTTCTGCTTCTTTCTCTTTTTGGGAACGTTTTTTGAAATTATCATACTCAGCCTGTAATCGTAGCAGTCGATTGAATACTTCATCCTTTTCCGCTTTTAATGCTTGGTTTTCTGCTTTTAACTCTTCCATACTAGCTGAATCAGTCTCGTTTGATTCCGTTATTTCTTGATCAGTGGAATCAATCACTTCAACTTCTTCATTGGTGATGGATCTATCATCTGTCACTGTATCTTTATTTTGATCTTCCACCAATGCCACCTCCATATTAAAATTTCTTAGAAAACATTCCATTCGCACACTTTTGAGCGAATGCTTTATTGTGCTTACGTTAATAGAACAGTTTTATACTTTCCTATTTTCCAAGTAAGACTATATCATGAATAGCATTTTAATGAAACTATATTGGTAACTGGTCTAGCATAGATGCTAAGACCTGCGATTATTGATTCATTTATGCATCATCATCATTTTTGTACCACATGTACAATGCATCTGTCATCTCATTCGATAAGCCTCTCAGAAGTGTGATGACCTTTCTATACTCCATCCTTGTTGGACCAAGTAATGCAATGGTTCCCATATGGTCCCCTTCCATGTGATAAGAAGCAGTTATCAAGCTTAAATTCTTAATTGCTTCTACTTCGTTCTCATTACCAATCGTTACTTCAATACCACTTTTCGTGTTTTTGAGTAAATTGGCTATCTCGTCTTCTCTTTCCATCATATTAAAGAATGAGCGAATTTTATCGACATCGTTAAATTCAGGTTGCATCAGTATATTGGATTTACCTCCAATATATAGTTTAACAGGATGTTCACTCAAGAAAACAGATTTCAAATAGTCAAAGGATGTATCAAAATCATCAATGTACATCTTCATCAGTTGAGCAATCTCTGTTGTTAATTTCTCTTGCAATTGAACAATCGGCACTCCTTTAAGTCGATCATTCATTATATTTACCATTTTTTCTAGATCCGAAGCGCGGACCTTTTCAGGTATCGAGAACGAACGATGCTCCACATGCCCTGTATTTGTAACCAGAATAGCTACAGCAGTATACGCTGAAAGCGGGAGAATTTGAATTTGTTTCAGTTTCGTCTCAAACATTTCTGGTCCGAGAATAATCGATGTATAGCTCGTAAGCTTCGATAAAACCTCTGCCGACATTTGCACGATTTGTTCAAATTCAAAGAAGCCATCGTCGATAATGTTTTTAATAATCGTAACTTCATTTTGGCTCGGACTTAAAATTGGACCAATCAAATGGTCTACATAATACCGGTAGCCTTTTTCTGATGGAACTCTCCCTGAAGATGTATGAGTTTTTTCCAAAAAACCCAGTTCTTCTAAATCAGCCATCTCATTTCTAATCGTTGCTGCACTATATGGAAGGCTTTCCTTTTTGGAAAGTGCTCGTGACCCGATTGGATGAGCTGAATCAACGAAATCATCAATTATGACTTGTAAAATTGTGAGTTGCCTTTCTGTTAGCATGATGATCACTCCTGTTAGCACTCTAAGTACCTGAGTGCTAATACTACTATAAAATTATCAAATGACTATTTTTTTGTCAATTAGAACGTCTTAGGAGATTGTTTCTATTTTAGGATCGCTTTCCAGAAGAAATTTTTCAAATACGCGATTACCAAGAAGCATCCCCTGTTCCGTTAACCGAATCATTTTCATATCTTCCTGAATCAATCCAAGATGGATTAGATTTTCAAGCTCTTTTCTATATAACCTTTCCAATTCGATCCCAAACCGCTCCCGAAAATGCTGCTTGTCTATCCCATTTATTTTCCGAAGTCCAAGAAACATTTCTTCCTCAATTCGTTCCTTTATGGTAACCTCATCTACTTGCAATATCGGCATTCCGTCTGAAAACGCCTTTTTAACATAGGCTGGAAGTGGGCGAATGTTTGTAATTCGTTTCCCTGGTAAATAACCATGGGCCCCAGCACCGAATCCATAATAATAATCGTTATTCCAGTAGGTTAGATTATGTTTGCTTTCAAATCCTGGAATAGAAAAGTTACTTACTTCGTATTGGCGAATCCCATTGGATTTCATCGTACGCTTTAATATGTCATACATCATTACTTCATCATCTTCAGGCGGACGATGGAGTTGCCCTTTTTTATGCTTTTGATAGAAAATTGTTTTCGGTTCAATTTGCAAAGCATACGTGGAATAATGTGGCAGTCCAAAAGAAAGAGCTTCTTCCAAGGAAGCTTGAAACTGTTCAACCGTTTGATGCGGTAAAGCATATATAAGATCAAGACTAATGTTTGAAAAATCATGCCGCTTTAATAAATCAACGGTATCATACACATCTTTCACTCGATGCACACGACCAAGCTGTTCAAGCATCTTGTCATCCATCACTTGCACACCAAAAGATATCCGGGTTATCCCATAATCCCTTAGTAGCTTTGTTTTTTCGGTATCAATATCGCCTGGGTTTACTTCAATTGAAACCTCTTCAAAGCTCGAAAGATCAAATTTCTTAGATAAAAACCGAAATAGCGTATGTAATTGCTCTATAGTTAAAGCAGTCGGTGTACCACCGCCGATGTACATGGTCCTCAACTTATGATTATCTCCTGGCAAGGCTGTATCTATCTCATGCATCAAAGCCTCTAAGTATTCTGTAGCTAATTCCTCATTATAGAAAAACTTTACAAAATCACAGTAATGACAAATCTGTCTGCAAAACGGAATATGAATATAGACCGATTGTATGGATTCCATAAAATTGTTCACCTCCTGTAGTACGAATAAGTGCGAAAAGGAAAAACTATCCCACATCACGTGTTCAAGTTCTCCCTTTTATCAATTAATCGTCGTTCATTTGTAATACAGCCATAAATGCTTCTTGTGGAACTTCCACAGATCCAACCATCTTCATTCGTTTCTTACCTTCTTTTTGTTTCTCAAGTAATTTACGCTTTCTTGAAATATCCCCACCATATAACTTGGCTGTTACATCCTTACGTACCGCTTTAATCGTAGATCGTGCAACAATTTTATTTCCAATTGCTGCTTGAACAGGAACCTCAAACTGCTGTCTCGGTATTAACTCTTTCATTTTATCCACAATCTGTTTTCCGCGTTCAAATGAAAAGTCACGATGAACAATGAAAGACAATGCGTCAATCGTGTCACTATTCAGTAGGATATCCATTTTTACAAGCTTAGAAGGCTGATACCCAATTAGTTCATAGTCAAAAGAAGCATATCCCTTTGTATGTGATTTCAACTGATCGAAGAAATCATAAACGATTTCCGAAAGTGGAATATGGTAAATTACGTTCACCCGAATATCATCTAAATATTGCATATCAACAAATTGACCACGTTTTTTCTGGGCTATCTCCATTACTGCACCAACATAATCATTTGGCACCATGATTGTTGCTTCTACATACGGCTCACGGATTTCTTCAATTACTTGTGGATCGGGCATTTTTGATGGATTATCTACCGTCATGACCTCACCATTTGTTTTTTCCACTTCAAAAATAACACTTGGAGCAGTTGTGATGAGACTAATATTAAATTCTCTCTCAATACGCTCTTGAATAATCTCCATGTGCAATAGACCAAGGAAGCCACATCGGAAGCCAAATCCAAGGGCTTGTGAAGTTTCCGGCTCATACTGCAAAGAAGAATCATTTAATTCCAATCTTTCTAATGCTTCTCGTAAATCGTTATAGTCATTGGAATCAACTGGATAGAGTCCACAAAATACCATTGGATTTAATTTTCGATAGCCAGGCAATGCTTCGGCAGCTGGTCTATTTGCAAGTGTTATTGTGTCCCCTACTTGCGTGTCTCCAACATTTTTAATCGAAGCTGTTATATAGCCTACATCCCCGACATTTAATTCATTCTTAGCGAGTGCTTTCGGTGTAAACACTCCAACTTCATTAACTTCAAATTGTTTCCCAGATGACATCATTTGGATTTTATCGCCAACCTTGATTGAGCCTTCCTTGATACAAACATAGGAAATAGCTCCACGATAAGAGTCATATAATGAATCAAAAATCAATGCTTTTAATGGAGCATCAGGTTCACCGGCAGGTTCTGGTACAACCTCTGTAATCCGTTCTAATATTTCTTCTATCCCTATATTCGCTTTCGCAGAGGCAAGGATTGCATCCTCGCCATCGATCCCAAGAACATCCTCTAGCTCTTTTTTAACCCGTTCCGGATCCGCACTTGGCAGATCAATTTTATTAATAACAGGAATTATTTCTAATTCATTTTCCATTGCCAAATAAACATTCGCTAAGGTTTGTGCTTCAATACCTTGTGCCGCATCAACAACAAGGATAGCTCCCTCACAAGCAGCGAGACTTCTAGAAACTTCATATGTAAAATCGACATGCCCAGGCGTATCAATTAAATGAAATATAAATTCTTCTCCGCTTTTACTTGTATATGACAATTGAACAGCATTAAGCTTAATGGTAATCCCACGTTCGCGTTCTAAATCCATTCCATCAAGAAGCTGTTCCTTCATTTCTCGTTTTGTAACCGTTTGTGTATTTTCTAAAATCCGATCAGCTAAGGTTGATTTTCCGTGATCAATATGTGCTATAATCGAAAAATTACGTACTTTCCGTTGTTTTTTCACCATTCGTGTTGCTCACTCCTACAAGACCTTCATCCACTCTACGTGTGAAAGTTTAAAATATAAGCCAATAATTACTAGGTTGATTATAGCAATTGAAGCTGTTATATTCAAGAACAAAAGCGAAAGCGCCCGGTTTGCGACATCCAAAATGAGAAGTGGGCCACATTTCTACTTGAACGGTTTACAATCGCGATGAGATAAACAACCCGTAGCAACTATAAAAATTTTAGTGTTCTAGAAAAATAATTGCGCAGTTTGATACAACACTTGCATTAGAAGTTCAAAAAAACCTTTAACCCCCGCCCCTAATATAGAGGCGGTTTTTTGCGTATATTGCGCAGGAGCGTCAGCATCAGCCATTGGCTGGCTTACTGGTATGGTAACCGTTTCAACAGAGGACTCTTGCTCCTCAGTATCTTCTATTACATCAACAACAGCCGTGTCATTGTCTATTGCTTGGGGTTCTTCCTGGTTCATCCCATATACAATCCCTGATAGAAAAAAAACAGCGAGCAAAAGTAGAATTACGATAAACCGCATTGGTCATACCTCCTAAGGATTTCCTTGAACCGCTTCTGCGTCCCAATAATAGTCACTAAATATTTCTGCTACAGCATCTGCTGCTCGATATAATTCATCTAAATCGTTGTCGACACCGCCAAATTCAATTAAAATTGCATTTTCCGATAGGTCTTGATTATAAACACCGTTTACACGTGGGCCCTCACTCTTAATCAGCCCTCTACTTAAGCCTGGATACTTTTTTTCAATTAGCTGATGTAACTCGGAAGCTACTTCAATGTTTTTCTCATGATTAGGATGCTCCATACCGACAACAAACATAATCCTGGCATATGACTCACCATTTATTTCTTTTGTCGTAATGTCTTTGCGTGCTGAATCCCGATGCAAATCAAATATATATTGTATTTCGCCATTCATTGCTATAGCTTCTTCTACGAATTCTCGAGAGGCATCATATGCTTGTGGACGCTTCATCCCCCTATCATTAAGAACCTGATCAATATCCGTATCTTCTACTTGGGCTCCAATCCCTTTTTCCTCAAGTGCTTTAGCTAGATGGTCACTTACCTTCGTAATATTCACTTCACCATGGAAAGCAAGATCTGGATCTGTGACGTCAGGTAGATGCGGTAAAAATGATTCACGAGTATGTGTATTATATATATAAACCACTTTTCTACCATCTGTCGTTGGGTTTTCACCTTCTGTACCTTCCTGAGTCTCATCATCTATTTGATCTTCCTCTTCTTTCGGTTCATCGATCAAAGCCTCCCGATCCCTTAAAACTTCTTCAAGAGGCGGAGACGATTCAAAAGGCAGGTTTGTATAGTTTGTCCCTTCGCCAGCTATTAATATCTGTTGATCATAGATAGAAAATCCAGGAATTTCATTTCCTAATAGGCTTCTTGGGTCATCAGGCTTTAAATTTGTTGCAACTTGGAAGAACACACCTGAAAGTTTAGGTAGTTGACGATCTTCTGGAAAAGCTTGTTTAAATGCCCTATTTTCCATACTTAACAAGTTATAAAATACAAAGCCATCAATATCTCTTGTCCATTCTGTTAATAGACTGGATGAGAAGCGATATGCCGGCTGTACGGTTGTCAATATTCCTATGCTGACAAACAGAACAACGATACTTATAAGATATAGGCCACTTTTTCTATATATACTATTCACATTTCTTTTTAGGTGTTTGTTTTTCATAAAAATACATGATCCCACCTTCCTAACAGTTAACTCTTGTTTTAAATCTATGAGTTGAACAAAGAAGCTAGAACCATGTATTTAAAAAAATAGAGACGATTTAATAGAGTAAATCAACCCTACTTTAATTCATCGAGTGTATGAAGCAAAATTGTCGACATTGACATTTTCATGTAAAGCGGCATTTAAACCATTAGCAATGACATTCGCCATATCAATCATAAACCCATCGACTTCCTTTGGCGTAACCATTAAATTATGACCAATTGGAGTTAATACCTCAGAAATAAGCTTTCTTTTCTCATCTTCGGAAAGTCCACCAACCATACCCAAAACGGTTTGACGCTGTTCTTCATTCGGCATATCAGCTTCCGTTAACTTTTTTCCGCCAAATACCATTCCTGCCGGCGCTAAAGATTTAGACGGTTTATCTTTCTCATTCCATTCACGTCCAAAGTGCTTTAATAGAAAGTCAATTGTATCGCTCGTAATGGTTACTGCATCAACAACCGTAGGAACGCCAATTGCTAAAACAGGTACACCTAATGTTTCCCTGCTTATCTCCTTACGTTTATTACCAACGCCAGACCCGGGATGAATACCAGTATCTGAAAGTTGAATGGTTTCATTCACACGTTCAATCGACCTAGAAGCAAGCGCATCAATTGCTATTACAAAATCAGGCTTGTACTTTTCTGCAATCCCAAAAATAATATCGCTTGTTTCAATACCTGTAACCCCCATTACTCCAGGTGTTACCGCTGCAACTTCACGATACCCTTCAGCTACTGTCTCTTGTTGCAGTTTAAATAAATGACTCGTAACGAGTACTTTTTCAACAGCCATTGGTCCTAATGCATCTGGTGTAACATTCCAATTTCCGAGGCCAACAATTAAACCATTCGCATCTATCGGTATATTATTGCGAACTAATAGCTGTTCTATCTCCTTCGCAAGCACTTTAGCAGCTGCTTCTTGCCTGGCTGTGTCCTGTTTTTTCACACCATCAGCATAAATCGTTACATAATTACCCGGTTTTTTCCCAAGTAATTTTGCCCCTTCTTCATCAATATCAACATAAGAAATTTTGATATCAGCCTCGTGCCTCTCTTTAAACGTAACTCCTTTTAACTCGCTTTCTTTTTCCACTGTCTCTGTATACATATCCCTAGCTTCAACGGCTAAATCTGTACGCACCTGAAACACCTTGTTTTCATCAGTCATTAGCTTGTCTTCCCTTCATTCAATACTTACAATACTTATCAGTAATAGAATGAACCATTGGCAAAAAAACATACGAATTGTTCCATGTTCTAACAATTTTATTGAAAACATCCTGTTCCTTTGGTAAAATACTCTTTGTCCACATTGAAAGTTAAACGAATCTAATGATTGACTTTGATAGGATTATTGAACATTATCACGAAACGTTTCGAATTTCGTTCATTTTTAGGAGGTGAAATAAATGGCTAATATTAAATCTGCAATCAAACGTGTAACGGTTAACAATAAAAAACGTGCGAATAACGGACCACAAAAAGCAGAAATGCGTTCTGAAATCCGTCGTGTAGAAAGCTTAGTTGAAGCGAATGACGTAGAAAACGCTAAAGCTGCATTACAAAATACTGTAAAACGTATTGATAAAGCTGTTCAAAAGGGACTTGTCCACAAAAATGCTGGAGATCGTCAGAAATCCCGTCTTACTAAAAAAGTAAACAGCCTATAAAACGTAAAAAACGATCCTCGAAGGATCGTTTTTTTAGTTTACTAAAGTTATTATATTTAATCGTCAGGCGATAACATATTTACTAGACTAACCCTACAGGAAGCGCTGAAACCGTACAAGTTTCCTCACAGCTCCCTGCATTACTAATCAAGCACTTTCCCTTTTTCACTCACGAAGCCGTTTGAATCAAGTCATAAAGCAAAAGTTCAAAAGCGAGATCCTTTTCCATTTTACCTTGCTTCATAACTGCATCTGTATCTGCCAATTTACGCATAACATCCTGAAGTTTTTTAGTTGAAAATTGTCTCTCTCTACTTAAAGCAATTTTTACAACATATGGATGGGCACCAATGCTTTTTTGTATTTGGGATTGTCCATAACCTTTCTGCTTTAGCAGCTTTACGCGCAAGATAGTTCGGAATTGAAATGCAAGCAGACCAATCAATGCAATTGGTTCTTCTTTCATTTTTTCTAAATCCTTAAAGATAGCAATTGCCTTATGTAAATTCCGCTCCATAACAGCATCTACCAGTCGTAAGGATGAGCTACTTGAGGTATGTGAGACTAGGTTCTCAGCAATTTCCTTTGTAATTACCCCGTTCTCTCCAACATATAGAGCTAACTTTGATAGTTCATTTTCCAACAAATGAAGATTTGTAGACAATTCCGTTTCAAAAATTTCGTAAGCATCTTGATCGATTGAAATTTGCAGCTGATTTGCTAACGTGTTTATCCACTGTGTTAATTCTTGCTCTTTTACTTCGTTACAAATTGCAATCGTAGCGTGTTTTTTCAATTGTTTGCTTATTTTTTTCCGCTCATCTATTTTCTCATATGGTGCTATTAGCACGAGAACAGAGTATGTAGCAGGTTCACTTAAATAGCGCTCTAAAGACTCCATTTTATGTTCGAATGGTAACTTTCCGGGCTTGGCCTTTAAAAAATCAGGATTGGTGGCAATGATTAGCTTTCTTTCTCCAAAAAAAGGATATGTCTCTGCATCAGCCACAACTTCTTGAATCGGTGTTTCTTCGAGATCATATAAGGAAAGATTCTCTTCTTCCCCGTTCAAAACACGCTTAATTAATTCCTGTTTTAAATTTTGTAAGAAAAAAGACTCAACTCCATGCGCGAGATAGACGGGAGAAATTTGGTTTTTCTTCAATTGTTTGACTACTTCTATATAAGACATCTATAATCCACTCCAACTTGGTATAACTATAATGGTAAATCGGAACAGATGGAATGGCAAGAACTTTTGTTTGATTAGGGATGCCTTCATTCCGAAAGCATCCCTAAATTCATCTATATAAACGCCTGTTGTACAGCTCTAGAAACTAGACAACAGACGAAATTTTACTCGTCATTAGCTTATACTGACACAGCAAAAGTATAGATGTTAAGTCTTGCTAAATATGGAGAAGAATAAAGTGAAGCTTCATTCAGTGGTCTTTCTGAATGTTAGTACCACAAGGGTATGACCTAAAGGCCATTGAACAGAATCAGGAATTTACGCAACGTTTACCCTCGTTTTAAACTTTTCACACTTAGATGCGCGATAAATTTAAAACGCGTTTTTATCATTAAGTAGATTTTTTTAATCATTTAATTTATACTAATGTTGATGACATAGGAGGGGTATATTGTGAATGAATTTGAAAAGGATGTACAGTATAAAGGAAATGATGTAGTTGACTCCGCTTTAGGATTTGTTTTTTCATTCGTTTTCTTTTTCGTAATCTTTGCGGTCGGAGCTGCAATTAGCGTCTTCGGATAAGAGCAGGTTACACATGTAATCGTTACCTTTTACCTAAATTTTGTTGAAAGAGACTGTACCCCTACAGTCTCTTTGTTCATTTAATTATTCAATACGAATACGATTAGAAGTTTGAACGGTGTGTTTTACTCTTCTCCACGTAGTTTATGTAAAAACGTGAAAAACGTTCCTCCATCACTTTTGTACTTAAATTGCACAGCGCCATGTTGATCAGTTCGTAAAATCACCACACCCCATTTTTCCAGCGTTTCTAAAACTTTTGCCGTAGGATGCCCATAGGAATTATTTACTCCAACAGGGATGAGAGCAAACTTGGGATCGATCACTTCTAGAAAGTTCTGATCTGTAGATGTGCTGCTCCCATGATGTGCGACTTTTAATACGTCCACCGACAATTCGGGATAGATTTGTACCAATTCCCATTCTTCCGCTTTACTTATATCACCAGTAAATAACCAGTTTACTCCTCCAAATTCGGTAAACATAACAATGGAATTTTCATTTGATGATGCATGATCAATCTCTGGTCCAAGTACATAAAATTGTTGATCGGCAACCTCAATTAAATCTCCCCGCTTAACTTGAACAACCTCTGGCTGTTTTCTTATTTGCGACCACTCTTGCATCACGGATAAATCAAAATAGCTACTGACAATCAATTGTTCAACTTCCATTTCCTTCAATAAAAATTCAGTACTTCCAACGTGGTCGATATCCTCATGGGTAAGCAGGAGTGTATCAAGTTGTCTAATACCTCGTGAATAAAAATAAGGTCTTAATATTTGTTGATAAACACTGGCTGTCGGCTCCATATCTTCAAACGAAAATCGGGAGCCAGCATCAATCATAACTACGCCTTTCCGATATGGCAGTTCAATCAAAAACGCATCCCCTTGTCCGATGTCAAACATCGTTACTGTACCAACAGGAGAGAAATATGGTCTAGCAGCAATCCCCATTACTAACAATGCCAATAACAAGCCATTACAAAATGCTCGAACTAATATCGCTCGTTCCAAATCATGCATAAACCAAAAAAACAAACCAAAATAAATAATGATCGCAATAAATGGAAACTCTGAGGTTAAAAATGGATAGTACAGAACCGAATCAGTAAATGTTATAAAAGCTATAACAAATTGATGAATATGCATAAAACATGTATCCAGTATATTCACTAAAAAATCCGGTAAAAAACTTATCGGCACGAGGATATACATTAACGGAATAACGAATACAGTAAAATAAGGTATAACAATTAAATTAAGAATAATGGATAAAGGTTGGAAAATAGAAAAGTATGCAAATTGAATAGGAATGATTACCATTTGGGAGACGAAGCTGATTTGTAATACTTGCCAAAAGACGGATTTCGATTCACTGACCCATTGTTTCGATAAGAGTATGGCAAATGTAACGAGAAAGGACAATTGAAATCCTACATGGTAGATAATATATTTATCAACTATAATGAGTAAAATAAATACGATGCTCAATATATCTGTATAACTGAATCGTAGTTTAAATTTATTCAATAGAATAAATAGCACCACCATAATTGCTGCCCTCCAGACAGAAGGGTCACCACCTGCTAACAACGCATAAACAGGTAAAAAGAAAATCATGAGCCACTGTGCTTTCTCTTGTGTAAGTAAATTTAGTTTGACCAGTAAAAAGTAGAACAATGCAACAATTAAACCAATATTAGAGCCAGAAATAGCAATAATATGTGACAGGCTCCAGCGCTGAAATATATCTTCCACTTCCGAGTCCATCGTCGAGTCATCACCAAACACAATTGCAGTTAACCACGAAGCAGTGTATGCACTAAACCGACTTTCTACATGATTCAGGAGATGCTCGCGTAACGTATAGAACCGTTCCAGGGACTTTGATCCGTTACACTCGATGTCTTCTAAATCCTTTAGTATAAGTTGATAAGCTATTCCATTTTTTAACAAGTAATCTCGATAGTTAAACTGAGCTGGGTTTCTGCTTTCATTCGGAAGTTCAACTTCGCCTTTCACCATACAACTGGCACCGTATTTTAAGCTGCGTACGGTGGATTCAGTTTGCGTTTCTCGTTTATTCGTTTCAGGGAAATAAAGAATGAGGATGTTTTGCTTTGAATATTGTTCTTCTAGAACAAACTCCAACTTGTCATTTGTTAACTGGACTGGGGCTCTGATTTCGCCTGTATAAGATGTAGTCTCGTGTGGTAACTCCGTAGAGGATTGAATATCAGGCGGAGGAATATGGAGCGAAAAGAAGAAGAACAAAATCAATGAAATAATGATTGGGATTTTCCTTAACCTCCCATAAAAATGCAAGTATAAGGTCCAAAGTAAGAAAGCAATGATTACCCAATCATTTGCGTAATAAACGCTAACAATCGCTGCACCTGCTGCAAGTGCAGCAAAATGCCAATATCCTTTCAATTGTAAATTCACCTATTTTCGTTTATTAAATTGCTTTTAAGAAGAATGAAGATAGAGAGCTCCTCACCTATTATCATAGGTGAGTTAAACCCTATACGGCATGCGCTACTCTTGGAAATTATCGTTATTTTAAAAACAGTTTTTCCGCTTGTTCTCGAAGCAAAACTGCTTCCTCGTCATTTCCTGAAACTGCTTCCAGTTTTTCAAGCACATTTTTCATAAGCTCTGCTTTTTCTTGATAGTTTGTATCTACGGCAAGGTAATCGAGTTCTACTTTTTCCGTGCGGATACCTGCTTCTTTAAATAATTGAATCGCGTATTCATGATTATGGTAATCTTCCGCATAATAAACCGTACGAATACCACTTTGGATTAACTGCTTCGTACATTGTAAACAAGGGAAATGCGTTACATAAATGTCTGCATTATCCGTTGCAACACCAAACTTTGCGCATTGCAGGAGCGCATTTGCTTCGGCGTGAACGGTTCGTACACAATGGCCATCAATGACATAGCAACCATCATCAATACAGTGAACACTACCAGACACACTTCCATTATACCCTCCTGCTATAATCCGCTTGTCACGAACAATTGTTGCACCGACCATTAACCTTGTACACGTACTGCGAAGTGCAAGTAGGTGACTCTGCGCCATAAAATATTGATCCCATGAAATTCTTTCCATATGTATTCTCCTTTACGTATTCTTTCACTAGTTTACATTCCAAGGTGAATCTTCGTCAATACACACTGTCTATGGAATTTGAATGGCATCCTGCATGTTCTCAAGTGTTTTTTGACCAATCCCTGAAACGTTTAGTAAATCTTCAATCGAGTTAAATAAGCCATGTTCTTCTCGATGTTGAATAATTGCTTGTGCCTTGGCAGGACCAATTCCAGGTAGTTGCTCGATTTCCTCCTGTGCAGCCATATTTACTTTTATTTTTCCATCACTTCCAACAGAGCCCTCGTTACTGCCACTGTCGCCATCGTCCCCAATTTTAGGTACAATGATAATCATTTCATCCTGTACTTTTTGTGCAAGATTTATTTGATGTTGATCAGCATCCGAAGTAAAACCTCCTGCAGTCAGAATGACATCATGCAGCCTTGCGTCAGCAGATACTTCATAAACACCTGGGCTTACGATTGCACCTTTAATATCAACAACTGCTACTGTATCAGTATCTTGACTTACTTCTGGTTGTTGTTCAAATGGATTCTCCGACGAAGAAGAACCAGCATGTAAATCTGGCATCGTTACTTGTTCTTCACTCGCATCTCGGGTAACAATGAGGAATAAGACAACTAGTATTGCAACAGCAATAAAAAACGAGGATTTTTTAAGAAGGTTTAACAATCCTTTTCACATCCATTCTTTTGTAGTAGTAGGAGGAGTTATACAGAAGATAATTCTTGCAACTATTTAGACATATTCGTCATCATTTTAAAAAATCCTGCAAGCAAAAAAAGATCAGGAATCTCAATTATCCTGATCTTTTTTCAGCTAAAAAGAAAATTCGCTCTGATTTTTCATCTATATCATTCGTTTTTACCGAAAAATCAGCAAACAATTTAATATTTTCAAAGCCTGACTCTTTTAACATTTTTTTATAAAATGATATCGGATAGGTCCTTTGATGATGATATTCATCAAAACGTTTATACATTTCTCCTTCTAGAGCAAAAAATGTTAAATCATGGAACATTTCACCAGGCTCATCGCCGGCTGAACAAAACCAAATGTAAGAAGCTTCATCGGTCACCTCAGAAAATGTTTGATTTACATAGTTCTGCTCTACTTGATATAAGGAGTGAACATCGAAAATGAATAGACCACCTTCCTTTAAGCAATTCGCTATATTATGGAAGGATTTCTGCAAGTCAGTTGGTTCTATTATATAATTCATGACATCACAATAACTGATTGCTACATCATATTCGGATAAACCTGTAAGTTTCGTTAAATCCTGATGTAACCATTGTATAGAAAGATTTCTCTCCGCTGCTTTATGTGCTGCATACGTAAGCATATCTGTTGAATAATCCACACCAGTTATTTGATAGCCTCGCTCTGCTAATCTTGTTGCAATCTCTCCAGTACCACACCCAAGGTCAGCTATCCTTTCAGCTTCTTTTCCGGTTTGCCTAAGCATTTCTTCTGTAAAAGAAACCCATTCATCATAAGGGGCGTTTACCATTAATTGATCATACAAGGAAGCCATTTGCTGATATGCCATGATCAGCCTTCCTGACCAAGCTGTAAGGCTACTCGAGAGGCATCTCCCCATAGGCGTTCTAAATTATAATAATTCCGTTCATCCTTGTGGAAAATATGACAAACAATATCTCCAACATCTACAAGAATCCAGCGTGCAGATTCAAAGCCTTCCATTCGGTTAACTTCAATGCCTTTTTCATCCATTACATCTTTGATTGCACGTGCTATTGCCTGTACCTGTCTTTCGTTACTCCCATGACAGATCAAGAAATAATCCGCTACTAATGATACTTGGTTCATATCTAAAGCAATAATATCTTCTGCTCGTTTATCATCACAAGCTTCAGCAATTAAATCGATAATTTCTTTATTTTTCATGTAAGGAACTACCTCCAATAATTTGTCTTGTTAAATCATTATACGCATGAAAACTATCTGGATAAACCGTTGTGTTTTTAGATATTAAATAGGTTATCGTATTTTTTGATGCCATCAAACAAGCATGTGTTAAATCCTGCTCCGCCTTTTTTCTGACATCATTAATTCCTGGAAAAGATCTCCCTGGTTCGATATAATCCGCAAGGAAAATAATCTTATCAAGTATGCTCATCCCGGCTTTGCCTGTCGTATGGTAATGAACCGCACTTTGTATTTCCTTATCCCTTATACCGAATTCCCTCTCTATCAAAATAGCTCCAACTGGTCCATGCCAAAGCTCATGATGATAATCAAGAAGGTCTTTTGGAAGTGTCGATTTTCTTATCCAGCGTTCCATTTCGTCTAGCGAACGATATTTCGCGTAGTCATGAAGAATAGCGGCTAACTCCGCCTTCGTTTGTGACGCATCATAGCGCTTAGCGAGCTTTACAGCAGTGTCTGCTACGCGCAGCGTATGCTCGAACCTTTTCACCGTTAAATGGGGTTTAACCTTTTCAATTGCTTCCGTTATGTTCATATAAATCTTTCTCCTTGATATAGGATATGACCGGTTGCGGTACGATGTAATGAACCGATCGCTTCCTACGCAACCAATTTCTGAGCATCGATGACGAAATATCAATCATAGGAATATCGATTTCGATAATCGGATATTCTGTATCAAGGTGATAGCCCGATCGTTTCACTCCTACAAATCGTACAAGTGAAAACAATTCATCCACTTTGTGCCAATGTGGTAAATATTCAACCATATCTGCACCGATAATAAAATAAAACTCTTTCTCTGGATGTAACTTTTGCAATTCTTTCATCGTTTCTACAGTATATGATTTACCTGTGCGATCTATTTCAATTGTATTCACTTTAAAGTGAGGATTGCTCTGTGTCGCTAAGTATAGCATTTGAATACGATCCTGTGCACTTGTCTTGGATGCTGTTTTATGCGGAGGGGTATAGGTAGGGATAAACCAGATCTCTTGAAGATCCATCGCTAACCTTACTTCCTCAGCAATCAATAAATGCCCTAAATGTGGGGGATCGAATGTTCCGCCCAGTATCCCTATCCGTTCCATGTCAAACTCCTCTATCGTACATTTATGGTAATTGCAGCTGTTTATTTTCCTTTGATTCTTTATAGAGCACAATTTGATTTCCGATGATCTGAACAATGTGAGCATCCGTTCCTGTAGCAATCTGTTCAGCCACCGAATCTTTATCTTCCATACAATTTTGTAACACACTTACTTTAAGCAATTCTCTTTTTTCTAAGGCTTCTGCAATTTGCTCAACCATGTTATCATTGACACCAATTTTTCCAACTTGAAAAATAGGCTTCAAATGATGTGCCTCAGCTCGTAAAAAACGTTTTTGTTTACCTGTTAACATAAAATTTATCTTCCTTCCAAAATAGCTTGTAATTGTAAATCCAAATCATCCATAGGTACCTTTTTGTTTGTCCAAATTTCGAACGCATACTGCGCTTGGTACAGTAGCATTGTATGCCCGTAGTGTATAGCAGCACCATTCTTTTCTGCTTCTTTTAGAAATTTTGTTTGCAGTGGCTGATATACAATATCACTGGCAATTGCATTTTCTTTCAACTGACTGAATGAAAAAATGGACGTATCTACATTCGGTTTCATTCCGACGGAAGTTGTTTGGATAATTAAATCATAATTTCCTATTCCCTCTTCAGCCTCTTTTAAAGATACAACTTTCGTATTTCTTGATAGGGTGGCAAGCTTTGCAATTTCTTCTGCGCTCACCTTCGTTCGATTAGCGATATCAATACAATCAAACCCAGCCCTATCCAGTGCATAGTAAATCCCCCTTGCTGCCCCGCCAGCACCAATCAACAGAATACGCTTTGATTTATCCTGAAAAAAGGTAGGATATTTGCTTTCTAATGATCGTAGATATCCGATTCCATCAGTATTATAACCAATCCATTTTCCCTCTCGATATACAACTGTATTCACAGCACCCATTTGCTTCGCTGTTTCATCAAGCATATCCAAATATGGAATGATTTCTTCTTTATATGGCACTGTAACATTAAATCCGTCTACTTCTTCTTTTTTTAAGGTAAGTATATTTTCGTCAAATGATGCATCAAGACTAATCTCATGCAACGTATAAGTTCCTTTTAAATATGTTCGCTCCAAGAATTTATTATGTATCCATGGAGACAAGGAATGCTGTATCGGATAGCCAATCAGCTTTAAGCGATAATCCATCATTCTCCCCCCTTTGATTACAACAATGATTTCCGAACTGTAACGGAAACGCCTTTCGGACTATGTGCAGCAACTGTCGTATCGGTTCCTGCAATACTTACCCAACCAAGCCCTGGAAAAACAATGTCCGTTTTCTCCCCGCTCAATTTGAAAGTGCTTTGCGTGAACTTTGGTAATTGTTCTAACGTGCTCTCATTTGGTGGTGCTAATAATTCCCCAATATGGTTCTCATATAGCTCATCCGCATTCTCTAGCTTCGTACGATGAATTGGAAGCTCATTTGAGAAATAGCAAACAAAGGATTGACGTTCCCCCTTGATAAAATCAATCCGAGCTAGTCCGCCGAAATAGAGTGTTTGTCCATGGTTAAGCTGATATATTCTTGCTTTAATTTCTTTTTTTGGCGTAACGATTTTTAAATCAGCATCAGACAAATAGTGTGTTAATTGCTGTTTGTTTACAATTCCTGGTGTATCAATTAATGAACTACTCTCATCTAGCGGTATTTCAATAAAACCTAAGGTTGTTCCAGGGAAGTAAGAGGTCGTAATAACGTCCGTATATCCGGTTGATTGTTTAATTAACCGATTAATAAAAGTAGACTTTCCAACATTCGTTGTACCTACAATATAAACATTTTTATTTGCACGATAAGTATCGATTTGTTGGGAAAGTTCTTCTATTCCTAGTCCTTTTGTCGATGAGACTAAGAAAACATCTTTTACTTTAATCCCTATTTCTTTTGCCTCTGAACGAAGCCATTGGATGAGCTTGTTCTGATTGGTTGATTTTGGCAATAGATCTACTTTATTTCCTACTAATATAATTGGGTTGTCCCCGGTAATTCTTGGAAGGCTTTTAATTAAACTTCCATTCACATCGAAAATATCAATCATATGAACAACGAGACCATTAGCTTCTCTAATCGTGCTGACCATTTTTAGAAAGTCATCATCCGTGATTGCTACATCCTGTATTTCATTGTAATGTTTTAAACGGAAACATCTTTTACATAATATATTTTCCTTATTTAATGAGGATGCTGGTGTGTAACCAACCCCATCTGGGTCAGTTATCTGAATCTCCGCTCCACATCCTTGACAATAAATGATTTCCAAACCTATTCCTCCCAGCTAATTTTTCCTTTTCGTCGCATGTAATTTAGAATTCTTCGTTCAATTTTCCGGTTAATTCTCGTTATTTTTCCATCTGTTTGAACAATGGGAACAACAAGAATCGTATAGAAACCAGCAAAATTTCCTCCGAGAACATCCGTGAGGATTTGATCCCCGATAACAACAATTTCTTCTCTTTTTAAATTCATTTCTTTAGCTACCGTTTTAAACGCACGGCCTAGTGGTTTTCTTGCGCTATATACAAAAGGAGTTTCAAGGGGATCTGAGAAAACCTGTACCCGTTCTTGATTATTATTTGAAATAATAGTCACTTTTATATCATGATCTTTCATGAGTTTAAACCACTGAATCACTTCAGGAGTAGCATCTTTTACATCCCAGGCAACAAGCGTATTATCCAGATCCGTAATAATCCCTTTAATACCTTGGCGCTTCAATGTTTCTGGTTGTATGTCGAACACGCTTTTTACATGTTCATTAGGCAAAAAATTCGATAACATTCATTACACCTCAATATACCTTCTAATCAGTTCATTTTTATCCAATACCACATTATAACCTAATCCTATAATAACTTACTAGAGATTTAAAGCGAAATCACATTACGTGCAAATAATAACTGTATGAATGACCCCTTCTATATATTCGTTTTTTATCGCTAAAAACCGAAAGAATCGTTCGACAAATTCATACAAATTTCTAATTGTGGATAACTTTATTAACAATCTTCGTTGTTCTTATATTAGCAACAGCAAGCATTCACAAACCCTTATGCACAAGTTATCTACAGGTTGTTGTAGATAACTTACGCCTTGTTCTTACAGTTCAATCATGTTAAATTATTAATAGATTCAGCTAGTAAATTCTAAATTTTAGGAGGGCTGTATTATGGAAAATTTATCAGATGATTTACTATTAGAATCCTATTATACAGCATGTGAATTAAATTTAAGCCCTGACTTTTTATCTCTATTTGAAGAAGAAATTCACAAAAGATGTCTAACACAAAAAATTAAACGTTCAGGTTAACTAAGCATAATATAAGAAAGAGAAAGGTCAGAACCCGTTGCATGTAAGGGATCTGACCATTTTTTATTTTCCAAAATACTAAAATCCTAAATGGGTGTCTACCTATTTAAAAGAGGCTATAAGATGCTGAAAAATGACGCATTATAAGACATGCAACTCACTTGGATTTAGGTTATACTGTAAAAAGGGTCAAAATTCATCCGACATTTGTATGTAAACATTGAAAAACTAGACCTTATTTTCAATTTAATTCGAACAGTTGTTCAATTTTTAAATAAAGGAGGATTTTATTTGACGGCTTTACATTGGGCTACGATTTCCCCATTTTTATTAGCCATTCTCATCCCATTTTTGTACAAATATGTACGAAGGATACATACGGGCTGGTTTGTATTAATAGTACCACTCGTTCTATTTATTTACTTTCTATCCTTTTTACCTGTAACAGCGAATGGGGATGCTGTTATGCGTTCTGTACCTTGGGTTCCATCACTTGGAATCAGCTTTGATTTATACATAGACGGGCTTAGCTTATTGTTCGCATTACTAATTTCAGGAATAGGTACGCTAGTAGTTTTATACTCCGTATATTATTTGTCAAAACATAAGGAAAAACTGAATAACTTCTATGTTTACTTATTGCTATTTATGGGAGCTATGCTAGGGGTAGTTTTATCGGATAATTTGATTGTCCTTTATGTATTTTGGGAAATCACAAGCATTTCATCTGCACTCCTAATTAGTTATTGGTTCCACCGTGAAAAATCTACTTATGGAGCACAGAAGTCCATGTATATTACAGTATTTGGTGGACTTTCCATGCTAGGTGGGTTCTCACTGCTTTATGTCATGACAGGAACGTTTAGTGTTCGGGTAATAATTGCAAATGTTGATCTTGTTGCAACAAGCTCACTATTTTTACCTGCAATGATTTTAATACTATTAGGTGCATTTACAAAGTCGGCACAATTTCCATTCCACATTTGGCTACCCGATGCAATGGAAGCCCCTACCCCTGTTAGTGCATACTTGCATTCAGCAACAATGGTAAAAGCGGGGATTTATCTTGTTGCAAGAGTCACCCCTATTTTTGGTGGTGCCGCTGAATGGTTCTGGATTATTTCACTTGTCGGATTAACAACACTTATCTGGGGTTCTATTTCTGCGGTTAGACAAAAGGATTTAAAATCCATTCTAGCTTTCTCAACAGTGAGTCAACTAGGAATGATTATGAGTTTACTTGGAGTTGGCTCTGTCGCCTATTATTTTAATGATGGAGATAATGCGCTTTATACGACAGCAATTCTAGCTGCTGTTTTCCATTTAATAAACCATGCGACATTCAAAGGTAGTCTATTTATGACTGCAGGTATCATTGATCACGAAACAGGCACACGCGATATTCGTAAACTTGGTGGTTTAATGACACTCATGCCGATTACAGCTACTGTTTCTTTAATCGGGTTAGCAGCAATGGCTGGGTTACCTCCATTTAACGGTTTTCTCAGTAAAGAGCTTTTCTTTACTGCTATGGTAAACGTAACCGAATATGGGATTTTCAGTGTAGAGACGTGGGGAATTGTGCTACCTGTTTTAGCATGGATTGCTAGCATTTTCACATTTTTGTATTGTGCGATTCTATTCTTTAAAACATTTACTGGGAAATTCCAACCCGAAAAGCTTGCGGTTAAAGAAGTGCATGAAGCTCCATTCGGGATGCTGCTCAGTCCAATCATTCTTGGTTCTCTCGTAGTTATTTTTGGACTATTCCCAAATATCCTTGCCTATACATTGGTTGAACCAGCTATGGCGGCCATTCTTCCAGGTATTCTAGAACCTGGAGAGCAATTTTATGTGAACATTTACCACTGGCATGGATTTATCTTAGAACTGTGGATGACGATTGGTGTTATAGCTATAGGAACACTTTTATTCCTAACAATGAAAAAATGGTCACAATCTGCTTTCTATAGAAGTGAACAAGATATATTTAATCATATATATGATAGCGGCTATAATGGCCTAATTAAAGGATCACAAGTACTTACTAGAGTACAGATGACGGGAATGTTACGTGATTATTTTCTCTATATGTGCACATTTATCGTACTCATCATTGGCTATACGATGATCCGTTACGATGCATTTGCAATCAATACGGATAACCTATCACCAATTGATCCATATATGTGGATTGTCGCAATTCTATTAGTAGTATCTGTTGTTGCGGTGCCATTTATTAATAATCGAATCACAGCAATTATTGTGGCTGGAGTTGCGGGATTCTTGGTTGCACTTATATTCACGATCTTCCGTGCACCTGATTTAGCATTAACACAATTACTGGTAGAGACCGTTTCCGTAATCCTGTTTATGCTCGTTTTCTATCACTTACCTGATCTACGTAAAGAAAAGATCAAACCATCATTTAAGCTAATTAATTTAATCGTTTCAATTGCAGTAGGTGTTATGATAACACTCGTTTCACTCAGCGCATTTGCTCTTGGTAGTGAGACGAATTTCACATCAATCGCTGCCTACTTTATTGAGAATTCCAAAGTATTAGCTGGTGGATATAATATCGTTAACGTTATTCTCGTTGACTTCCGTGGACTTGATACGATGCTAGAAATTCTTGTACTAGGAATCGCAGCTCTCGGGGTTGTATCTCTAATCAAACTTCGTCTAAAAGGGAGTGAAGATGTATGAAACAATTGAGGCCAAATGATATGATGTTACAAGTCTCGATGCGGCTCATAACATTAATCATCTTCGCTTTTTCATTTTACTTATTCTTGGCTGGTCATAATAATCCTGGCGGTGGATTTATCGGTGGATTAATGACAGCAAGTGCTATTTTAGTTCTATATTTAGCATTTGATATGAAAACAATTACGAAGGCAATACCATTCAATTTCACGACTATGATCGGCGTTGGATTGCTGTTTGCTGTTTTTACAGGAATAGCTTCTATGCTATATGGATTTCCATTTCTAACACAGTTCTTTGATTATTTTCAATTCCCTGTGTTTGGAGAGGTAGAATTAACGACTGCACTTCCATTTGATTTGGGGGTATACCTAGTTGTAGTCGGTGCTGCCTTAACAATTATTTTAGCAATCGCGGAGGATGATAAATAATGGAAATACTGATGTCAATTATAATAGGAATCATCTTTACCGTAAGTGTCTACCTATTTCTATCAAGAAGCATTATCCGTGTTGTTCTAGGAACTTTATTATTATCACATGGGGTGCACCTATTACTTATCACCATGTCTGAATTGCAACGGGGTGCGCCACCTCTTTTAAATTTAGGTGCCGAGAGCTACACGGACCCACTTCCACAGGCTCTTGTATTAACAGCAATTGTAATAGCTTTTGGGGTTACGTCTCTACTGTTAGTAATGGTTTATCGGACGTATAAAGAGCATGAGACTGATGATTTAGAAGAATTAAGGGGATCTGCTGATGAATAATTTAATTATCCTTCCGATAATTATTCCATTTATTATCGGAGCTGTATTAATTATATTTGCAAAACACCATCGCCTTCAGCGAGTGGTTAGTGGGTTCACAGCTGTTGGGATGCTTATACTATCAATCTATTTAGCGATAGTTGTCTATCAAGACGGGGTTATTGTTCTAGAGGCAGGAAATTGGGCTGCCCCGTTTGGAATTGTATTAGTTGCTGATATGTTTGCAACATTAATGGTTTTACTCACCAGTCTGTTAAGTGCCGCTTGTTTATTCTTTGCTTTTAAAACCATTACACCAAAGCGGGAGAAGTTTTTCTTTTATCCATTCTACTTTTTCCTTTTGGTTGGTGTAAATGGTGCTTTTTTAACAGGGGATATTTTTAACTTGTTTGTGTTTTTTGAAGTAATGCTATTATCTTCTTACGCACTTATTGTAAATGGCGGAACAAAATATCAGCTTCGTGAATCATTTAAATATGTCATTATAAACGTATTTGCTTCAGCACTATTTGTCGTTGCAGTTGCATGGCTATATTCCGTAACAGGAACACTGAACATGGCGCATATCTCTGAACGGGTTGCTGAGCTTGAACAAACTGGAGTTGTAAATGTCATTGCGATTATGTTCTTTATTGTATTCGCATCTAAAGGAGCCTTATTTCCACTTTACTTCTGGCTTCCAAAATCATACTTCGGTCCACCTGCTGCAATTGCCGCACTATTTGGTGGTCTACTAACAAAGGTTGGTATTTATGCGATTATTCGTGTATTCACGTTGATTTTCTATCACGAACCGACCTACACACATAAAGCTGTTATTGTGACAATTGCTGGGTTTACGATGTTGTTTGGGGTTCTAGGAGCCGTTTCTCAGTTTGATTTTAAACGTATTCTTTCCTACCATATTATCAGTCAGGTTGGCTATATGGTAATGGGACTTGGAATCTTCACTCCCCTAGCAGTTGCAGGTGCAATTTATTATATTGTGCATCATATGATTGTGAAAACCGCACTTTTCTTATTTGCAGGAGCTGCAGAACGAGTTACTGGCACAACGGATTTGAAGAAAATGGGAGGACTGCTTAAAACACACCCTGTACTATCTTGGATGTTCTTTATTAGTGCTATTTCACTTGCTGGTATTCCACCTTTCAGTGGTTTTTTCAGTAAGTTTCCGATTATTTTAGCTGGTTTCCAAGAAGAGCAATATATTATTTCGGGTGTTGCTTTATTAGTCGGTTTATTAACGCTTTTCTCGATGATGAAGATATTCAGTTATGCTTTTTGGGGCAAACAAAAACATACCGACGAACAAGCGAAGCTACCAATTGGTAAACTTTTATTACCAATTGCACCTCTAGTAGCACTAACGATTATTTTAGGTATTGCTGCTGAGCCTATTTTCCAATATTCATTACAAGTAGCTGAGCAAATCATGGACCCATCCATTTATATTGAATCTGTTCTTAAGGAGTAGTTGCTATGGCTTTCCAAATTTTAGTCAATCTAATAATAGCCGTTACATGGACGTTTTTACAAAATAGTTTTACGGCTACTAGTTTTCTATTTGGATACATTATAGGAATCATTATTTTGTTCATCCTGCGCCGTTTTCTTGTCTTTAATTTTTACATGAATCGAGTTTGGGCAATTATTAAACTAATAATGCTTTTCATTATTGAGCTTATCAAGGCGAATATTGATGTTGTAAAAATTGTACTTAGCCCAAAGCTTAATAATCAGCCTGGAATTGTGGCGGTAGAAACGAGATTAGAATCCGAAGTTGAAATAACCTTGCTTGCTGCACTTATTTCCTTAACACCTGGTACGGTATCAATGGATTTCTCAGCCGACGGGAAAACAATTTATATTCACTCCATTGATGTTCCAGATAAGGAAGATATGATCGATCAGATTCAAAATTCATTTGAACGTGCGATCATGGAGGTGACAAAATAATGTTTCAAATCATTCTTTATTTTTCACTTTTAGTGTTAGCTATTTCTTTAGTTTTGTTCTTAATCCGAATAATTAAAGGCCCTTCCACGCAAGACCGAATACTTGGATTGGATTGTATTGGAGTCACATTAGTTGGCTTTATTGGGATCATTATGATTCTTCAAGAAACGATTGCATACTCTGATATTATTCTTGTATTAAGTATTCTTGCATTCGTTGGAACTGTTGCGATGTCAAAATTTATGGAAAGGGGTGCTGTATTTGACCGTGATTGAGATTATTACGAGTATATTCATTTTGATCGGCGTATTTTTCACGTTCTTAAGCGCGATAGGAGTTATACGTCTTCCAGATGTATATAGTAGAATGCATGCTGCCGGGAAGAGTTCTACCCTCGGGGTTGTCACTTTAATGATAGCTACGTTCATCTATTTTGTTCCATCGGGTATTATCAATGCAAAAGTATTACTTGCTATTCTATTCCTGTTCATAACAGCACCATTATCTGCCTTGATGATTAATCGTTCTGCATATCGCAATGGAGTGCCACTTGCTAAAAACAGCGTACAGGATGATTTAAAAGAGATGTATGAACAAGGCAAAGAGTAAGTTTACACCAGCTAAATAAAAAAATAATAAAACAAAGATGGATCATCAGCATATGATGATTCATCTTTTTATTTTCTCCCTCAATTGATCAGTGAACGTATCGATTAAAAAATAACAAAAAGGGAATAATTAAGTTTAAACCAACTAGGATAAAACTTAATTGCAATCACTGGATGGAGAGGTTTTCACATTGAATACTTATGGGTTATTAGCAAGCTTAAAATTAAAATCAATTCACGGAACATTACCAGATAAAGTTCATTCGATTGAGCAAGATTCCAGAAAAGTGAAACAGAATTCATTATTTATATGTATAAGAGGTTTTCGTTCAGACGGTCATGCCTTTTATTCAGAGGCATTAAAAAAGGGAGCTACAATCATCGTTGCAGAAGAAAAACTTGCCATTGATCACACAAAACACGCTTTAGTAATCGTTAAGGATACTGCTAAAGCGTTGGCAATTCTTGCAAATAAATATTATAATTATCCTTCTAAAAATATGACCGTATTTGGTGTGACTGGTACAAACGGAAAAACGACTGTAACTACTTTAATAAATCAGCTGTTACAAAAGAACAATCAACAAGCTGCACTACTGGGTACAAATGGTATGCAGCTTTTAAACGAATCCTTAGAGAGTAATAATACGACATGTGATGTATTAACTAATCAGAAGCTACTTCATAAAGCTGCTAATCTTGGTATCGATCATATGGTTATGGAAGTATCTTCGCACGGTCTGGATCAAGGAAGACTTCGGGGAATTGACTTTGACGTAGTAACTTTTACTAATCTTACACAGGATCATCTTGATTACCACAAGACAATGGAGCACTATGGCAACACGAAAGGATTACTTTTTGCGCAGCTTGGAAATAATTTGACACAAGAAAAAAATGCTATTCTTAATAGAGATGATCCGTGGTATGAGGTTTATAATTGTATGACGCCTTATGAAGTTATTTCCTACGGTATTTATAAAGATGCTGACTTTAGAGCAACCAATATTACGTATCACGTGGATCGAACAAGCTTCACTTTACTTTCTCCAGAAGGGGAATTTACAGTAACAACGAAATTAATTGGAGAATTTAATGTATATAATACAATTGCTTCCATTGCATCCGTATACGCTCGGGGAGTAATTTCTGTAAGTGATTTAGTGACCTCCCTCTCCGATATGGATTGTATAAATGGTAGGATGCAGAAGCTTGAAATCGATGCACCAATAACGATCTATATTGACTATGCACATACTCCTGATGCGATTGAAAAAGCGATTGCTTCCGTCTATCCATTTAAACAGAATCGTATTCTCTTTGTTGTTGGTACTGGTGGGGATAGAGATGAATCGAAACGCCCATTCATGGCAGAGAAAGCATCCGTAGCAGACTATGTAGTTTTAACGATTAATGATTCAAGATATGAGGATACTTCTTCCATTTTAAGGGATATGGAAAAGGGAATGCAACACAACAATTACGTACTAATAGAAAATCGGAAATCAGCAATTGTTCACGTAATCGAAGAGAGTGAACCTGGTGATATCATTATAATTGCTGGTAAAGGGCTCGAAGAATACCAAATCATCGAAGGTAAAAAACAGCCGCATAGTGATAAAAAAATAGCGGTTGAAAAGTGTGCGATTAAATATAATTTAAATGTATGAATTTTTATTTGTATTTAGCTGAAACACCAATTGGATGATGATTTATAATTGCAGCTGAAGGTTACCATAAAAGATTCATTTTCGTTTAGACTACTGTTTACTTTGATGAAAATAATTGCCCTACAATGGATTATATATAGGGCAATTATTTATTAAGATAGACTACCCCTACCCTAGGCTATAGAGGCTTTGTCTTTTGTTCAAACACGGAATAAATCGGTCCAGTTTATACAAACGATTTCAACCTTCTTGCTGGATGATTGTTAGGCAAGTATGGACTTTGAGTTCCGAAAAGGTTTTCCCTTAATGTGTTCCCTTCGTATTCTGTTCGATATATACCGCGCCTTTGTAATTCAGGTACAACATGATCAACAAACTCACGGAATGTTTCTAAGGAATACGATTGCGCAATGTTAAACCCATCTACGTTCGCTTCAACCGCCCATTGTTGCAGCTTATCTGCTATTTGTTCTGGCGTTCCAATAAATTTCACAGTTCCGTTACCAAGACCATGGTTCTGAAGCGCCTCACGAAGTGTCCACCTTTTCGTTGGATCCTTTGTATACATGTCCAAATTCCCCTGTACAGCATCTGTTTCCATATCATCCAAGTATTGATCTGGGTCATATTTAGACAAATCAATTCCTGTATGACCAGAAAGCAAGGCAGCTGTTCCTTCATAGCTAACGAGACTTTTCAGCTCCTCGTATTTAGCGAACGCTTCTTCCTCAGTAGAGCCAATAATAGGTAGAACCAGCGGGAATATCCGAATATCTTCTGCATTCCTGCCCTGTTCCACTGCACGTTTTCGAATATCAGTGGAGTAATTTTTCATTGATTCCAATGAATGTCCCTTTGTAAAAACCGCCTCCGCATGTTTGGCCGCAAAGTCTCTTCCCCTCGGTGAGGCCCCAGCTTGAAACAGGACTGGAGTCCGCTGTGGAGATGGCTCCGTTAGATGTGGTCCAGGTACATGGAAAAATTCTCCTTCATGATCGATGGTATGTACTTTTTTAGGATCAGCAAAGGTATCCGTCTCCTTGTCAGAAACAATCGCGTCATCTTTCCAACTGTGCTCCCATAGCTTATAAACAACTTCAAGAAATTCATCGGCACGGTCATAACGTAAATTTTTCGGCAACCTGCCTGACAATCCAAGATTAATTGCCTCACTCTCTAAATACGAAGTAACAACATTCCAAGCAATTCTTCCTTCTGTCAAGTGATCTAGCGTTGATAGTTGACGCGCTAGTGCATATGGCTGGGCATAGGTTGCTGATATAGTTGGAGCGAATCCGATATGTTTCGTGACCGCTGCCATAGCAGAAATCGGCATCAATGGATCATGTGCTGGCAATTGCACAGCATGCTTAATAGCGGCATCATGACTATTTCCATAAACAGAATAAGTACCAAGAACATCGGCAATAAAAACCGCATCGAACTTCCCGCGTTCTAAAACTTTTGCTGTTTCTGTCCAATAATGAATTCGATTATGATGAGATCCCTTATCTTTTTCATGTTTCCAGAGTCCCATTGAATGTGGTGAAGGTGAGTTTTGCACAAATCCGTTCAAATGAATCTGCTTTTTCAAGCTGAACACTCCTTATAAATTATCAATTTCTATTCATCATACGCATTTAATGCATTTACACTATGCGCGATTGCTGATCCAGCTTTCAATGCTACAGCAACAAAAATTGCTTCAGATATCTCTTCTAAATTTGCTCCTGTCTTTTTCGCATTTTTCGTATGTAAATCAATACAATAGGCACAGCCTGTCGCGTGAGCGCTAGCTACAGCTATCAGCTCTTTTTCTTTTTCTGTTAATGTTTCTGCTTTAATGGATTGTTGATCGAATTGAAGAAACGACTTAAACGTCTCGCCATTCAACTGAGAGAACTCCTTTATACGAGCAAAATAAGATGCTTTATATAATTCATCATCACCGTTTCCATCATATGCATTTAGGGCATTGACTCCATGTGCTGCTGCAGACCCAGCTTTTAATGCTGTTGCTACAAAAATTGCCTCTGCTACCTCTTCTTTAGTCGCTTTTTCTTTTTTTACATTTTTGACATGCAAATCAATGCAATACGGACATCCTGTAATATGCGCTACAGCTACAGCAATCAATTCCTTCAACTTAACAGATAGTTTTCCCTCTGCCAATGCCTGGTTATTAAACGCAAAGAAAGTTTGAAATGCATCTGGTGCATATTCCTTCAATTCGTGAATCCTACCAAAATATTCTTTTCTGTACAAGCTATCTGTTTTTGTTATGCTCATTATTTATCTCTCCCTTTTTAAGTTGGTTAACCTATTTCATTCGAATTATGATTTTTCTTATTAAATTACTTGGTTTTATAATGAGAAAATCTATTATTTTTTCGTATTAGACAAAAAGACCTCTTCCGATGAGGAAGAGGCTATATGTAAGTCTCATCTCATCTTTCAAGCATCTGCTTGCTGGAATTAGCACCTTGTTACATGTAACGGTTGCTGCAGGATCATAGGACCAGTTCCTCCCCCGACTCTCGATAAGAAAAATCATATTCAATTTAATAGGAATTGTTCACATCATACACCTATCTATTAATCATGTCAACCGTATTTTTTGAATTCATTAAAAAAGTTAGAAAGATGCAAATGCGAACTCTCCTGTCAATTATTACGAATCATATAGAATTAAAATTTCTTCAAGAAAATGATACGCTTACGTTCCCCAATCCTTTAAATTTCGCTTTAAACGTATCTCCACTTTTCACCGGAACAGCTTTCGTCAATGCTCCTGCAAGTATCTTCTCTCCTGCTTCAAGCGAAATATCATATTCACCGACAGCGTTAGCAAGCCAAGCTACAGCTTTTAAAGGGTCTCCCATAACAGCAGAGCCTTTAGCTTTATCTAGATAGTTACCATTCCGGTAAACAGTCATTTCCACATTGGGAAGATCTAGCCCATCTATACGACTTCCTTCTTTGCCGAATATTGCACCAGCAGAAGAGCCGTTATCTGCTACCGTATCCTCGAACTTAATCTTCCAATCCTTAATTCTACTATCAATTAATTCTGCCGCAGGTACAACGTAATCGACAGCTTGCTTTACTTGTTCTACTGTGACACCGGGGCCTTTGAGTGGTTTTTTTAATACAAATGCAATTTCAAACTCTATTTTGGGAGCAATGAAACGGTTCACTTCCAAAGGAATTTCTTCTGAAAAAATCATATCATCCAGGATGTGACCATAATCGGGACGATCCACCCCCAACATCTCCTGCATGGCTTTGCTTGTCAACCCAATTTTCTTTCCCTTAATAGTAGCTCCGTCATTTTTTCTTTTCTTTACATAATCCAATTGAATTTGATATGCATCATCAACAGAAATATTGCCTTCTGTCTCTGTTAATGGTTCAATTGGCTGAAGCGTTTTTTCTGCTTTATAAATTGCTGTTGCTAAATCCTGCGTAGTAGTTGTCATCATTTTCCAATTCCCCTTCATTTCATGAGTAATCAAATATAATCTTCTTGGATATATTTTTTCTCCAAGTAATGGATATCTCTCCATCATCCAAGCCTTGTTTTAAACGCTTATCCATAATTGAAAATACCCCTCGCGTCTGATTGACAACCACTTGGGTATAAAAAATATCATGTACAGACTTTATAGTCACCTCATACACACCGTCTCCTGGAAGCATATAGCAAGATTCCACTGAAATGATGCGATTATTTATTATTCTTCCTTTAACTTCGTAAAAACGCCCCATCAGTGTAGGAAGGTCTTCCACTTGTCCTTCCGCTATCGTATTTCTAATTCTTGTTGAACTTATTTTCTGGCCTAAATGCTCTACCCTATCCACTTTCGTTACTTCAAGCTTTCCAAATGAGTCATCCTTCATGCGACCAACGTGTCCGGCACCTTTTTTACCATAGGAGAAATCATAGCCGACAACAGCATGAAACGTTCCTAGCTTTAACAAATACGTATCAATAAATTCTCCAGGAGAAAGGGAGGCAAAATTCCTATCAAACTTTACAATATAGAACCGATCCACCCCTAAACTTTGTAATGTTTCTGCTTTTTCCTCTAAAGGCATCAAATAATTAAACGTTATCTTTCCGTCAGAAAGCACTGTTTTAGGGTGTGGAAAAAAACTCATCACTGTAAGATCAACGTTTCTTTTTCTAGCCACTTCTGCAGCTGCACGGATCACTTTTTGATGACCTTTGTGAATTCCATCAAAAAAGCCTAAGGCAATCACATTTTCTTTGGAGCGCTTCTGCCAATATGATAAGTTCTTTTCGTTAAGATGTATTGTTTGCATCCGTTTTTGCCTCCCTTCCACCATCTATTAAATGATTGCTTTCTCCATTTCTTTTAGTCCACGATACTTGCCACAATTAAAGATTAATGGTTCTCCATCTTGTAATTCCAGTGAAGTCACCTTTCCAATGAACAACGTATGATCCCCCTCTACATGCTCATTATAGACTTCACAGGATAGTTGAGCTAAGGAATCTCTGACAACAGGAACACCCTCTAAATAATCAAACTCAAATTTCTCTTCAACCTTTTTTTGACCGGCAAAAATCATGGATTGCTCTTGTTGTTCACTAGATAAAATATTTACAGAAAAACGATTACTTTCTTTGATTTTATTCAACATTTTTGCATCTTCTTTAAGTGAAATAACAATCAACTTTGGATCTAACGACACGGACATAAAAGCATTTGCTGTCATTCCATGCACTTCTCCATTAACCTCCGTAGCAATTACATTAACCCCTGTTGCAAATTTTCCCATGGCATTTCTGAATTGACGATCGTCCATAATAGCATCCTCCTTAATTATAGTTAAGGTTGTTATTTCCTAACATACCTATAACGAAATAAAACTTCTTTTTCTTACTATATATTATAAAATTAAACGCTTTCATTTCATACAACAAAAAGATTCGGAAATTATCTTATTTTTAGTTATTTTTATCGGTTATTCCTAAAAATGTATTTTATAATTTACAAGTAGCTAAACAACATTTTTTTCATCTTGATTTTCTTGTTCTTCCTGATCCTCTTGTTTATTTTCTCCCTTTGCAAATAAACTTGTTTTTTGAATAGCAAAGTATAGAACGAAACCGATAATCAATGCTGGAGCTGCACCATACAGGGCTAATACAATTGCCATGACACCAGCAACCCCCATTTCTGCTTCTGTTTTAACTTGCTGCATACCGATAGTGATACATAGATAACCGGTTAGAATAAGAGTAATCGATAATGCTAATGGTAGAAAAGGCCTGAAGAACGTAACAAGTGGTAATATAAAAATACCGATAGAAAAGGCAATCAGCATTGTATTTGTGCCTGAATAAATAGAATCCATCGCCTTTCGTCCAAACGTATACCGTTCAGCAACGGAAACCGTTCCAGCTGTAAAAATTGGACCAGCCATTCCCGGATGAGGTGCAAATAAGCTATTAAGAAGATTCCTTATAAAAGTTACTGTATGAACTTGGCTGAAACTATAAGTAATCTTTTCGTCTGTCCTTACTTTATTTGCACGTTCAATAACTTTTTCTCCGACAATAATATCCCCATATGCTAAAATATAAGCCAGGATTGCTGTTGGAATAGCAGCTATGAAGATGTCTAAACTAGGAAGTCCTATAACAAATGGGGTGATTTCCCATACTTCTCTGAAGGAAGGAACTGTAATTCCCCATTCGATTTTCGGCCAATTATACTCTCCTACCGCCTTTCCGACAAAAATTGCAATTAGGATGGAAGGCATAATACCATAGCTTGCTATAAAACGTATAATTCTATTTTTTTGAGATAATCTTCTAAAATAGATAGAAAACATGGTGAATAAACAAAGAACCCCTCCAACGATGATTGTAATTGGTGTCTCAGAGAGTCTTCCACCTGGTTCGATTTCTGTCATGATCGCTGCAATGCCTGCTCCAATCAATATGCCAGCTTTAAGAGAAGCAGGTAATTTGGTTACTACCTTTTCACCTAACCCACTTACTCCGAATAACAGGAAAATTAAAGCAAGAATTAACTGAACAGCAATAACTGCCCGTATAGCCTCTGGACCAGGATCATATCCTTGCAAGAATACTACAATTAACGGAATTAGTGCAGTAATGAACCCTGACACGAAGGGTACTCCTAATGTGGATGGTATCAACATTAGGAATTGATTTATTATGGTAATTGTCAATGCCGCTTCGTAAGAGATTCCCATAACACTTGTCATTATTTCAATCATGCTTAGTCCTGCCGTAAACAAAACCATACCCTGAATAATTTCTGGCGTTTCCAGTCTATAATGTATAAAGGGTAGTCGAAGCTTATAAGAGCCTAATGGCCAATATGGTTGTTCCTCACCATGCTTCCTTTTGATCAGAGACAAAAACAACACTCCTTTACTCACATTCAGTAAACGCTTTCAAAAATTTGATTAAAATACATGCCCTCGATGCACAAAGGCATGTATCTATTAATATAGTTGTTACTTTACCGGCTGAAGCAAGAAGTTTGTTAACACATTATTGAATTCTTCTACTTGTTCCCACTGTGGCCAGTGACCAGCATTTTTAATTACAGTAAGCTCACTTCCTGGAATCATATCTTGAATCGGTTTTGCCTGTTCTACAGAAGCAGTAGGGTCATTGTCCGTCCAAGCAAGCAATGTTGGAGATTTTATCTTGCTGCACCAAGATGGATCCCAAATATATTTTTTACGAGCTTCTGGTTCCTGCAGGTAAACAATGTTATACACTGCTTTTTGATATTCCGGCTGTGTATAAATTTTATATCGTACGTTAATCAATTCATCCGTAACTTGACTCTTATCGTACATTAACCATTCTAAACGTGTTTTAACATTTTCATAATTTGCTTCAATAACAGCTTTGATCGTAGACTCCCTTAAACCTTTCATAATCTTAGGATCACTATTCACGTTACCGGGAGTATTTAGTACCATAGCTTTTACATATTGTGGATGTTCAGCGGCAAACCAAGCTGCTGCCCATCCGCCCAAAGATTCTCCGGATAGGAACACTTTCTCTAAATCTAGCGCCTTAATAACTTCTAATAAATGGTCACTATATGCATCTATTCCATAAGGACGATCAGGTTTATCTGTATATCCGTGTCCTAACATATCGATGCAAATCACCCGGAATTTTTCACTCAGACCTTTAAAGTTACGTCCATATGCTTCGATATGTCCACCTGTTCCATGAAGCAAAATTAAAGGGTCACCTGTGCCTGCTTCAAGTACGCGCGTTTTGATACCACCGGCATTTAAATAGTAAAGCTTATATTCAATATCTTGAATCTCCGTCCAAAGTGACATGTATATCTCTCCTTCTATTAGTTCGTAATTTTTGTTTTGATCCAATTTTTATTGATTGGTGTCGTTTCAAAGAAACTATCTGGAACGGAAGGCCCCCACCACAGTCTGCCTTTAGCATCGTATTCTTCTTTCGTCCATCCGATTGGTGGTAGATCAGTATCCCGATTGTAGTCTCCAGAATAAATTTCTACACGGTGTCCATCCGGATCTCTCACATAGAGGAAGAATGCATTGGTTGTTCCATGGCGGCCAGGTCCATATTCTACAGAGTCACGGTATCCGGCATCTGCCAATAAATCTGCTGTACGAATCACACCCGCTACTCCATCTACGATATAAGCAATATGGTGAAGAGCAGCTTCTTTATTTTTCACTAATGCAACGTCATGTGTGGAAGTTTTTGCCCGAGTCCAGGCGGCAAATTTTCCACCTTTATCCTGCACATACTCGGAAATGCTAAAACCAATTGCTTCCCAGTATTCAAGTGCCTTATCCACATCTGGAACTCGTAGATTCATATGATCAATGCAGATCGGAGGAATACCATTTTGTAAGTGTGTATGCCTCATTGGTAAAGCATCTACACCGACTTTTCCTTGACCAATTTCAACTTGCTCCATCACGTGATAAAACTCGACAGGATGGCCATTCGGTTCGGCGACTTTTAACACTCTCCCCTTTCCTGGGTGTTCACTGTCTGTCATTTCTGTGGCAATGCCCATTAATTCGTGTTTCTTTTGAAGTTCATCAAGAAACGCTTCACTTGATACCCTCAAGCTAAAGCTACCTAAAGCTGCCTCTTCTTTTTCCGTGAGAATAAGTGTATACTTATCAAACTCATCTGTAGCTTTTAAATACAAGCTGTTCCTTTGCTTATCTACTTCAATAAATCCTAACGTATCAACATAAAACTTTTTCGAGGCTTCTAAGTCTTTGACAAACAATTCTGTTTGACCCAATCTCAGTATCATAAGCTCATTCCTTTACATAGTTTTGTTAAAAAGTCTAATGGAACATTTTTTTAATTTATAAAGATTGGTTTACTTACTTTTCTTTCTAGAAATTTAGCTATTAACCACGGACTCCACTTTCAAACCCAAACAACTCTTGACCATAGGCAGCTACGGAATCTTCATAAAGCGAGGTTTTGTGCGTTGCTACAGATAAAATATCTCTAAAGAAAAGTTCGATAGGTCCACCCTTGTAAAGTGCTCCCCCACCTAGTGTTAGAAGGATTCTTAATGCAATTTCACTTGTCGCTTTAACAATCTTTGTTCTGATAGCAAAAAATTCAGCATTAGAAGTTGTCGCTCCATCTTTTTCATAATTCTCCAACAGTTCTAGGTACTTATCCATCAATGCTTCTGCAGCTTTAAACTCCATGGTAATCTCTGCCATTACTCGCTGGCTTCGAGGTGATTCACTTTCTGTCACACCATCCATTAAGCGGACTCGCTTCTCTGTTTGTTTTTTAAATTCCTCAATCATTCGTTCTGCTCCGCCTAATGCAATTAGCGGAAATCCAAAGTAGAATGCCGGGAACAATGGTACGTGATACAGAGGGTAATCTTCTTCATAGTTTTCTTCATACGGACGACGGGTTTTCTCAGCCTGCTCGGGACGAAAGATTCTTTCTAACGGTACGTATACATCTTCCGCAATGACCTGATTACTACCACTTCCTCGTAAACCGAATGTGTCCCAGTTTTCTACAATTTGAAGCTCAGATACCGGAATAATTGGTAAGCATACTTCTGGCTTTCCATCTCCATCAGACATCACGATTTTAACTCCCACACCAACCCAATCTGCATGATTTACACCGCTTACAAAATTCCATTTACCGCTAATACGATAGCCATCCCCATCTTTTTCTGCAGTTCCAATTGCAGCAAATATATCTGCAATCAAACCACCTTGGTTAAAAATTTCATCTTGTCCTTTTCGGGGCAGATAAGCTGGCAACATATTGTGTAATGGATAAAGGTATGCCAACCATGCAGCAGAGAGATTATAATTAGCTACTTTACGTACTACTTTTGCAAATGTACGTAGTCCTATATCCGGACCACCTTGATTCTTAGGGATCATCATCTGGGTAATCCCCGTGCTTTCCATAAGGCTTACGACTTTAGCAGAGACACTTGCTATTTCGTCTGCTATTTTCGCCTCCTGTTCGGCAAGCTCTCCTACTTTTTTTGCGCCCTCTAACAATAGCTCTTCTGTGAGTCTATTTTCCTTTAATACTTGTTGACTCAACCCAGCCACTTCCTTTCTGATAATTCAATTATGATTACGCTTTCTTTTTCATATATTAAATGTAAACAAATTCACTTCTGAATTCTAGGACATACAATGTTGATGTTTTTCGTAATCTTGAGCACATTTTGTTAATTAGGGAAATTTCTTATCACCTCATATACATTTATAAAAGCTTAATACCTCTTTAGTTGCATAAAAAAAGAGGCTGGGACAAAACCCCAGTAAGAAAATAAGCGTGGTACCTCGGGTACCACGCTTATTTTTATTATAAATATCATA
>NZ_PIJY01000019.1 GCF_008304605.1 Oceanobacillus polygoni | reverse complement strand
TGTAACTGATAAAGTAAAATATACAGTTTCCGATAAATAAAAAGGAACACTTATTAAGCTGATAATGATCTTTGGTAGTTTTCATGAAGCTGCCCTAGGGCAGCTTCATGAAAACTACCTTGCGAGAATGATAGACTATAAAATATCTCTTCATCACTGGTATGATAATACTAGCATCAAAGAACAAGACAGTGATGGAGGAAAAAAGGTGGATAAGTGGGAAATGTATATGGAAATTCATCAATTATTAAAGCAGGGATTTAGTAAAGTTAAAATTGCGGAGAAGCTTGGTATTTCAAGAATCACTGTATACCGATATCTAAAGCGTAACCCGGAAACAATGGCTAAATGGATAGAGAATATAAAAACAAGAAAGAGGAAATTGGATCCCTATAAAGAATTAATTCTGACTTGGTTAAGAGAACATCCAGATATGTCAGCTGCACAGGTGTTGGACTGGTTATTAGAAAAATATCCTGGTATAGAGATAGCTGAAAGTACTGTTCGTCTTTATGTAAGGGAACTTAGAAAAGCTTACGATATCCCTAAGGAAGCATCACTCCGAGATTATGAATCTCTTCCAGAACTTCCAATGGGTTCACAAATGCAAGTAGACTTCGGTCAAACAGAACAGCTAACTCCGACTGGTAAGAAAGTAAAACTACGTTTTATAGCATTTGTGCTTTCACATTCTCGTTATAAATATAAAGAATGGCTAGACAGACCTTTTACAACACGGGATGTAATACGTGCACATGAAAATGCATTTTACTATTTCAGTGGTGTTCCAGATGAAATTGTATATGATCAAGACGCATTAATACTTGTCAGTGAAAATGGAGGAGATCTTGTTTTAACAAGAGAATTTCAATCCTATAAAGAGGAAAGAAATTTAGTTCTCTGGATGTGTCGGAAAGCTGACCCAGAAAGCAAAGGGAAAATAGAAAATGTAGTCAAATATATTAAACACAACTTTGCGAGACATCGTTTATATCATGGGCTTGAATCTTGGAATGAAGCTGGATGGAATTGGCTCGAACGCACTGGGAACTATAAAATGCATCACACAACAAAAAAGAGACCGGTCGAAGTGTTCACCCTAGAAAAGTCACACTTACGTCCAATCTCTTCTACCATCGAAAATGCAAATATCAATGGTAACTATAGCTCAAGTATAACAAGAAGTGTTCGTAAGGACAATATTATTTGGTATAAATCAAATCGATATACTGTTCCTTTAGGAACATTTAATAAAATAAAACAAGTTTATATTGAAGTGGCAGATGATGGACATCTCATGGTACGTGAGACCAAATCGGGTCCTATTCTAGCTAAACATAAAATTGATTCTGGAAAAGGAAATCTCATTCAGGACCGTAAACATACACGTGATCGTACAAAGGGTATTGATACGTACATTGAGACAGTTGCTTCTACCTTTAGTAATCCAACAAAGGCAAGGGAGTATCTACAAGAAATTAGAAAAGTTCGTCCTCGTTATATTCGGGACCAACTTCAAATGGTTTCAAAACAAATAAAAGCACATGAACAAAGTATACTGGATCAAGCATTAGACGAATGTTTAAATCGACAATTAATTAGTGCGACAGACTTTATCGATATGGTTCAGTACCTGAACCGACAACGACCTGTAACGGATACAGATGACACATTAAACAGTGCGAACATAAAACCGATTCATCCTTGGAGTGAATCTATCCTACAGACGGAAACTCATAAGAGGGATATTAATGAATATCTTTCTGTGTTAGAAGGTGAAATGCGATGAATCAACTATCAACGTTACAAGATACACTAAAATCACTTCGTTTAGGAGAAACCGCCAATCACCTTCCAGTTTTATTAGAAAAAGCCAAAACGAACGATGATACATACGCATCCTTTTTAATGAATGTGATGAGTTATGAACAAAAAAGACGTGAAGATAAACAAATTGAGAGACGCTTAAAATGGGCAACCTTCCCCTATCACAAAACATTAGAGCAATTTAATTTAAATGAACAAGAGTCTCTAAGTAAAAAGCAATATAATCAGCTAAAAGAATTATTATGGATTGAACAATTATACAATCTAATCCTCCTAGGACCGCCAGGTGTCGGTAAAACACACCTAGCCATTGGGCTAGGGATTCAAGCAATTCATCAAGGATATAAAGTAGTTTTTTCGTCCATGGGCGAATTAATCCAGACTTTGAAAACCGAAGAAATTACACGGAAGTCACAAACAAGAATGAATCGAATTCGTACAGCAGATTTAGTGATTATTGATGATCTAATGTTTATGGCAATGAATCAAAAGGAAGCTAACTTATTCTTTCATTTAATAAATGAACTATATAATAATGCTTGTGTCATCCTTACTTCTAACAAAGCGCCTAAAGAATGGGGCGAACTATTGGGTGATCCGGCGATTACAACAGCAATTTTAGATCGAATTATGCATCGAGCAGAGATAATCCATTTGAATGAGGATAGTTATCGAATGAAACATAGATTATCTATTTTTGGAGAAGAAAGTGTTTCAAATTAATTATCGAAAACTGTAACTTTCTACTTGACGGTTACA
>NZ_PIJY01000018.1:123057-143714 GCF_008304605.1 Oceanobacillus polygoni | reverse complement strand
CAAAAACACCTCCAAATGTCGATAAATAATTTATACGACTCTCGAGGTGTTTTTTCCTGTCTCATATTATTGGGTCACTCTAGACTCAGGGAGCTGGTTTTTCTCTTATCTTTTTAAATATGATTATATTTTTCTTTCAATGCTTGCTCTACAAACTCAGGTACAAGTCCGCTAATATTACCATTATACTTAGCAATTTCCTTTACCATGCTTGAGCTAAGGAAGGAGTACTGATTATTCGTCATCATAAAGAACGTTTCAATATTTTCATTTAGCTTCCTATTCATCGATGTAATTTGCATTTCATATTCAAAATCACTCACAGCACGAAGACCGCGGATTACAGCATGTGCATTTTGCTCCTGTGCATAATCCATTAATAAGTGGTCAGATGCGTCTACAGTGACGTTTGGAATATCCTTGATGGACTCCTTTAATAAATGTATTCTTTCTTCTACTGTAAAGAGTGGTGACTTAGCCTGATTATTAAATACAGCTACAATAACGCGATCGAATACCTTCGCACCTCGGCTAATAATATCCAGATGTCCATTTGTAATAGGATCAAAGGTTCCTGGACAAATTGCTAACTTTTCCATTGATAACTTCCTTCCTACTCCGATTTATAAAGTGTTATTCCAATTGTTCCACCATAATTTTCTTGCTTGAGCATACTCAAGCCCAATTGATCCTTAGGAAGCTTCTCTGTTAGGTCATGCTCACAATAAATCGTACCACCATTGTTAAGTAAATGGAGCTTCATAATCTCGTCTATAAGTTTTACATAATCCACTTTTCCATACGGTGGGTCCATTAAAATAAGATCAAATTTCAAGTCTCTTTTAGCCGCTGCTTTAATTGCTCGATGTGCATCTGCACGAAACACTTCAGCGTATTGATCCAATTTTAATGTTTGGATATTTTCTTGAATCGTATGTATTGCTTTTGGATGCTTGTCAACAAATATACCATAATCCATTCCACGACTAAGCGCTTCAATCCCTAGCGATCCACTTCCCGCAAACATATCAAGCACCTTTCCTCCATCGAAAAAAGGGCCTATCATTTGAAAGACAGATTCTTTCACTTTATCCGTTGTCGGTCGCGTTGATTTGCCTGGAACCGCTTTTAATTGCCTGCCTTTAAAATCACCTGCAATGACTCGCATGAATTCACCTCGATTTGATGCTATTCGACATATATCCTACCACAAAATAATACATTAGAAAACAATGATCTCATCAGGAGTCAAGATCGTGTTCAAATAATCATATGTATATATTTATTCTCATTGTACATACTAACCATTATGAATCAACTAGTTATTAGATTGGTTGTTTCAAACGGAGTAGACTTACACTTCCCCATAAGTTCTTGCTCCGGTTTCTCCTCTCCCTTTGCCTTTTTGTTTTTCAAGGGAAAAACAAAGGGACCTGCAGAAAAATCTTCTGCAGGTTTTTCTTTTTTTATAATAAGACCAATAAAATTATGAGTCCCCTTAAAAACCTTTATCCATTATTACCTAAGCAATAAAAAAGCCTTGTTAGGAAATAACAATCCCACGAAGGCCTACTTAAATTCCCATCTTATAATCATACTGCTTTGCTTTGTCCGGTTTCGCATTTTCATAATCTGTACGAACAAAAGGTTTATACGATCTTTCTAACTTTGATACAAATGAATGCTTTAATATTTTCGCTTCTACTTTTTCCAGTTCATCCTGGTTAACATAAATCACAGCGTATTTTAATCGTTTGGAAGCAAATATCAAATTACCATATCGCTTCAGCTGCTTTATGTTCTTCATATGCTGAAACCAGACAACGATGCCTTGTCTATTTGTCCTCACTTGAAAAACCCCACTATCCGATTAGTTCTTAATTTCTGATCATGTACTATATATTTGTTCGCCCTTAGTTAATAACTAAGGGCGAACATGAATTGGTTAGGAAGCACACCCACATGCTCCTCCACTGCCACAACCACAGCCACTATCTGTAAGCGCAGCACCATCTTTTGGAGCTTTAATTTGCTCGCTTACACTCTCTGCAACATATTGGCTAATTTCATCCAATAAAGTTTGGAGATTTCTCTCAGCCATTTTATATGCTGCAACTTTATCATTCATATCCATTTCTCTTTTTACAACACGGATATTTTTCATGATATTATAGTAGTCTGGGTGATAGCGACCAAACCGCTGGACATCCTCGTATTGGTCCTTCATATCTAAAAAAGCTTGTATGAGCTTTTGAGCATCCTCATCCTCATGAAGTGCAGCACGGGTTTGCTTATAGGCTTCCATCGTATCAGACGCCATAACCATTTTGCCAAGTTGCTCAGAACGGTCAAGTATATCCACATATTCCAATGTAGCTATCATTATTACACCCCCACTACTATATAGTATCATTTAATTAAGGAGTTGAAAATAAAATAGATTCTAATCCTTCATCGCTTTCGCTACTTCCGTTAACATACTAATCATCTGTATTCGATCGTTTAGTGTACTTATTTGCTGTGGGAGTGTCTTCCCATAGAAAACTTTAGCTTCCTTCTCCATCTCTTTTATTCTTTCTGGATCCCTTGATAAATAACGGTACCATTCTGGATTGTATCGAACAAAATTTGCTAGCTTTGGATTTGCTTTTAAATATTGGATACTCTGTTGATCCATGGACTGTCACCTCAGTCTTGAACCCATTTAAATGGATCCTTTTCAGGCTGATTATTTTTCTGTGTTTTTTTAAATTGCGAAACCATTTCTTGGATAGCTGTAATTGCTTTACTCAACTGATCAACCTGACCTTGCATTTTATTTACGTCCAAGCTAGATGTATATTTCATTAACTGACTAATGAGCTCTGAATTTTTTACATTTGTCTTTGCTTCGCCTGTATCATCTTTACCGTCCTTCTCTTCATGCTTATCCACTTTATATTTTTCCCAGAACGGATCTTCCTCTCCTAACAACGCCCACTTCTCATAATACTCCTGCCACGACCTGCCAGTTTTTCTAATCTCCCTTATGAGAGCTGGGTGTTCATTGATAAAGTTTTTAAAAGAAATTACCGATGGATGCAACTCTTCCATATTATCACCCCTTGCATTAAATAGTCATTTGTACTAACTAATTTATGCATAGGCAACTCATATGTGAAAATGTAAAGGTAAAAGCAGTTCTCAAAATATAGAATGCGGCGTAACGAGCAAGATGGATTGTACGTATAACCCGCTCCGGAAATACACTTCGTTAGAATTGACTCATTGGCTATAATGACATCGTTTATCGATACAAAGACGTCGCTCTAACCAGTCCAGGTGAGCGTAGAGTGGTGACTCCTGCGAGAATAGCACGTGTCTAATGCCGTGCCCTGCCCGCGGAAAGCATCCGCCCGGAGCGAGCCCGGACGGTGATTATTGCACATATTTTGCCAGTAAATTATGTCGCAGTTTCCTTCAACCATAATGAAAATTTGATTTTTTCACATTGGGCAGGCTGTAATTATAAAAATAGAGGTTGTCTTAAACGCAGTTACACGTTTGAGACAACCTAACCTATTAACTACAATGGCTTACCAAGGAAATTTTGTGTGTAATATAACCGATACACGCCGACCCCAATATGTGAATAGTCATCGCTTAACAAAGCTTCACGATGTCCTTCGCTATTGAGCCACCCTTCCATCGCCCCTGGCGCATCTGGGTATTGGGCAGCAATATTTTCTCCCGCCGTCATATAGAAAACATCTTCTGCTTCTAACCGTTCTTTCAGTCCATCTCCATTTAAACTGTAATGGGAAAAATAATTATTTTCTTCCATATCCTTACTATGTAGAAATGCTACATTGCTTACACTTTCTTCCCAATCCAACTTATCCTTACCATGTCGATGTCGAATAATATTTGTTATATCATAAATCTGTTGCTCCATCCCCTTTTCAATCTCTGCCCATTCATCCTCTGTAAGATTTGGCTCATCAGGGAGTTTGCCACGATACTCAATTTCATAAGGGCGGTGCTTTAATAACGTTTCTGCTGTTAAAACTCGAACAGATGATAGCTTACCAGTAAATGTATCAAAATAAAATTGAATAAATGTGCTATCATTTAATTTCACAAGCGGTCTTACTTGCATATCCTCTTCCGAAATTCTAAACGTATAAGATGATATTCCATTATTATATGAAACTTCATCTGTGAAACCAAACTCCTGATTAACTTCCTCATAAGGTTGCCCAATAAAAATGGGCTCTGTATCAATCTCTTCTCCTGTAGCAAAAATTGTTTTAACTACATTATCTTCTATTCCAAATTGCACATATTGATTCGTCGAATTCGTATACACCCACCATTCGTAATCATATGCACTTTTATCGATTCGAACTGGTTCGTCAAAACTTCCCTCTAATTCTTCACTCGTTTGGCCAATCCATTGAAATATATTCGCCCCTATAGAAATCGCTGGTATGTCTTCTTCCTCAGGAGTAATTTTTGACTCCAATACATGCTGTTTTTCTTTTACAATGCTTGTAACATGCTGAACCACTTCTTCCGGTGACGTCTCCGTTTGATCGAAAAAATAGAATAGAGCGACTGCAAGTAACGTTAAAAAAAATAAGCTTCGAATTATCCGCATCGGCAATTCCCCCTTATTAGTATCATTTTATACTTCATTCTATCGAACTAGGCGTGAGCAACTCGACTGGTCGTTAACGTCATCTTAGGAGCCGATATTCCAGAACCTCCCACTTCTAATTTCATAGAAATTAAGCTGTAGGAGTATACATATTCTCTTTACCCTATTATTATATTTATTATCGCAATTATATACCTATTCAACAGAGAATAATCGGTTTTTAATTGCATATTAAGCGTTTTCGTACTATCATTATACATTGAGGACTAATATATGAGGTGAAAAAAATGAGATTGGAAAACACAGGTATTGAAGATTCAATTGTAGATTTAAGACCTCTTGATCATTTAACTGGCAAACATGCATTCATACGTGCAGGACAATGGGACTATGAAAGAGTTACTTACGATTACAAAATTGGATCACAAGAGAAGAACGTTACATATTACATTCGTATCCAGGGACATGCTATCGAAGGTGATGTTGATAGAGGAGACGCCGTTATTAAATTATTAACCCCACTACTCGGTAAACATTATTACCCACATGGAGTCGAATATGGTGAGGCTGAAAATTTCCCAGAAAGTCTAGTTGAAAGAGCGCACACGCTTGTTTCAAAAGTTGCTGATGAAATTCAGCATTATAAAAAGTAAAATAACAATCAATGCTTTGTTAAAGCTATAAGAAACCAGCTGTTTAAATCAAACAGCTGGTTTCTTATACTTAAAAGCCCAAAATAGCCTTTATCATACTAGTTGTTTCGCCACCATCATAAATAACGTACAACAGTAAATAAACCGCAACACCGGTAATAGCAGTGAAGAACCAAATAATGCTAGTTACAGGTCCTAACTTTTCATGCTTCGTTATATTTCGTTTCAAAGCTAATACAATCGTTACAATCCCAAATACAGCTCCAGTTGTCGCTAAAATGATATGGAAAATGAGGAAGAGCGTATAATAAATTTTAATACTATCCGGTCCGCCAAAGCTCGTATTTCCATCAAAAATGGTGCGAGACATGTAAATAATAAAGAACAGAATAGCACTGAGGGCTGCTAAAAGCATAACCTTCTTATGCGCTTCCTTCTTCCCCTTGGTGATTAACACCCATCCAATCGCAACTAGTAGTGCACTTAGGACAATAAAGAAAGTACTTAGCGTTGGTAAAAATGGCATAGTTCACACGAATCCTTTCTAGATAAATAACATGAGATAAATTTCGATCATTCTTCTTATTCCACAGTTGTTGGAAGTGGATCAACCGTTTGGCTTCCTTTAGAGAACCATCTAAAGAATATTGTTCCTAATACGATTCCATACGTAATTTCTTGCATAATTTTCATAATAATTCCGCCCAATTGTTGGTCCTCAACCGTGTCCATTGATGTAAACATTTCTGGCCCTGAAAGGGCTGTTGTTAAACCCTCTAGGACATCACCAGGTACACATAGGGCTAGAGCTTGAAGCCATGAGCCATTTTGTGAATACGCCGCAAATAGTGGTTCAGGCGCAAAAATAATTAGCACACAAGCGGGTGTTATTAAAACACTATTTCCAATTATATAAGCCATTTTCATCAAGGGATGTAGCTTGTCCAATTCCTTGATTGGTGATAATAAAGGAAACCATACAATAATAGCTGAAATAAATAAAATCAACGCTGTCGACGTATGAGCAATCTGCGATTCTTTCGCAAAGTTGAAAATTACTGGCATGTGATAAAAAGAAAATAACACATTAAATAGCAGTAACGAAATAAGTGGCTTTGTTAACAGCTTGAAAATCGGTTTAATAACCGGTGCATAAACAACTTTTTTCCAAATCCATTCTGGGATCCCTTTTAACATGAAAATAGGCACAACGAGTAAGTAAATAGCCATCTGAATCATATGTGCTGTTAATGTGATATGTGAAAGCAAGTCAATAGGTGATCCTTTTACAATATACAGCAACACAAGAGAAAGATAAAAGAAAATTTGTTGTTTACCAGTTGGTCTAGCTTCCCCACCAAATTTATGACGATAGGGTCCTGTAATTAAATAATAGATAACAGCAAGACCTACGATAAAAAGGAAATAATAAGGACTCCAGAGTGCACGAAAACCAAAAATTTGTAATTCTAACCACATCATTAATCACTCCATATAGTGGACTATCTTTATATTATAACGTATAACACAACTAAATTCTTTCGTTATTGTGACAAATTTGTTAGAAAACCTTGCATTCATAGGGAATTCTAACAAAATGCCTACAACTTATGTAAGTTGCGAAATTTATGATTACATATCGCCAAAAAAAGACCGGGATGTAAATATCCCGATCTTTTTTATTTTTAGGTTTCAAAGTAGTCTTACCACCAAATGATCGTTACAAATGTAACTCCAACTAAGAACGTAACCCATATTCCACCAAATATTAACAATGCCGGAAATTCATGTCCTTTATCCTTCATGTGCATGAAGTAATAGAATTGGAATCCTACTTGAACAATTGCCAAAATGAGTATTAATGGGATTACAAACATAGAACTGATTCCCATACCAACCGCGAAAAAAGCGATCATTGTAAAGAAGATCATCAATGCGAATGTAATAATTTGCTTTCGCATTTCATCTTTGTTTTTTTCTTTTTGGAACGAATTAATTTTATTGGTAGATGTATTTTCCGTCATAAATTAACTCACCATCCCCATTAGATATACTACTGTAAAGATGAATACCCATACAACGTCAATAAAGTGCCAATATAATGCAAATGTATTAAATTTCGGTGCATTATATAGATTTAATCCTCTTTTTGCATTTCGTACCATTAGGGCAATTAACCAACTTAGTCCGAAAACAACGTGACCACCGTGGAACCCAACTAATGTATAAAATGCAGATCCAAATGCTGATGAACGGAATGTAAATCCATAATCACTAATATAGTGAGCAAACTCATAAATTTCAAGAGCTAAGAAGCCGAAACCTAGTAATGCTGTAATTCCAAGCCATAGCATCATCTTTTTAAAGTCATTATTCTTCATATGATACATAGCATACACACTAGTAAGTGAGCTTGTTAATAACAGAACAGTCATTAAGAACACTAAGTCTAATCCAAATAAATCTTGTGATGTTGGACCACCAGCAGTTGAATTTCTTAAAGCTAGATACGTACCGAAAAAACAAGCAAAGAGAACTGTTTCTCCTCCAAGGAAGAACCATAAACCTAGAAATTTATGTTTCCCTTCCATTGTCGCCTTTGCGGGATCTTCTGGCATTGTTTTCGGATTTAAGGAATGATCATGACTCATCTCAGTCAGCCTCCCTTTCAAGTTCTTCTTTGGAGATATGGAATCCATGATCATCTTTCAATGAACGGATAACCATACACCCTATGGCTAGAGCCATACCAGCATACACTGCTATTAACCAAGCTTTATGATCAGTCTGATAAATGAAACCGAAAGATGCGGTAAAGAAACCTACTGTCATAATTAAAGGAAGAATGGATCCGTTAGGCATATGAATTTCATCCAATGGCTCTGCAGGAGTCATCTTTCCATTTCCTTCTGTTTTCTCAATCCATAGTGGATCAAGACCTCTAACTAATGGTAACTGTTTAAAGTTATAGAATGCTGGTGGTGAAGCAATTGTCCACTCTAATGTACGAGCATCCCATGGATCTGCAGGTGCTTTTTCACCTTTAATAGCAGTATAAACAATATTAACAAGAAAAACTAACGTACCAAATGTCATAAAGAATGCACCGATTGTACTAATCAAGTTACCAGTATCGAGCCCTTGGTTCTCCAAGAACACCCAGTAACGACGTGGCATTCCCATTAATCCTAAGAAATGCTGGATGAAGAACGTTAAATGGAATCCAATAAAGAATGTCCAGAACGCTAATTTCCCCATACCTTCGTGTAGAATTCTTCCGAACATTTTTGGCCACCAGTAATGACAAGCAGCTAACAGAGCAAATACAACTCCACCAACGATTACATAGTGGAAGTGAGCCACAACGAAGTATGAATCATGGTATTGATAATCCGCAACGTTTGACCCAAGCATAACCCCTGTCATACCACCAATTGTAAACGAAGGAATAAACGCAAGTGCCCAAAGCATTGCTGAGTTAATGACAATACTTCCGCCCCACATCGTAAATAGCCAGTTAAATATCTTAATACCTGTTGGAACAGCAATTGCCATCGTTGCAACAGCAAATATCGAGTTAGCTACTGGTCCTAAACCTACTGTAAACATATGGTGTGCCCAAACCATAAATCCTAAAAATGCAATTAAGAAGGTTGCGAATACCATTGCTGAATATCCAAATAATCGCTTCTTAGAGAATGTAGGTAGAATCTCACTAAATACTCCAAATGCAGGTAAAATCAGAATATAAACTTCCGGGTGTCCGAAAATCCAGAATAAATGCTGCCAAATGACCGAGTTTCCTCCAAGAGCTACATCAAAGAACGCTGAACCAAACATGCGGTCAAACATCAATAGGAACAATCCAACAGTTAATGCTGGGAACGCAAACAAGGTTAGCACACTTGTTACAAATGTAGTCCAAGTAAATAATGGCATTCGCATATAAGTCATTCCAGGTGCACGCATCGATACGATTGTAACAAGGAAGTTAATCCCACTCATTAACGTTCCCGCACCAGATAACTGCAGCCCCATAACATAGAAGTCTGTCCCATGACCTGGTGATTGGATGGATAATGGCGCATATGCAGTCCACCCTGCATCAGGTGCTCCTCCTAAAAACCAACTACAGTTTAATAGTATACCACCGGAAAAAAACAACCAAAATCCGAGTGCGTTTAAAAATGGAAAAGCAACATCACGTGCCCCAATTTGTAGTGGCATGATATAGTTCATAAGACCAAATAATAATGGTGTGGCTGCAAGGAAGATCATTGTTGTTCCATGCATCGTGATCATTTCATTATACAAACCTGCACTAATAAAATCATTTTCAGGTTTAATTAACTGAATTCGAATAATAAGAGCTTCTAGTCCACCTAGTAGGAAAAAGAATCCACCACCGATTAAGTATAGAATACCGACTTTTTTATGGTCAACGGTGGTCAAGTAATCCCATAGCACAGCACTAAGAGCTCTCTTTTGAGTAGCTGCATTACTCAAAGTTTAAACCTCCCTTTTGTGTCTTTCATCCCAATTATAATTATATATTTTAGTTCCCAGCGCTTTCAGGTGTAATTTCAGAAGGCTTTAATTGTAGCAAGTATTCAGCAATACTGTTTGCTTCTTCTTCAGAAATGCTAGGATAAGCACCTGTCATTTTGTTTCCAGGCTTAATTGACTCAGGATCCATGATCCAATCAACTAGGTTTTCTTTCGTTGGTTCTAAAATACCAGCTACTGTTGTACGATCTCCAAAGTTCGTTAAGTTAGGTCCAATTGCAGCAGGTGAAGATCCGATCGCATGACATGCCATACAGTTGTTTGCTTCAAACAACTCTTTACCTTCTTGTGCCACAGTATCCTGTGGTTCCTCTTCTGGATCTACAGCTTGCATATCAGATACCCATTGGTCAAATTCTTCTGGGCTAACTGCAATTACTTTAAAGTCCATCAATGAATGTGATGGTCCACAAAGCTCAGCACATTTCCCCCAGTAAACGCCTTCCTCATAGGCTTCAATGTACATTGTATTTACATTTTCAGGGTTAACATCCATTTTCCCTGAGATTGTTGGCACCCAAAATGAGTGGATAACATCTGAGGACATCATGTTTAGATAGACTCTTTCACCAGTAGGAATATACAAGTCCTGACTCGTTACGATTTCTTCTCCATCGTAATTAAAATGCCACCAGTATTGATTTCCCGTAACCTCAACGTTAAGATGCTCACTTGCATTGGATGTATCTGCTAAGTCAAATGTAGCAATTACAGTTGGTACGCCCATAATTAAAACTAATACTATCGGTATGATTGTCCAAACTGTCTCCAATGTGTGATTTCCTTCTACTTGCTTTGGAATATAATCTTCCTGCCCTTTCTTTCTTCGGAAACGGACTAAAGCAATAACGTAGATAATCATAACAACGACAAAGACTCCAACCATAATTAATGTTGTAAGAATAATTAAATTCATTGAGCTTTCTGCTCCATACCCTTTTGGCGCAAGTGCAGTTAGATTTTCTTTACCACACGCGGTCAAAAATAGAGTCAACATTGTGAATAGTAATAGTGCTTTAGTTTTTCCCATCCAACCTTTCATGTATTAATACCTCTCTTTCTTCTTGTTGTTTCCTTATATATATTTTTTTTAAGGACAAACGATTAGTTAAATATAGGCAATGTCACAATAATCATCAATGGGAATAAAATAATTAAATAGTTTAACGAATAGATAAACATGATATTAGCCCATTTCAAATCATCTTTCATAAAGAAGCCTCTAAAACCTAATACTAGCCAACCAAGATTAAGTAATACCGCAATAACTACAAAAGTCGTTCCCAGTGACACTAGTAAAAATGGTAGAGGAAGCAGACAGGCAGTATAAACTACAATTTGGCGTTTGGTGAATTCAAACCCGTATACGACAGGTAACATCGGTACTCCAGCCGCTCGGTAATCCTCGGTTTTTTTCATTGCCAAAGCAAGAAAATGAGGTGTTTGCCAGATGAACATGATTAAAAACATTACAATTGGAACAATATGCATTGAAGGATCAAATGCTGCCCAGCCGATCAGCGGCGGCATAGCACCTGAAATACTTCCGATTGCCGTGTTTAATGTATAACGACGTTTTGACCACATTGTATACAATACGACATAAACAAACCATCCAATAAAAGCAAAGAGTGCAGCTAATGCCGTTGTAAACAATAACATAATTAGTCCTACCGCAGTAGTTACAAGCCCAACAATTAATGCTGTTTTCAAAGATATAAATCCAGTAACCGTCGGCCGTTTTTTTGTTCTACTCATTTTAGGATCAATGTCTGCATCATACCAATTATTAATAATACAGCCACCAGCAATAACAAGCACACTACCAACCATTGTGAGTAGAAAAGTTCCCCAATGGGATATAAAGGAAGAATTCGAAAAATGAACTGCTAACCAAAAACCGGCAAAAACAGTAATCATATTCGAGTTTACAATACCAATTTTTATAAGCGCTTTTATTTCATTAAAAAACACTCCGATTTTTCCCTTGTTGGACAATGATGCATCACCGATTATTTCAGAATATGATGTCTCCGCTTTATTCATTAATTTCCCCCCTTTAACCCCGACAAAAAGACATGTTAAATAACCAGAAGACTTGTTCATTCCATGAATTCTGATTCTAAGTCTTATTGTATCACGGAATTAAATTACAATCTAATTAACTTAACAATTCACTAAATAGTTTACATCATAATTACAGTGTATATGTGACAATTAAGTGAATTTTTCGCGGTTCGTTGGTACCACATGAAATATGTATAACTCCAATTGTTTGAGATGGCAGCCAACATCCCTATATTATTTCTAGCAAACAACGTAAATTAATGCAAGCTTTTTTCTTATTTACATAGTGAAAACGTGTGTAAAACATGATACTATTACAATTATGTATATAATAGTAGTTTCTAAGCTAATTTCATTGCAATAAAGGTTAATCTGATATTATGATTAATCTATTGAAAGTTATTATAGTTTTTAATCATTAGAAGTGAGGCTGTCAAGTGTATGATTAAATTTTTACGAACCTTATCAGTAATTGCAACAATTTTAATGCTTTTTCTTCTTTTAGGAGGGGCACTAGTTACAAAAACCGGCTCTGCAGACGGCTGCGGGGATAGCTGGCCATTATGTGAAGGACAACTAATACCATCTCAATTTAATTTTGAAATGATCATTGAATTAAGTCATCGAGCTGTTAGTGGATTAGCTGGGGTCGTTGTATTAACACTTGCGATTTTAGCTTGGATCAAAATTGGGCATGTTCGAGAAGTGAAGTTTCTAGCATTTTCTTCTGTTTTCTTTATTATCGTGCAAGCTCTGATTGGTGCTGCTGCCGTTGTTTGGGGACAGTCAGATTTTGTTCTAGCTGCCCATTTCGGAATATCACTAATTTCGTTTGCAGCTGTGTTCTTACTCATGCTACTTATATTCGAACTGGATAAGAAATTACATACCGAAACACTATTTATCAAGAAAAAACATCGATGGCATATTTATGCGCTTTCCATTTATACAATGCTTGTCGTATATACAGGAGCTCTAGTACGTCATACCGAATCAAACCTTGTTTGTGGTGACTGGCCATTTTGTACGAATACCTCTCCCCTCTCATTTTCTAATTATGATTTTAATCAGTGGGTACAGATGGGGCACCGATTAGCAGCAGCTATTTTATTTATATGGACGTTCATTCTAATGATCAATATGATCAAAAACTACCGTTTCAACAAAGTCATGTATTGGGGATGGATCATTACATTCACCCTGATTTTCCTACAGGTTTTATTTGGAGCATTGATTATATTTACTTTACTAAATCTTGGTGTAGCACTCATGCATGCATTAGTAATATCTTGCTACTTCGGAATGCTCAGTTACTTTATCCTTCTATCTAATAGAAGTGCAAAAAAAGAAAAAACAGGAACGGCTAAATAGCCATTTCCTGTTTTTTCTTTTTTAAATTTATTCAAATTCAATTAACAAATCATTCACTTCAATTGAATCTCCAGCTTTAACGTGAATTGCCTTGATAACACCTTCATACGGAGCTTGAATAGTCGTTTCCATTTTCATTGCCTCCGTTGTTAAAAGGTGATCTCCTTTAGCAACCGAATCTCCCGTCGAACAATTAACTGCAAGTACAGTTCCTGGCATCGTCGCACCGATTTGCTTATCGTTTGATTTGTCGACTTTTGGTCTCGTTGAAATCAAGGATTCAATACTGTTATCCTTCACTCTAATCTCACGACTTTGTCCATTCAATTCGAAATAGAAGACACGTGTACCATCTTCTTTAGGCTCAGAGATAGAAACAAGTCTCACAATTAACGTTTTTCCTTTTTCTATCTCTACTTCAATCTCTTCTCCTAAATTCATACCATAGAAGAAAGTAGGTGTATCTAACACGGACATATCTCCATAGCTCTCACAGAAATGATGATAATCCATAAACACTTTTGGATATAATGCATATGCAATCAGATCAAAGCTAGTTACTTGACGATCTAGCGATTTAAATAATTCGTCTCGTAATCCATCAAAATCAATTGGTTCTAATAATTCCCCAGGACGAACTGTGATTGCTTCTCTATCTTTCAGAATAATCTTCTGTAGTTTTTCTGGGAAACCTTGATATGGCTGACCAATATACCCTTGTGCAAATTCAATAACAGAATCAGGAAAATCAATCGAATGTCCTTTTTCATAGATATCTGCTTCTGATAAATCGTTTTGTACCATAAATAGTGTCATATCACCAATTACTTTAGATGATGGTGTTACTTTTACAATGTCTCCAAACATGTCATTCACTTTGCGGAACATTGTCTTTACTTCATTCCAGCGATTTCCTAGACCAACAGCTTTCGCTTGCTGCTTAAGATTACTATATTGACCTCCAGGCATTTCATGGAAATATATTTCCGTATGCGGTGCCTTCATTCCACTTTCAAAGTCTTGATAGTACTCTCTAATTCCTTCCCAATAGTGTGATATTTCTTCATATGCATCAATATCAACCTGTGGCTTGCGCTGTTTTCCTTCTAATGCATGATAAAGTGCTTGCGCACTAGGTTGGGAGGTTAAGCCCGACATAGAACCAGTAGCAACATCTACAACGTCTACCCCTGCATCGATCGCTCTTGCATACGTATAAACTCCATTACCGCTCGTATCATGTGTATGAAGATGGATTGGAAGATCGATCGTTTCTTTTAGGCTAGATATCAATTGGTAAGCTGCTTCTGGCTTTAACAATCCAGCCATATCTTTAATACCTAAAATATGTGCACCAGATTGTTCAAGTTCCTTCGCCATGTTCTTATAATAATTAATATCGTATTTTTCCCGACCTTTATCAAGAATGTCACCAGTATAACAAATCGTTGCCTCAGCAATTTTATTGCTTTCACGAACGGATTCGATTGCCAGTTTCATTCCTTCAACCCAATTCAAGCTGTCAAAAATACGGAAAACATCAATACCTGCATTCGAACTCTTCTCTACAAATTCACGAATTAAATTATCCGGATAGTTTTTATATCCTACCGCATTGCTCGAACGCAAGAGCATTTGGAATAAAACATTTGGCATCTTCTCACGTAGAGCGAGCAGCCTTGTCCAAGGATCTTCTTTTAAGAAGCGGTAAGCAACATCGAATGTCGCTCCACCCCACATCTCTACGGAAAAGAGATTAGGTAATAAGCGTGCTGTCGGTTCAGCAATGTGCAGTAAATCTGTCGTTCTAATCCGTGTTGCCAACAATGATTGGTGTGCATCTCGGAATGTTGTATCTGTTAACAATACTTCCTTCTGATTCTTCAACCACTCCGCTAATCCTTCTGGACCTTTTTCATCCAAGATTTGCTTTGTTCCTTTTGGAATCTCTTGATGATGATCTACTTCTGGAATAAGCAATGGAGAAAATTCAGGCTTTTCCTTTTTCGCGACCCCTTCTACACCGTTAAGCGTCGTATCCGCAATGTAGGTAAGCATCTTTGTACCACGGTCTTTTCGTTTCGGAAAGACGAATAGCTCTGGCGTACTATCGATAAACGTTGTGTCATATTGACCTGACATGAATTTCTCATGCAAAATAACATTTTCCAAGAAATGAATATTCGTTTTGATTCCGCGAATTCGGAATTCCTTTAAATTTCGCACCATTTTAATTGCAGCTTGTTCAAAGGTTAATGCCCAGGTTGAAACTTTAACTAGCAGAGAATCATAGTGCGGTGATATGATAGCACCTTGATAAGCGTTTCCTGCATCAAGTCGTACACCAAAACCTCCACCACTTCGGTATGCATTAATTCTGCCAGTATCTGGCATAAAGTTATTTAATGGATCTTCCGTTGTAATCCTAGATTGAATTGCATACCCGTGAATTGTAATCATTTCCTGCTTCGGTATTCCAACAGATTCATCATGTAGGCTGTATCCATCTGCCACTTTAATTTGTGTTTGAACAACGTCAATTCCAGTAATCATTTCTGTGATTGTATGTTCTACCTGTACGCGAGGATTAACTTCAATAAAATAAAAATCATCATTCGTTACAAGGAATTCAACAGTTCCAGCATTTATGTAACCTACATTTTTCATCAAGTCAACCGCAGCATTACAAATGCGTTCTCGTAATTCATCTGAAAGAGACAAACTTGGTGCAACTTCGATTACTTTTTGATGTCTACGCTGTACAGAACAATCTCTTTCATGCAAATGAACAATGTTTCCGTGTTCGTCTCCAAGAATTTGTACTTCGATATGTTTTGGATTTTCAATGAATTTCTCTACATATATTTCATCATTTCCAAAGGCAGCTTTTGCTTCAGACTTCGCCCGGTCATATGCCTCGCGAACTTCACTTGCATCACGGACAATTCGCATACCGCGTCCACCGCCGCCTAATGATGCTTTAATAATAATCGGATATCCATATTTCTCTCCAAAAGCTTCAACTTCTTCAACGGTTGCAACAGCACCACCACTACCAGGAATAATTGGTAGATTCGCCTTTTCTGCCTGCTCTCTTGCTTTAACTTTATCTCCGAACATATTTAAATGTTCACTTGTTGGACCAATGAAGATGATCCCCTCTTCTTCACAACGTCTTGCAAAGTTAATATTTTCTGATAAAAACCCATAACCAGGATGAATCGCATCAACTTGTACTTCTTTTGCAAGATCAATAATTCCTTCGATATCTAAGTATGCATCGATAGGCTTTTTGCCTTTACCAATTAAATAGGCTTCATCCGCTTTAAAACGGTGGAAGGAAGCGGAATCTTCACTTGAATAAACTGCTACAGTTCGGATGTTCAGTTCTGTACAAGCTCGAAACACCCGAATTGCAATCTCTCCTCGGTTAGCAACCAGTACTTTTTTAATCTGTTTTAATTCTGCCATCTTTTATCACTCCTGTTATAATTAATCGTTTTTCTTTCTCCAGTCGACTTCTCTTTTGTTCCATCAATTTCTTGTTTCTTAACTGCGCTTGCAATATTGTTAAGAATCCCCATTGAGATTAACATGATGAGAAGTGATGAGCCTCCATAACTAACAAACGGAAGTGGTACACCGGTAATCGGTAGCAGCCCACTAATTGCTCCCAGGTTAATAAATGCTTGAATTCCAACCATGGAAGAAATACCTAACGCTAGTAATGCTCCGAAACTATCATTGCATTTTCTAGCTATAAAAATACCACGCAACACAATAATTGCTAGCATTCCTATCACAATAAGTACGCCAATAAAACCTAGCTCTTCTGCTACAATTGCCATAATGAAATCTGTATGAGCTTCCACTAAATAACCTAGCTTTTGTACACTTTGTCCTAGTCCTTCGCCAGTTAACCCACCAACACCAATCGCTACATAGGATTGAATTAATTGATACCCATCTGAATCTGGTGTTTCAAAAGGCTGGTAAGCTCCTGTAAATCGAGACAGTCTTTCATCTGTCACCATAAATGGAACTGCTAGTAATGCTAGTCCTACACCAATAGCGATTAAAATGGAAAGGTGCTTTAATCGAATCCCTGAACTAAATATAACGGTACAAGCGATCAAGAAAATAATTGAAGCGGTACCGATATCAGGTTGAAGAACGATTAAGCCCAAAATAATGCCGGTAAGCACAAGCGGTGGTAGCACACCTGTATTGAACTGATTTATGTATGCCTGTTTCTTTGAATAAACGGAAGCCAAATACATAATCAGACCGAGCTTCGCAAATTCTGCTGGTTGCATACTAACTGGACCAATTTGGAACCATGACTTCGCGTTATTTACGGAATTCCCAAAAATAAGTACAGCAACAAGTAAGATAATAACGGTTAAAATAATAAACTTCATTAGTTTCTGATAATACTTGTATGGAAATAAACTACAAATGATAAAACCTATCATTCCGACTGCAAACCAAACCGATTGACGTATTAAGTAATGCGTACTTTCATTTCCTTCTACAACAGCCGTCACCATACTTGCGCTATAAATCATAACAATCCCAAAACCTGCTAACAGTATTGGTGTAATCATTAGGGTAAAATCGTAGTCTTTTAATCTCTTAACCATCTTACTTCTCCCAACCATTTGTTATTTAAGTATCGATGAAAAGAAATTTAAATAACTATAACACATTTTTGCATTTCGCGTCTTCTAAATTGTTATTATTTTTTCAAATTCACCTATTAATTCATATTTAAATCTCTTTAAATCCTACCAATTAAACAAAAAAACCTTGCCGCTAACTTGCTGGCAAAGTTTTGCTTTGTCACATCACATCATTAAGCCAATACAATGGACTGCTTAATCAGACCGAATTTTGTGAAGCTTCATGCAATATGTTAAGCTTCTTCTCAAGATTCTCAAGAAGTGCTCTTCCTTCATTCTCGCTGATTAAGTCTAGACGCACAGCAAAATCAATTTCCCTCGAGAGACCAAACATTTGCGTGTCCAAGACATCTTCGTAGACTGGACATTGTGGCATCGTTAAATTCTCTATTTGAACTTCAATTAGTCGTAATATGTTGTCAGCGTCAGCCTTAAGAAGGGCATGGGCTTTTTCACGGTGATCGATAGTCGCCTCTGGCATCATTTAAATCCCCTCCGTTAGAAAGACTTCTTTGTATATTATATTAGCGTTAGCTACAAGAAAATGCAAACAAAAGCGTAAAATTTTTATAAAAATAATTCTTAACAGGTGAAATAATAGTTCATGTCTGCTATTCTTGATGAAGATATAGTATTAGGGGTGAAATAATGATTGTACCAATTATAGGAAACGTTTTCTATTCCATCACACTAGATCCTACTGTATGGATTTTTGATGATAGAAAAATATTGCTGAATGAGGCTTTTTCCGATCAGGGCAGTAATTCGGAAGAAGTTAATGACTTAGAATTAGCATCTCAACGATTCAACCGGGAAGTTTTCGATGTTAAAATGAATCGCCCTCCGGTAAATAGGAGTATCTCCAAACGAGAAGGAGAAACAATATTAAAAAATTCCTATGTCATGCCATTACATGATTTCATTAAAAATGCAGAAATTAAATCCGATGCAACACATGCTACTTTAGTATCAGATGAAGATGAAACGGAAATATCAATAGCTGACCTTGAAAATGGCTACTTCCTTTTTGCGATTGATGGAAAACCAATCAAGGAAAATGGTCCTGTTCACTTCTTCTACCGAGATGGATCAAACAAGGACAACCCAATAACAACTATTAATAAAATTATTATCCACTAAAAAGTCTGCTTTCATAGTAGGCTTTTTTCATTAGAAAACAACGTATTATATGCTATGTGGTGAATACCATAGTTGCACTTATACAGTAAGGAAAATTTTATACTTTCTTTACTTCAATCAATATAATTCTATCCTACGCTGTATATTTTCTTTTATTCTAACCAAAATAAGGGCATCAGCTACTATAATTAGGAGGAATGCTGAATGAAGCCGCATTTTACGTTATTATTTATGGTTGGAATTATACTCCTGGCAGCATGTGGACAACAGGAGGATCCCCCTTTAGCAGAAGAACAAGAAAACAATCAGTTTGTCCAAGTAAAAAACTCAGATCCAACAAGACTTGAAGATCTAAGCAATACCGAAATTGCAAATCATCTAGCTAATGTAGCTAGCGATGTTCCAAGTGTGCAGGATGCTGCTGCAATTGTTGCTGGTCCTTACACTGTTGTCGGAATTGATGTCGATAAAGATCTTGATCGGTCCCGGGTAGGAACAATTAAATATTCTGTTTCCGAAGCACTCTATCATGATCCATATGGAAAAGCAGCTATCGTAGTAGCCGATGCAGATGTAATGGAGAGGATTAGAGGAATGGGAGACAAAATGGCACAAGGCCACCCTGTTCAAGGCTTTGTAGATGAACTTGCAGCAATTGTCGGTCGTTACATGCCGGAATTTCCGATTATGAACAACTCGCCTGCCGAACCAGACCAAAACAAAGAAATATTATCTGATGAAGAGCAACAAAAATTGGATGATATCGAAGGTGAACAATCCAATCACCATGACAATCGTTAAATGTGATAAAACCCAGGCTTCTTATAGATGCCTGGGTTTTATCACATTTCCTATTAGTTACTTGAAGTATTTTCTTCTTTCTTTTCATTGTAATACTGTACACCGAATTGAGATCCTTCCGATACCATTTTGGAATTCTCTAGCTGCTCCAAATCTTTCTCATCTAATTGATCAGGTACACCTGAACTTTCAAATGTATGATCATGACCATCCGAATGCGAATTTTGTTTTAGCTTAGATGTGATAACATTCGCAGCTTCTTTAATTTTATCGCGATTTTGCTGATCCTTTAAATAGTAACTTGCTACACCTGCACCAAGCGCTCCTACCGCAGATAATACATATCTTTTTTTCATGAAAATCATCCTTTCATATTAAATAGATAATGGTATGTTTGTACTTATATTCCCCTGAAAAGTTCTTATCAAACATAAAAGATCTACTACTAAAGTGGACATCTTGTGATATACTACTTAAAAGAGGTTGTTCAAAATAGATTATTTTTCTGAAGTAAGAGGTGAAAGTATGCAAGTAAAGTGCTCTCTTTGTGATAAAGTGGAAGAAATTGAAGATTATTGCCTACAAGCAAAACGACTAAGAAACAGAAGAATATATATGTATCTTTGCAATAATTGTTATGACCGAATTGGGGTTAAGACAAATGAAAGACTCTCTACAGGTAATTTTAAACTTTATCGAGAAAATAAAAAAGTAGACCAGTACTTGTAAATGTAGCCT
>NZ_PIJY01000018.1:0-122750 GCF_008304605.1 Oceanobacillus polygoni | reverse complement strand
AAACGCCGATGACGGCGTTTTTTTTATTCATTATTTGCTTTTCTTTGGAAATGGAGTCTAATTCTATAAACAGCAAGTATAAAAATAATGACGATAAGACTTTCAATTGTTGGCATTCGCATCACTGTTGTAAAAATCGTTAATATATACGTTCCAATTAACAATAGAATATATACGAAAACCTTTTTAGATAGTGGCAGCTTACGAGCAAATCCAAGTTCATAAGCAATCGCGCAAAGAATAAAATTCATTACATAAAATATCCAAAATATATTTTCTATCCCATTTCGTTCTACTACATAATCAAATACAAACCTAAAGCCATCCATATGTATCCCCCAATATTCACTAAGCTCTTCTATTATCATACTAAATCTTTCACATTCCTGCCACTGACAAGCGAAGCTTTACTAATAAAATCATACATATAAACTAATAAATCTATTAATTAAAAGGGTAATCCTTATATGTTTGTTATAAAACAAGCAGTCTATATTTCTATTTTTTGAAGAAAACGCACTTTTCATATATACTATTTAATGAAATAGAGGTGCTTATATGAAGAATATTAATATTCCAATGCTTTTATTAGCCATTCTTGTAGTTGCGATGTTCTTTCTTGTTGGACTCGCTATCGCTTTCCGCAATATTTGGTTTATCTTATTATTCCTAATACTCGGATTCGCAATCTTTGGTTATGGTTTATCTCTAAAAAAAAGAAGAAAGTGACGAGCACCTTGTCACTTTCTTCCACTTTGTATAAACGCTATTAAGTCGTCCTTCAAAATCGGGTTACAAGCAAGAATTGATGATTTCTCAAGCATATTAACTTCATTACCAGCAATATCTGTCGTAACGCCACCTACTTCATTTACAATCACAATACCAGCTGCAACATCCCATGGAGAAAGTCTTAATGATAGATATCCATCTTCAATTCCTTCTGCCGTATAAGCGAACTCCAACGCAGCAGAACCATAGGTTCTCGTCCCACGTACTTTCCTTACAAACTCCTGCATCGTTTTTTCATCTACAAGTCTATTTTCACAAAGCCAAAAATGGTTCATTCCAATAATAGCATTCGTTAATTTTACGTTTGATTTAAGCTGAGGCAATTCTTGCTCATTTTTATAAGCACCTTCGCCCCTTTTCGCATGGTATAAAATATCTGACATGACATCATAGATGATTCCTATTTCACCAATTCCATCTTGATAAATCCCAACAGAAATTGCAAAATTTCTTTTTTGATGAACAAAGTTCATTGTCCCATCAATTGGATCAATAATCCAAACCGTTCCATCAAGTGACGTAACCGAATCACCATAGCCCTCTTCCCCAATAATAAAATGGTTGCTATATTTTTCTTTTATTTTCTGGACAAAATACGCTTCTATACGTTTATCTAATACCGTAACAAGATCATTCGGATTTGATTTCGTTTCAATACTTAACGGGGCATTCATTTCATCTCGAATGATTGTTCCTGCTTCCAATACCCATTTTACCGCCTGTTCATATATATCATTACGAATCGCTTTATCCATATGTACGCCCTCCACTTTCAGAATTATAATTTCAATTGTAACAAAAGGAAGGGTTTCCGTCATTGTATTTGAATGACCCCAATATGTATTCGAGTATTTCACTAATGCTTCCAATACATATTGGGGTCAATTATTAAGCGTGCTCATTTTCAATTTGTAACATCTGTTTCCTTAAATCCTCTAAACGTTCCTTCGCTTTAATCATTGAAACCGTATCTTTGGCTTGCATCGCATCATAAAGTGTAACTAGCTCATAATCAATTTCCATTCGAATGACAGGCAATCTCTCTTCTGCTTCTTTTCTTCTCAGTGCTTCCATAACATATTTCAAATTCGCCACTCCCTTTTCAAATAGCTTGTTTTATCAGTTACATCTGTTTTCTTTATCTTATGACCTTAGAATTATAATGTTCATAGCTTTTCTGAAATTAATGATTATTTTTATTATCATTTCCCGGTTTTAGCACTTTTAAACATAGCCTGAGAATTCCAGTTCTATTTTAAAGGTTGATTTCATGGGAAAAGAATGCTTACTTGTATTAGCTTTCACTATCGCTATGCTTTCCAAACATCTTCTATCGCGGGATTATTTTATTAGCTCAAATATGTATAGCTTGACTTACACCCCACAATAATTAATAATAATTATTATAAATAACATGAAGGAAGGAATGACGTTTTTGACTTTTCAAGGATTTAAACGCGAAGATTTTGAAACATTTACAATAGATGGTCTCGATGAAAGAATGGAGGCAATCCAGACAAGAATTCAGCCTAAATTCCAAGAAATCGGATCCGAACTCGCTGACTATGTAGCAGCACAATTAGGAAATGAAATGTATTTACATATCGCTAAACACGCTAGAAGAACTGTAAATCCACCAAAAGATACTTGGTTGGCAATAGCAGATAACAAACGAGGTTACAAAAAGCACCCACACTTTCAAATAGGTCTCTTTGACGATCATCTATTCATGTGGCTAGCGTTAATTTATGAGTTACCAAATAAGCAAGAAATTGCGAAGTCCTTTATCGCAGCGTATGATAAAATTAAACAGCTTCCAGACAATTTCGTTGTATCTCTAGACCATATGAATAAAGACTCGATTCCACTTCAGGAATTGGAGATGAAACACCTTGAACGCTTCAGAGACGTAAAAAAGGCAGAGTTTTTAATCGGAATTCATGTTCCAGCTGAAAGTGATTTAGCAGCAAATGGAAATGATTTACTCGATACGGCGAAGCAAACCTTTCATACATTAATTCCATTTTATCAATTAGCAGTACAATCACGTAACTAGTTGCCCTAGCTTTAAAACCCATTTTGCGAATGCATCCACAATTTATTACTTGTATGCACAAACACGACTAACAACCTTAAGAAAAACGAAAGACATTTATTCGCTTCGTGTTGCCGAATAAATGTCTTTCGTTTTAAACAACGGGGATAACTACATTTTAATAAAGTCATCTCCTGACTCTCTTGCTCTTTTCACAGTATGGTAACTGGAATAACCTGAAGTTGCTGCAAACGCCGAAAACAGTTTCTTTTCTTCGCTTTTTGAAGGTACAATTTGCTTAAATCGCCGATAAAGCAGTAATACCTCCGCACGACTAACTTTATTTTCATAAGCTTTTTCCACGAGCGAAAAAAAATTCACAACGTCAATAACCTCTTCAGTTGACCATGTTTCATCAATCGGATACTCGTAATTCATTGTTTTATTCACCTCATTAAATACCCTGCATGTACAGTAGCTCCTAATAAATAAGTTTATCATATACTTCTTTATCATACTTATTATAATACATATTCATAACTCTAAGTTAAATGATGCGTGCCTAGTGAAAGTTTTACTGACAAGAAATGCCTGCTGCAACTGGATTAATAACGCCTCACTAACAAGAATTTATATTTACAAAAAACTGATTATCGCCAATTTACACAAGATAAATTGAACACAAAAAAATAAGCTACATCAAATAATGCAGCTTATCCTATATTTGTATTATTTTTCATCACAAGTAGGACATGTACCGTAAAGAGTTGTTACTTTCTCATCTTCGTAATCTTCAATAACCTGTTGGCAATCCTGACAAATTATTGTACCCATTAAGTCATCTCCTTTTCGCGTTTAGCGATAACATATTCACATTATAATATGTCACACTAAAAGAGTCAATAGTTAATTAGTATAACATATTAAGGGTTTTAAACTGAATAACAGGACATTATTACATATAACTATGAATTCTAGATAAAAAGACACAACCATATGTATAAAACTTATGGTTGTGTCCATTATATGTTAACAATTCATGTGAAATGTAACCACTATTATAAAAATGTATTAGCTTTGATTTTTCATTTTGTTTCTATAAGTGCTGGGTCAAGCATTTCATAGCCTTTTTCCCGTAACCCCTCAACAATTCTAGGCAATGCTTCAGCTGTCCATTCGCGATCGTGCATTAGTAAGTTCGCTCCTGGTTTCAACAACGAATATGGGACATCCACTTCTGGACCTTCCCCTGAAATCATCGCTTCTGCAAGTTTTTCTGCATCCATATATGGTTGAAAATAATCATATCCATAAGTCCAGTTCATAACGGTCATGCCTTCCTCTTCTGCAACTTTAATAGCATAATCTGTGTTGGCACCATGTGGAGCTCGGAAAAATAATGGCCGTTCACCGATAATCTCTTCTATCCGATCACTCAGACTTATGATTTCTTCTTTTTGTTCTTCTTCCGATATTTCTGGTAATGTGGCATGGCTAAATGTATGATTTCCAATCATAAAGCCCATTTCATGAATTTCCTTGAGCATTTCTTCTTCCTCAGGTGTATCAATAAAATGTCCATTTACAAAGAATATCGCCCCTGCATCTAATTCCTTTAAAGTACTAGCCATTTCAACAGCATTTTCATCAGGAGCATCATCAATCGTCAACAAGACAATATCTTCATTAATTCCTTCTTCTAACGGGATTAATGACCAATTCTCTGAAATCGTATATTGCGCTTCAACAGGGGGATCATCCTCAACCACTTCTTCTCCTGCATCTTCTTCCGTTAGCTTATCCTCATCTGGCTTTTCGCCCTCTGATGGCTGTTCTTGCTCTTCATTTTCTTTATTTGTAGATGATGTTTTCCCTTGACTCGTCGTTTCCGTATCACTTGCACAAGCTGAAAGAATCGCAAGGCCAATAACAAGGATAATAAATGTAATACGTTTCATATGTAAAACCTCCTCCTAACTGTAAAAATAGATTACTAGATTTATTATAAAGTATTCGTGAAACAACTGTCATTCCCAATTCATGTCGAACAAATGATCCAAACTAATTAAACCAGGAAATGACTGCACGGGATACCAATATAATCCACTTCTATTATATACCCAAAACAATGTTGCTTCATGTTTACATTTATCGACAATAGCTTTTCATTTCAATAACAGTTCCATAACAATAGCTAAAGTTAAATATTCTTTTGATAAACTATCCTTACACAGTCATAAGATAAATTCACAATGAGGGAAGTGAATAAAGGTCGATGAACAAGTTATTATTGATCATTCCTACTCTATTATTACTTTTAGGTTGCCAACAACATAAAGATGAACTTGTTGAGGCCATTTCGTTTAATCCTTCGGAATATAATGTCATGATCATCCCAGAGGAATCCATTGAAGAAATTGATGATATATACGTTGATGCAATTATTGAATTAAAAGCAAAATATCCTACCGAATTTACGGATGCAAAAACGGTGGAAATTGATCCCGCTGAAATGGATATCCCTTTAGATACTACCGGTTCCACTCTAGTCATTCAAAAAAATGGACAGACAATTGCACATCTATCTCGTAATATGCCAAAAAATGAAATTATGGAGCAACTAGAGGTCACTTTAGAAGAAAATAAAAAGGATGCCCTGAACTAATAAAAGGGCATCCTTTTTACTAACTATTCATATCTATTCTTTGTCCTACAACATGTGAATAGGAGTTCCAAGTGCTACTTCTGCAGCTTCCATTGTAATTTCACCTAATGTTGGGTGAGCATGGATGGTTAATGCGATATCTTCTACAGTCATTCCTGCTTCAATAGCAAGTCCGATTTCTGAAATCATATCACTAGCGTTTGGACCAGCGATCTGACCACCGATTACTAAGCCATCCTCTTTACGCGTGATCAATTTCAAGAATCCATCACTATTATTCAAGGATAATGCACGACCATTCGCTGCAAATGGGAATTTCCCAACTTTCACATCATATCCAGCATCTTTCGCTTCTTTTTCTGTCATTCCGACAGTTGCAAGCTCTGGATCCGTAAAGGCAACAGCTGGTACACTTAGATAATCGATTTCAGATTTTTCTCCAGCAATTACTTCAGCAGCAATTTTCCCTTCATAGGATGCTTTGTGAGCAAGCGGAGGACCAGCAACGATATCACCGATTGCAAATATATTGTCTACAGAAGTACGACATTGCTTATCGATTTTAACAAGTCCTTTTTCATCAAGCTCAACTCCAGCTTGCTCTAAGCCGATTTCTGCAGTGTTTGGACGACGACCAACCGTTACAAGCACATAATCTGCTTCAACTGTTTCTTCTTTTCCTTTAGCTTCATACGTAACTTTTACACCATCAGCTGACTCTTCAACACCTTTAGCCATTGCTTCCGTAATGATTGTAGCGCCTTTATTTTTCAAACGTTTTTTAACGAGCTGTGTCATTTGCTTTTCAAATCCACCTAGGATATCTTTGGCACCTTCAAGGAAAGTAACTTCTGTTCCAAAGTTTGCATAAGCAGATCCAAGCTCACTTCCAACAAAGCCTGTACCAATGACAACTAATTTCTTAGGAACTTCTTTCAAATCCAATGCACCAGTTGAATCTAGTACACGATCTGAAAATTTGAATGTTGGAATTTCAATTGGTGATGAACCAGTTGCAACAATACAATGTTTGAATTTATACGTTTGGGAAGATTTTTCATCCATCACTTTCGCAGTGTTTTTATCAACGAAGTAGGCTTCTCCACTTACGATGTCTACTTTATTTCCCTTAAGAAGACCTTCAACACCAGAAGTTAATTTTTTAACAACGCTACCTTTCCACTCTTGAACCTTGGAAAAGTCGATCGTTACACCTTCCGTTTTGATTCCTATTTCTTCAGAGCCTTTAGCACTTTCCGCTAAATGACCTGCTTGAATCAATGCTTTTGATGGAATACATCCAACATTAAGACAAACTCCACCTAAAGTACCTTTATCAACAATTGTTACTTTTTGCCCTAATTGTGCAGCACGGATAGCAGCAACATAGCCGCCTGGTCCTGCTCCCACAACTAGCGTATCTACTTCTACTGGAAAATCTCCTACTACCATTACCTACGCCTCCATCATAATTAGTTGCGGATCATTTAGTAATCGTTTGATTTGGTTTAAAGCTAACTGTGCAGTAGCACCATCAACGATACGATGATCAAAGCTTAGAGATAAAGCAAGAACTGGAGCTACGACAACTTCCCCATCACGAACAATTGGCTTTTCAGCAATACGGCCAATTCCAAGAATGATAGCTTCTGGGTAATTCAATACTGGAGTAAACCATTGTCCACCCGCTGAACCAATGTTTGAAATTGTGTTGGAAGCCCCTTTCATCTCATCTGGTTTCAGTTTACCATCACGAGCTTTTCCTGCCAATTCATTTATCTCCGCAGAAATTTCAAAGATGGATTTTTTATCAGCATCTTTTACAACTGGTACGAGTAGACCTTTGTCTGTATCAGCAGCAATACCGATATTATAATAATGTTTTTGAACAACCTCATCTGTTGCGTCGTCAATCCAAGAGTTTAGGATCGGGAATTTCTTAGACGCTGACACAAGTGCTTTTACAACATATGGTAAGTACGTTAATTTAATTTCTTGTTCTGCAGCCACTGCTTTAAATTTCTTACGATGTGCAACAAGCTCTGTTACATCGATTTCATCCATTAGCGTAACATGTGGTGCTTTTGATTTTGAGTTAACCATTGCTTTTGCGATCGCTTTACGGATGTTTGTCATCTTCTCGCGTGTTTCTGGGTAGCTTCCAGTTGGAACTGCAGCTGGTTTCGCATCTTGTGTTTCTGCTGCTTCTTCTGTTTGTTCTGCTTGCTCTTCCGGTTGGTCACCGCTTAAGAAGCTGTCAATATCAGCTTTCAAAATACGACCATTTTTACCTGAACCAGTAACTTCCTCGATGGTTACGTTATTTTCTCTAGCATACTTTCTTACAGATGGCATCGCAATAACACGTTTACCTTCTGTTTCTGCTACTACTTCTTTTGTTTCTTTAGAAGTTTCTTTTGCAGGCTCTTCTGTTGCTTGTTTGTCAGCTGATGCTTCTTCTGTGTCCTGTCCACTATCATCTGACTCATAGCCTTCCGCGTCAATGGTAACAAATACATTCCCTACATTTGCTACCTCACCTTCTGCAACATGTATTTTTTTGATTGATCCTTCTACTGGTGAAGGAATCTCAACAACAGCTTTATCATTTTGGACTTCACATAGTACGTCGTCCTCTTTTATTTCATCGCCTTCTTTAACGAACCATTTTACGATTTCGCCTTCAGCAATACCTTCCCCAATATCTGGGAATTTAAATTCAAATGCCATACATCTTACCTCCTATCTCATATTTAGAAATTAATTACAATGTTTACTTTTTCAATAATATCTTGATGGTTTGGTAACCATACTTCTTCAGCATCAGAGAACGGATAGATCGTATCTGCTGCTGCTACTCGTAATACAGGTGCTTCAAGATGCAGAATTGCTCTTTCTTGAATTTCAGCAACAACATTTGCTGCAACCCCTGCTTGACGTTGAGCTTCTTGCACAACAACAACACGGTTTGTTTTCTTCACAGATTCTAAAACCGTATCATAATCAATTGGTGACACCGTACGTAGATCGACAACTTCAGCACTAATTCCGTCTTTTTCAAGCTCTTCTGCTGCTTTTAGACATGCATGCACCATTGCACCGTAAGCAATTAATGTAACGTCATTTCCTTCCTTTTTCACATCTGCTTTTCCAATTTCTACTGTGTATTCCCCTTCAGGAACTTCACCACGGAAAGAACGATAAAGCTTCATATGCTCTAAGAAAATAACTGGATCATTATCGCGAATTGCTGAGATTAACAACCCTTTTGCTTCATATGGAGTTGATGGAATAACAACCTTAAGACCTGGTTGCTGTGCCATTAATCCTTCAAGTGAATCAGCGTGCATTTCAGGCGTGTGTACACCACCACCAAATGGAGCACGAACCGTAATTGGTGCTGTATGATGTCCACCAGAACGGTAGCGCATACGAGCCATTTGACCACTAATGGAATCAATTACTTCATACACGAAACCAAAGAATTGAATTTCCGGAACTGGACGGTAACCTTGTAAAGCTAGCCCAATCGCTAGACCACCTATTCCTGATTCTGCAAGAGGGGTGTCGAATACACGGTCTTCACCGAATTCATCCTGCAAACCTTCTGTAGCGCGGAATACTCCACCGTTTTGACCAACATCTTCACCAAACACAAGCACATTTTCATCATTTTTCAATTCAACGCGCATTGCATCTGTGATTGCTTGAATCATTGTCATTTGTGCCATGATTTACTTCGACTCCTTCTCTTTATAAATTTCCATTTGCTCCTGTAGATTAGATGGAAGTTCTTCAAACATATTACCGATTAAATCAGTAACCTTTTGTTTTGGTTGTTCTTCTGCTTGTTTTATTGCTTTTTTAATATCTTCTTTTGCTTCTTCAATTACTTTATTTTCATCTTCTTCTGTCCAAAGCTTCTTGCTTTCTAAGAATTTACGGAAACGAACAAGTGGATCTCGCTTTTCCCATTCGTTATCCATGTCTTCTGTACGATAACGAGTTGGATCATCACCAGACATCGTATGTGGACCGAAGCGGTATGTTAATGTTTCAATTAAAGTTGGACCTTCACCATTGATAGCACGCTCACGAGCTGCTTGTGTTGCTGCATAAACTGCTAACACGTCCATACCATCAACTTGAATTCCTTCAATACCAGCTGCAACAGACTTTTGAGCTAATGTCTTCGCATTTGTTTGTTTCTCAACTGGAACGGAAATCGCAAAGCGGTTATTTTGTACAATGAAAATTGCTGGCGCTTTGTATGCACCTGCAAAGTTAATTCCTTCATAGAAATCTCCTTGCGAAGTACCACCGTCACCTGTATATGTGATCGCAACATTTTTCTTGCCACGTTTTTTAATTCCTAAAGCAACACCAGCTGCTTGAACATATTGTGCACCAATAATAATTTGAGGGCTTAGTGCGTGTAATTCATCAGGGAATTGGTTTCCATGAAAATGCCCTTTCGAGAATAAGAAGGCTTGGTATAATGGTAGACCTTGCCAAATCAGCTGTGGAACATCACGATATCCAGGTAAAATGAAATCTTCTTTTTCCAAAGCAAATTGACTTCCTAGTTGTGAAGCCTCTTGACCTGCTGTCGGAGCATAGAAACCTAATCGACCTTGACGGTTTAAAGCAATTGAACGCTGGTCAAGGATACGTGTATAAACCATACGACGCATAAGCTCTTTCAATTCCTCATCCGATAGATCTGGCATACTATTTTTATTCACAATTTTCCCATCTTCATTTAGAATCTGGAACATTTCGAATTGACTTTCAACATTATCAAGTACATATTTCAAAATGGTTCACCTCTTCCTTTCTTATACCTTTAATATTATTGTCTTTCCTAGCCTACCCAGAATAAGGTAAATCTCTACAAAAAAATATATATTATTGATGTACCCTACTATGGTCATAATTAATCATAGCCCATATTAAATAATAACCTGTTACATAAATTATGTAAAGTTTATTGATACAATACCGCTTGCAAGTAAATCGTAACCCATTTTTTATGTTCGGTCAATAAGTTTGCCTATACATTTTAAGCAAATGAAAGGATTTACATTAAGAGTCGAGACATTTGATAACCGTTATGAACCAACTGTTATAATATAGGTTTCCATCTGTACTACTAATCTGTACCTATTGGTTGTTAATTTTTGTCGAGCAGTCCATATAATGCTTTATATATCAAAAAGGGGTGAACTTTTTAAGGTAGTATATTTAATTTCTCCTAACTGTAAAATGGATTCAGCAATATATTCAGTAACCTATCTTTCAACGTTCGAAATTGACAAATTATCTTTATTAAGTGTTTAACAAGATTATAGTTGAAGGAAACTGCGAACTAACTGCTTTGGTAGGAGCAACTGTCGCCGTCCGGGATCGCTTCAGGCGGATGCTTTCCGCGGGCACGGCTTCAGCCTCTCCGGAAGAAAACCACTTCCGGTGAGTCTTCAGACACGTGCTATTCCCGCAGGAGTCACCGCCCTACACTCACCCGGACTGGTTAAAGCAACGTTTCTGTTTCGATAAACTATGTTAGTAATAGGAAGAGGGGCAAATTTAGCGTAGGAAATACACGAAGACTTCTGCGGGTCACCCGCGAAAAGCGAAGTGTATTTCCGGAGCGGGTTTACACACAAACCATTATTACACGTTAATTGGTAGTTGGTATTTTCTATCTAGTAGCTGTAAGCCAAAAATCTTTTTGAGTAGTTTTTATTTCTATATAATAACTCAATCACACAAAAAAACAGATCCACACAGCTTATAGATGCTGTTCGTGAATCTGTCTTTAATTGAATTTATGGTTCGAGTTTATTAACTGGACAAATTGAGTGTAAAATTCAACGAATCCATTTTATTCTTCAAAAGAAACTGTTAAATCTGCGGCTTCATAAAATTCTTTCTTTAATTCATTGTATTCAACCGTGTAATTATTAAACGCTTCGTTGTGCTGTAGCACTTGCTCATAGCTTTCGTTAATTGAATTAATTTGTTCTGTTAATGTCTCTTGCTCAAGATCTTCTTGTTGAAGTATCTCATATAACTCTTGTTCTAGTTCTAAAGATTTCATATAAGCATCATTAAGTTCTTCATAGGCAGAATACCGATTATTCATCACTTCATACATCGATTCAGCAGTATCTTTAAGCCCTTCGTTTTCGATATCCGTCAGTAACGCTTCAATCTGATTGAACTCTTCTTTTGAGCTCTCAATACTATCTTTTTCTAGTCCTATTTTTTCTACACGTTGTTCAATTATTTTTAATGCTTGATTCGATAGTTCTTGAATCGTTTCGATGTCATCCATACCTAGATCAATAATTTGATCATAAATATCCTGTTCTTCTAATTCTAAGTCCGTAATTTCACGTTGTTGCTTTTCAAATTCTTCTTCAAGCGTAACTGCTTCTTCAAGATGATTATGTATCTGTTCCTCCGTAGACTGCCCATTACATGCAGCTAACAACACCATCAAGCTAATTGATAAGATAAGTAATGATTTCTTAAAATGCACGTTTCTTCCTCCCATGTCTTCTATTTATCATTAAGTATTTTTAAAGTATAACATAAACTAATCTCACATACAGTGGAGAGTTCTTTAATTAGATTACCAATGATGAGCTTGCCCTACCTTACAATGCGTATTATCCGTCAAGTGTTGTCAATTATAATTTATGATTTATTCATCGAAGTTATGTTAGAATAATACAATGGTATAGTATAAGAGAATATACTGCATTTATTTTTGGTTTAAAAGGGTCTACTAATTTCATACCATCTATTACATAGATTATAACCAGTAAGGAGTAATGATTATTATGTTAACAATGAAAGATATTGTTCGAGAAGGTCATCCCTCTCTCAAAAAAGTTGCAGCTGAAGTAGATCTGCCGATTACTGATGATGAAAAACAATTGTTAAAAGATATGTTACAATTTCTAATCAATAGTCAGGATGAGGAGATCGCAAAGAAATATGAGTTAAGAGCTGGTGTTGGGCTTGCTGCTCCTCAACTCGGAATCGAAAAAAGACTCGTTGCGATTCATTTTGAAGATTTCAATGGAAAATTGTATAGCTATGGTTTAGTGAATCCAAAAATCATCAGTCATTCTGTTGAGCAGTCCTATTTAGCAAGTGGAGAAGGATGCCTCTCTGTGGATCGTCCTGTTGAAGGCTATGTCCCAAGACACGCAAGAATTACAGTAAAGGCAACTGATTTTGATGGAAACCCAGTGAAGCTTCGTTTAAAGGGATACCCTGCTGTTGTGTTTCAACATGAGATCGATCATCTCAATGGGGTTATGTTCTATGATCGTATTAATCCAAATAATCCATTCGCAATTCCTGATAATTCCACCGCAATCGAATAAACCTGAGGTGCCTGTCATGGACGGGTACCTTTTTTCATAATTAACGCACCGTACCAAAATGTATAAGATTTCATTCCATGTAAAAGATAAAAATACAAATAGAACTTGTGTGGGTTTATGATTATTTTTTTAAAAATGATGTATTTTTATTTAAATCTTCCTCATTTCGTACTATACTGTATATAAGAGGATTGGACGGTAGAATGTTTTGTTGCTTTTTCTAGATATCTGAAGGGAGACGTGTGTCCTCATGCTGAAGCGCCTAAAAGATAAGCTGAAGAAACGGTGGAGAGACTTTTTAGGCAAAGAAGGACGTGTACCTACAACTTTTAAATAAGACTACCAAGGATGCAACCAATCACACCAACGAATGATTTAAAGACAAACTGGTATTGCGACGGAAACATGCCAGATGGAAGGCTTTACGGAAAGGTAATAACATCCAATTTAAAATGGGTTATCGCCTATGACAGGCATAGCTCCTATTAGTTGAACAAAAAAATATAGAAATTATGTTAGGAGAGATGAAATGATTTTTAAAGTTTTATATCAAGAGGAGCAGAATGAAGTTCCTGTCCGCGAACGTACAAAGAGTGTCTACGTTGAAGCGGATTCAATCAGAGAGGTAAGAAAGAAATTAAATGATCGGAAATATAACATCGAATATATCCAAGCATTAGATGAGGCACATCTAAATTACGAGAAAGAAACTGGTAAACTACAGTTGGAGAACATATAAGTTATGAAATTTGTTAAAAATGATCAAACAGCCGTTTTTGCCCTAGGTGGACTAGGCGAAATCGGAAAAAATACGTATGCTGTCCAATTCCAAGATGAAATCATTCTTATCGATGCTGGGATTAAATTCCCTGAGGATGAATTATTAGGAATCGACTATGTTATTCCTGATTATACGTACGTCGTACAAAACCAGGATAAAATTAAAGGCTTATTCGTAACCCATGGTCACGAAGACCATATTGGTGGAATTCCTTTTCTCTTGCGTGAAGTAAATGTGCCTATTTATGCAGGACCACTTGCAATCGGATTAATTCGAAATAAATTGGATGAGCACGGCTTATTGAGAAGTGCTAAATTAATTACGATACAAGAAGATGATGTTATTAAATTCCGTAAAACTTCCGTCAGCTTTTTCCGTACAACACACAGTATCCCTGATTCCTATGGGGTTGTCGTAAAAACCCCACCAGGAAATATTGTTCATACTGGTGATTTCAAATTCGACTTTACTCCCGTTGGTGAACCAGCAAATCTTACAAAAATGGCTGAAATCGGGAAAGAAGGTGTACTTTGCCTTTTATCTGATAGCACAAATAGTGAGGTACCGGGATTTACAATGTCTGAACGAGTTGTAGGTCAAAGCATTCACGATATCTTCAGCCGTGTTGATGGAAGACTGATTTTCGCAACATTTGCATCGAATATTTATCGATTGCAGCAAGTAGTAGAAGCAGCTGTTCATCACAACCGTAAAGTTGCTGTGTTTGGCCGTAGCATGGAATCCGCCATCAACATCGGCCTAGAGCTAGGTTATATCCAAGCACCTAAAGAGACTTTTATCGAAGGCAATCAAATTAACCGATTACCAGCAAATGAAGTAACCATTCTTTGTACAGGTTCTCAAGGCGAGTCGATGGCAGCACTATCACGAATCGCTAATGGCACACATAGACAAATTCAAATTATACCTGGTGACACGGTTGTATTTTCTTCATCACCAATCCCTGGAAACACCGTTAGTGTTAGCAAAACAATTAACAAATTATACCGTGCTGGCGCAGATGTTATCCACGGAAAACTAAGCAATATTCATACGTCTGGTCATGGAAGTCAAGAAGAGCAAAAATTAATGCTTCGCTTGATTAAACCAAAGTTCTTTATGCCAATTCATGGTGAATACCGTATGCTAAAAGAGCATATAAAACTAGCTGAATCTTGTGGTGTAGAACCGGATCATTCATTTATTATGGATAATGGGGATGTACTTGCACTAAGTAAAGATCAAGCTTCCATATCCGGTAAGATTCCATCTGGATCTATCTATGTTGACGGAAGTGGTATTGGTGATATTGGTAATATCGTATTGCGTGACCGCAGAATTCTTTCAGAAGAAGGTCTCGTTATTGTAGTTGTAAGTATCAATATGAAAGAATTCAAAATCGCTTCAGGTCCGGATATTATTTCACGAGGCTTTGTATACATGAGAGAATCCGAAGACTTGATTAACGAAGCGCAGAAGCTTGTATCTTCCCATTTAAATAAAGTAATGGAAAGAAGAACTACACAATGGTCTGAAATTAAAAATGAGATTACGGATACAATCGCTCCATTCCTTTATGAGAAAACAAAACGTCGACCTATGATTTTACCTATTATTATGGAAGTTTAAATTTAAAAGACATGGAAGAATTTCTTCCATGTCTTTTTTAATCATCGATTACAAGATTCCTTTCAAACCTCGAAATATCTTCGTCCGCCCCAATCACGATTAAAACATCATCTTCCTGCAATGCATCTTCAGCACTAGGCGAAACATTAATCGTTCTGCCTTGTTTAATCGCCACTATATTACAGCCATATTTTGCCCGTACATCTAAATCAATTAAGGATTTACCGATCATTCTTTTCCCAGCTTTCACCTCTACAATACTATGTTCATCCGATAATTCGAGATAGTCCAGTATGTTATGTGAAATAATACTATGTGCGATTTTCCTGCCCATATCGCGCTCTGGATGCACAACATGATGAACACCAATTTTGTCTAAAATCTTTTCATGATAATCATTTTTTGCCTTCACCGTTATTTTCTTTATCCCAAGATCAACCAGAATAACTGCTGTCAAAATACTTGCTTGAATGTTCTCACCAATCGCCACAATAACGTGTTCAAAGTTTTGAATCCCGATATCCTTTAACGTATCTTCGTCTGTTGTATCTGCAATTACAGCATGATAAGCTATCTTTTTATATTCATTAACTCGGTTTTCATCGTTATCAATTGCCAGAACTTGCTTCCCCTCTTTAGAGAGTTCCCGACAAATACTACCACCAAATCTACCAAGCCCTATAACAGCATAGTCTTTTACCATTATCTAACCCTCCAAAAATAATTCTCTGTGTCTAATATACGCCTGCAAAAGTTTAGGAGCAACTTTCACCATGAAAGCTGCCCCTAAAAGTTCATTTATATTGCATCTAACATGGTGAATTGCGACTTGACAAGCTCAAAGTATTTTCCTTGTTTAGCCATTAATTCCGAATGACTCCCCTGCTCCAAAATCCTTCCTTGCTCCAACACAAAAATTTTGTCAGATTCACGTATCGTAGAAAGGCGGTGAGCAATAATAATTGACGTTCTTCCTTTTAATAGTTTACGTAATGCTTGTTGAATTTTCACTTCGGACTCGGTATCAATACTTGCAGTTGCCTCATCCAGGATAATGATGGTTGGGTCAGCAAGTAAAGCTCGTGCAAAGGAAAGCAGTTGCCTTTCACCTGCAGATAAAATATTGCCACGCTCCTCAACCTCGGTCTGATAGCCATTAGCCAACCGCTGTATAAAGTCATCTGCACCGACAACTCTTGCAGCTTCTATGACATCTTCATCACGTGCATCCGGACGTCCAAACCGAATATTTTCCATAATCGTTCCAGAGAAAATAAATGTATCCTGTAATACAACACTAATCTTCTGCCGGAGACTATCCAGCTTCACTTCTTTTAAATCATGTCCATCGACTTTCACTGAACCTTTTGTTGGGTCATAAAATCGACTGATTAAGTTTGCAATCGTTGATTTTCCGCTTCCAGTATGCCCTACAAGTGCAACTGTTTGCCCCGCCTTGATTTCAAGAGAAATTTCATGCAGGGCTACTCGCTCCTCGTTATAAGAAAAACCAACACAGTCAAATTCGATATTGCCTTTCATATCGTATAGCGAATAGGCATTTTGTTTCTCTTCCACATTTGGCTGTTCATCTAGAAATTCAAAAATACGTTCAGAGGATGCCATTGCCATTAATAACTGATTGTACATTTGTCCAAGCCTTGAAATAGGCTCCCAAAACATACCAAGGAAAAATGCAAAAGAAACAAATGTACCAATTTCGATCGTCCCATTTAAAATCAAATAAGAACCAAAAGCGATTAATATAATTGTTCCAACTGCATCACATACCTCTACTAACGGACGAAACATTGCACTTTTTTTCGCTGCATCTTTAAAACTATTAAAAAAACCTTTGTTTACCCCATCAAAAAATTCAGCATTTTCATTTTCCTGTGAGAAAGATTGTGTAATCCGCATTCCCTGCAATCCTTCATTTAAATGTGAATTCATACGTGATTGATGCTGACGTACTTCCTGCCATGAACGACGGATCTTTCTTCGCAGCCTCGTTGAGATAAAAAACATTAATGGTATCACAATAATTACCGCTAACGCGAGTGGTGGGCTTAATACAAATAAGATCACAATTATTCCAATCAGCATAACAGCATCCATTAATAAATTAATAATCCCATTCGTAAATAGTTCTTGCAGGGAATTAATATCATTTAAAATTCGAACTAAAATGGATCCAGCTGAACGACTGTCAAAAAATCGATGAGACAATCGTTGCACATGAGAAAATAGTTTATGCCTTAGATCATAGATAACATTTTGACCAAGAATGTTCACCCATTTAATCCGTAACGTATTAGCTACATAGTTGATTAAATACATACTGGAGATACCTACAACAAGATTGACAAGTAAAGAAACATTACTTTCTTTAAGCGCTATATCAATTGCTACTTTCCCAATTAATATAGGAATGGTAAGTCTTACGATAGTTGAAATTAGCATTGCGATAATTGCTGCCGGAAGATAGTTTTTCGCATATGGTTTTACAAATTGCAGTAACCTCCCCATTTGCTGCCAATTAAATGGCTTTTCAATCGCCTGATCGACTGTATAATGAAATCGCTTTAAATGTCGGCTATCTTTATTTGCTTGTGCATTTGCCATAAATGTCACCCCCTATAAATGAACTGTGTTCATGATTTCTTCCCGGTCCTGATATTGGATATTGTAAATCCGTTCGTACGGACCATTGTTATTTACAAGAAATTCATGTGTTCCACGCTCTACAATTGCTCCATCTTCCATAACTAATATTTCATCTGCATACTTAAGAGAAGATATTCGATGTGCAATAATAAACGTTGTTCTCCCTTTCATCACTTCTCGCAATGCTTGTTGAATTTTAAATTCTGTTTCCATGTCTACTGCAGATGTAGCATCATCTAAAACAAGAATACTAGGGTTGATACAAATCGCCCGGGCAATTGCTATTCGCTGTTTTTGTCCACCAGACAGTCCCATACCACGTTCTCCAAGCATTGTTTCATAACCATTTGGCATTTCCATTATAAATTCATGTGCTTGCGCACGTTTTGCCGCATCAATGATTTGCTCCTCTGTTACATCTGGATTTCCATACGCAATATTTTCTCGAATCGATGTAGAAAATAAAAACGGTTCTTGTAATACAAAACCAATATGCTTCCTGAGATTTTTTAATTTATAATCTGATACAGATCTGCCATCAACTAGTACTTCCCCTTGCTGTGGCTCGTAAAATCGAGTTATCAGCTGTGTAATACTTGTTTTTCCAGAACCAGTTGCACCGATTAGCCCAATTACCTTTCCAGGTGGCGCATCAAAACTGATATGGGATAGTGCAGTATCGTCACCCTCAATGTAATTTAGTGTGACATCATGAAACGTAACATGACCTTTGATTGGCTTATCAATCGCATTTTCTTTTTCGACTATGTCCTCATCTGCATCTAAGATCTCAATCAGTCTTTCACCGGAAGCTTTTGCCTGTGAAAACTGATTCACGATAAATCCAAGATTCATTAATGGTCCGAGAATATACCAAACTAAACTAAAAAACGCGACGAGCTCACCCAATCTTAGATTACCTTCAATTACTAGGTATCCACCATATGCTAGTAATACGACGACACAAACATTGCCGATGAACTCCATAAACGGAAAATACTTTGCCCAAAGCGATGAGGTTTTTAAATAATTTTGTCGGTAATTATCATTATTCGATGAGAATCTGCCAATCTCAAAATCCTCTCTGGACAAGGATTTAACAGTATTCATTCCACTAATGTTTTCCTGCACCCGCGTATTTAATCGACCAAAAGATTTTCTAATTTCACGAAATGCTGGATGGACACGCCTGTCGAACTTAAATACAACGATAGCAAGAAAAGGGATAGCACCCATCGTTACGAGTGCAAGTGGAACAGAGTAATAGAACATAATGCTTAAACTGATAAAAATGAGCAATACAACACGAATTAGTTCCGCAAATCCGACAGAAAGAAAGAAGCGAAATCCTTCCACATCAGCTGTTAAACGCGACATAATGTCACCTGTTTTAGCATTATCATAATATTTAAATGCTAATCGTTGAAGCTTATCATATAACGCTTCCCTTAGTTTATAAACAGACGTCATACCGAAAAGATCTCCTAAGTATTGAAAGAAAAATGTAGAAATCCCTTTTACTACCATCAAGCCAAGAAAAGAAACACCGATCACTGGGATTAATTCATACCTAGTCTGAACAACTACTTCATCGATCGTAATTTGTAAAATAATTGGATAAACGACCGTGATAGCTGTTACAAACAATAAAAAGAATAAAGACCAGAAAAAGTGCTTCTTGTAGGGCCAATAAAAGCGCTTCAATTTTTTAAATGTCTCCATAAATATACCCACTCCCCTCTAAGTTGTTTTACCGTATTTACTAATATAACGGTTTCCGAAATAAATTGCTACATTTTTTGTTAAATATTTTAAAAATTTTTATTATGCCATTTATTCCAAAGAAAAAAGCACACCCATGGCATTTTTCAAGGTGTACTTATCTCCTATTTAGCTATTCTCTTTTAATACTCTTTCCAATCTTCTACGTAAAAGGTGAATATTTCCTGATCCAGATTGCGAATGCCGTAACATTCCGTTTTCATCAAAAACATAATAAGCTGGAACATAGCGAAAATTAAACGTAGTTGATAGTGTTTCATCCAAATCAACAAATAGAGGCTCTGTAATATTTTTCTCCAATGCCGCCTCTCTTATCGCGGGAAGATTATTATCAGATTCAGAGAGTGATGTATGAACACTAATCACCTGTAACTTTCCTTGCAACTCATCACGCAGCTGATTGATTAATGGTAATGATTTTTCACATAATTCACAGCTTATCGACCAAAAATAAATCAATGTTGGAATTTGACCAATGAGGTCCTCCGTCCTTACACCACTACTATTTATCCACGTTCCACTCTCGTCTAAGTCGGGCATACGATCATTAATTTTCAATCGCTTCACCTCCTCGCATTCGATGCCAACAATATTACGTAATGCTTTTAATACTTCCTAATTTATATATGATTGAAAGAAATCGGCTGTGCATACAATTTGCGTTTATGGAAAGAAATCAAGACAAAAGCGACAATTAATTTTCCTCCCTCAGGTGAAAATAAATTGTCGCTCTTCATTATTCGTGTAATTCAGTTTTGTTCTTTAATTCAACTTCTCATTGACCGCTTGGCAAACATCTTCAGCAGTCTGCCCCTGTGCATTAATGACTGGACCCGCGATACTTGTTGTTTGCATGCCCATCACATCTTTATCCTGCCCAGAGATGACACAGCAATCACAATGTGCTGCATCTCTTTCGGTACGTAGATCGATAATTTCATGTCCCATTTCCATTAATGCCGTTTTAATATCGGTTAAGTTTTGTTCTACAGCAATTCTTGCCATACATAACCCTCCTCCAACATATCCATTTACAATTGTAGTATCTACCATGTTGGAAACAATATACAGATTAATTGGAGAGTTTTTGAATCATATGTACGACTGCTCTCACACCGACTTCTAACGCTGCTTCATCGGGTGTAAGCTTTGCATGATGTAATCCATATGGAGAATTAACTCCAAGCCAGAACATAAAACCAGGTATTTCTTTTAACATATCTCCAAAATCCTCACCAGTCATTGCTTCAGTTGCCTCATGATACGTAATATCAATCTGATGCATTGTATCTTGAAATAGATCAACATACTGCTTGTGATTATCGACTTGAAAATAGTTTGAGCCATAATCAATAGTTATCTCACAATCATGGCTAATTTCAAATCCTTGCTTTAACTTTTCTAACTTTCCTTTAATGATAGCAAGTAAATTCGGATTTAATGTTCGAATGGTCCCTTCAAGTCTTGCTGTTTCCGCCACTGCATTTTGAACAAATCCACTTTCCATTTTTCCAACTGTAATAACAGCTGGCCCCAATGGATCTAGTCCTCGTGAAATAATTTGCTGCATTTGAACAATAAAATTACTAGCAGCCACTGTCATGTCCTTTGCAAGATGGGGGTATGCAGCATGGCCACCAAGCCCCTTAAAATCAACAAATAATTCACTTGTATTTGCAAAGAGCAACCCAGCTTTACTTGATACCGTACCAACTGGGAGCTCTGGAGCAATGTGTAATGCAAAAATGACATCCGGCTTCCATTGTTGGAACTCCACGGATTGAAGCATCGGTAACGCTCCACCAGGTCCCTCTTCTGCCGGCTGAAAAATAAACACTACATCGTCTTCCAATTTTTGATCAATTACGTGCTTCATTGCCCCAAGCGCAATTGTCATATGGAAATCGTGCCCACAGGCATGCATGTTTCCAGCGTGTGTTGATTGAAATGCCAATTCTGTGGACTCTGTAATTGGCAATCCATCCATATCGCAGCGAAAACCAATCCTTTTTTTCGCTGCAGAACCAGCTATTTTAACAAGAATTCCAGTTTTCCACGTCTTTACGAAAACACGATCATTGCGTATTGCTTCAATTTTTTTTAATACATATTGCTGTGTTTTAAACTCTTGAAATCCTAATTCTGGAATTTGATGCAATTCTCTTCTGATTTCCTGTAGTTCCTTCATATTTATCACGCTCGCCTACTTAGTTATCTAGTTTACGAAGCTCCTGTTTAATTTCTGTTTTTAATTTTGTTTGCTCATCAATTTCTTTTAGTACTTTAGCTGGTGTACCACCGACAAGTGTGTATGGTGCAACATCCTTTGTTACGATTGCCCCTGCAGCAACAATAGCACCCTTCCCAATTGTTACACCTTCTAGAACAACTGCATTTGCACCAATTACAACATCGTCCTCAACAATAACTGGCTTAGCTGAAGGCGGCTCAATAACACCTGCAAGTACTGTACCAGCACCGATATGACAATTTTTACCTATCGTAGCTCGTCCACCAAGCACAACATTCATATCGATCATTGTACCATCACCAATGACAGCCCCAATATTAATCGAAGCCCCCATCATAATAACCACACCATCACCTATTTCAACTTGATCACGAATAATTGCACCTGGCTCAATGCGAGCATTAATCCCTTTAAGATCTAATAATGGAATCGCTGAATTTCTACGATCATTTTCAACAACATAATCTGTAATGGAGGATTTATTCTGTTCCAAGAACGCCTGAATGCTGCTCCATTCTCCGAATAAAACGCCAGTTTGACTTTCTAGAAATGCTTGAATTGAATCATCCATGTCGAGGTCTTTTAAACTACCTTTGATGTAAACCTTAACTGGTGTACTTTTCTTGCTTGTTGAGATAAAGCTGATTATTTCATTTGCATCCATTATGTTCATTTTTTTCTCCTCCTGATAAAAAAGCTATTTTATACTTTAACAGAGTGGTTTTCTCCTCGCAATAATTTTAATAAAAAAACACCCCAAAGTTAGATAATTAACTAACTTTGGGGTGCAGGAGTTTCTATTTATTTTTTATACGAGTTCATATAAATATCTTTTTTCAGCTGTTTTAAGATGGCTCTTCTTGTTAAAATACCATCGAAATAACCGTCCTGATCCACTAAACAGACAAAAGCGTGATCAATAACTGCATTTAATCCATCTAAGAGTGAGTGCTCCCTTGTTAGAGTTGGTATATCACTACTCATCACTTCTTTAACACGCATTTCGGAAAGCTTTTCAATTTCAAAACGTTCCATGCCTAAAATCTGATTTAAGATAGCCGTTTTCCCGATGATTCCAACAAATTTATACGATGCATCCAGCACTGGAACAGCAGAATAACCAGATTTCACCAATACTAACAATGCATGCTCTAATGGATTATTTAACTGTACATGGGCAACTTTCTCTGATGGAATCAACAATTCATCCACCGAGATATTAGCAAATTCCTTATCTTGAATAATACTCATTAACCATACGCCCCTTTATAAATCTATTCTATTTATTCGTAACTTCAATTTAGATTGAGCCTATATAATTCGACTTGCCACCATCTCTATATTACCATAACTATAATTTGGATACATCTTATAACAAGCAACAGTTGCAAAAACTGCGCACACATTTTATAATATGAACATATGATCATATATTATAGAGGTGAATCAAGTGCAAGCATACCAACCAATTGACGAGCATTTAATTGAACAAGTATCACAAACATTTAAAGCACTATCAGACCCTACAAGGATTAAAATTCTACATTTACTGTTTCAAAAAGAGTGCTCGGTTAACGAAATCGCTGAACATTTGAATATGAATCAGTCAACGATTTCACATCAACTAAAATATTTAAAACAGATGCATCTTGTAAAAAAACGAAGGGAAAAGACAATGTATTACTACTCACCCGATGATGAACATGTCATGATCCTTTTGGAGCAAACTATTAAACATACAAAGCATACAACTTAGGAGGAGGACTAATATGGGACACCATCACGATCATGGTCACGAACATTCACATGGACATCACCACCATACAAGCAATACGCGTGTACTATTCTGGAGCTTTATTCTTATTTTCACGTTTATGATTGTTGAAGCAATTGGTGGAATACTTACAAATAGCCTTGCACTACTTTCTGATGCAGGTCATATGCTAAGTGATGCGGCAGCTCTAGGTCTAAGTCTACTCGCATTTAAAATAGGTGAGAAAAAAGCAACTGGAAACAAAACGTTTGGTTATAAACGCTTTGAAATTATTGCTGCATTTATTAATGGACTAACGTTAATTATCATTTCCCTTTATATATTCTATGAAGCTTTCCATCGGTTTGCTGAACCCCCAGAAGTAAGTGGGAGCATGATGATTATTGCGTTTATTGGATTGTGTGTCAATATACTCGTTGCTTGGCTACTGATGCGTGGTGACGCAAAGGAAAACCTAAATATCAGAAGTGCACTGCTCCACGTTCTTGGTGATTTACTTGGGTCCGTGGGTGCTCTTACTGCAGGTTTATTCATTATTTTGTTCGGATGGAATATCGCTGATCCAATTGCAAGTGTACTTGTAGCTATTTTGATTGTCATTTCAGGATTCCGCGTAACAAGAGACTCTTTGCATATTTTGATGGAGGGTAAACCAGCGAATATTGACGTTGACTTATTAAAGAATAGTCTGATGGAATTAAACGGAGTCGAAGATGTTCATGATATCCACGTTTGGTCCATTACATCTGAATTTCCATCCATGAGCTGCCATCTTGTTGTTGATAAAACGGTTGACCGTGATCAACTTTTACAAACGGCTAATGACAAAGTTAAAACACAATTTAACATTAATCATAGCACCTTTCAAATCGAAGGGATTGGTACGCATTTCCATAACAGTTGTGATTCCTGTGATTGATTGTATAATGAACAATGGATGGTTTACTACTATATATATGCCTAACCTTAAAGGGGTACCTAATGAAAATACACAAATTCAGTAAAAATGAAGAAATTGTAAATGCAATCACCCATGGAATTGGTGCACTTTCGAGTATTGTAGGATTAATATTATTAATTGTTTATACGATTCCAACCGGAAACCCATGGCAAATCACGTCAGGTATTATTTTCGGCAGTACGATGCTCATCATGTACCTTTGCTCAACGATTGTCCATAGTTTACCTGAAGGGAAATGGAAGGACATCTTCCAGGTTTTTGACCATTCAGCGATTTATTTGTTTATCGCAGGTTCGTATACCCCTTTCCTCCTTATACATTTGAGGAGTGATATAGGCTGGATTTTATTTGGAATTATATGGGGTATTGCCATTTTGGGAATAGCTTTTAAAATATTTTTTGTCAAACGCTTTGTTGTCCTATCAACACTTTTTTATATTCTGATGGGCTGGCTCATTGTTCTTGTTTGGGAGCCATTAACTGCTGTATTACATGAAACAGCAATTATGCTGCTTATGACAGGCGGTCTCTTCTACACCGTCGGCACCATATTTTATGTATGGCGCAGCTTTAAATATCACCATGCAGTGTGGCATCTTTTCGTTCTAGCAGGATCTGCATTTCACTACGTTACCATTTTTTATTATGTGCTTTAAGTTGTTCACTGCAACAGTCTCAACTTTCAATTCAATAAAAATAATATAAACTGCGAGCTGACTGCACATTACGTCGCACTTTCCTTCAAATAAGACAACAATTTGATTTAGTAAACGCAGTATTCGCCGAGCCCTTAGCAAACGTAATAATCAGTTAAACGTATTAACTCCTATTTAGTTAATACGTTTTTGTTTATTTCCGAAAATTCTGCACAAATCAATTATACGTAAACGATTGAATAATGTCAATTAATCGAAGAGTGAATGATAACGAGTAGAATAAAAGATTCCTTTATTTTATTTTTATCCTACCTTGTATTCGTGCTATAATTTTACCATCTGTTTAATGATTCGAGAAAGGTATGACAAAGATGAATCGACGCTCTTTTATTAAAAAATCTGTAGGAAGTCTACTTGCTTTCATTGGTCTTAGTGGTGGCACCTACTATTACTCTAAAGAAATTGAAACACACTTACTAAAAATTACGAAAGAAACTATTTCTTCACCTAAAATAGATTCCGTTTTTAACAATTTTAAAATTGTTCAGTTTTCAGATACACATATCGGCTTTCATTATTCCTTAAACCAACTAAAAGAACTTGCAATGAAAATAAATGCACTAAACCCCGATTTGATTGTTTTTACAGGTGACCTTGTTGATGAGCCAAATAATTACCACTGGACCCCAGAGCTAAACAACATTCTCCAATCCATGCAAGCAACCTACGGGAAATATTGGATATATGGAAACCATGATCATGGCGGTTATGGAACGGATATTGTCTATGATGTGATGGAACAAGCAGAATTCCACCTACTTCAAAACACACATGCTATGATTACGAAGGATAACTCCCAATTTACGCTTGCAGGTGTTGATGATGTAATGCTCGGAAAACCCGATTTGAGCGCCGCTTTAAACGAATTAGATCCAAACCTTTTCACTTTACTGCTCGCCCATGAACCTGATTACGCGGACACTACCGCTAAATTCCCTGTCGATGTACAACTGTCTGGTCATAGCCACGGTGGTCAAGTTCGATTTCCATTTATCGGAGATTTGTACACGCCACTACTTGCAGAAAAATATGTACAAGGTAAATATTATTTAAACGATGAAAAACTTAAGCTATTTGTAAATAGTGGAATCGGTACGACAAGGTTACCGTATCGTTTCCTTTGTAAGCCAGAATTGCATGTTTACACATTACAAAATGATCAAGTATAAATGAAGTTTCATTCAATGGGGGCCCTCTTCCCCCCTGCCTTCACGTATTTTCGCCGTCCTATGCTTAACTGTGGGGATACTGCCTGTTGATGCGTAATAAAATTGTCATAAAGTATTCATTGGAATAACTAACTTATTAAATAGGTAATGGTATACTTACTTTAAGTATGTATAGTAAGTTATAACAAGTCTTTTCAATTACTTCGTAGCTTTAGCTTTGGAAAGGAGTTTCTAATGAAGCAATTATTTATACTTTTAGGACTGAGTATACTTTTATCAGCTTGCGGAGGATATGCAATTGATTCAAACATATCTGAAACAGTTGCAGATTTTGAGTTCACAACGCAAGATAATGAAACATTAAACCTTGATGATTTAAAAGGTGAATGGTGGATTGCTGATTTCATCTTTACAAATTGTACAACCGTATGCCTACCAATGACCGCCAACATGGCTACATTACAAACCAAACTTGAAGATGAAGGAATTGATGCAAAGCTCGTATCATTTAGTGTCGATCCTGACTTTGATTCCCCAGAAGTTTTAAAAGCATATGGTGAGAGTTACGGTGCAAACTTCGATAACTGGTTCTTCCTTACTGGATATGATTTTAATACGATTAAAGAGCTTTCTGTTAATTCTTTTCGTAACCTTGTTGAACAACCACCTGAGGGGTCTGACCAAGTATACCATGGCACACGCTTTTTCCTTGTAAGCCCTGAAGGTGAAGTAGTGAAATACTATGGCGGTATAGAGTCAAGTGAAATAGATTTAATTGTTAATGACTTAAAGAAGGTTCAATAATCGATGTTCTTTACCCCTGAAGAGTGGAAGGCAAATCTTCCACTCTTCATTTTCTATTTGGCAAAAAATAATTTGCTAGCTATGAAAACATTTCATCTCATACAGAAATAAAAATAGATATTTATTTGCCACCGGACAAGCTTTAGGTTACGATGGATTGAGAATTAATTTACAGAAAGGAGACAAATGAATGAAGCAGGACATACCGTTGCAAGACTTGGCTCAAGCTCTTTTCACTATTAATCGTCATGCCAAAACAGCCCCTGAGCCAAAGCATTTGTATCAAATAAAAAAAGCAACTATCAACAAATTATTGGAAGAAAATAGAGCGGAGAAAATAGGTTTACATTTTTCAGATCACCCAAAACGAAGTAATCAACATTCAACATTACTCGTAAAAGTAGATAATTATTATTTCCATATACCTCCATCAAAGGAAGACTTCAAACAGCTAAAGCATCTTGGTTCCCTTGATCAAAATTATCGGAATCCCCAATCGAAGATGTCTTTATCACAGGCGAAGCGAATTGTCTACCAATTTATTGATTGGAAACCGGAAAAGAAAGAGCAGCATAGGCAAAAAAGTTACACTTCATCCTACTATACTCCTTCCTCGCTAGGAAAAATGGAATGGCCTCCAACTAGATCACGTCGTAATTAGTAACACTGACTCCTGAATGTTTATTCCTTATTGATTTAAGGGTATCACACAATCAAAGGAGGAGTTTACCATGCAAGAGCTTCAGGATTTTGTGTATGAATTGCAGCGCTATGCAGATCAAACACACAACTTGAAGGACACATTTGAGAAGCTATCTGAAACAGAAAAAGAGCTAGTAATGACTGTAGCCCCGCCAAGCTTAAAAGCACCTAACGAGTACTTTCAACCCGTATATGAGTGGCTAGAGGCTATTCATCGATTAAGAGAGTAAAATGTACAAGCACATCGCAGCAATCCCTGCATGTGCTTGTTTGATTTTGTATAAACTGTAGTTTTTAATTTTTGATTGGATTCATCTAATTTAAAATAAAACGCTTGATCAATATAGCTATTGATAAAAGAATTCCAAATAAAGATATACTTTGAAGCGCAATTTTTGCTACAGCCATCCCGTTCCCCACTATTAAATCTATTCCGGAAACGATAGCTATAATGAGCAAGCTACTTATGCTATAGATAAGAAGTCTATCAAATTTCATTTGAACGACCCATTTAATCAGTGCTTTCACACAAAAATAGAGAATCAGAATACAGACAATACCACAAAACAAATAAATATAATTCGCATCTATTCCAATATTGCCAATATGAATAAACGACATCAGTTCAACGTGCTGCAACCTATCCCCTTCTTTCCTAAACTATTCATTTATCCATTTTCTCCAATGCTTTTACTGTCTATACCATTATTGGGTACATTTTTTTGATATAATCACAATTATATACAAAGGATAAAGGAGGGAATATTAGTTGAACAAACCTATACTATTCATTATTCTTGGTGCTGCGCTCTGGGGAACGATTGGCTGGTTTGTAAAGCAACTTTATGCGTTTGGATTCACCCCGATGGAAGTTGTTACTTTACGGGTATGGTCTTCAGCTATTATATTAATTATATACATGTTTATGCGCTCACCGAGCAACCTAAAGTTAAAGCATTATAGCGATATGAAGTATTTCATTGGAACCGGAGTATGTAGTATCATTTTCTTTAATTACTGTATGTTTACTGCCATTGAATTGTCTACCATACCGATAGCTACTGCACTGTTATATACTGGGCCAGCTTTTGTAATGATTATTTCCTTTTTCTTATTTAAAGAACCTTTCACGCAGATCAAAGTAATTGCCCTTTTTATGACTTTACTCGGCACGTGTTTCGTGGTTGGTTTATCACCAGGGAATTTAAACAACCTTGACTTTGTTAGTATTTTATTTGGTCTTGGTTCTGGATTAGGGTATGCACTGTACAGCATTTTCAGTAAATTTTCATTGAAAAAGTATTCAAGTCTACAAGTAACATCATTTACATTTATTGTTGCTGCAGTAGCACTTCTACCCTTTTTCCCTTATCAGGAAAAAATCTCATTGCTGTTTAATGGGGCTACGTTATTTTATGCCGTAGGGCTTGGTCTTTTTCCAACTGCATTGGCATACATACTCTACACGAATGGTTTACAGTACACAGAAGCTTCAAAAGCTTCCATTCTATCAACTGTCGAGCCGGTCGTAGCGACACTCATCGGAATCTTTATTTTTTTAGAGCCTTTCACATACCTACAAATGCTTGGTATGGGATGTATTATTGGAGCTGTTTTTATTGTTCAGCTCTATGGAAGAAGAAAACTATCCTATCAACAATAGAATAGTTCCTTTCTCTAATGTTTAGCCCACCCATTACATGCACACAGGCTGTTATCACACAAAAAAGCAGGAATGTTTTCACACCCCTGCTTTATGAATCTTCTTAACGATTCATTTCAAGATCATTATCTCGAAGAGCTTTTACATTAGCTTCTTGCCTTTTCTCTAAACGCATCTCTATTTGTGTAATTCTCTCTTCATCATTTAATAGATCTTGCTTATTTTGTTTAACAAGTTGTTCAAAGTTTAATGCTCTAGGTCTCATCTGTTACACTCCTTATTATGTTCTAATTCTATTATACATTAAATTTATCGTTATAAATCGAAATTATTTGAACATTTTATTAAAAAATTGTCACACTTCTTCAAAATTTTGTCATATTTTAAGAAAAGGCGGTAATTCTATGCATTCTTTAATCAATAACAATGTTAAAAATATCCAAATCTCAGGTATCCGACGTTTTTTTCAAATGGTTGCAAACGAAACAGATGTAGTCCAACTCACAATTGGTCAACCTGACTTCCACACACCGGATTATGTAAAAAACGCAGCTTCAAATGCGCTATTTCAAAATAAAACAGCGTATACACACAATGCAGGTATTCTCGAATTAAGAAAAGCAATCGCATCATTCAATGAGACGAACTACGGAATTAGTTATGATCCTACTTCAGAGATTATTGTAACCACTGGAGCTTCACAGGCAATTGATATTGCATTTCGTACGATTCTTTCTCCTGGAGATGAAGTTATTTTGCCTGGACCAATCTATCCAGGGTATGAACCATTAATTACACTCGCTGGAGCAAAGGCTGTTTTCGTTGATACAACGAGTTCTAATTTTAAATTAACCAAACAAGCACTAGCTGAACATATTACAACCAAGACAAAATGCGTTGTTCTACCTTATCCCTCAAACCCCACTGGTGCATCTTTTACAAAAGCGGAATTACTAGAATTAACCAATGTGTTGAAGGATAAAGACATTTTCATTCTCGCAGATGAAATATACAGTGAGTTAATTTTTGACAGGGAGCATATTTCCATTGCAAGTTTTCCATCCGTAAAAAATAAAACGATCGTTATCAACGGTTTATCTAAATCACATTCCATGACAGGATTTCGTATCGGTTATGTGCTTGCCCCTGCCTGGATAAGTGAGCATATGTTAAAGGTACATCAATATAATGTTTCATGTGCCTCTTCCATTAGTCAATATGCAGCACTAGAAGCATTGACACATGATTCAGACAGTGTTCAGCTAATGCGAGAAGCATACAAAAAAAGAAGAGACTATGTTTATGAACGTTTAAATCAAATGGGATTACCCGTAAGAAATCCAGACGGAGCCTTTTACTTTTTTCCTAAATTCCCAATTAAGGAAATGAGTTCACTTGAGCTCGGAATAGCTCTCGTCCAAAAAGAAAAAGTGGCTTTAGTTCCCGGTGATAGTTTTTCTTCGCTGGGAGAAGGATACATGAGATTATCATATGCCTATAATCTGGATACCCTTACAGAAGGTCTAAACCGAATAGAATCCTTTTTACAAAATGAGCATTTAGTGTAACCCCACATGTCCCGTAGCTTAGCTTTTCGTTGATTATTTTTCTTGTTTTACTTTTTCATAGAGGTTTAATAACCGATCAAGTTCTTGACTGATGTAGACAGATTCATTATCCGTAAATCCTTTTTGTAGAGCTACATCAGTCATCTTCTTACGCAAAAATTCAATACGACTAAGAATATTTTCTGTAGATTCCATTTAAAATAACATTCTCCATTCCTTAATTAAATCTAATTTTCAATTATTTCCAATGGTAAAAGGCGCCCCATATAAGCTGATTTCTTCACCAAAACGAAACAAACGTTCCTGACATAACTTAGTATACTATTTATAATTAAAATTACCAAATAATTATAATACAACTCCGGCTATTTTTATCCACCTGGTAAAGCCCTTACAAAAGTTAAAATTCGATTCCTTCCTAAGTCTGTGGTACTATTAAATTGAAACTTGTACAGGAGGGGTGACTTCTATGTCGGAAGTCAAAAAGAAAAATGAATGGCTTGAATGGACAAAAGCTATCATTATAGCCATTTTAATCGCTCTTTTCCTTAGAACCTTTATCTTTGCAACCTCAATTGTAGAGGGAGAAAGTATGGATCCAACCTTAGAGGATGGAGAAAGAGTAATTTTCAATAAACTAATTTATATTCTTGGTGAACCAGATCGCGGAGATGTTGTCATCATTCAAAGGCCGACTAAGAACTATGTAAAAAGAATTATTGGGTTACCTGGTGAAACCATTGAAATAAACGGAAGTGATTTAATTATCGACGGTAAGAAATATGTCCAAACATTTTTATCCGATGATGCGCAATATAAAACTGGAAACATCGGACCACTTACCATTCCACAAAACAGCTATTTTGTCATGGGTGATAATCGAGCAATTAGTAAGGATAGTCGAAATGGACTCGGATTTATTCAAGGTGAGGAAATAATTGGGAGATCCGAATTAATTATATATCCATTCAGTGAATGGGCACTTACGAAATAATACTGTCATACGTATCCTTTTTAAAGGGGCAGCTCCGCGCTGCCCCTTTTTCTATTACTTTTCTTTATCTAGCAAACAGTATCCTATGTTAAGCGCGAGAACCCCAAAACAAACTACACCAAATAAAATTTCCATCGATTTGGCACCCCTTTCATTTTACCTAACTGCTAGCTTTACAATTAAACCTTCCTCTATCATACCAATATCGTCACCCTAAATAAAGCAAAATATGATAAAATCATATAAGGAAATATCGAGCACTTTAATCAGCGTTACATGTGTTACACATCAAGATTCTACGGTTCGATAATTAATGAAAACCAAGAAACCATATTAGGACATGTTTATAAAAAAGTATTGCGCTTATCATTTCCTAGACAACACGAAGCACCGTATATGTGCAGTTCAAGCCGGGGGTGGTCTAAATGTTTCACTGTCCTTATTGCGGTACAAACGTAAAGGAAAAGGAACACTATTGTATTAAATGTGGTAAAGCCTTACCAAAAGATATAGAAAGCCGGATTTTTAACAAAAAGAGGTTGAATAAATTCTGGTACACACCAATAATCGTCGCTCTTCTTATTGCTTCCTTTTCAGGGGTATATCACTTAATTTTAAAAAATCAAACTGCTGATGCAAAAGAGTTCTACGAACAAGGTGAGCAACAATTCTTAGATGGGAACTATGAAGAAGCCCAGAAGCTCTTTTCAAAATCGCTTGATGTACATCGAAATTTTGAACAAGCAGAAACATCACTTGTTTTTTCTGATCTCGCTATACAGATTGAGGAATCCTTAAGCAACGCAAAACACTTACAGGAGGAGAAACGTTTTCAGGAAGCTAGCACAGCCATTCATGATGCATCTGCACTATTAAAAAATTATAATGGTTCAGCAGTTGACCAAATGATTAATCAAATAGAAACTGTACGCAATCATTTAAAAATTGCAGAGCTTACACACAGCTTAGAACAAGGTCCTGGAATTGATGATTTAAAAATCATGCTTTGGGATGCAGAAGCTATTAATCAAGAGGATGCAAGAGACCTTACACAGACGATCCGTAACCAAATTATTGATTATTCGTTTACAAAAGCAAGTGAGCAGCTGAATCAAAAACAATTCAATGATGCTCTATTATTAGTGGAAGACGGATTAAAGTATGCTCCGGAATCAGAAAAGCTCGATAGTCTTTATACAACCATCGAGAAAGAAAAAACAGCATTTGAAACAGCTCAACAGCAACGAATTGAACAAGCAATGAACAGTGCTGCACAGGAAAATGAATTAAATGAAAACGATGCGATTGAACTCGTTTCTGCAAGTATTAAAAAGAATAAACAAGATCACCTCGTTGTTCAAGGTGAGGTCAAGAGCGTTGCTACTGTGCCAGTACACTCAGTTGTAGTTGAATATACTATTGTTGCAAAGGACGGATCGGAAATACTAACAAACGAAGTTGTTACGTTTCCAGATGTTCTCTATCCCGGTGAAGTTGGTAAATTTGAATTTACACATTATGATTTAAATAAAAAACCGAGCACCCTTGAAGTAACGGTAAGTAAAATTACATGGTATACAGAATAATTCTACATAGAGAGCATGTTCAAAAAAGGATGAAAAATCCTTTGAACTACCTCTATACAGTGCCATCAACGAGGTGAACATCTATGCGAAACAAGCGATATCTGCCTATTATTACATCCGTCGTTGTTTTAATCATCGGTGCGATTGTAATCTTTCATATTCATAATAACTGGAAATCACAGGCATTAATCATTAATAATCCTATGGTAAATAAAGTTACGACGGATTCAACAGCAATTGATTTAAAATCGATTATTCATGAAGCAGAAAAAACAGTCATACAAATAGAAGGCCAAAATGAGCAAAGCACATTTACTGGTTCGGGTTTTCTATATAATGAAAAAGGTGACATTATTACCAATGCACATGTTATCAAGGAAGCGGATGCGATTTATGTCCGAACAGCCAACGCCCAAATATACCCTGCCGCCGTGGTAGGTATTGGTGAGGATATTGATGTTGCTGTGATTCGAGTACCACAGTTAGCTAGTCGAACTCCTCTATCTATCGCAACTGAACATATGGCTGAAATTGGCGATGAAGTAATTGCCCTCGGGAGTCCACATGGCTTCCAAAACACAGTAACACTTGGCATAATTTCTGGTGGCGACCGCAATTTTACCGTGGATGGCTATAATTATTCAAACGTTTATCAAATTTCAGCACAGATTTCTCAAGGTAATAGTGGCGGTCCCTTAATTAAGCGACAAACTGGTGAAATTGTTGGTATTAATTCTGTGGGAACACAAGATGGTACAATCGGTTTCAGCATTCCAATTGTCGAGGTGTTAGATCAAATCACACAATGGTCCAACGAAGCACAAAATGATCAGCTTGAATTCTCAAGTATTACAGATCTAATCAGTTCCTCTGATTCTGAGCAAGTACTTGACGGTGCAGTATACTTAACCGAATACTTTTTAGAAAATATATCTATCCGAGACTATGTTGGTGCATATACACTGCTAGGAAGCTCATTGCAATTAGATTCCACCTATCAGGAATTCAGAAATAGGTATATTAACACCATTTCGCTTGATTTTTCAGAAGTGGATAGCACCGTTATTGAAAATAACCGAATCAAGACGGTTGTAGATATAACGATAGAACGAAATGTTCCAAATAAGCAGGAAACCAAAAAAGAAACGCATCCATATGAATTTATTATCGGCTATGAAAATGATCAATTAAAAATCCTCAGTTACACGGATCTATCTGAATAAACCAGCTAGTTAAAAGGCTTTTGTTCAATTTTAGTTTATAAAATGACTTACGATTATTTTAAAAACTAGTGCAAACGTCTATACACAATGTCTTCCGATGCATAAAGTAATACTGTACAATCGGGAGGTGAAAAAGCATGGGCTATGGATATGGCGGATTCGACTGTGGAGGGTACAGTTACAGCTGCGGTGGTGGCTACGGAAGCAACTTCGCACTGATCGTTGTGCTTTTTATACTGTTGATAATTGTAGGAGCAGCATTTTACTGCTAACAAAAAAATGGCTTGTGCTAAACATCATGCAGCACAAGCCTTTTTCGTTTTCCAAACAAAAACTTGGAAGATGAATACGGGATACCTCCACCCTAATGGAAAATGAGTGTTAATTCGTAAATTATCTATCCGATAATAACTCTTTCTTTCGGGTAGCTGTATTTCGCTTTTTTCTTCTTTTTTGTAAAGATGAGTAGAAAAGTTATAATCCCAACTCTCCCAATAAACATCAATAACATAAGAATAACTTTACTAAATGTACTCAATTCTCCGGTAATCCCAAGTGACAACCCTACTGTTCCAAAAGCGGATGTTACCTCAAAAAGGATTTGATCCAAAGAGAAAGGTTCCACAATAGACATCAGCAAAAGCGAACTAAACACAAATATAAAAGCAACCAGTGTAACCGTTACAGCCTTGGACATATCTTCATCATAAATTTCCCGATTGAATATACGAATACTTCTTCCTCCACGGATATAGGTAATAATAAAAATTAATGCTAAAGCGAAGGTTGTTGTTCGAATTCCTCCCCCCGCACTACTCGGAGATGCTCCAATAAACATCAAGAAAGATAAGAATAAATGATTCGACTCTGAAAGCAGGCTAACGTCCATTGTTGCTAAGCCTCCGCTTCTAGTTGTCACAGACTGAAATAGCGCATAGAACAATGATTCATGCCATGATTTCCCTACAAAAAAGCGATTCACATCCAGTAAGAATACCCCTACTGCACCAATCACAATTAAAATAAAAAATGTGGACGTCGTAAGCTTTGTAAACAAACTAAACCGAAAAAAGTGACCTCTTCCTTTTTTAAAAAATAAATATTCTTTTACTTCAATCCATACGGGAAAACCAATCGCACCCAAAATAATCAACACCATGTAAACAGTTTGAACGAAGTAATCATGCGCATATGGAATTAGCGATTGACCTGTAATGTCAAATCCAGCATTGGAAATTGCACTAATCGTTCCAAAAAAACCATGTAAATATGCTTCACTAGCTGTTGAAAAATACCGTAGAAAATACGTTCCTAAAATAAGAAATCCAATGAATTCAATGACAAGTAATACATAAATAATTTGTTTAATTAAACGAACCATTCCTTGAAAACTTGACTGGTTCTGGTCCGTCATTATTAAGCTTCTCTCTTTAAGACCGATTCGTTTTCCTAGAACGAGCCAAATTAACGTACCGATAGCCATAATTCCTACCGCACCTAATTGCATAATCAACGCAAGCACGATGATTCCAACCGTACTTAACGAATCAACAATTGATATCGTACTCAATCCGGTTACACTAATCGCACTTACTGCTGTAAATAATAAATCAACAAGTGCTATCTGTACGCCATCTTGATGTGTAAATGGCAGTGCTAATATAAATGTAGATATCAATACAGTAATAAAATAAAACAGTAATAGCATTTGTACCGGTGACAAACGATTTATCATCCGATACTTCGAATAATACATTTTCATATGAGTACTCCTAGCTGATAAAGGACTGAATTAAAGAACAATTAAGCCAGCTCTTTAAACTTTGAAAGCAGTTCTCTACCTTGATACCCCTGGTCAATCAGGTCTGTTAATAAGTCTTCAATAATATGTTTTCTACGGTCGATGATTGTACCGATAAACAACACATTGATATGATCTCCAATTTCATTTATTCCAAGAACGGTTGTAATAAACGTAGCAGGTTCATTACTTTCTTTCGTAATTGTTGCTTGAATCATAATTTCCCCTTGTTCTCCATGAAGCTTCTTGAAGTAATCCATATAAGATTTATTCGTATAAGCTTCAATCAACCACTGTCCCTGATCATCCTCTCTGTTAATGATAAGACCATCACGTAGTTTAATATTCAATTGTTCAATTTCATCATCATCATGGTCAACAACTTCCAAACGCTTTAACTTAAATGTCTTCATTTCATTCCCCTTCTCCCTGCTTCTAATTCATTAAATAGAGTGTATCAAAAATAAACATAAATTAGTATGTATCTGTGCAAACTTTCAAAAGTTTAGCAACACCTTACGACGGGTACTTAACTAACATGTACAGAGACTTTCATTAAATGATAATTAACTTTACGAATAGATTATAAACAAAGACAGTACAATAGCAATACCAATTGTTTTAAAAAAGAAGGTCAAGACATTTTAGCTTTGGCACCTCACCATTTTGCCTATTATTTATTTGGTGGCAACTGGATAAGTACTGATTGCCTTGAGCATATTTGAAAGAAAATACGAACTAATGATTATTTGCCAAGTTTGAGCAACTATCGCCGTCCTGGGTCGCTCCGAGCGGATGCTTTCCGCGGGTACGGCCTCAGCCTCCTCGAGAAGACTGCTCTGCGGGGTCTTCGGGCGCGTGCTGTTCCCGCAGGAGTCATTGCCCTACGCTCGCCCGCATTGGTTAGAGAAACGTCTTTGTATCGATAAAAGATGTTAGTAATAGCCAATGAGCCAATTCTAGCGGAGGAAACGCGCGGAGACTTCTGCCGTCGGATACGTGGCCAAAGTGAGACTTTGCAGAAAGAAGAAGGCTCACGGAGTCACCCGCGAAAAACGTAGTGTGTTTTCGTAGCGAGTTCACACACAATTCATCATTTCACATTAGTTCGCATTCTATATCTTTTACAAAAAAGAAACTTTTAGTTTGAACTCATCCTATACAGGCAAAAGTTGATAACTAAAATACATTCAAGGAGTGGGAATGATGGCTTGGCTTTATTTTATTCTAATTGCTGTAATCGTCCTAATCGTTATTCTAATCATCCGAAAAAAAGGCAAGAATCCAAATCATGATGCATCTGTCACCGAGGAGGAAAAAGCTGCTCTTGATACGGATTATTTAACAAACGGTGTAAATGACAACAACAAAGATGGTGAAAAAATCTAAAAGACATCCCCATGGGTGTCTTTTTAATTATTTGTACTAATAAAATCGTTTCTATTATTGTATAATTAAATATATTCACCAAGTGGAACTGTATGAAGTCTTACAACTTATGGAATGACATCAGAACCCAAGATAATAGTCAACAAAGTGATCTCCACTTCACTGAATATAAATATATAATGGAGCGATTTGTATGATGAAATGGATTCCCTTGTTCATATTATTACTTTTAACAGGTTGTTCCGGTTCTACTCCAGCTATTATCGAAAAGGTTGATACGGTTCCAGACGAAACAGAAAAAGATCCTGTACTTATTGAACAGCAAGAAGAAGAGGAAAGCGAGGATTTTATTGAGTTTTCTCTGGAAGATGAACAAATTCTAATTAGCCTAAAAATGGTACCTATTTTGAATGAATACCTCAATGGGGTCAATAATCGAAAACAAGCCATTTATGAGATGCATTTAGAAAGGATATCATCGGAAGTTCATGACATCTATTTACTGGAGTTTTCCTGTGTTCAAGATTTATGCTCCTATCTAATTTTTCATCCAACGAATGAAAAATTAGCTTATCTTGTTGCGGATATAGCAAAATTCAGTAATTTCATTCTCTCACCAGATGAATCTAAAATCGTTCTTCATTTTAGTCGATTTCATTCAACCGACAACAATTTAGATACAATTGTTGTTGTTGATTTAGCCAACTGGAAGTTACTTTCTTTGAATAATGAAACAAGTAATGATACTATTTTAAATTATAAGTGGCCATTTATCTACATTGAATGGGTAGATAATGAGAGCATTACAATCGTTACACCAGACATCATGGAACCGACTATCGAACTCCTTACAGAGTGGCAACAAACCAATGATAGTCCTACAGCTAATACTGTTTTTAGTATATACTCAGAATAACTAAATAAGGAGGCTTTTATAAATGAACCAAACCATTGAAACCATACTTAATCATCGTTCCATTCGAAAATTCAAAGATGAAGCATTAACGAAAGAGCAAATACATACAATTGTCAAAGCTGCTCAACAGGCTTCCACATCCAGTAATGTGATGGCATATACCATAATCGGAATAACGGATAACGCATTGAAGGAAGAGCTTTATAAAGTATCTGGACATTCACATGTAAAAAATAACGCTCATTTATATATGTTTTGTGGGGATTTACATCGAATTTATCAGCTTGCAAATGCTGATGAAAAAGTTACCATTGCGGATAATTTAGAAAGCACGGAGCAATTTATTGTTGCTACGATTGATGCCACGCTTGCTGCACAAAACGCGGCACTAGCTGCTGAATCAATGGGACTTGGTATATGCTATATCGGCAGTTTACGAAATGATATTAATCGTGTAAATGAACTTCTAGAATTGCCTGAGCATGTTATCCCACTTTTCGGGCTTGTTGTTGGCTATCCAGATCATCAACCTGACATTAAACCGAGACTTCCTCTGGAAGCCATTTATCATGAAAATAAATACTCACCATTTCATGAGCAGCAAAAACATATTGAAGCATATGATAATGAGATGAAGCAGTATTATGAAACACGCTCTTCGAATACGAAAATAGATACATGGTCTGATCAAATGTTACGCAAATTCAGTGAACCAACAAGAATGGATGTAACACCATTTGTAAAACAAAAAGGATTCAATAAAAAATAAAAAGCTGATATAAAATGTTAAAAACGATGTATTCTGCCCGAATACATCGTTTTTTTAGTCGAACTCCAATTGCTCATTATGTTGGATAGTTATAAGTTCTTCATCGACCCAGAACTTAGCAAAAATTTTTAAATCTAAATCTGGTATTTCTGGATAAGGAAGTAATATTGTTGGTTGATGATAAATACTACCCTGGTGAAGTGTCTTCGCTACCTTATCTTCTGTAAAATCATGTATGGTTTCATCGAAAAAAGCAGATACTAATGGCGTTTGATGTTCGAGTAAAATGTCTTCTCTCCCAATATATTGAAGTGAGCATTGCACTTGAATTCCGTCATCTACATCCTCCACCCTTATATGTATAAGAAAATTATCTTCAACTTCAATCGTGGAGGTTGCAGTAACAACCGTACCTTTTCCTTTTCCATTTCCATCAATCAAAAATCCTATCCCAATAAAGCTTATCACTAGAATAATGACAAAGATAATAGCCCTTCTAATGACTGCCCCTCCTCCCAAAATTATCTTCCACTATATAGGACGAATGAACCGACTAAAATGTTTCAAAAATAACATTATTTACTTATTTTAACTGGAAATGGAAATAAATACAAAGTATATTAAGGTCGTTTTGAATCACCATAAATAGTGCAAGTATACTCGAGGAGGGATTCGATGACAGTAGCAACTCAAGTAAAACAAACAATTGCTGGGTTAAAAAGTGCACAAGCAAGCTTTGAACAGTTTGCGCTCCAAACAGAGAATAAACAAGCAAAGCAGCTCTATCAGAATGCTGCACAACAAACAATGAACATACTGCAAAGTGTTGAACCAAGAGTAGCTCAAATTGAGCAAGAAGAACCACAATATAAACAATAACCAAAACGTGTTAGCGCTCGTATAAAATGTATTTCCCGATATAAAAGGGGTTGTCCAGAGACAGCCTCTTACATATCTCAAATGAAAGTTGAGTGTGAATATGTATAAAAAAATCTTTATTCTATTCCTTGGTGTCGTACTTTTACTTACTGCATGCGGGAATAACCTATCCATGGAGCCAACTAAAAACAAAGAAGAAACAATTGATATAACAAAAATATCGAATGAGGCACTAATTAATCAGCAACCATCCAATAATGCAAAAGACCTCCTTAGTAAGCATGCAGAAATCACAACAGTAAAGGCGGTAAATACAGATGATACCATGTTAATAGCCATTGAAATTGAGCATATGAAGCGCTTTGAATTAGCAAAAATTCAGAAGCAATATCAAAAAGAAATGAAAAATGAATTTAAAGATTTAGAAATTGAATTATCTACAGATAAAAAAATAATTATAGAACTGGATAAACTGGAAAAACAGATACTTGATGGAGAAATTTCAAATAAAAAATTAAAAAAGAGCTTGAAACAGATTGTCACATTATCGAAGGAACAGACCTAGTAGAAAGAGTGATAACAAATGTCAGATGAGAAAAAGAAAAACCTCCCCCCTGAAGCACAGGAGTATCAGGATTTTCAATCAAAAAGAGAAGTTAAAAGACCTATTCTAAAAAATTGTATAAAAGCTTTTCTCGTCGGCGGCTTCATTTGTTTTATTGGGCAAATCATAACTACATTTTACATTTATTTTTTCCATTTCACGGAAAAAACTGCTGGAAACCCTACGACCGCAACACTAATCTTCATAACAATGTTATTAACAGGATTCGGATTTTATGACCGAATTGGTCAATTCTCTGGTGCTGGATCAGCAGTACCTGTTACCGGGTTTGGTAATGCGGTTATCTCAGCTGCTATCGAATATCGAACGGAAGGCTTTATTCTAGGTGTTGGCGGAAATATGCTGAAATTAGCTGGACCCGTCATTGTTTATGGTGTATTTGCCGCTTTTGTCATAGCTTTAATTAAGACAATACTTATACAATGGGGTGGTTTGTAATGCTTACTGGACACCGGACATGGATTTTCCAAAACAAGCCTGTTATCCTCACAACTGGAACCGTCGGAGGACCTTTTGAAGCAAATGGCAAGATTCCTGAGGCATTTGATATTTTGCACGACGATATATGGTTACAGCAAGACTCCTTTGAAAAAGCACAACAAACAATGATGGAGGAAGCTTGTCAAATCGCTGTAAAAAAAAGCCCAATCGATAAGGAACAGGTAGAATTTTTCATTAGTGGGGATTTAATTAATCAGATTACACCGACAAGCTTTGCTGCAAGCACGATGGGGCTTCCATATTTTGGATTGTTCAGCGCCTGCGCAACCTCCATGGAAAGCTTGGCATTATCTGCTGCGATTATCAATGGAAATGGTGCGAATTATATATTAAGCGGCTCATCCAGCCATAATGCTGCTGCGGAAAAGCAATTCCGATACCCGACTGAATACGGTGGACAAAAGCCACCAACAGCGCAATGGACTGTTACCGGTGCTGGGTGTGCACTAGTAGCTAAAGAAGGAGTCGGTCCAATTGTTACTTCGGCAACAATTGGAAAAGTAGTGGATATGGGAATGACAGATCCATTCAATATGGGTGGTGCAATGGCTGCTGCAGCTGCAGATACAATCGAAGTCCACTTAAAAGAACGAAATGTAGATCCATCTTTTTATGATTTGATTATTACTGGCGACCTCGGGCATGTCGGGAGAGAAGTATCGCTCGATTACATGCATCAGCGAAATATCCCGATTGAAGAGGAGAAGTACGTCGATTGTGGATTAACGATTTATCGAGAAGGGCAGCCTGTTCTTGCAGGCGCAAGTGGCTCTGCCTGCTCAGCTGTTGTAACTTATGGACACTTTTTAAAGCAATTGATACAAGGAGATTTAAATCGGATACTAGTTGTTGCCACTGGCTCCTTGCACTCCCCTCTCAGTGTGCAACAGAGTGACCCGATACCTTGTATCGCACATGCAGTATCAATTGAAAGAAGTGAGATTTTATGATATTTTTCTGGGCATTTCTTATCGGTGGATTAATATGTGTTATTGGACAAATTATGTTCGATGTTTTCAAACTATCACCAGCTCATACATTAACCATTCTCGTTGTTAGTGGAGCAATTCTTGATGGGTTCGGATTGTATGAACCATTGATTGACTTTGCCGGAGCTGGTGCAACTGTACCGATTACAAGTTTCGGTAATTCTCTTGTCCATGGTGCTATGCAGGAAGCCGAGCAGCATGGAATTATTGGAGTTGTGACGGGAATGTTTGAAGTAACAAGTGCTGGTATTTCAGCAGCAATTATATTCGGAGTCGTTGGCGCTCTTATATTTAAACCAAAGGGATAATTGGAGTTGATCGCATGACAGTCGGTTCACAGGTAAAAGGCTGCTATTCATCCATTAAAAGTGTTGAAGCCAGTCTTGAAATACTAGCAAATAAGGTTCAGGATGAGCAAGCAAAGCAAGTATTCGAGCAAGTCGAGCAAATCATTTCAGATGTAAAACAGGATTTGCATTATCAAGTGATTGAGCTTTCTAAACAGGAACCGCAATATTAGAAAGCCTAGCATTGGTTAAAGGGATTCTTAGAAACCCTTATACGTTGGAGTACAAGATTCCTGAGCAAATGCCTTAGTTGCCCTTATGCAAGTAAGTAGAAAGGAGTGAAAACAGATGCCAGAATGGATTATTGTTATTTTAAGGTCTCTAACGTTAATTGCTTTGTTATTTTTCATGATCAAATGGTTAGGTACAAAGCAGTTATCACAGCTAAATATTTTTGAAACCATTTCAGGCATTGTACTTGGCGGAATTGCTGCTATCCACACAATTGATCCAAACACGAATTTCGTATACGCTGCCATCGGAATGATTATCTGGTTCATCGTCCCATATGGCGTAGAAAAAATAGCTTTAAAAAGCAAATCATTCAGAGATTTTACGGAGGGAAAAAGCACGGTATTCATTCAAGACGGGAAAATTATGGAGGATAACCTAAAAAAAGAAGGCTATTCCACGGACGACTTACTGGAAAAGCTTCGTGACAACAATATCTTCCTAGCGTCAGATGTCGAATTCGCAGTGTTGGAGCCATCCGGTTCATTAAGTGTATTACCGAAAAGAGAAAACCTTCCACTTACTGCTAAAGATTTGGGGATTAATCTTTCACCAAAAAAAGAGCCTCAAACGGTTATCATGGATGGAAAAGTGCTGCTTGAGCCATTAGCAAATTTATCCTTGAATACGAATTGGCTGGAAACAGAACTAGATAAACTTAATGTCGCTATTGAAAATGTATTTCTAGGTCAAGCGGATAGTGACGGGCAGCTTTTTGTTGACTTATTTGATGACCACATTGCTGTTCCAGCACCAACTGAAATGCCGCTATTATTAGCTACGATGAAGAAGTGCCAAGCAGATTTGGAGCTCTTTACACTGGCGACTGAAAACCATGAATCAAAGGAGATCTACAGGAGAAATAGTGAAAAAATGCAACAAGCAATTGATCTAATTTACCCTTATTTAAAATAAGACTCTATTTTCATGAGACATTTTCGTGTACGATAGAAGAAGAAGTCATCCAAAATCTACACGAAAAGGAATGAATGTTGTGAAAGAAAAAATAAAGGCATATCGCTTCCCTATTATTTTGTTATCCTCTATTGTCGTGGGATCAATTATAGGTATTATTTTTGGTGAACAAGCTACATTGATTAAACCACTTGGGGATATCTTTATAAACCTTTTATTTATGGTTGTTGTTCCACTCGTTTTCTTTACGATTTCATCCGCAATCGCAAGCATGGATAGCATGAAGCGACTCGGAAAAATTATGGGCTCCATGATGACTGTATTTATCCTTACAGGGATTATTGCTTCTTTTTTCATGCTTGCAGCTACAGTTATTTTTCAGCCCGGTTCTGGTGTGGATATACCATTAATAGAACCTGAAGAAGTTGAAGAAATTAGTCTAGCTGATCAACTTGTTGAAACATTTACTGTCCCGGACTTTGTAGATTTATTTTCGCGCTCCAATATGCTTGCACTAATTATTTTTTCTGTATTAATTGGAGTGGCTACTGGTTTAACTGGTGAGCAAGGAAAGCCGTTCGCTAAGTTTTTAACAAGTGGTTCAGAAGTATTTATGAAAATCATTCAGCTTGTTATGTATTATGCACCTATCGGTTTAGGGGCTTATTTTGCAGCTTTAATTGGGGAATTCGGTACAGCATTAATCGGTGATTATGCAAAAGCAATTATTATTTACTATCCTGTTTCGATCCTCTACTTTGCTATCGGTTTTACATGCTATGCATTTATTGCTGGTGGTAAAAAAGGAATTACGCGGTTTTGGAAAAATATTCTTGCACCTGCAGCAACTGCGCTTGGCACTGGAAGCAGTGTCGCAGCTATTCCAGCAAACCTTCAAGCAACCAAACAAATGGGTGTTCCAAAAGATATTCGAGAAACCGTAATACCGCTCGGAGCTACTATACATATGGACGGTTCCTGCCTTTCCGCCATGTTAAAGATCGCTTTTGTTTTCGGCGTATTTAATATGGATTTCACAGGATTCGACACATTCTTAACTGCAATTGGAGTCTCCCTCCTTTCCGGAATCGTCATGAGTGGCATACCTGGCGGCGGTTTTATTGGAGAATTGATGATTGTAACACTATACGGTCTGCCAATTGAAGCTTTACCAATTATATCAGCAATCGGAGTTGTCGTTGACCCACCTGCAACGATGGTTAATTCAACTGGTGACGCTGTATCCAGTATGCTCGTTACAAGGCAGGTTGAAGGACGGCAATGGATGGAAACTTCGGTCGATTAGTGAAATACGAGCGTTTGAAATTTTTTCAAACGCTCGTATTTAGGATTTAGTTTAAGAGAGGGATATCTTGTGAAAAATTTAATAATTATATATTTTCTTTTATTATTATCAGGTTGCAGCAGTATTGCTTTTGACTCGGATCATGCAACCTTTGTACGTGTTGTTGATGGCGATACGTTCATTGCAACCATTGATGGGACAGATGAATATGTGCGATTGCTTTTAGTGGATACACCAGAAACAAAGCGAAATGCTGATGAGGTGCAACCTTTTGGCGAAGAAGCTAGTAAACTGATGGAAAATACGTTCAGCAAAGGAGATTCTATCAATCTAGAATATGGTACAGAGTTACGAGATCGTTATGACCGTATTTTGGCTTATGCTTATACAAAAGACGGCGACATGTTTAACGAAATTCTCTTGGAAGAAGGCCTAGCACGTGTGGCCTATGTTTTCCCGCCAAATGATAAATATGTTGATCGATTTCGTGAAATTGAAGCTGAGGCAGAAAAAGGAAAGCTTGGTGTATGGAGCATAAATGGATATGTCACGGAATTTGGCTTCGATTCGAATGCAGCAAAAGTAAATTCTGAAATAAGATGAAATGACAAGCAACTCTAGCTGAACAAATATAATAAACATGAATCACGATGCGAAACATTACACCAAACATCGAAAATGGAGCGGTCGTATGATGACCACTCCATTTGTATACCAGCTATCTCAGCAGTGCTATATTCGTAAGGCAATCTTACCAAATTGTTTGCTCTCTTTTAACGTGTCAAAAGCAGCTTGTGCTTCATTAAGTGCAAACGACTGATCAACTACTGGATGCATTTGATAGTTTTCCATATGCTTCAGCGCAGCTTGCAGCTCCTGCCTGCTTCCCATTGTTGATCCCAATAATTTATATTGTCCATAAAAAAATGCACGTAAATTAAAGTCGATACTATCATCGGTTGTAGCACCAAAAATTACGATTCGCCCGCCTTTTTTTAATACTTCCAAGGAACGGTTAAATGTTGCTGCACCGACACTATCAATCACTAAATCAATCGTTTCATTTGCTAGTTCCTTTTTCCAATCACTATTTGTATCCAGTGCAATATCAGCTCCAAGCTCTTTGGCTTTGTTTCGCTTTTCTTCACTACGGGAAGTGACGATTACTTTCGCACCTACATTTTTAGCGAAAGCAATTAAATAGGTTGCAACCCCGCTTCCTGCTCCAGGAATGAATACCGTTTCACCTGCTTTAATTTCTCCTTGCGTAAATAGAGCTCGATAGCCAGTCAATGCTGCAAGTGCAAATACACCAGCTTCTTCCCATGATAGATAACTCGGCTTCTTTTCCACTTGTTCTTCTGACAAGGCTATTTTCTCAGCAAATGTACCATGATCAGGCATTCCTAAAATATCGAATCCTTTTGGTGGTGCATCACTATTTTCATACCAACGGAGCGACGGATTTATAATTACTTCATCTCCAACACGAACTCTCGTTACTGCTTCTCCAACAGATTCAATAACCCCAGCACCATCCGATCCAAGAATTAAGGCATCTTTATCACTTCCTAAACGATCCGGAATATATAAATCTCTGCGGTTTAATCCAGCAGCGCGTAATGCAACGACAACATCATGCGGACCTGCAGTAGGCTCATCCATTTCTTTAACCTTTAATTCACCCTGCTCTAAAACAAACGCTTTCATTCTCCTCATCCTTTCTCTAAATAAAACTTATTTTCACTATGTTTAGTTTACTAGTTATATTCCAGGATGACAAAGAAATAGCATATGAACATAAACAGGCTTTATCCGTTTTACAATCCCCAATCCATTTTTAATATTTTTTTAAGTACGGTTAAATTTTCTGAACCAATCTTGTCTGCTAGTTGCTTTTCTATGTTCGCTTTCAAAGCTTCATTCTTTTCATAGCATTCTTCGCCTAATTTCGTTAACCGTAAACATTTGTCTTTCTTGTTATGCTCCACATTACTAATTTCCAGTAATCCTTTCTTCTCCAGTTGTTTAATAAACTTATGGGTTGCTTGCCTAGAAATATCTACGTTTTTGGAGACGTAAGCAATTGTAGGATTTTGTCTATAAATTCTCGCCATAATAAACCACTCTGAGTTTGATAAATAAATCTCACTGCTATCATTCCATAATTGCTCCGTTATTTTTCGAAGTTGTTGATGGCGCTCACTAAGGCTGTCGATGAAGTCTAAGTTTTGAAACTTGCTATCCAAACAATTCACCCCTATCCTTTTCATCGTCCTAACTATACAAAAACCGATATTATTTGTCAACCAAATTGACATTCAAGTGATTTTATATTATATTTAACATCGTAAACTAAGTTGACGATTTACAAATGTGTCAAAATTGTGACAACAAAGTGAATAGACACATAAAAACATGTTGACTTATAGAAAAAAATTTTGATAAGGTTAAAAACAGACCGCTTGGCGTTGTGGAGGTGTGCCACGGGAATGGATAGAAATTCGCTCATCATCTACAATGCTCTTTCAATAATAAATATAGAGGCATAAGATCTAGTGATATTTTAAAGCATGTAATAATTCATTCGTTACATTACGCATATAAGTATGATCAATAAGAAAAAGGGGATTACAATGAACAAACAAATTCAAGTTAAAAATCCGAAGACAATGGCATTTATATTAATGTTAGGTGCTTTTCTTGGATTATTTAGTGAAACAGCATTAAATATGGCGTTAACAAACATTATGGAAGAATATACAATTACTGCTGGTACGGCGCAGTGGCTAACGACTGGATACTTATTAGTATTAGCAATTCTAGTACCGATTACAGCATTGTTAATGAAATGGTATACAACAAGACAATTAGTTATCGGGGGATTAGTCATTTCGTTATTCGGGGGAATTTTAGCTGCACTTTCACCGAGCTTTACGATTTTATTACTTGGTCGTATCATCCAAGCAATCGGAACGGGGCTTATCCTTCCAGTTATGACGACGGTTCTCTTAATTATATTTCCAGTACACAAGCGTGGCACGGTAATGGGACTAATGGGGCTCGTAATTACATTAGCTCCAGCATTAGGACCAACGCTTTCAGGCTTGATTATTAGTGCGCTAGATTGGCCGTATATTTTCTGGATCAGTTCACTTTTATACGTATTATTAACATTTTACGCAATAGCCAAAATTTCAAATGTCTCGGAAATTACGAAGCCTAAAATTGATTTTGTTTCCATTCTTTTTTCAACGGTTGGATTTGGCGGACTTATTTTTGCTTTAAGCACCATGGCCGAAGAGCCGTTTTCATCTCCAAAGGTTTGGGGTACATTAGTTGCAGGAATAATTGCACTTATCCTATTTAGTGCTCGTCAACTGACAATGAAGCAACCAATGGTTAATTTACGCGTCTTTAAATACCCCATGTTCACGTTAGGTACATTGATGATGTTCCTCGGTATTTTAGTAATTTTATCGACCGCTATTTTACTGCCACTTTACTTGAAAGGTTCCCTGCTATTTACTGCAGTCGTGGCTGGCTTAATACTTCTTCCTGGTAATGCGGTTAACTTTATTCTGTCACCAATTGTCGGAACACTATTTGATAAATGGGGACCACGCGTATTCGTCATTACCGGATCCATTATTTTAGTAATCGGGAATATCATTTTTACAACCGTTATTTCAAGTCAAACTCCAATTTGGCAAATTATTGTAGCATTTATGGTTTTATTCTTTGGTTTAACGATGGTTATGATGCCATCCCAAACAAATGCGCTAAACCAACTGCCACGTCCGTTATATGCAGATGGATCAGCCGCGATGAATACACTGAATCAGGTTGCGGGAGCAGCTGGTACAGCTATTGCAATTACGGTCTTTACGAGTGGTCAAAGCGGCTATCTGATTAGTTTCCCTGATGCCTCTGAACCGGAATTTTTAGCTGCAGGAGTGAAGTATGCTTTCTACTTTATTACAGGAATTTCAGTGGTGGGATTAATTTGTTCGTTCTTTGTTAAACGACCTGGTGTATCAGAGAATGCAGCGAAAGTCACTGTGGAAGAAATAGTATCTGTACGTAACTAGTTTTATGGTTTTAGCTTTTCATATGATGGAAGGAGATTTTCAGACGACTAGATCACGGTTGGCTTTCTAACTTTTGTGTTATTACCAACCGTGATAACTTTTTTCCGGCTGATTCGACTTTTATATCCGACTAAATATCATTATACTTGTTCTAAATAGCTGCTGACTTCCTCTAATTGTTGTTTACTCGTTATATCCTCTGAAAACAACGGAATATAAATAAGGGTTTGTTTATGAAATGTAGTTTCAATCATCTGCATATATTTTCGCTCATGTTCTTTTCGTTTTTCAAAGAAATTCCCATCTACAACTTTCGGTAACACTTTATTGATAAGCAACGTTTTTACAGGCAATTGATAGGTTTGAAGGAGTTCTATTGCTTTTTTAGTTTCTAAAATCGGAAGCTTCTCTGGATTTAATACAAAAATAAAAGCCGTTTCATCTTGATTAAGTAGTACCTTCCTCGCTTTAGAAAACCGCTCCTGACGAAACTTCAACACTTCATAAATTGGATCCTCTATTGGCTCACCATCATTTAACAATTGCGAGTAATTTTCATTCGTTTTCTTTCTCTTTTTTAGTAAGCCTTCTATCCATATTCCCATAAGCTCAGGTAAAGTAAGCAGCCTTATTGTATGACCAGTTGGTGCTGTATCAAATATGATTTGATCAAAGTGTGCACGTTCTTCTAGAATAATTGCGATTAACTTATCAAATAATGCCGCCTCCTCTGCACCTGGTGAAGCTTTGGCAGTATCTAATTGCCGGTTAACCTCTTCTACCATCGAAGGTTGAACCGTGCCCTTCAAGTTTTCTTTGACATTTTTAATATATTTTTCCGTCTCGATCGCCGGATCGATTTCCAGTGCGAATAAATTTTTTGCTATTAGTTTTGTTTTCCCACCAATTGACTGGCTGAAAATATCTCCGACGTTATGTGCTGGATCAGTGGAAATAAGTAACGTCTTCTTCCCCTGTTTTGCAGACTTCCAAGCAATAGCTGCTGCAGATGTAGATTTCCCAACACCACCTTTGCCACCTACAAATAGAATTTTTTTATTAATTACCGGCATAGCATTTCCTCCCCCTCTCTTTTAACAGCAACGCATGCCTGTCATTGGTGACTTTTCCATCCCCATACGCAAATGCCATTCATGATAATTTTCCATCATATAAGGATACAATTCTAACGTAAAATAATAAACTGGATTTGGAATGCCAAGCATTTCTGAATATAGCAGTAATAGAAACATATCGTCTTCGTTTCTCAACTCACGAGCAATCTCCTGTCGGTGCGGCATGCTTATTACAGCTTCATAAAACGTTATAAGTTGTTTTACTTTATCTAGCATTCTATCACCTGCCTCAAATTATGTAGAAAAGGGATCCAGATAAGATCCCTTCCTCGTTCCATTCCGTTAATCATCTTTTATCGACTGTTCAAATTTTCCAGTCAATGCTTGGAAAGACGTTAGCGCAATCCAAGCTGCAAAGACAAAAATAATCGCTCCTAACACAAATAATAATGTATTGGAATTATCACCAATCCATGACCATTCAAACAGTACTTGTTGGAATAGTGCATAGAGTGTCATGAACATTAGGAATATCATTGGAATTAATGTGTAAACATAGTTCCTTCCGAGTCGTTTTAACCAAATTGAAATTAATAGTAAACTAATACCAGCTAATAGCTGGTTAGCTGTTCCAAATAATGGCCAGATTAAGTATCCACCAGAACCGAATCCATTTGGTCCCTCAGGAATTAATACTAATGCCGTACTCGATAAGACAGCAACAGATGTGGCAACATGTTTTTTGGTTAACGCTTTAACGTTATACTCAGAACCAATTTCAGCAATAATGTAACGCATTAAACGTACTGCCGTATCTAATGTTGTTGCAGCAAAACTAACAACGATGATGGAAACAATAGTCGTTGAAATGTTAGCGGATATACCTAATCCACCAGCCAGAACTGCAGCTCCTTCAACAAAATTACCTAAACCACCTGCATTTGCCTGTGTAAAGCTTCCATAAGCAGCATTAAAATCAGCTGTACTAGCAAATAATGTAGCTACAGCGAGAATTGAAATTAACGCCAACACACCTTCCCCTACTGCTCCAAAGTATCCAACAAAACGTGCATCTGTTTCTTTGTTTAATTGTTTCGAAGAGGTTCCCGAGGATACGAGTCCATGAAACCCTGAAATAGCTCCACACGCTATCGTAATAAACAATAATGGTAACCATGATATATCCGAATCCGGATTTGTCGCAGGTGCTGTAATGTGTGGATTTGTAAATATTAAACCTAAATATAAAATACCGAGACCAACAACAAGCTGATGGGAGTTAATAAAATCCCTAGGCTGTAACAATTTCCAGACTGGGAGTGTTGAAGCAATGTACACGTAGATCATCAATATGACAATCCAAATTAAAAATGCGGTCGATACTGCACCTAGACCGAATAATCCTGCACCATTTTCACCACCCATATATGCAACTAAATCAATTTGTAAAAATGCAATATCAGCAGATAAAATAGCGGCAACATACATAATAGCAAGTGCAATCAAGGATGGCACAAGCATTTTGGCATTTCGTTTATACACAGCATACCCAATCCAAATTGCTAGTGGAATCTGAATAAAGACTGGAAAAACACTGGAAGGATACGTAATAAATAGGTTTGCGATTACCCATGCAAACACGGCGTTAACCATTAGTACAAGGGTTAAGATAATAAATAGAAATAAAATTTTTCCACGTTTGCCAATTAGCTTTTCAGCAATCGTACCAACAGATTGCCCTTTATTTCGAACGGACAATGCCAACGTTCCAAAATCATGTACGCCTGCCGCAAATACCGTCCCTAAGATTACCCATAAAAAGGCAGGTAACCAACCCCAATATAGAGCAATCGCTGGACCTACAATTGGTGCTGCCCCGGCTACAGAGGTAAAATGATGTCCCCATAAGATAAACTTATTTGTCGGAACAAAATCAACACCATCTTTATACCGATGTGCTGGAGTCACATAGTTTGGATCCAACTTAAAAATCTTTTCCCCGATAAACTTTGAATAATAGCGATAACCTAAAGCAAAAATAACCATACCAATAAGCGCAACTAGGATCGCATTCAAAATTCTCTCCCCCCTCTTTTGAATGTTCTTACCCAGTACATGCTATGTAATCAAAATACGTTATATTCCAGATTGAAGTAATGTAACACATAAAAAAAGAAAAGACGAAATAGCCTTTTCTTTTCTAGACTCAATAAAGCTTACCCTGCCTATACAAAATCATAGATAACTTCATCACAGCATGGCGATAGCAATGTTGCCTTAATGTTAACGGCTCCGAGAAATAATTTGGATACACAATATCAAAGGTCGCTTTCATTTTCTCATATAACTTCGTATAAACTTCTTTCTCCGAATAAAATTGCGTTTCTCTGCCTTGTAGCCATTCAAAATAGGATACGATAGCACCGCCTGCATTTGCTAAAATATCTGGGATAATAATGACGCCATTTTTATTTAAATAGTCATCTGCTGTATTGTTAATTGGAGCATTAGCTGCCTCAACGATTATGTTTGCTTTGATCTGCTCCATATTCCCTTCATGAATTTGGTCTTCTAAAGCTGCTAAAAGCAGAACATCAATATCTAGTGTTAATAATTCTTCACGCGCTCGAATACTAGCATTTATACCAGCCGCTTGTAATTCATCCGTCGTTTTCGGTAAATCTCTCTGATGTTTCGACGTATATTTAACAAGCGTTGGTATATCAAGACCGTCCTTGTTGTAAAGCGCTACATTGTGATCGCTTACAGCAACGACTTTATTATTTAGTAATTTGCATTGATGTGCTTCTAATGCTGCAACAGATCCTACATTCCCAAATCCCTGGATTGCTACTTGCAATCGTTTATCTTTATGAAGGAGTAAATTCTTAGCAGCAGCGTTTTCGCGTTCGGTTAGCCATGTTTCCTTTTCCTCTATGAAATCATGTAATAAATAACGAAAGGAATAATAAACACCTTTTCCGGTTGCTTCTCTACGTCCTAACGATCCTCCGTTGACAACACTTTTACCGGTAAAACTACCACGATAGCTTTCACCTGGATGAATGCTTTTAAATTCTCCCATCATCCAGTCCATTTCACGTTCACTCGTCCCTACATCAGGCGCTGGAATATCTTTATCTGGCCCTAGAATATCACTGAAATACTGTACATATTTTCGCGAGATTAGATTCAGCTCTCGCATATTATATTTCCTCGGGTCGATTACAATACCACCCTTTCCACCGCCAAACGGAACTTCATGTAGTGCATTCTTTAGCGTCATTAGAGTAGCTAAATTAATCACCTCATCTTCATGAACCGATTCATGAAAACGAATCCCGCCTTTGTATGGTCCGAGAATATTATTATGCTGTACCCGAAAAGCAGGAATTCGAATTACCTCTTCATTTTCAAGTGTAACCCGAAGAAAAGATTTAGCTACATGATTCGGAGTGGATAAGATTGATCTTAGCGCTCGGAAAGCTTTTTCCCTGTTCTGATCTTGAATTTCATTTAGGAATTCTGTTTCATCAAACAAGGTGTCCAGTGACTTCCCGATCATTTCAACTGTATTGATTGGCATGACGATACTCCCTTCATCTTTGCTTGATTTCCCAAACTTTCCTCTATAGTAACAAATGATTACTTCCTCCTCTATCAATAATATCCTAACGAGGTCATAACATACTTAAAGCATAAAAATTGCAAAGACCGTAGCTATAATTAAACCGCATATAACCGGTATAAAGTTTTTCCGTACGAGTTCCATCACAGATACCCCACAAAATCCGGCAATTGCAATTAAGGAAGACCAAGCAACGATTGTTCCTCCACCTGTCCAAATCGCTCCCATTTGACCGATAGCAGCAAGCGTCGAAGCATCAATTGCACTGTTTTGTAAAGTGGCTGCCAATGCCCCTGTTAACGGTAAACCAGAGAAACCTGAACCATCAAGACCAGTGATAATACCGATTATTAAAAGACTAAAAGCTGCAAGAAATGCACTCTGCGGAAGGTAATCTTGTACCGATTGGACGAGGTCAAATAAAAGTGCTGGCGCATTCTCCTCAACCCCTAGAATACTCCCCGAAAATTCGGGACTTCCTAGAAAGAAAAACCCTGCAATCGGAATCACTGGTCCCATCGCCTTAAATGCAAATACAAATCCATCTGTAATATGGTTGCTAATATAATCCAGTGCGTGCTGTCTCCCATATGCGAATGTAATAATCAATAAGAGAACTGCAGCTACTCCCCCAATGAATGCAGCACCATCGCCTCCTTCTAAACCACTCATCCTACCAGAAAGAAGCTTCTCATAAATCATGAAGCCAACAACACCTAACAATGTTAGCGGAACAATTACAGCAAACGTTTTACTCCAAAACGTAACGTGTTTTGTTTGAGCTTTGTGATTCGAAGATGTAGAAGACTGTAATCCTTTTAAGTCCTTTTCAATTCGTGCATCGCCTTTTTTACGGATTCCTTTTCGCAGCAATACATATGCAAGTAGAATGGCTACACCTCCAGTAACAAGTGACAGAATCATCGCTTTATCAGCAACTGTTGCAATATCAACACCAGCAGATGCAGCAGACAACCCAGGTGCTACTTGAACAATATAATCCGAGGAAAGTGCCATCCCTTGCCCTGCTAGAGCAATTGCAACGGCTGCTGTCATTGCGGGTAATCCAGAGCGTACCGCTGCTGGAACGAGCAACGCACAGATCAATGGAACCGCAGGAGTTGGCCAGAAGAATAGCGAAATAACATAGGTGACACCTACTAGGACAAAAAAGGAAACATGACCATTCACCATCATTTTCTCAAATGGTTCAACCATCCTTCTGTCCGCTTCTAAGTCCCGAAGCGCATGTAAAAGCGCAAGCATAAAGGTGATAATCAGAAATATATTAAAAAGCTCTTGAGCTGCTACTAAATTAGCGCGGAAGATTGTCGTCAGCCCATCTACAATGCTCCCAGTGTAGAAACAGCCAATAATAAAGGTACCTAATAGTGTTGGGAATACAACACCTTTTCTAAAAACCATTGTTAAAATAACAATGAGTGTAAATAAGCCATAAAGCAAATGGGAAAATGTTAAAACCATTCCATATTCCTCCCTTTTGGATGTGCTATAGCCTATGCGTTAAAATCGCAGTATGCGACAGTTTCGTGCACTGGATGTTTTATTCTTTATACAACGGGTACACACTAAATAACCGCTAAAGGAGGAATATCAACATGGAACCATTTGTAAGAGAATATGTAGATGAAACACAAATCAAGCATGACATTGGCAAATTAAAAACAAAAGGTATAACAAAAGACGATATCTATGTTCTTACGCACGATGATGAAAGAACTGGCCGAATAGCAGATGGAGCAGATGCGAACACCATCGGAATGAAAGAAATGGATTTTTCAAGTGCTGTAGGGAATATGTTTAATAGCCAAGGTGATGAATTAAGAACGAAGCTGACAGAAATAGGAGTCTCTACTGTTGAGGCAGAAAATTACGAAGAAGATTTAGATGATGGCAAGATTCTTCTTATTGTCACCAATCATAATTTTGTAGAAGAAATGCTCATTTAAATACAAATAGGAAAATGAGATGAAGCCTAGGCTCCCTTAAAAGTCTTAAGCAAGAACTCAAAGCGGTCTAAATTCTAACCGTCCGTTCTTCTTAAGGCTTAAAGGGAGCTTTTTACATGTACAGTAAGTATATTATGTTACTTGTTAACATCCACTTCCTCCCCATTAAATTTCCTCGCACATGCACGACAATAGAGTTTTCCCTCTTCGTGTACTCCATCAAAGAAATCATCTTTACAATAGACATCTTCCGAGCATTGTACACACGTACCGATTAATTCACGCATTTCATCATCTCCTTCCTAAAAAAATAACCCCTTAATAAAGAGGTTATTTTTCTGTGAGCGAATATATAACGTTTTACGCAGCGTTCAATAATGTTCTTGGCTGCTTGTGGAATAAGAAGAATACAATAATAGCACTGAGAATAAATGATGGAACCATGTAGGATGCATTATAAATTAATGAGTATAACCAAGCCGGCTGACCCTCAACCGCAGATCCAAAGAAAACAATTCCCGCCACATAATGAGCGGCGAAGCGTAACGCGGAACCAACGAAAACACCAAGGGTAATATAGGTTAAATACTTCTCCGTTTCCCCGGATTTAACTGCTTCCTGGATTTTCTTAGCAAAAATACCAGCAAAGCCAAGTACCGTAAATGCGACTGCATAATCAATAAACCCTTGTAGTGGTACTAGAACATAGGCCGTTCCTGTCGCCACTTGCAAAACTCCCCAGAGAAATCCTGAGAGCAATCCGCCCTTAATCCCCCATCGAAACGCTACAATAAAGACTGGGATCATCGCAAACGAGACCGACCCACCCTGCGCCCAAATTTTAAAGGATATTGGAAGAATATCTAAGAGAAGTGCTAATGCTGTAAAAATCGCTACCTCTACTAAAAATAGCGTACGTTTTGTATTCATTGTTACGAACTCCCCTTTTTTAACTATTTTTTTCAACGCAAAAAAGTAATGCCAAGGGAAGCTTTCTGATGGTGACCACAGTTAAGCAGTCTGCTTCGCTCACATTACTTTTTTATTCCATCAAAAAGACTACCATCCCTACGCTAGAATTAACTAACAGGTTCAAAGGGTCTGAACATTTATGTTCACTCTCAGCCAAAACGACTCCCCCTGTAGGCTTTTTCTATTTACTTTTTCGTTACCTGTATTGTACCTTATTTATTTGAATTTAACAATTAATTTACAAACTGAGGAACTCCTCTACATCTTCTACACATAATCCAATAGCACTTTCCCAGAAATCAGCTTTCGTAAGATCAACATTTAAATGCTTCTGTGCAAGCTCTTCTACTGTCATTCGACCAGTATCACGTAATAATGCAATATAGTCATCCTCGAAGCTACCACCTTTTTCCTTCGCATATGCATAAATTCCAAGACTAAACAAATAGCCAAATGTATAAGGAAAATTATAAAACGGAACTCCAGTAATATGAAAATGTAGCTTGGAAGACCAAAAGTTCGGATCATATTCATCGAGACTACTACAGTAAGCTTCCTTCTGCGCTTCAACCATCAATTCATTTAAGCGTTGCGCAGAAACCATTCCATGCTTGCGTTCTTCATAAAAACGCGTTTCAAATAAGAATCTTGCATGAATATTCATAAAGAAGGCAACACTACGCTGAATTTTATCCTCCAGTAAGCTCCTTTTTTCTGCTTTCGTTTGTGCACTTTTTACGGAAGCATCAGCAACAATCATTTCCGCAAATGTTGAGGCTGTCTCGGCTACGTTCATTGCATAGCGTTGATTTAAGCCATTTACATCATTCATTACATGCTGATGATATGCATGTCCAAGCTCATGCGCTAGCGTAGAGATATTTGATGATGTACCAGAATACGTCATAAATATACGCGTCTGCTCACTATCTGGAAAGCTCGTGCAAAATCCGCCAGGTCGCTTACCAGCACGATCCTCAGCCTCAATCCACCGATTTTCAAAGGCCATTTTTGCAAAGTCTGCCATCTTCGGGCTGAATTGTTGGAATTGATCAATAATAAAAGTTGCACCTTCCGTATAGCTTGATGTTTTTACAGTTTGACTTAGTGGAGCACTAATATCATAAATACTTAATTTTTCTAAGCCGAGTAAATCTGCTTTTTTATTTAAATACGCAACAAAGTGCTTTTTATTGTTTGTAATTGCAGTCCACATTGCATCCAATGTTTCTTTTTTCATTCGGTTCATTGCTAATGGTTCCTTTAAAACATGCTCCCATCCACGATGTTTATAGGTCTCTATTCGAAAACCTGCTAGGTGGTTTAACGTTTGACTAAACAATGTGGATTGTTCCTCCCACGCCTTGCTTAACTGCTCAAAAACATGTTTGCGTATCTCGCGATTGGGAGTTGTTAATTTGTTTGACGCTTGCCCTACAGAATACTGCTTACGCTCACCTTCTTCTTCAATTTCAACGGTCATGTTCCCTACGATTGCACCATACATTTGATTCCATGCATGATAGCCATCTACCGCAAGGTCATTAATTAGTACCTCTTGTGACTCAGAAAGTTTTTCTTTCGCCTCTGTTCTGTTTTCGTTTAAAACAAATGCAATATCCCTAATGTCAGGTAGTTGCAATAATGCTTTCCATTTTGATTCATCAATTTTAATTAACTTCTGTTCAAATTTCGTCGTAATTGTTCCCATCTTTGCAGATAAAGCACTTCGCTGCCCAACCAAAATATCTGCTTTTTCATCCTTCACGTTTTGAGCGCTCAAACAGCTTACAAATGCGGACGCCTCGCGAAGCTTTTTTATTGTCGTTTCTAATTTATGTACAATTTGTACGAATTCAGATTCATAATTTTCTTCTTGTGGCTCAAATTGCTCGACCATCACGGAAAGCTTCTTCATTTCTTCCTTTATATAATCAACGAATGCTCGAAATTGTTCTGATTCGCTTCCTCCCGGAAATAGTGTATCCAAGTCCCATCTTGGGTTTAAAGTCAATTGCATAAAATCTCCCCTTCATTTGATAATTTATCCTTTACCCTATCTTCATATTATAACGAAATTTCAGATGATAATCACGAAATTTGGAAATTATTAGATTCTAAATTTTTTACGCACCTATGATTTAAGATAAAACAACAAAAAAATACTTAAAAAGTTTTATCGTCTATTCGACTGGGAACATAACACATAAGAAATGTTAATTTAGTTTTAATTAATATATTTTTAATTAAAAGCAGTTGACAATGGTTAATTATGATTATATACTTAGTGACATAAAGTAATTATAATAATTGGAGGTAGTTAAATATGGCAAAAACAGTTTGGACCGTTGACCAAGTTCACAGTGAGGTTGGTTTCTCAGTAAAGCATATGATGATTTCAAAAGCAAAAGGGACATTTGATAAATTTGATGCAGTAATTGAAGCAGATGTTGAGGATATGACAGATGCAAAAATTGAAGTAACAATTGATACAAATAGTATTAACACACGAAATGAAGATCGTGACAATCATTTACGTTCAGCAGATTTCTTTGATGCTGAAAACCATCCGAACATGACTTTTATTGCAACAGACATTAAGAAAACAGCTTCTAATCAATATGATGTTGTTGGTGATTTAACAATTCGTGGAACTACAAAACCTGCTACACTTGACGTAACGTTTGAAGGACAAAGTAAAGATCCAATGGGCGGAGCAACAGTAGCTGGTTTCAGTGGTACAACAACAATAAACCGTAAAGAATTCGGTCTTACGTGGAACGCAGCAGTTGAAACTGGTGGCGTACTCGTTGGCGAAGATGTTAAAATCCACTTCGAACTTGAACTTCACAAACAAGGGTAACAGCTTAAAGCACAAGTAACTTATGCAAGTCACTTGTGCTTTTAATTTTATACGCTTTTCAAGCTAGTCATCGGCTAGTTGTACAAAACAATCAATGCACCTTAGGCTTAGTCGACAATTCGACCAGATTAATCCACTCTTCCATTAAAGTATTCAACAGTTTCCGAAGAGTAAATCGAGACAATCATTTTTCCATTTTTAGAACTAGCTCGGATTAAAATTGGCTCATTATATAAATTTTTAAAAACAAAATCTGGCCCCCACCAACTAACAGTCGCATCCCTTCCTGGTGGTACATATGGAACACGTCTACTATGTGCATATCTTTCCATAATTTGAATCCCTTTTAGGTCAACGGCATTAAAGAGCGTTGATGATACTTGACAAATCCCGCCACCAATATCTTCTGCCAACTCTCCTTTTACAATCACAGGCGCTTTTTTATAGCCTCTCCCTACTGTTCTTTCTCCAACTACTTGATTAAACGAAAATGTATCTCCTGGAAAAATAACCGTATTATTGACTGCCTCTGCTGCCAGGGCAATATTATCCGATCGTTCTGAATTACGCGGGTTATAGTACGTCGTATAACCTCCGAGTACTTTCGAGCTAATTTCTTTGAGCAAGCCAACATCAACCTCAGGGTAAACTGGATTTACGGGTACATGAAGTTTTCCGTCTTTATCACTATAATATAATTTCCTGAATAAATACTCGAATTTATCCCTGTCCAATGTGACTCCAAGCTTTTCTGCACTAATTCCTCCATCTTTTTGATAAAATGCATTCTGAGGTTCTTGATAAATTTCCGCTTCCAGACTGTCCATAAGCTTGTTTAACTTATTATCATCGATAAAGGAAGCATCAATGACATCTAAACCATATTGTTCAATTTCAACTTTTTTTAAAGTAATCTCCTTGTTATTCAATTGAACAGAACTAGCTTGGGCATGAAGTGGAGTGCCTATTAGTAACAAAGCACATAAAAAAAAGCGCAAAACAACACCTCCCACTGTTAGTATGAATCCAAATGAATAAATTCATTCTTTTAGGAGCTATTCCAATTTCGCGAAGGTGAATTAGCGAATCATTGCACATTAATCCATAGTTTCCTTCTATTGTGCTGTTTCGAAACATAAAGAAAAGACCACCCAAAAAATTATTTGGATGGTCTTTCTCGCTTACCTAAATTCTCGATTATCTTCTAAATAGTCACTCGCAATTCGATATCCGACAAAGGATAGCAATACAAGCAATAACCCGCATAATGGCTTTTTCATTGAAACTACCTCCCAGATTTGTGCTTATTTTATTAAAATTGCTTAGAACAGACGGAATTTACCTTTTTTGAGTACTGTTTTTGCTCCACCCACCATGAATAGTGAACGGTCATCAACAACTTTTTTCATTGCTGCTGCTGCTTTACCTCTTAACTTCGTACCATCAAGAACATTTCCGATTCCATCACTTAGACCTAAGGATGCAACCGTCCCTTTATTAGAGAATACGAAATCTTTTAAAGGCTCATTGCGTAATAATGCAATAATATTATCAGCAGCTGCTGCCCCTTCTTGTGTAGCTAATTGACCTGTTGGTGGGTATGGTCTACCAGACTCTTTATCCATTGTCCAAGAACAGTCACCAAGAATAAAGATATCTTCTTCACCAGGAACTCGTAAATCAGCATCCACGTTTACTTTACCTTTAAACATTTCAAAACCTGATTTTGCTAGTACAGGGTTTCCAGTAACACCGCCTGTCCACACAACAGTTCCAGCTTTAATTAACTCTTTATCGTCACCAACGATGAACCCTTCTTCTGTACATTCTTTAATTGGAGTTCCAATTCTAAATTCTACGCCACGATCTTCAAGCGACTTTTTCGCATATGTAACAAGATCTTCGTCAAATACAGGAAGAATAGATGGTGCTGCTTCCACATTAATGATGCGAGCTTTACTACGATCAATATCGTATTTCTTGCAAAGCTGTGGTACTTTTTCAGCTAATTCACCTACGAATTCGATTCCAGTGAATCCACCGCCACCAACTAGGATTGTTAGGCTATCATCACTAGCATTTTCATCCGTTGCATATTTAGCAAATTGATATTCAATATGCTCTGCAATTAAACGGCTTGAGTCAATATCTTCTATAGAAAATGCATGCTCTTCCATTCCTGGAATGCCGAATGTATTCGTAACAAATCCAAGTGCGACGATTAAGTAGTCGTAGGATACCTCACTGTTTTCCAATACAACACGCTTTTCGTCTTTTTTAACTTCCTGTACGGTATCGTATATTAACCGAACTTTCTTCGGGTTCACTACATCTGTTAGCATGAAGCGAGCTTGGTTTGGATTTATTGTTCCTGCAGCAACCTCATGTAGCCATGTACTTTCATAGTGATAGTTATGTTTGTTAATTAAAACAATCTCCGCTTCTTCCGGCGATAGTTTTTGAGATAGACGTCTTGTTGCTACAAGGCCGGCATATCCCGCTCCAAGTACAACGATTTTTGGTTTACTCATTCATCTTTTCCACCCTTCTACATTCACTAAAATTATTCATAAAACACAAGCGGCACAAGCGCTTTCAATCATTTAACTTTACAAAATCTCCTGACGCTTAAAGCCATTCATAACTTGTCTTATACATAGCTATGATACCAAATTTCTTTAAAATAGGCTAATATTCCTTAACGTTTCTTTAAAAAAACTATTTCCAATCCCATTTATACTGGTCTCACCGTGATTTCATTTACATTTACATAATCTGGTTGCGTCACTGCATAGATAACTGCTTTTGCTATATCCTCTGTCTGTAGAGGCTTTCGTTCATTTGGTAATCGGTCTATATTCCGCTCTGTTTCAACCATGCCAGGAGAAATATTCGTTACCCGTACTCCTGTTCTTGCCAGTTCTTTTTCTAGTCCCATTGAAATTGCACGTACAGCATATTTAGTAGCACTATAAACAGTAGTTGATTTTGTTACCTCTTGACCGGAAACAGAAGAAATATTAACAATATGACCCGTAGATCTTTCTAGCATACTTGGTAAAACCGCATGAATACCATAGAGTACACCTTTAATATTTACATCAATCATCTGATCCCATGCTTTCACATTTTCTTTTCTTACTATACCGTCTCCAACCAAGCCTGCATTATTCACATAAATATCAATCTTCCCAAAAGTTTCTACTGCATGGTTTACCATCACATCTATATGATCCTGCTTTGAAACATCTGTTGTAATAGCTAATGCTTGCCCATTTCCTAAGCTGTTTATTTCTTTTACAACTTCTTCGAGCTTGTCCTTTCTTCGAGCTGCAAGAACAACATTTGCTCCTTCCATCGCTAACTGCTTGGCGATTGCAGCTCCAATACCACTACTTGCTCCAGTTACAACTGCTGTTTTGTCTTTCAGTTTCAACATCTATATTCCTCCTTGAAAATAATATTTCGTTAATCCAATTCCTTTTTACTTTCTTCAGGCGGATCTGTTGGGATTGGCTCCTCAATTGGTGGGTTCATACCTTCTTCTGGATCTGTCGGTTTACCTGAATCATCTGGCTTTTCTGCTTCTCCTTTGTCATCCGAATCTGTTGGTGGATTCTTTGGCTTTTCTTTTTCATTTTCAGGTGGATTAACTGCCTGTTTCGGATCATCTTTTTTCTCATTATCTTTTTTTGCTTTATTCTTGTTTTCATTATTCTCATTAACGTTGTTACCTGTTTTAGCGTTATCTGACTTTTGAACCTGGTCCTTATTTGTTTTCGTTTCTACCTTATAATTACTCGTAGTGGATTGATTGGACGTAACATGATTTCCACTAGTAACTGACGGGCTCGGACGGTCGATTATTACCGTAGCATCTTCTTCAGCCTCTATTAAGTCTTCTTCCATTTCTTCTACTTCCGTTTCAGCTACTGTTCTATTATTTTTCATTGTTAATACGATGTCCTGAAGGGATAGTGATCCAACATTATTATTTATAATAAATGCTGCAGGTGTATGGAGGCTTATCTCCGCTTCTGATTCAACAAGCTCTAACGTTTCCTTTTCTGCAACTTCGTCTACTTTTTCGACCGCTTCCTCCTCTACCTTCCCGTACTCATCCTTTGTCGCTTCTATTCGATAAATTCCAATACTAACTACAAAAACAAACGCGATTAACGTCAAAACGTTAATGACGATAAGTTTTTTATTTCCCACTCCCACTCCACTCCTATATTATTTGTCTAAGATTATCAATTTTTAACCCTTTTGTTCCATTGTAAGCTTTATTTGGGTTATTTTCCAAATTTTTTTATCGTTTTTTTAATTAGTATGATTAAATCGCAGCTCTTTGTATTCAGATCGAACATCTATCTGCATTCTTACCTGCTAAACCCACAAAAAAAGCTGTCCCAATTAGGCAAAATACCTAATGGACAGCTTATCTAATTGGATTAATTTTTATTGCGACATTTTTTTCTTTTCTGAGAATAACTTCCCTCGCTCCAGCCATTTTTGTTTGGCTGCTTTTCTTCTCTTTACTTCCGCTTTTAAAAGCGTTGGGAAACCATCTTCAGCAAAGTCTTGAACACTATCCCAATCTGGAAAAAATAGAACCTTCATATCTTTTGAACCGTCCGTATTACGCCGTTTATTAAGGCATACACCAAAGATTCTGTTCGATTTCTCAAGCATCTGTTTAAAAAGAAGGGGATGTTTTTCCTGATCTCTGTATAGCTCATCAACCATTCCCACATAATGTGAATCATAATTATGGAATGGAGTATCAGCAGCAATGCTATTACTGCTGCGATATACTTTACGGGTGCCCGCGTAGACCCATATTAATGTACCATAACCCAGGTTCTCCTTTGTACTTACGATAACTTTTTTCATGTTCGTCATCCTGTCTCGAGGAAAATTAGCATCGCAAATATAATTCTCAAGATCTCCGTTTATTGAATTATGCTACCTCTACTCTTAAGTATACACCATTTTCCACTTAAAAGCTTGAAAACTTATAAATACTCACTTTTCATTGCGCCCATTTTAGATTTACTTACTTTGAAAACTCCATTTTCCAGCTGTAATAATCATTATTGCTATTTTTTTCATAACTTAAATAGGCGTTGAATTTTTTTCCACCTTTACTCGTTAAACCTTTAACAAAGGCTTTCTTCTCTTTCAACAGTGTTTTTACCATCGTTTTCGTTGGCTTTTTCCGCATCGAGGCCAAATATTTATCATTTTTCCAAATTGCAAATGTACAGCCCTTCTTCCAATTGCTGCACCCAAACGCTTTGAAACCGTCTGTCACCTTGCCATCACATTGTGGACACGTTCCTAACACTTCATTGGTTGCACGGGATGACGTTACCTTATTAATGATAACGTCATCTCCACGCTTAATCATTTCTACCGAATCCGTTGTAAAATGAAAAACGAGTTGAAGAAACTCTTGTTTGCTCGCTTTTCCTTTTTGAATATCAGACAACGCTTTTTCAAGACGACCAGTGAATTCTAAATCGAATAGATTTTTTACAGGGAAAGTCTCAACAAGCCGTTTGCCAAGCTCTGTACAAAGCAAGTTTTTACTTTCCGTTGTAATATAGCCTACATCCTTCAGCTTCTTAATCGTTTCTGCTCTTGTTGCAGCTGTACCAATACTAAAGCCTGTTAAAATACTGCCCATTAGCTCTTCACTATCATCCGATTTATAACTTTTTCCACATGTCTCCATTACACGAAGCAATGTTCTTTCCGTATGATGCTTTGGTGGCTTTGTAACGTGTGAAGTGACGTCAGAACCTATTAAATGGACATGATCCTTCATGTTCACGGAAGGCAGCAATGTATCCTTAGATTGGATTTTCTCAACTTTTTTCCAGCCTTCAATAAGCTGTACCTTTCCTTTTGTATGAAAAACACCAGGTAGGTCCGTATCTAGAATTTTCGTAATCAGCTTTGTCTCCTCATATTCAGCTATTGGCATAAATTGCATGATAAAACGGTTTTTAATTGCCATATATACGATTCCTTCATCTGCTGAAAGTCGTTTAGGCTTCACATATGTTGGAATGATCGCGCTATGACTCTCCACTTTTGCGTTATTAAAGACGCGCTTTGTTTTCATAAATTTAATTTCATCTTTATAAGGAAGCTCCTCGGAATGCACTTTTAATACATGAGCTGTTTTTCCGACTAGGCTTTCTTCTAAGGCGATACTAGATGTTCGTGGATATGTAATCAGCTTTTTCTCATACAGCGATTGGGCAACCTTTAGAACTTTATCAGATGTCCACCCCTTATATTTATTCGTTATAAAGCCTTGCAGATTCGATAAATTGAATAAAAACGGGGGAAACTCCTTCTTCTTCTCCACTTGCTTATCTGTAATGATTGCTTGCTTGTTTTGAATCAGATTATGGATTTCATCTAACAATTCCTTTTTCTTAAATTTCTCCTCTTTATTTTCTATATAAATTCCTTCATATGCATCATGATCCGCTGTCTGAAACGTTGCGGCAAGCTTAAAATAATCCTCTGGCTTGAAGTTAGCTATCTCTTGATCGCGATCATAGATTATTTTTAAGGTTGGTAAGAGCACTCTCCCAATATTTAACGCTTTGCTTTTTCCTTGTTGATATTTTAACGTCGCAACTGAAGTCAGATTGATACCAATGACCCAATCAGCCCATTGTCTACTAATCCCTGCATCGCGTAATGGCTGCATCGCATTATTCGGCTTGAGATTTTCCAAGCCTTGTAATACTTCATTCTGTGTCCATTCATTCAAGAGCAGGCGATAGACCGTAGCCTTTGGCTTCACCCCGCCTCGGTAGATAATACTGTCTCCAATCAATTGCCCTTCTCGATCATAATCACATGCCGAAATAATTGCCTCCACATCGTTTCTTCTCATTAGAGAGTGGATTGTTTTTAACTGTTTTGCAGCTCCCCCATCTGTTTGTGCTCGATTTCGCGGACTGCTTTTCACTTTATATTTAAATTCAGAAGGGATAAAAGGAAAATTATCCATTTTCCAGCTTCGCATTTTTCCATCATAGTCCTTTGCATCGTATAACTCTACAAGATGGCCAAACGCCCATGTAATAAGGTAGTTGTTTCCTTCAAAGTAGCCATCTTTTTTCGTTTTAATTTTCAATGCGTCTGCAATGTTTTTTGCGACGGATGGTTTTTCTGCGAGTATTAATCGGACTCCCATTTCGAATTCATCCCCTTTCCTTTAACGCCATATCCGTTCGTTTTTCACTATCAATTTCTATACTAGAAACATTCGTTCGATATACTATTATGCCATAGATTGCACTTTTTTTCTATTTGTTTCCTATACCGAACATGGCTTAGGCTGGATGGATGAACACTTTCTATTACGTTTCTTTTTTAATTTAACCAAGTTCAATTTCCCCTCTTCTACAAGAATGAACTCCTTTAGCATCATAATTAAATAAAACGTCCTTTTTGTCTCCATCAAAATCACTTTCGTGCACCAGATCTGGTTCTACCGGTGTGTTTGTTAAATCGATATAGTACGCAATAAAACCTTCTTGGTTGCTCATCGATAATACCCTTCTTTGTAAACAGTTCTACAATTGCACCATCATTGCCTTCAGTAACAATCATTTTTTTCAACATAACAAACACCTAATCATCTCCTTAAATCCACTATTTTCAGTTTAATATTGAGTATCAATGTCAATTAAATGATCCACCGCCTGTACTTTATACGCCACTAATAATTTACTCATAAATGGTTAAACTAGCTTCATTGGTGATAATTAAATCACCGGGAATATTCACAGGAGGTGCGATGATGTCTGAGCAAAATAAAAATCGCAACAAGGATAAAGGAAAGCAAAACAATCACAATAAACATAATAAACAAGGGAATGATACGGAATTCGCGAGTGAAAACAGTGAATTTCTCAACTTAGACAATAAGAAAAACAAAAGAAAAAGGTAACATCTTTACTAAAAGCTAAGTCAATAGCCAGATCTTGACTCAGCTTTTTTAGCTGTACGAACAATAAAAAACAAAATTACCCTTGCTTTTTTCAGATTTCTAATGTAAGGTATTACTAATATAATTTTGAAAAATTACATAAATCTATTTTTATTCTTATCCAGAGAGACGGAGGGACTGGCCCTTTGATGTCTCAGCAACCAGCCGATAACGGTCCGGTGCTAATTCCAGTAAGCAACTATCCAAGTTGCTTAGAAGATAAGAAGAATGCTGTGCTATTAAGAGCAATCTTCTTATCGGAGGATTGCTCTTTTTTATTTTTCTATTTGGAGGCTAAACCCATGACAAACAACAGGTTACAAACGAAATTCGTACAACTAGGAAATAAGAGTGATGAAAAAACAGGGGCAATTAATCCGCCCATTTATTTATCTACGGCCTATCAGCACAAAGGGCTTGGACAATCAACAGGATATGATTATACAAGAACAAAAAATCCTACTCGAACTATTTTAGAAGAAGGTATTGCTGACTTAGAGTCAGGTGATGAAGGGTTTGCCTGTAGCTCGGGGATGGCAGCTATTCAATTAGTCCTATCCCTTTTCCGTTCAGGTGATCAAATCATTGCACCAGAAGACTTATACGGTGGTACCTATCGGATTTTCGAACAATATGCGGACACCTACCAAATTGAGACTACCTACGATACATTTGAAACAATCATAAAAACAGAGCGGTTAATTAATGAGCGTACGAAGGCACTTTTTATTGAAACACCTACCAATCCATTAATGCAGGAAATTGATATTCCTAGCTATGCAAAATTGGCAAAGAAGCACAAACTTCTACTCATCGTTGACAATACCTTTTTAACACCATACTTACAACAGCCACTACAGCTAGGCGCGGACATTGTTATCCACAGTGCGACCAAGTATATTGGCGGTCATAATGATGTATTAGCTGGGTTAGTTGTCGCAAAAGGAGATGAAATTTGTGAAAGGCTATCCCAAAATCATAATGCTATTGGAGCAGTCCTCTCCCCTGTTGACTCCTGGCTGCTTATTAGAGGATTAAAGACATTAGCGCTCCGTGTGGAAAGACATGAGGAAAACGCACAAAGCATAGCAAGATTTTTAAAAGAACAACCAGCGGTTACGGATGTATTTTATCCAAATAAAGGTGGAATGCTTTCTTTCTCTCTTAAAGAGGAACAATGGGTCGATCCATTTCTATCTTCATTAAATTTAATCGTTTTTGCTGAGAGCCTTGGAGGTGTAGAAAGTTTTATTACCTATCCAACAACGCAGACACATGCTGACATACCAGAACAGGAAAGATTTCGTCGAGGTATAAGCAATCATTTGCTCCGATTTTCTGTAGGTATTGAGCATGTTGAGGATTTAAAAGCAGATTTACGACAAGCACTATCCATATTCAACGAGGAGGATGAAAAATGAATCAAGTGAAGCGACATGTGGAAACGAAATTCATTCATGGATCACAGCGAGGGGAAACAAGCACTGGGGCTGTAAATACGCCTATTTACCTTTCATCAACTTTTCACCAAAACAGCTTTGATGCATTTGGTCCGTTTGATTACAGCAGGTCAGGAAATCCTACACGTCAAGCTTTGGAAGATAAAATTGCAGAGCTGGAAGATGGTTCACGTGGATTCGCATTTGCTTCTGGTATGGCAGCCATTTCTTCTGCACTATTATTGCTCTCTGCTGGCGATCACGTCTTAGTAACAACGGATGTATACGGCGGAACATATCGTTTTGTATCAGAGGTTTTGCAACGGTACCAAATTGATCATACGTTCGTCGATATGACCGATTTGAATGAAGCGGCACGAGCCATTCAACCGAATACAAAAGCGATTTATATTGAGACACCTTCCAATCCGTGTATGAATATAACGGATCTCACCGGAATCGTAAAAATTGCGAAGGCAAATAATTGCCTTACGTTTGTTGATAATACATTTATGACACCCCTTTATCAAAATCCATTAGAACTTGGGGCTGATATTGTATTGCACAGTGCAACTAAATTTCTGTCCGGACATAGTGATGTGATTGCTGGATTAGCTGTTACACGTGATGAATCACTTGGGGAAAAGCTTGCTTTTATCCAAAATTCCTTTGGTTCAATTCTTGGTGCTCAAGATTCCTATCTGTTACTACAGGGAATGAAAACGTTAGGAGCTCGCTTGAAACAATCTAGTCGATCCGCACAAGTCTTAGTTGACTACTTAAATACGCATCCACTTGTTGAAATGGTGTATTATCCAGGCATAGCCTCGCACCCAGGATACACCATTCATCAAAGACAGTCGAAAGGAACTGGATCTGTCTTTTCTTTCCAATTGCCAAATCGAGCTGCTGCCAAAGCTTTTGTGGATCATGTTCAGATTCCTGTTTTTGCTGTTAGTCTTGGGGCTGTGGAATCCATCCTGTCTTATCCGACGACAATGTCACATGCTGCGATGCCAAAAGAAGAACGTGAAAAAAGAGGCATTACAGATGGATTATTACGCTTTTCAGTAGGGCTTGAATATACGGATGACTTAATTGCAGATTTTGATCAAGCGCTTCAAACTGCCGAAGCTTATACAGACGTAAAAAGCTCCGTTTCGTAATCTAATATAGGTTATGTTTGGGCGAGCTCTGTCCTCTGATATGACAATGCGTAAAGGACAGAGCTACTGCAGCTTAAAAGGCTGGGACCTAGTACGATTATTTACCTTCCGCCACTATCCGTTCCACAATTTCATCCTCAATCACCTTTCCTACTTCTTCATCAAGTAGGTTATTTACCATGATGGAAAAAATCAACCGCTCTCCATTGGGTATATCTAGATATCCTGACAACGTGCTTACCCCCTCAATAGTTCCCGTTTTTGCTTGCACAGAAAACACTTTCATTCGTTCATGAAGTGTTCCGCCAATCATTCGATCCGGATGCCCAGATACTGGAAGCGCATGCAAAAACACAGGAAACCAGTCCTTTTTCTGAACTTCATACAATAATTGAGAAATTTCATTTGCCGGAATCAAATTACTATGTGATATACCAGAGCCATCTTTAATTAACAGATGTTTTACAGCAATGCCTAGCTCCTCCATTTCCTTCTCCAGTACCGGGATACCGCTTTCCCAACTGCCCTCTTTTTGAAGCCTTCTACCCATTTCCTTTATTAACATTTCTGCTATTCCATTATTGCTTAATTTCATAAAAGGAATCAGTATCTCAGAAAGCGGAACGGAATCTTTTGAGCTTAGTACGGTTGCATTTCTAGGGGCCACTCCTATTTTCACTTCACCATCCCAGCCTATTCCTTGCTTCGTAAGAGCGTCACTGAAAAGCCTCATGGCGTATTCACTAGCACCCCATACAGACATCCATTGTTTAACTTTCTCAGAAGCATGTGCAATTTTACCTGAAATTGTTATTCGATTACTGCCATGGTCCCGCTCCACTATCAAATCATCGTCCAGAGCCTCTTCCACCGTTATTGCCCTATTACGAACCATTACATAATCTGTGTCTGGCGATATTGTAAATGTTGGATGCTCTCCAATAACTGTAGGTGTCACTTCGATTAACACAGAACCCGTATCATAATCTTTATTTGGAGAAGCCGTCAAAGCAGAAACTTCTGCACCATAATAATATTGCTCATCCGACCAAACTAAATCACGAGAAAGTCGTACATGATCATACCACGTATCGTCCCCAATAATATCTCCAGTTATCTTATGGATACCTTTTTTCTTTATTTTCTCTGCGAACGTTTCAAAGTCTTCCGTCAGTAAAGTAGGGTCACCTTTACCAACTAGAAAAAGATTGCCTTCCAATGTACCTTCTTTTAACACCCCATCTGTTTGTAATTGTGTAGAAAATGTATAGTCTCTTCCTAATACATTTAATGCAGCTGCGGCAGTTAAAAGTTTCATATTCGATGCCGGATGAAGACGGATATCATGATTATATTCATATAAAACATCTCCAGAAATAGCGGAACGAATACTTATACCAATTAATGCCCCCTTTAGCTTTGCATCTGTCTCGATGTAGCGATTTAATGTCTCCTGCATGTATCTCCCCTCCCTCGATAACACATATCTTACTTACACTATTTCTACATGCCTTCAGCTAATTCCTTTCGTTAGTTACTTACATTTATTTCTTTTATTCATTTTTTTCAAATTTTAGTCCTAGCGCCCTGCCAAAGTTTCCTTCCCTTCATATACTATGGTGTAAACGTAGGCAGGGAGGTGTAAAACATGAGTGATTGTGGCGGCCGCGGCAATAGCAGCTTTGCTTTAATTGTCGTTCTTTTCATCTTATTAATTATTGTAGGAACATCTTTCGGAAAGTCGTACTAGAGGTTGTTATGTAGGGCTAAATTGTGTTCTCCCTTTTTTATCAACTTATTTTCTTTCCTCCTCTCATTAGATAACGGAACCTTGAAGGGATGCTCTAGCATCCTTTTTTTGGTAAAATCTAGTCCTACATAACAGCCATGTTAAATGAACACCTGAGAAGTTTACGAATAACATTTTAAAATCAAAGAAAATATAGGACTTTTTGTATTGTGAATGTAAATCAATCCCATGATATACTATATTCAATCTATTTAGTATGTAAGGGGGATTTATGTGCGTCATACAAAATCAAAACTGAAGCTGTTTTATCTTATTTCCTTAGCTATAGCTTTCGTTCTTATACTAACAGCTTGTGGAAACGAAACAGAAAATGAACAAGAAAATAATACAGAGGGACAAGCAGACAGCTCCACAATTGAAGAAAATCCTATTGTTACCATTACAATGGAAAATGATGAGGAAATCATTGCTGAGCTATATCCTAAAATTGCTCCAAATACAGTGGCAAATTTTATCTCGTTAATTGAAGATGACTTTTATAATAACTTAATTTTCCATCGGGTTATTCCAGATTTTATGATTCAAGGTGGTGATCCTCAAGGAATTGGTACTGGTGGTCCAGGTTACTCAATTCCGGGAGAGTTTCAATCAAATGGTTTTGATAATGAGATAAAGCATGAACGCGGGGTACTATCCATGGCAAGGTCTAGTCACCCTGATTCAGCTGGTTCACAGTTTTTCATTATGGCAGAGCAGTCGCCACATCTCGATGGAGACTATGCGGCATTTGGTAAGGTAATTGAAGGTCTAGAGGTAGTAGATGAAATTGTTGCCGCCCAAAGAGATGAAATGGATAAACCATTAGAAGATCAAAAGATTAAAACAATCACAGTGGATACAAAAGGGTATAGCTATCCGGAACCTGAAAAAACAGAAGATTAAACAATAACCGAAAATCGCTACAAGGCGGTTTTTGGTTACAATCTTTCTCCTTTTTCTAACCTCATAAGTCAACCTCTAAATTTGTAACATGCACACAGAAACATCACTCAAATCATAAAACCACCAACATAGGCCCAATATCCCACCATGTTAAATACTAAATACACCTCTAATTTCAAGAGTCTTCTTGGCTTTCAAGATATAAATCTGGTATAATAATAGTACTAACTATAGAATCAGTTTCGAGAGAGGTAGTAAAAATGAACCATAAAACGAAGCTAGATCAAATATACCAAAAACTGAAGGATATTAAATTTGCCCTCGACGCTTCATCAATCGTTGCTATAACAGATAATAAAGGAACCATCACTTATGCAAACGAAAAATTTTGCGAAATATCAAAGTACAGTGAAGCAGAATTAATTGGAAGCAATCATAATATCATTAATTCGGGCTTTCATCCGAGCTCTTTTTTTAAAGATTTATGGGAAACGATTCAAGATGGGAATGTATGGCGAGGCGAAATAAAAAATAAAGCGAAGGATGGAACTAATTATTGGGTAGACACTACAATCGTTCCATTTTTAACGCCTGATGGAGTGCCATATCAATATATTTCCGTACGTCATGATATTACAACTCGAAAAGAACATGAGGCATATATCGAGCGTATGGCATATACAGATCCAGTTACAAAGCTACCTAACCGAAATCACTTCCGCAAGTGGGTTGAAAATCAGCCCTTACAACCACAAGAAGTCGCAACTGTCTTGTATCTTGATTTAGATCGTTTTAAAGCCATTAACGATAACTTTGGTCATGACACTGGTGACGTCATGCTTAAAGCAGTTGCTAATCGTCTAAAGGAATGTTTGACTGAAACAGACTTCATTTCTCGACAGGGCGGAGATGAATTCATCATTATTGTGAAAAATAATCTTCCAGAGCATGCTGTACAAACATTGGCAACAACTATATTGAAACAGATCCGTTTACCTTATCAAATCGACGAAAAACAGATGTCTACATCCGCAAGTATTGGAATTAGCAGGCAAGCATACGTTTTAAAGGAATGGTCAAGCATTACTTTCATCGAATCCTTGATGAAACAGGCTGACACAGCAATGTATCATGCTAAAAGAAATGGTGGTAACCAATACTGCTTTAATACAGAGGAACAAAATATCTTGCTCGAACGAAATTACCAAATTGACTTAGAATTAAAAGAGGCACTCGGGCGAAATGAATTTACAGTTGTCTACCAACCAATTGTCAATCTAAGAAATAATAAAATTGTTGGTGTGGAAGCATTATTACGCTGGCATAATAATAAATTAGGATTCGTTGGTCCAAATGAGTTCATCCCTATTTTAGAAGAAAACGGTATGATTGTTCCAGTTGGGAAATGGATATTAGCAACCGTATGCAGCCAAATGAAAGTGTGGCAAGAACAAGGAATCATGCTACAGCGTGTTTGTGTCAACGTTTCACCAATGCAATTTAAGGATAAGAAATTCATTTATGACCTACAAGAAATCTTAAATGAATCACTCTTGGATGCTTCTTACTTAGAAATCGAAATAACAGAAGGAACCATTCTTGATATCGAAACATCTTCAAGGACAATTAATAAATTAAAAGAGCTTGGTGTCAATGTCTCGATTGACGATTTTGGAACAGGCTACTCTTCATTAAGCTATTTGAAGCGGCTACCAATTGATACTCTAAAAATCGACAAGTCTTTTATCGATGATTTAGACAGAGACGGCGAAATTATAGCAAATACAATCATAAGTATGGGAAAGAATTTGAATTTCAGAGTGATTGCTGAAGGTATTGAAAGTGAAGACCAACTAAATTATCTTAAAAAACAAAAATGCCACGAAGGTCAAGGCTATTATTTCAGTAAACCTATAGGTGATGGGCAGATCACGGAACTATTCAGTCAATTAGGCTAACCGGTTATCAATAGAACCTGAACACAAAGGAATGCCAGAATCAACATTGATTCTGGCATTTTTTATGCTTTGTTTGGATCCTCTTTTTCTTTTTCTTTCTCTTTAACTTTATCTTTATTGTCATCTGAAGAATCATCATCTATCAAACTATTTGCAGAACTCTTAAATTCACGCAATGTTTGTCCAGCCGCCTTACCGATTTCCGGTAATTTTTTTGGTCCAAAAATAATTAACGCAAGAATTACAATCAGGATTAGACCTGGAATTCCTATATTTGCGATACCCATCTATGTCACCCCCATACTCTATCAATTATACTCCTTTCTGCTCAAAAATTAAATCGAAATGCAGAAAACCGTTTCAGCTACAAATTATGTATCGTTCTGAACAAGCAGTATGGACTATTTTTTTCAACGCTCCAATTCCTCATTAGTAAGTTCTAAGTCTGCAATAATTCGATCTGGTATCATCGTTGTTCCAGGCTTTTCTAATTGCTCATAATTCATATGTACTGCATTGCCATACTTGTCATAAGCAGAATCCGCGGAACCGCATACCCCACATACTTTGCCTTCAAAATTCAGATTATACAAACCATCATAAATATCTTCTACGTCTAACGGTACATCTCCACCAGCCCATGTGTAAATTCCGATAAAATAATATCATAATCTAAGAGTTCTTGAACAGCTATTGGACTCTTTTCAAAGTCCTTTATAACGACGGCGATCATTCTTGACAAAACAAATAAAAGTGGCACCTACCATCAAAATAAATTAATGGAAGGCACCACCCCAATTTTTCAAATCACAAATATAACGTATTCAGTTAGACATACTTACTAATTATGATTAATAACCAACTGTGTCGCAAAACGTATCATCATAGGATCCTCCATCAAGATTTGCAACTGTATGCAATGCTTCAGGGCTCAGGTTTATCATCAAAATGGGATTGAAAGAAATCCCATATCATTGTAGTAGCATCGGGACCGGCTGAATCAACATAAGTCCCCTCTGTACTTCCCCCACTCCAGGCGTGACCCATTCCTTCTACGATAACTTTTCGAACCCAAGGATTTCCTGCTTCGTTATGATAGTCATAAACCGTATAATTTTTCCCATTTGGAACCTGATCATTCTCTACTGAATCTGGTATATCATCCATCCAACCATCTTCCGTTCCACTTGCTGCTAAACTATTGGTTACGGTCCATTGTGTAGTAACTTGGTCCCCGTTGACCGGTCTTACCGTGAAATCAGAAGTTCCATGAAAAACGATAACCGGAACTGGCTTGGCAAATGCTCCCATTGCTTCATAGGCTCCTCTTCCTTGGAGAACAGGATTAGGGCCACCATTCATCATTGCCATAACAGCTTCCACCGTACTCCTAGCAGCTTTATATTCAAGACCTGCCGCAACCGCAACTCCTGAAAATACATCTGGATATGCAGCTGCTAGTAGAACACTCATCGCGCCCCCAGCAGAAAGACCAGTAACAAAAACCTGATCATCGTTCACCATATAATCTGTTTTCACCATATTTACCATACCCACTAGCACACTTAGTTCTCCTGATTCCCTATTTTGATGTGCTGGTTCAAACCAGTTCCAACACCTGCTATAATTAGCTGCTGTATTTTGTTCTGGATAAAGTACTAAAAAACCTCCCTCTTCCGAAAGCGCATTCATATTAGTGCTTGCTATAAATTGATCTGCATCCTGCGTACATCCATGAAGCATCACCATTAGAGGATAATTCTCCGTACCATCATAATTACTCGGTACGTACAGCTTATAATCTTTTCCACCATATGTTCCAGAAATTAAGTTTCCCGATGCTTCCGCTCCCTTTGGGACATACATCGAAAAACTCATCACAAGAATAACCAATAGAAACATGCCTATTCGCTGAATCATATCAATCCCCCATTTCTTCAGATGTTGCCATGATAAATGTATAAAGTTACATATCAGTTACACATTTCAGGGGGATATATACTGAAAAAAATACAACATGTTTCGTTAAAAATTTGAATGTGTTCTATAGTAATGGGACGCACTTGAAACGGGAGCGCTTCTCTTCGATACTCAACTTAAAATCTTCTACAAGAACGATTTCAACTATTCAAACATCCATTAATCAATCACTGTACTACATTCTAGCAATCTCATGAATCAGTGCCTCCATCATAACAGGAAATTCTTCAAACGCATTTTTTATATTTAGACGTTCTGTACGTTTATGTGCATCGTGACCAAATGGACCAACATTAAGTACTGGTGCATTTAACTTCTGCATTCCTTCAAATGGAATTGTATAACTATCTCCCCATACCGGTGTATTCTCTTCAAACGCAGTCCAGCCATCTGCTCTCCCAGCATAGTTGACATAGCTTAGATCACAAAGTCCATTAAAGTAATGAATTCGTTTCATCGGTAAATTAAATTTCTCATTTGCTAACTTTTTAACGAATGCTGTACAAGCTTCAACAAGTTCATTACCAGTTGAATTTACTGCTGGATAATACGGTGGTGCTAAAAGTATCACAATTGCTGGAGCAAGCTCTTGGCATTGAAGCATTAATTTATCCGTTATGCGAAGTGACTTTTCACGCTCATCCCAGCCTTCCACATACTGAATATCCGCTTTTACCTCGTTAACGAAGGTTTCTCCTAACTTCTTCATTGCATAGTTTAATAGATCCTTATAACGAATAACTTTTACCTTGCCGATTGGCTCTACATCGTGCTTCTTACAAATTTTCGTGTATGTTTCATTGCACTTATCTGCAGCTGTTTGAGCCACGCTTTCGAAAATATCCAATACCTCTTTTGCACTACGCTTCATCATAAAAATATTATATAATGCCGAAGACCTGTAAGGCGTTTGCGTTGAATAAAGTAGTCGTAAATCAGTTTGTTGCAACGTAACAGGAAGTGGCGTTGTTTCACCTAGAACAGTTTCTTGAAACTTGTCATTCCATTCCATTTCCCGCGTCAAAAAGGAAGAAATATATGGGGACGTCATCCCACTCAATGGCTCACCAGCATGTGTCTCCTTCCCATAAAACAAAGCAGCGGAGAGTAATTTCCCCATCGTACCAGTATATAAATAATGTGCTGGATCCATTGGTTCTTGTGTGAAAACCGGTTCACTATTTAAAAATAATTTATAGCTAAGCTGATGCGCCTTTTGCAGTTCTAAAAGTATGGGAACAGCATGGCGCATTCCCGAAGAATTTACTTCCTCATCAGGGACGGTTAATAATAACAAATTGATTGGCCATTTTTCGATCGTTGCTTTTTCAATTAAGCTCATATGCATAACGAGCCCCATTTTCATGTCCATGGTTCCCCGTCCAAATAAATAGTCACCGGATTCCAAATCCTTTTGTACATCTTTTGGTAGTGCTTCTTGATTTTCTAACAATACTTTTGTAAGTTCCTCAGGCTGCGTAGCTAATGGTTCTAAAAAGCCATATTCTTCTGTATTCACTGTATCGAAATGGCTCAAAAGACAAATTGTTTCTTTTGCATCGGGATGTTTATATAAGGCTGTTAAAAACTTTCTTCTTAAATCTGCATCATGTAATGCCAAATTATCTGGGTTTTTCTGAAAATACGCCAAGTCCTGTAACTTTGCTTGTAGCTTTATAGGGAATTGTCGCTCCCCTTCTGAAAGCGTCATACTTTTCCAGCTTACAACTTCCGCTAATAGCGCACGTAACTTTTCCGGACGATTCCATTTTAAATCGCTCATATTTTTTCCCCCAATCCCACATGTATAGCTCACACTCGAAGATAACGTTTTCACTTATATAAAACAAACATAACCAAGCTTTAACCAGTAGCCTAAAATACTTTAATCTGAGATAAAACATACTTACTCATGATTATAGCAGGAGACATTTTAAAATAACATATCAACATGTTTTACATGACTTTTTATTTTTTATACCCCTTAAGCAAATTTCATTTCGATTGTAGTTATAACAAGAACATTAGTTGAAATAACATTCAAGAGAATGGAGATGATTTTTGTGAGCAACGGGAACAAATTTACTTTTGAAGAAATTGTTAATCAAAACGAAAAGCGAATTCACTATTATATTTATCAGCTAAAAATTCGCGATAACAATGAGGATTTTTACTCAGAGGGGCTTTTTGCACTGTGGAATGCATATGAAACGTATGAACCGAATAAAGGTCCGATGGGTACCTATTTTAATTTTACGATTAAAAATCGTCTGATCGACCAAATACGAAAGGAAGTACAAGCACAGGAAAAGCTAAAACATTATACATTAAAAAATAAATTTCAATTTAATGACGGAAACTACTTATCCGGGCTAGCTTCGAACAAACCTATCTTAGGTTCTAAAGATATAACACTGGGGAACGATGAACTATGGGATCAATTAGAAACCAATTTAACGAATAAGCAGTGGAAATGGGTAAACTATTACATCCTTAACGATATGTCTGTTAAAGAAATTGCAGAAAAGGAAGGTGTAACAGTTGAAGCTGTAAAAAGCTGGGGAAAGGAAACAAGAAAAAAATTGAGAGATCCAGACTTTCGTGAAAAAATCGGATGGATTATTGATGACTATAGCTAGATAGGATTTCAAAAGATAACTTATTAGATAAAATGTCCATATTCTAAACAATCTTTCTATATTGCAATCTGCCCTATGATGAACCACTTAAATAACAAACCAATGGTATTGCCATTGGTTTGTTATTATTTCAATTGATTTCTTGTTAAGAAATTATCGTAACGATTTTGCTTTAATTGGTTTTTGATTGACTCCCCAACTTGTATTCGATGTACCATCGAGGCGACGTGACTTTAAAACTCCACTTGGCCCACATCCACAACCTTTTCTTTGACCCTTCTCTACTGCTTTTAATTTTTTATTAATACTCAACCAATTCACCTCACTTCTACTTGACTCCATTAGTATATGTTTTCAGTAGAGTAAAGGTACAGGCGGAGATATACGCCCTATTACTGCATAAATGTACGTATACACTGGATAATTAGCCTGACCAAGCTAAGAATTATGACATAAAATATAATGAGTATCGATATAACGAACTCACTAGGTCGTCAACAAAGTCTAGAGATAAAGAATCGTTAACATCAACTGTTCAACTTTAGGAAGATTACTAATGTCAAACTGTGCATTACCTCTGTTACGGAAAAAATTTATCTTACAGTGATTTTCTCCCTATTCATTATTGGCGCTGCTTCTTTATCACCTACCCTTATTGCGCCACTAAATAAGGCATTCCCTATTTTCCATTAGCTACAATATAGGCTTAGCCTATCCTCAGTAGTCTTCCATATGTTGACAATAGAAGATACCAATTATGAGTATCTTCTTTTATTTTACTTCTTTTGGATTGCATAAAGATTTGTCCCTAACTTTTTAATGAGAAACTGACTATTATCGTTTTCTACTTTATTTAATTTATTAAAAAAAAGCAGTATTTCCGATTTTGTAAGGGATGGAAAAAAATATTTTACTTTCTTGTTTTCTTTTAAATAAAACGTTTTTTGTAGTGGAGATAAGCTTCTAGATGATGGCGGCAGTTTAATAGTACTTAATAAACGTAATATCTTAACATATGAGAATTCTTCATTCGAGCCTTTATAATACTTACGTAAATAATTTTCGCTCTTTTTTATTTGTTGTTCATAACTATTATCAGTAAATGGTTTATTTATTATAGCCTCTAATATGTTATTAACCTCTTTTGCACGCTTAGCTTTAATCCCTAATTCATTTGGAAATACCACTTCGTATTCTTCTGATGTAATTGGTATAAATGAAATTATCGGTCTTCCAACTAGAAAAGCTTCGATGCTCGAAGTGCACCCATTTTGTACAATTACTTCTGCAGCCATTAGCCACTTAATAATATTTCCTTCATGAATTACATGCACATTTTGGTACTCAGAAAATACTTCCCGATAAGCGTTTACACTTTCACCTGGATGTGGCCTTATAATAAAATTAGTATCAGGAAATCGCTCACACATCACTTTGACCAAATCTAAGAAATGATAATATAAGCGTTTAATATACAAGGTGAGTGCATCTGTATTTTGGTTTTTCTTTTCTGTTATAGAATTATAGAGTGAAAATCTTGTATTGATCAAAACAAACGCATGATACTTATTTCTTATATCTTCAACCTCTTTTTTATACAAAGGGGCAAACTTTGATTTTAAAAGATCAAACCTCGGATGACCTACAATATGACAGTTGCTTGCAAATGTCGGGGCAGCATTTGTAATCGTTTCTTTTTGAAATTCTCCCCAACAATATTCTTGTGTTACCAAATGAAGCATATCTACTTTCATTCTGTCATCTATGTATTGCGATGTATCGCTTAAGATTAGGCCTTCTTCGTCTAGTTCAACTACTATATGTCCATTACTTTTTGCATTCGTAATAATTCTTTTTCTAAATCCTTTCGGGTAACCTTTTGAAAAGAAGATTCCAGCAGGATATGTTTTTGAGGCTAACTCAACCATCCTATGCTCACCTATAATGACATGGTAGCCTTCTTTTGCAGCATGATATGCTAAAAGTAATTTAGCATCTAATTCTCTAACTTTTATTTCTACCGGGAGATATAACCAGCTTTTAAAGTTACCCATTTTTATTCACCTCGTAACCTTTAAGCATAAGCAAAGCTTAGGTATTTTTTAATATATGTATAAGCTCCTCAAAAGCCTTTTGATTACCTTCCATTATAAACTCTAGATCGGATGATAGTTCTTGAAGAGCGGAAGATTCAACTTCATCACTTTTTTCATCTGAATTATGTTGTTTATCCAAGAGTTGCAGCATAAATGTGATAAACATTTGTAGTGTATTTTTTTCCAAAAAGACGAAGCTATTGTCCTTTTGCCCCTCGTCATCTTGCAGTTCTTTCTCATAGCTCTCGATTAATTGTTTAATTAATTTTTGTCGGTCTAGATTGTTTGGATTATCACTCATTTCCACCCTCCTCGATTATCGTACCACTGATATTGATTTGGTTAAGGGAATTAATCCCATCTTTCGCCTCGTCTCCATAAGTGAACCCCATTATACTGCCTGCATAAGAAGATTCCGGAAGCCATTTCATCTGAAAACTTGAGAAGGAGAGCGTTTCAGAAGGGTTAAGCACGTTTTTTTCAACAGGTTTTAACCAATACTCCTGTTTATCCATCGGATCGTTTATTCGTTCCCACGCATTCGCTAACCTCATTTTTTGCTTAGAATCTTTATATAGATATTTTCCAGAAAAGTCGAAAGGTGAATCTGAGGATACTTTTATACATATATATGGATTCGTAAGCGGCCTTCCACCTACATTCTGAATATGAAAAGAACCTAGACAATAATTTTCGTTGCCTTCTTTATGCAATAAATTAAGGGAGTATGTAAAATAGCTGATCACTTGAAAATCCTTCAATGCCTTCTTATCAGATAGCAAAGATTTAATCTCGTTTAGATATGAGGTGTTCATTTCTTGCCACTCGACGATTTTTTGACGTACTTCATTCATCTTTTTCATTAAAAAAATTCACCTCCATAAAAAAATAAAGAGAGAAGTAATTCCTCTCTTTATATCTATGCTTGAAGATTAACATTTATCACCATGAACAGCAGGAGAAGGAGTAGGAGTACTAGGGAAAACCACCGGGCATTGAGGCGGAATTGTTGGCGCAGGACATGGAGGGATTGGAAGTATATCCCTTGGTTGACAGAAGTCAGCGACAATCTCTAGTGTTACATCAAAAACGGACTGAATACTTTGGCATAGACGAACAGTAACTGTCACATCAAGTTCATCAGGAGTTGCTGTTGTTGTTGTATCGCAAATAGCGGTACATACAAAGCAATCTAAATCTGTGTAAGTTACATTAACATCTGTACCTTCAGGTGCACAAAGAATCACTTGTTCACAGCGCGTGAATTCCGCAGTACCGACTTCTACTGTCGCCCCTCCAAGTTCTGGTATTAGGTCTACAAAAATGGTTACTTCAAAGTTTTTACGAATGTTCACCAGTTGAAGTGTAACCTGTGCGCCATCGATAACGAATTGCTGATCCACCCGATCCAAAATGACAATTGGATCTACAGCAGTTGGACCAACTGTACAAGTCACCGTGTCAATATCAATGTCGGCACACTCTAATTGAGCACCAGTAGCAGGGTTAACTGGTAATTCCAAATCAGCCAAACTTAAATCAAACGTTGCTTCATTAAGAATCCAGTCATATACTTTTTCTGTGTTGATACATAGGAGTTCCTGACCCCCTGTTAAGTTATCTGCTTGCATATCTGCAAACACCTCCGAATAAGTTTATTTTCTTTCATTCGTAGCATATGAACAAATGCACCAAGCCGTATAATGATTTAGCGGAATTTCATCATATTAAGTAAGGAAAATATCATAAATCAAAGCGGTCTGCGTGCAAACACAACATCATACGTGATTTTCATTAGCTTAAAACAAATAAACGATGCATACGATTAGAGTATAGAAGATCAGAAAAAGAAGTGTTTAAATTTTGCACATTTGTCACGTATTGGTGTCTCATCAATAGTATATTAATGTGCTGTAAAAGGGTGATTAATGGTGGAGCAATTCAAATTATACAATACTCAGGAGATTGAGGAATTGAATCGAGAGCTCGAATACTATAAATATACGCTCGAATCATTAAAAATTGGAGATGTGATAGATGATTACGTTAAGACAAAAAGTGATTTTCATCACTTAACGTTAAAATTTTCCAAACTTGAAGGAGAAGTGAAGATAATGGAAGATAATTTTCAAAGCAAGATAGAAGAATATGAATACCAGGAAAAAGACCTTACGGCAAAGGTTAATGCCATAAACGATTCAGTTATTCAATTAAAGCAAGATATAAATAGGGTTATGGAGAAGGTCGAGCGAATGCACTTTACTGAACTGCTTGAAAATATAAATCATGTGATTTTAAAGCAAGATAACATGTTAGTAGAAGGGAAAAGTGAAATCAATCGGCTAAGAGGAGAAATTTTACAATTAAAAGAAAACATGGAATCAAATAGTCATAAACAGGATACAACTATTCAACATTCCCCTAAACAATCAGAATACAGAAAATTACAAAACATGCTTGATTCTTCCAGATATATCGAGCAAGCACCAATCCAAAAAAAAAATGACGTAACAAAATCCCGGAATTTTATGCAATCGACGCCAAGTGGCCAAATCGTTCATTCCAATGACTCTGTTAATGATGTGCAAAACCCGAGTCAAAAGAGCAAAGGAAGAAAGACGTATCGGCATAATCAATATGAATTAAATAAAACTATAATTACCAGAACAACAGCATCAAATAAACAAGATAAAAAAAAAGAAACTAACCATATGAATGAAAATGATTCTTTCATTACGAATAGCGATAATCCAACTCTTACTGGTGACTATATATATTTGGAGGAAGATCAAGCAAATCACATAGATGCAGAGAATCATTTGGAAACCGATATAAAGAACGATAATAAACAACAGGATGATTCTGCCAAGGATTTCACACCGAACTCATCAAGCGAAACTACTGCCAATGAAATGCCAGCTGATGAAATTCACAATGATGGAGAGAAGAAAACGAATAATCAGGAAAAGCAATCAAGCAATAAAAAAGAATTTGCCTCCTTTTTTTCTCTCTTTAAAAGTAAAGTTTAGCATGAGAGAAGAGCAGCTAATTATTCCTCAGTCTATCTATAATAAAATGCTGGAACATGGTAAGTCTTGTTTACCTTTCGAGGCATGTGGTTTATTGTCTGGTAATAATCGTATAATAAATTCAATTTGGCAGTTGGAAAATAAATTAAAGTCTGATAGACGTTTCTTTGTAGAAAAGGAAACAATCGAAAACACCATTAAAGAAATTAAGAAGCTGAATGAGCAGGTACTAGTTATCTATCACTCCCACCCTACTACAGCACCTGTTCCTTCAGTCTATGATATTGTCAATCATCCGGATAACAAAGTTAAAATGATGATTATTTCCTATAAAACAAAGTCCCCAATTACAAAATGTTATCACATTAAATCCCCTAGCTATGAGGAATGCCTTTTTTGTATAAATCCATCGCTATAGCCCGACCTTTTTTGCATCCGTTATACTATAATGCAGTATAACGACAAAGGAGTTGATAAATATGAAAGCCAAAAAAATGAACAACCAAAAAAGTAACCATAAACTTATAAAACCTTCTAATCAACCAATTGTTATCGATTCATCATCCATTAAAAAAAGACCGATACAAGTAAGTGGAAGAAGTGGCTGCTGCATGAAAATAAGGTAATCAAAAAGACCACTGTTCTTTCCTCCGAATAGGATTACTCGCGCGGTCTTGTATATTGATTACTAGCGGTATATATATAGATTTGAGGCTATAAACGAAGGGCTGATTCTCAATGTCTGGATATTAGGAAGGTCGATAACCTACTCATCCGCAGGTTTTAGTTTAAGATTTCAGTCCCTTCCGAGAAAGCCTCATCTATAGTACTTTCCTATAAAAAAAGCAAGCAAAATCGTGATCTATCAATGCAGAAATATAAAACTGCCTTTTACAGAGAACAAATAACAATAGATTATTAATAGAGGAAATTTAATAGGTTACATACTAAGTAATGTGTAGAAAAGAAACGATTTCATGCGAAAATAGCATCAAAAAATAATAGATTTTGCACGAGAAACCAAATCTCTGCTTTTTTCTAGATAGAAAAAAGCAGTTTTTTGATTATCTTCTATCAAAAAACTGCTAATAGTTGAAATAAAACACTTGTGAATATGGAAGGTTAATACAAAGAACTAGAGCAATAGCCATTTCATTAAGAGATAAGTAGCTTAGTTTTTCGAAGGTGGTCTAATAGATTAGAATATATCCCAGCTGACCGGCGTACCTTTTCCAACATCATGAACTATTTTCTTCCCCAACAATATATCATAGTATTTAGGAGGAAGCCCATATCCAGGACGAATTACTCTAAGATTTTCCTTTGTTAATATTTCGCCCGCCTTCATATCTTGCGTTACATATAAAGAGCGCCGATATTTTTCTGATGGTTTTTCAGCCTTTGTTGAGCCATACCCTATACTTCCAAGTGATTGCCAAGCTCTTTTGGTTTCTGTTACCAATGCTTGCAATTCATGAGGCTCAAGGGAAAAGCTAGCATCTACTCCCCCATCTTTTCGAGAAAGAGTAAAGTGCTTTTCAATAATGGTTGCTCCCAATGCAACACTTGCAACAGCTACGCCATTACCCATCGTGTGATCAGATAAGCCAACCTCACATTGGAATAAATCCTTCATATGTGGAATTGTACGTATATTGGTGTTTTCAGGTGATGCTGGATATGTGCTTGTGCATTTAAGTAATATTATATCCTTGCAGCCTGCTTCCTTTGCAGTATTTACTGTTTCTTCAATTTCGGCAGCAGAGCACATTCCAGTTGAGATGATCATTGGCTTTTTTGTTTTTGCTACCTTTCGTATTAAAGGCAAATCGGTACATTCGAATGAAGCAATTTTATAAAATGGGACATTGAGCGATTCTAAGAAATCAACAGCTGTTTCATCGAACGGTGAGCTAAAACCTACCATTCCCAATTGTTTACAGCGTTCAAAAATAGGCTGATGCCATTCCCATGGTGTATGTGCTTCCTGATATAGTTTATATAGCGATTTGTTTTTCCAAATACTTTTTGAATCCTGAATAACGAAGTCATCCTTTGCCTCATTCAATGTCATCGTATCGGCTGTATATGTTTGTATTTTTAACGCGTTTGCTCCCGCCTTTGCTGCCATTTCTACTATTTCCAAAGCGCGTTCTAACGATTGGTTATGGTTCCCTGACATTTCCGCTATAATAAACGGTGGGTTGTTACTACCAACTTCTATCCCTCCCAATTTGATTGCTTTCATGATGTCCCTCCTTCCAGCTCACGCAAAAGTTCCACTCTCACTTTTTCCCATTTATCTAGAAATAAAGCCATCGGAATAACATCTAAATATTGATTATTCTTCCAAAGATGATCGACAAATCTACCTTCTGTTTCAAAGCCTAATTTCTTATGATAATGGAAACTCCCACTATTTGTATGAATTACTTCTGAACACACTTTGTGTAATCCTTCCTCCTTAAAAATTTTATCCAAGGCTAAAATTCCCATAACCGTCCCAGATCCTTTGGGGGCAGTTTCTTCCCCAATATAGAACCCCCAATAGCATCGAGCATTTTCTTTATCAAGATTCGTAAAATTAACTAATCCTAATGGTTGATCTTTATGATAGAGGAGCAGCACTCTCTTTTGTGAATCCTTCTTTACGTTTTCGAACCATCGGCAATGCTCCTCCCAAGTAATGTGATGATCCGTATACATAAATGATTTAATTCTTTTAGAGTTTCGCCATTGAAGTACGATTTTTAAATCTTGTTCCCTTATAGGCTTTAATTCAAAATCTTCCCGATTAATCATCGTTATTCTCCTCCAATAATCGATCGACAACAAGGCTTTCATTAAAGTCACGCATCATTAATTTTGAAGCGTCCATCATACCTTTTAGCATTTCTGGATTATTAATAATATGCATTAATTGGTTGGCTATATCTTGCTCTGCTACCTCTTTACTAAGTCCTAAATGACATATCACACCAATTTCAGATAAATATGACAAGATTTCAGATTGATTCGTTGCAGTTTCTATCGTAATAGCAGGTAACCTTACATAACATCTTTCCCAAGTTGTGCTTCCCCCTGCTCCAATCGCTAAATCTGCTTTTGCCATTAGTTCAGCTAAATAGTCAATTTGATAATGTATCTTTATATTTGGAATGTCTTCACAGTATTTCTTGATAGCTGAATAATTTTGATTTGAAAAGCCAATTACAATGTCAACTGCAATATCTGGTTGATTCATTAACTTAATTGCCTTGATTGCTTTCATTGTTTCATTTGTAGGATCACTTCCACCAAACGATATTAGGATGCGTTTTACATTATCGCTCTTTTTCTCTACATATTGAATGTCCCTAAATTCCTGTCTTAATAAGAGGTATGTTGGTCCTAATAACGTTGTTGTATAACTTGGAATCCATTTTTCATATCGTTTATCTAGGTTTCTATACAGATTCTGATCCAACAATAGATCACAATCATGTTGACGGTTTGCCAAGTCATCAATCACCATTAATTTTTTTACCATTGGCTTGATTGTACGCTCCCACTTCTTATCAATTGCATAATGATCAATAATTAGCCAGTCTTTATCAGGTTGCTTACCGATTGCATTAATTGTTTGTCGTACATCCGTTTTCCAATTTAATTTCAGCCAATTTTCATCGTCCTGATCCGGATTGGAATTCGTAGGAGTAGGTAATGATATGACCGTAAACGATTTACTTTTTATATATTCGATTAAGTTTCCGGATAGCCTTCGACAAACAAACGTAACACTTACGTTTTTCTTACGGAGTTCTTCTGCTAGGACCAGACACCTCATGACGTGGCCAGTCCCAATACCTGTCGATGCATCAGTCCTTATAAAAACTTTCATGAAATCCCACTTTCAATCTTCTTTTTGTTGAATATGCGTATTGATCGACTGCCATTCTGGAAATTTTTCAAATAATTGTAGCGTATCTTCCATTGTGAAAGCTGGTTTGTGTGGATATAATGTTTCAATAATTTGTTTTATGAGTGTGAAGTCCTCCATCGTATCAACCGTCCAGCGGTGATGGCTGTAGTTTTCGCTATTGGAAACATTGGATAGATTGAAAATTTGAGGATTATTCACCATGTATCTTGTAACATGCTCTCTATCTAATTTAGAATCCGCTTTTTCATAAGCTTCCTTTAAGGCTTGAAATGAAAATACTTCTGTATCCATACCTCTTGGCAATGTTCGCTTTAATGTGTTGGAGACATATTGTAGAGGGTGTTGATGGGATAAATAGCTTTCTATAACTTTATCTATTTGTACTGGATCGATAATCGGACAATCAGAAGTTAAACGGACAATCACATCTGCATTTACATGACTAGCTGCCTCGTAATACCTTTTTAGTACGTCAGTCTCTGAGCCTCTGTAGTATGCTACCTTCATCACCTGGCAGAAAGAAACAATCGCATCGTCCTGATCTTGGTCAGTTGTAGCGACTAGTATTTCATCTATATAGTTTGACCTTTTTACCCTCTCCAACTGATACGATAACAAAGTCCTGCCAAGTACTTTTCTAAGAACTTTCCCTGGTAATCGAGTCGAACCCATCCGAGCTTGCATAATTGCCACTACTTTCATTTCCTCACCTCTGATCGATCGAATAATAGGAAATCACTTTCTTTACTCCAGCTATTACATCATGAAGGTCTTGTTCAGACATTGCCGGAAATAATGGGAGTGTAATGATTTCTTCATATAACTTTTCTGCTTGTGGGCATAAGCCTTTTCTATAACCCAATTTTTGATAAAATGGGTGTAAATGTACCGGAATGTAATGGACATTTACACCAATATTCTCCTTTTGTAAAGCCTTAAATATTTCTTTACGGTTTACATTTAATTTCTCCATATCCAATCGTACGATATATAAATGCCAGCTAGAGTTACATTCATGTTGTTGATATGGCGTTATAAGTGCATCTATCTCTGCAAAAGCATCGTTATATTTTTTCGCATATTCTCTTCTTTTTTTCAGAAATGTGTTTAGCTTTTTCAGTTGACTTGACCCCAGGGCTGCTTGAATATCTGTCATTCGGTAATTATATCCCAGTTCTTGCATTTCATAATACCAAGGCCCCTGGTTGTTTTTAAGCTTCAGGGAATCACGAGTAATGCCATGACTTCTAAATAGGAGTAACTTTTCATAATAATCCGCATTGCTCGTCGTGATAATTCCACCTTCACCTGTAGTAATGTGTTTTACAGGGTGAAAGCTGAACATCGTCATATCACCAATGGATCCGATATGTCTATCTTTGTAGGTAGCACCTAATGCATGTGCAGCATCATCAATAATAATTAGTCCACTTTTTTTAGCCAGTGAAATGATTTCATCATATTCTGCTGGTTGACCAGTAAAATCAACTGTTATAATCGCTTTGGTTTTTTCTGTGAGAAGGGATTTAATGGATTCAGGGGATATATTATATGTTTTGGAATCGATATCTGCAAATACTGGCTGACCTCCAACGTACAGAATACAATTAGAGCTTGCCGCGAAGGTCATAGGTGTGGTTATCACTTCATCGTTTTCTTTGATTCCGGCCGCAAAGCACGCAGCATGTAATGCCGCCGTACCACTAGAGAATGCTACTGCGTATTTTGCTCCCACAAATTCCGCAATCTCTTTCTCAAATTGAGAGATGGCTGGTCCAGTTGTAATAAAATCACTTTTTAATACATCGGTGACAGCTTTAATATCTTCATTATCAATCCACTGCTTGCCATACGGCAAATAGGAATCTCTTATTGGAGTGCCGCCATTAAGTGCTAATTCTTCTTTTTTATTCATCATTTACTCCTTCCCTTAGATTAGATTCGTTGTTTTAATCCATTCTTCTGTCTTTTTAATTCCTTCTTCTAAACTATATTTTGGTTCCCAATTCAATAGTGTTTTAGCTTTACTATAATCACATAACAGCTTGGGTATTTCACTCTGCGGATGAATATGCGTGATATGTTCAATATGATTTTCATCCTGAACGATTAACTTTGCTAAAGTGTTTATACTGATATCTTTACCAAGCCCTGCATTAACAATTTCTCCATCCACTTTGTTAGAATAACCAGATTCAACGACAAAGCGTGCACAGTCTTCTACATAAAGCAAGTCGCGAGTTTGTTTACCATCTCCATATATTTGTAGTGGCTTATCAGCTAACTTGTTTTTCAGAAATATAGCGACTACTCCACCTTCTCCTCCTGTTTTTTGGAAAGGTCCATACGTATTGAACGGACGAATAATAGTTACTGGAAGGTCATAAGCATAGTAGTAAGATAACACCATATTTTCTGCCGCTAATTTTGATCCAGCGTATGGTGAAGCAGGTTTAACCGCATTTTTTTCATTAATACCATCCTCACTCCATGCACGCTCATACACCATACATGTGCTCATAAATACAACCTTCACGTTATTTTTTTTACAGTGCTCCAAAATATTAAAGGTGCCAATTACATCATTATTGAAAGTAGTTCGCGGATCATCGATACTGTCTTGCACATTTATACTCGCAGCTAAGTGATAACAAATATCAAACTTATTAATAAACAAATGATTGAGAACGCGGAAATCTTTTATATCTCCATTGATAAATCCCATAAAATTCTTATGGTCTCTTATATCCTGCATATTTTCTATTCTTCCATTTGAAAGGTCATCCAGTACCCAAACTTGGTGACCATCATTTAAAAGTCGGTCGACTACCCATCTTCCGATGAATCCTGCTCCACCGGTTACAAGAATTTTCAATACATTCACCCTTTCATAAAACCCCTCAAGAACATCATATTTACACCTAACAAAATATGTTCATGCTCAACTAAAAGTGTATAATTTCGAAAATAGTTATAGATCCTGATACCATTCAGAACCATTTGCCTGCAGACTATAACAAAGGTATAAAATAGTTTGAATATCTTACATGTACAAGAAAAGGAGACTCCTTGTAATGACTATTCCTAAAGGAAAAGAAGCGTTATACAGTGGCTCATCTATAGTGGAAGTAGAAGTTAAAAAATGTTGTGATTGGTTAGGTTTTTCGTATACTGATAATGGTTGGCATTACTTAAGTGCAACGATAAAGGAATTTATCGCTAACCCAAACATTAAATATAACAAATCCTTACTGAGCAACTATTACCGTTCATTTCAACCTAAATCTATACAAGATTGTTTTTTTTATAAAGGCGATGGATTTCCTTCCGTTTCTAGCAAGCTAACGCGATTACCCTGGGGTACTACTGTTAATATGAAGCCAAAAAATAATCAACACTTTGGCCCGAATTCAGATACCTTTGTGGAGAATGAATTTCGTCGAACAAAACGTATTTATAACAAAATAGCATCAGAAGGTTATCAACCAGAGAAATATCGGGATGGCTATATAAGAGGGCATTTTTTTAAAAATGATAACGATTACCGATTTATGCTGGCAAGTGGTCAACATCGGATGGCTGTGTTAGGAGTTTTAGGCTATCAAACGATACAAGTTAAGATTCACCCTAACTGGAAGAGAGTTATAGATAAAGAAGACCTCCTATCCTGGCCATATGTTCATCGTGGAACATATGACAAAGAATCAGCATGTAAAATTTTTAATGCTTACTTTACAAATACCGGAAGAGAAAAAGCCCAAAAGTTAAATCTTCTAAACTAAGAAGTTTTATTTAATAGATTATGGCGACTTCATATTTAGCACCTAGCTTATTAGACCATTAATTAACTTTTTTAATCTTTCCCCAGACATGCTGAAATTTGGATAAGCATCACGAATGAAATTTTCTATTTTCACGTTGACATTATTTTCATAGTTTAGATCCGTGAAATATTTTATTACCAATTCTCCTAACTTTTTGGGATCTTTTTGAACCAAATCCTCTAAACCATTATAATACCCTGTATAACTTGGTAATTTTTTATTCAATACGAATATAGGTTTGTTTACAAGCATTGTTTCTAAGCATACTGTAGATGGATATGAAATAACAGCGTCAACATTAGGAAGAATGTCATATAAATCGTAGTCTTGTGATGAATGAATAAATGGAAATTCTTTTGTCAGTTCGTGAGGAGTTTTAATAGGGTAATCTTTAATTACTATATTTAAATCTACTCTTTTAGAAATTGTATCAATTAAGATTCTCCATTTATTGATATCCCTTTTTCCCCTAACAGCAATCATTATTGTCTTTTTAGTTTTATCCAGCCCTAATTGTTTATAAAACTTAGACCTTTTTACTGTTGAAGGCTGAAATGCTTGATCAAACCTTGGATGGCCAGTAATTGCAATAGAGTTTTTTGAAACCCCAATTCGCTTATACCAACCTACTTCAAAATTTCCATATACAGCATCAATTGTAGCAATTTTCGGTATAAAACCGAATTCATTTGCAAGGATTCCATGCTGTATACAAATAGTAGGTATCCCCCTTTCAGCAGCAACTAACGATAAAATACGACTTCTATAACTATGCGTACTAGCTACAAGTAAACAAGATACAAGAACTTCATCATAAAAATGAATGGATTGTTCAATACTATCTACTATTTCAGCTATTTTTTTCAAGAACAAAGCCTGGAAATTTTCATCCTTATATAGATGGTGATTTTTATAAGATTTGAATATGGATATTGCCTGGCTTTGCAGCTGACGTATCGCTTTTTTTGTATCTATTTTGTAATTACTTAAATACTTGACTGGAAGGTTAAATAGCGTTTTATTTGTATCGACAGTACTAGATCTTCTTTTGTTGTTTTTGCTCCCCGCCATTACAATCAGTGTTTTTGAGCGATCAAAGTAATCATCGAACGTTTTTATTGGAAACCGGAGTATTGTATCATAATTCACTACAATTTTCCCTTGTTTATATTTAACTAATTGTTTTTTATTATGAGACTGTAGGTAGTTATTAAATACCTCTTGAATTTCCATTTGATCTTTCACCTGGTTTTTTAACCGTTCAGTGAATTTTTCATCATACAATTCCTTCCATAGTTCTGTATTTTTTCTAATTAAACTAGGAAAATGACATATAAATGATAAGGAAAATCCTTTATAATTCAACTTTTGAAAGTCATAAAGAAAATCAAGGTACAATGACCAATAATTTTTTACATACGTATTCATAGTAACCTCCTATATCAATAGATTCTTCGATGACCATTTCCACTCAAATTCAACAGCTATTACATTGTTCAGCAAGTCCCCCTTATAAGGGGATTAAGAAAAGTTACTTACCTACTTTTTTAAATACACGAAGCGTATAGTGTTCTAAACCAGCTTCTTTACAGTTACTTTCCGTTACCTGTTTAAAACCATAGTTTTCAAAAATCGTCTTATAGTTTCTTGAGAAAATGTGCCAAGACGAAGCTCCTTCTGCTTCAACGGTTATTAGATAAGCCCCTGTAATTCTTGCTATTTCTTCAAAAATCCATTCACTATCCGGATGGATATGTTCAAAAACTGCCATCGAAAAGACTAAGTTAAAAGAATTAGGAAGAAACCTTTTAATTACATCCTCTACTGGAGAATTAATGATTACCGCATCATCCGCAAGTTTTGGATACGTTTTCTGAAGACATATAGCCGCTTCTTGACTAATTTCAATGCCAGTCATTCCTTTATAACCATGCTCATAAAGATGATTCAGATTACGGCCAACGTTACAGCCAACCTCTAGAACCTTTCCCTTTCTCTCTACATATTTTTCTACATATTTCAATAAAAACTCGCTTCTCTCCAATTTATTCGCATATCTCATTGGAGTACTGTTGTTAACCCAGTGATCGTGAATTTCATTAAGTTTTGTTTCTGTCACGTTAATACCTCCACTTTTTTATACAGGATACAATATAATATGTAAAAAAAAAGAAAGCGTATTGGCATATGATAGAAGGTAACAACCTAAAATGATCGCTTTTCCCTCATTTAATTAGTTTGATGCAAGGGTTTAATGATCTTGTTGATCATATTTAAAGTTTGCCTAAAAAATAGTTAGAGAAATCCTTTCCTCCTCAAAAAAAGCCCTCTATCCCTAAAGATATTGAGAGCTAAATCATTTATATTGTAAGTCCATGAATTAATGCTTTCAATTTACTAGTGGATTACCCTGATGAATCTTAGTATTTATAAGCAATAAAATCATCTTTCATTTTTCCCCACTTTTTAAGTGTTACATTTAGCTTCTAATAATGTGTATGTCAGATCTTTCACTAGTTTGATAGGGTCACTAATACTATATTCCTGTAGCTGTCTATAATAATTCACTGATTTAAAAATTTTCAACAAAGTTACTATATGAGGACCAACAATTCTATTTAAGCTGATTACCTCCTTCCTTTTCACAACTTATATAGTGAATTTAATTCGATATGGAAGCTGATCCCATGAAACACCTATACCCTAATTTGCCAACCAATTAATTAAGTCAACTAGCCTATCTCCAGAAGGTTTCGCAGCAGGATATGCTTGGGATAAAAATGCTTCTCGTTTTTCTTCAACTAGCTCCTTAAATTTTCCATCTCTAAAATAATTATTGATCATTTTAGAGATTGTTAAAGGGTCTGATTGTGCTAATTCACCTAAAGAGTCGAAATAACCGGTATACGTTGGAAAAGGAGTAGACAAAACAAAAACTGGCTTTTTAGCAATCATAGCCTCCAATCCCACAGTAGAAATATAAGAAACGACTAAATCGCTGTGATGAATTAAATCATATAATTGAATGTCTTTAGATGGATACACGTTAGGAGATATTGTAGTCAGTTGATGCGTCAAGTACGGATAATCTTTAATGACAATGTTGTAATCTCCACTTTCATCAAGTTTTTTAATGAGTCTTTCCCAGTTTTCAATTTGTGTTTTACCCCTTACAATCATTAGTATCATTTTCTTATTTTTCTTTAATTCTAATTCATTTTCTAACTCATTCTTAGAAATAGAAGGATCTTGATGAATAGTATCAAACCTCGGATGTCCAATTACTTCTACAGCTTGATCTGATATACCTAATTGTTTAAACCAGTTGAGTTCAAAATTTGAATAAACGGCATCTACATCTGCTATCTTAGGCATGTACCCACGTTCATCTCCAATAATACCATGCTGCATACATATTGTAGGAATTCCCATTTCAGCAGCGACCATGGCAATTGTTCTACACTGGTAATAGTGTGTAGAAGAAAAAATAATGCAAGAGACTGGATTCATTCTAAAATACCTATTGGCTTCCTCAATACGATTAACTATTCCCTCTATTTGCATATAAAAATATTTCTTGAATGTTGCATCATTAAACATCGGGTGATTGGTATAATTGGATATAATTTCATCTGCTTTACCTTTTAATATTTGGATATTTAAACTTACATCAGCACTGTATTCATTTAAATAATGAGAGGGAATCCCTTCTACAGGAATACCTTTAATTACTTTTGGTTTTTCCTTGAGCTTATAGTCTTGAAGAAAAATAGTGGCTGTAGGAGGGAAATGTTTAGTTATTATTTCTTTCGGAAAGCGTATCAAATTATAGGCATCATATAAAACTACTTTTCCATTTGCATGGCTTGCTTTCTTGGATAATTTACTTTTTTTTCGGTTTATGTGCGATTGTTTATACGTACTGAAAATTTGTTGCAATGTTTTTTTGTCTTTTACTTCATGCGATAAAGATTTTATAAATTCCTCTGATGATAAATGATCCCAAATATAGTGATTTTCATGATTCAGACTACGAAAGTGACATAAGTAGGGAATAGAGAACCCTTTATATTTCAAAACTTCAAAGGCTTCTAAAAACTCTACGTACAATGACCAATAATTACGTGAAGTTGTATTCATTTTATTACTCCTTTGTATTTTTAGACTGTTGGAAGATACCAAGTTAGATATCGGGTAGTGTACATCAGGCTTTTTAACTGATCAGCCTATTAATCAATTTTTCCAATCGCTCCCCAGACTTTGCGGAACTCGGGTACGCGTATCGAAGGAACTTTTTCCTTTTATTCTCTGCATAGATTCTTGACTGAGCATCTGTAAAATATTTCTTTATTTCTTCACCTAATTTTCGTACATCTGACTGAACCAGATTACCAAGACCTGTATAATATCCCGTATAACCGACGAAGGTTTCCTCCAAGATGAATACGGGTTTCTTTGCTAACATTGCTTCCAAACCTACCGTAGAAGAATAAGCAACTACAGCATCAACATTAGGAAATATGTCATAAATATTATAACTTTGTGTTGAATAAACAAATGGGAATTCTTTTGTTAAAGCATGAGGGCTTTTACTTGGATAATTCTTAATTACTATATTAAAATTAACTTTTTGGGAAATTGTTTTAATTAATGATCGCCATCTATCTTTTTCTTTATCTCCCCTGACAACAATCATTAATGTTTTTCTATTTGGATTTAATCCTAATGTACGATTGAACTTATCCCGATTAATTTCAGAACGTGTATATACCCGATCAAATCTAGGATGGCCAATAATTTCAAGGGAGTTATCAAGAGCTCCTAATTTTCTATACCAGTCTCTTTCAAAGTTCCCATATACAGCATCAACTGTAGCAATCTTGGGTATATAACCAAGTTCACTCGAAATAATTCCATGCTGCATACAAATAGTCGGGATTCCTCTTTTGGTTGCAACAAGAGCTAATATACGGCTTTTATAACTATGCGTTGTTGATACAACTACACAAGAGACAGAAACTTCATTTAGAAAATTTATCGACATTTCAATCTGATTGATAACTGCTGCTAAATTATTTAGAAACCATTCCTGAAATTTATTATTCTTATAGAGGTGGTGATCTTTATAAGCTTTAAACATAGCTTTTGCCTGATTTTGAGCTCGTGATGCCTCTTTTTCTGTATTCGTTGCGTAATTATTAAAGTAATAAATGGGTAACTTACTGATTATTTTGTTTGGTCTTACAATATTTCTCCTCTTTACATTTTCTTTTTTTATTATAATGGTATTTGTTAGAGATACAGCTTTTTTTCTCTTCTTTATGTTAGTTGTTAATTCAGTTTTATTTCCTTTGGTCTTGCTAACGATTGGGGGCTTACCCTTTTTCCCCTTACTTTTGCCAGTTGAAAATAGTTGGATTGTATTCGAAGGATCAAAATAACCGCTAATTGTATCCGGAGGAAAACGGAGCAATTTGTCAACGTGTAATACTACTTTACCGCCCTTATTCTTTACTTCCCCTTTTTTTCTGTGTGATTGAACAAACTTATTAAATGCTTCCTGAAATTCACTTTGGTCATTAACTTGATTCTTTAACTTTTTGGTAAACTTAACATCGTTCAATTCACTCCAAATTGGTTCGTTATATATAATAAAGCTAGGTAAATGACATAAATACGGTAATGAAAAACCTTTATAATTCAACTTTTCAAAATCATTGAGAAAGTCAAGGTATAAAGACCAATAATTTTTCACAAAAGTATCCATATAACTTTATAACCTCCTTTACTTGTCTTTAAATTAGTTCCTCATCCTTTAGCAGTTTACGTAACTCATTAACATTTAATGGTGCTTGATCCATAGAACTGTATGTCCCATGATTGCACTTTGTCGCATTGTTGTATCTTACCTCCTGGGTTCCTGTAATGATATACATATCCTTTAATTCCCAAGCCTCCCTAGATTCATCGTAGGTCATCAATTCTTCAAACATTTTTTCACCTGGTCGTAATCCCATCACTTCAATATTAATATCATTACTTTTCATTGCGTGTTTTTTACATGTTTCTTCTATTAAAATATCCGCTAAATCACCTAGTTTAATAACAGGCATTTTTAATACAAAAACCTCTCCACCCTTCGCTTCTTTCAGAGCCTTTATTGTCAACTGCGTGGCCTGATTCAATGACATCATAAAACGTGTCATGTTTTTATCAGTAACTGTGATTTTCTTGTCTTTAAGAATTCGTTCTTTAAACAGAGGTATTACAGAACCTCTTGATCCCATAACATTACCAAATCGAACACTTGCGAATACGGTTTGTTTCCCGCTTTTACTATATTCAGTAGAAGAAATTAATCGTTCTGCAATAAGTTTTGTCGCACCATACGTATTAGTAGGAGAAATAGCTTTATCCGAACTAGTAAATACTACTTTTTTTACATTTTGTGAAATCGCTGCTTTAATTACATTATTCGTTCCATGCACATTTGTTTTTATAGCTTCATATGGATTTAATTCGCAAAAATCAACATGCTTCATCGCAGCTAAATGTAATACATAATCAATATCATGCATTGCAGCAAACAAACTATCATAATCACGAATATCTCCAATTACAAAACGTATTTTTTCATTATTGCCGAGCTCATATTGAAGTTGATGTTGCTTAAATTCATCTCTGCTAAATATTTTTATAAATCTTGGATTTTCTTTCATGATAGATTGGACGATACTTTTACCTATCGTTCCAGTTCCCCCAATTACTAATATTTTTTTCTTATTAAAATACACCTAAAACCTCTCCTTCATAACTTGGAAGCCTATGATATTTTGTTAAATAATACTCGTACAGTGATAATATATATATTCAGATATGAACGATGAGTTAAAGACGCTAACCTATTAATGGTTATTTTCTAATAAATAGTCAGATACATCGTAGACATAAAAAAAGAAGCTGATCAACATAGCTTCGTTGGAAAATTGTATTCAGTTATGAAGTGGAGGCACTTTTTTATTATGAAATAGCTCCTCATTTTTCATATCTAACAAAGTCGATCAGTTTTTATCGAGGAGATGAACTTAATTCCTTTTCTTATTTCATTTCTTTTGAAGTGTGTCAGCCATACTGATTAGCAACTGATTAAACCTTTCTTTATCATTTACTAATTCCTTTGTACTTCGCCAAATCTGTTCTTGCACCGCAGGGTCATCTAAAGCATGATGCAACATTACCAAAATAGCATCCTTTGATTCTATTTCTTGCTCTGCTTTATGTTCATCCTTCTCTTCCGTATATTGTTCCTCCTGATTTACTGAATCATTTTGGAAAAACTGTTTGATATAATCTTTAGCCATATTTCCAACTAACTTTACTTCTGAGGTATTTAAGGTTTTCATAATTCCTTTCAATTTATCCAATAATTCTGGAAAGCTGTTACTGTCCTCCTGTTGCACTTTCAATCCTTCATTACGAACGACTTGTTTTTTTACTTCTCGAAATCCGCCAGAAGAAGTTCTTTCTAAATGCAGGACACGATTATTTTTCAACTGCTCTCACCCACCCTTTTGCATCCTCTTTACATAGTTACGCGACTATAATTTATTTGTCTGTGTAAACGTCTACTTTTGTATTACTTTTATGAATAATATATTTTTGAATCGTACAATTCGCCGTGCCAAAATCTTAAGAATATGCAAGATATAGGAGATTGGTGTTACTACAATGTTAAAGCCATAAAATAAAAATTTAGCAGCACAAAGAAAAAGCTGCTCCATTTATGGTCAGCGACCTTATGGGCAGCAAATAATCGTCATTATTATGTTTTATCCGTAAAATATTCACGTATTTCTTGATGAAAATTATTATTCTTTTGTTGTAAATCATGAATTATCTGTAACACTTCCTCTGTTTCTTCATTATTTATATCTTTAATCCCTACTTCAGGCATCGTTTCGCTCACTGATTTTGGTTCATATGCATTGTCCCCCATGTTCCCAGTCTCTTTACTATTGGTTTGCATACTATCCATATTGATTAAATGAAGATAAAGCAAGAGAGAAACCGTACTGTTCTGTTTCATAGTAACGATTGTTTTACCGTCTACACTAGATATTACCGAGGGGCTATTTTCTAGATCTTCTTCAAGCATTTTTATAACTGAGTGCTCTAATAATTCTTTTATTTTATGATTCATTTACACTTCTCTCCCTTCTTTTAACCTGCAATATTAATTGAATTAATCGCAGCAATACCTTCTTGCTTTCCTTCAAAATAAACAAAGCCATCGACACGGATAGTTGAACCGAACGGAATGATTATTTGGAAATCCTGGAATGTTAATTGCTCGGTAGGGAGAATTTCATCTGCTTCGATAGGCTTTAAAAAGTAATGGGTAACTTGATCAAAATTCCCCATTTCAATTCGCTCCCATTCAAAATTATACATTTGCTGACTTTGGTTGGACGACTTATATTTTCCTGTAAACTTAAACTCCTCTTCTGTAGTGATTTTAAGAAGTATTCTCGGTGATGCCAAAGGGGTAGATGACAAATTATTCACATGAAAATCTCCAGTAACTTGGTGGGTTGAGTACTGTTCATAATCCAATACTACTGTTTGATTAAAATAACAGAATGCTGCACCTTCAAAGCTTGTGTTATTTAGATTATTTAACTTTTCTTTTATGTAATTCTGGGTTTGTCCTAATTCCGTTTCCAATTGTGCCAGCCTGGTTTTTAAATCTGAGTTAGAAGCCATAACGAAATCCTCCCTTTTATATCAATCAATAAAGTAGAAAATGATTTCTTTCTTTAAACATATGCTGCAAACTAGGAAAATATTATCTTTGAATAGTCAACTTACCTGAAGCGTATCGCTTACCGATGTCAATATATTCTCTTTCTACTTCCACTCTTCCAAAACACACGAAATCGAGCTATGAGTCTAGTTCAATTTTTCACTTTGTTGTGGGGGGATATTCTCTAGTATAACGGCGAAAGATATTTGTTCTTCCTTTTAAGAAGGTACTCAAAAATTCGGGTGAGAATGAAACATTGGAGAAAGAGGAAATTCTATTAAGAACGCCCACATCCAGTAGGCCACGTAGAAGTCAGAACATCCTTTGGACGCTCGGTACTCAATACATCTTCGCTTCGAACTTAGCCGCCCCCGGTCCTTTCCATCTCATTCTTGAATATACACTTTAAACAAGTTTGTAGAACATTGTTGGCTAAATCCTAATAAACGGCACTTTGCATATCATACGCAGTTTCTACTTCTACACGTTCTTCATCTCTACCCATTTTGGACGAGCGCAAATTCGTGCAATCAGGGACGAAAAATGGTTATCTGCATAAATAAATAGTAAGTAATATTGTTCGAGGGGTGAAATTCAAATGAAATTTAATAATAATTATAAGGTTACGTCTCGCTCTGCTCCAAAAAATACGAAGGCAATAGAGATATCTAATCATAAGGACGCCAACAAAAACACGATGTTAACAGGATCTAATACATCGACTGGTAACCAAGTTCAACATATTAAAATTCCATTTTCTACTTATATAAAAGTTGACGATTTCCTTCAACAGCCAATTTTCGTTCATACAGCCGAGCGTTCACTTAACTTCAAAGATCAAACTGGTATGAGCTCTGACTTTAAGACATTTCAACTCAATACTTCTAATTATTATCATGAGCAACCATATGGCAGGTTGGTTTTTTCTAACGTAGATGCAATGATGAATTTAAACAAAGAGTCTTCTAAAGTATCTAAGAAAAATAACAACTTCCAGCAAGAAATAACGAAACCTTTTAAACAAAACTCAAAATTACTAGAAGGGCACGACATTCTTAGTAATACATTTCCTTTTGCAAAGTTTCTTATTCCAGTCGTACTTGGGGAATATGATATTGATATCGTATTGGAGGAAGACACGCTGGTGGATAAAGGGATCGTCAAGATTTTGGACGCTTCAACAGAGGTTGTATTGACAAATTGTAAATTATTACCCACCAATTTCAATCATTCTTCAGATCAAGTGATACGGACAGCTTCAAATGGTATATTATTTGTTGAAGGATTTATTCAAGAATCTATAGAATATCTCCCTGCTATTAACTGGCAAAAGTTATCACCACGAGAATGGTTAAAAAATGTTTATTATCGAGTAGATCAAAAAATAATGGTACATTTAAAAATCCAATTGTTGCAATTAGTTCAATTTGAAAATTCCCATAGAATTTAAAATAATGAAAGTTCAACTAATAAAAATCCACGCTTGCCTCCTATTATTAGTCTAATCATAATTTTACTAATCGAATATCTTATTATTGTAAAGGTAATAGACTTTTAACAACAAAAATAGGAGGAATTTTTATTATGGTAGGCTTTGGTCATAGTTATATTACGAAAAATAATGTAAAGCAAGATACTAGCCCTAGTAAAGTAAATTGCGAAGTAAAATCTCGTACAGAGGTTCAACTTCCAGATACTCCCTCTACTCCCGTCGTTAACCCAGATTTAACTGATGCGTTTATTAAAGTACCGTTAGTTTTAGCTGAGACAACCCTTCAAGTCGTAGTAGAAGCTGACATACCGCTTGATCCGCCAGCATGTGAAATTAAAAGAGTACTAAAAGATGTTTTCTTAACACAATGTAAACTTGTTCCTGTTGGTCCATTTACAGAAATAAATGACTCAGGATTCTTCACTTCTGAAGGGGCTAAGTTATTCGTAGAAGGATATATTCGTAAAAACATCGAGTACGCACCTGCAGGCTGTAATAGCGCACTACGTACGTTAACTGCGAAGGTTCCGTTTTCTGGTTTTGCTGATTTAACTGGTGATCTTATGAATTTCCCAATTTTCGGTTTTGGAGATCAAAGAAGAGCACAATTTCTCGACCCTAAACATGGAGAATCTCCTCGTTTAGATAAATACTACTTCCAAAATAGCGTCATTTACAATGAACAGCCATACTGTGAACTTATTAGCGCGGAATTCTTTGAGCTTGACTTTTCTCCGCATTCATCTGACTCGCACAAAGGCAAACACTCTTATAACAATAGCTTTAGCAAATTACGTGAAAAAATCGTTACAGACCTTACTTTAAAAGTGTTACAAGTTCAACAAATTCCACTTACTATAAATGGTGGTGGAGCTGCTGCAAGTGATGACAAATGCTAGTAATTATTTAACACAAAAAGAATAATAGATAAGTCTTTTAATTATTGATGAAAACAAGTTGAGCTTATTATAGCTCAACTTGTTTTTATGTTTATAAATGAAACAAAAACCTATTATTTTAAAATCTTTTAGTAGTAATTCAGATATGAATAACCTCTTCAAATACCTTCATCACCTTATACGCTCCAGAAGAAACATTTGAACAAGCGACAAATGTAGTTTCATTTTTCGGATAATACGCCGAGTGAAAATTAACACCTGGGTCATAGCCCATGACGTGATACTTTATAATTCCTTCTAAATCTTTTTCTATCCATATCCCGTACCCATAATACGTACTACCTTCTTCATGCATAAATGGCGTAAGTAGCTTTTTCGTTAATGTTTCATTGAGCAACTCATGATGAAGCAATGCCTGCCAGCACTTACTCATATCCGGCGCTGTAATAAATGCTCCTCCATCTGAGCCTCCACGAATTGGTAAAGAATACAGATTCGTGCGCCACGAACCGTTCACCTCAACCATATAACCGATTGCAGTTCTTGCAGGAAGTGCATCAAAAGAAAAATAACCGGAATCTAACATGCCAGCTCTTTGAAAAATATGTTCTTCCACATAGTCGGTAAATTGCTTCCCACTAACTTTTTCAACTACAAGTCCCAGTAATATATAACCAGCGTTATTATAATGGAATCTTTCCCCTGGTTTCATTTTCATAGGTTTGTTTTGAAAAAGTGGCAAGAAATCGGCTAAGTGCCGTAATGTATACATCGGTGTCTCCTTCCACAATGCTTCAAAATCATCCATCACTTCCTCATCAAAGTAATCCGGAATGCCGGATATATGTGTCAGCAAATGATGGATTGTTATGGAATCATCCCAAAGTGGAAACACTGTATTGATTGTATCTTTCAATTTTGCTTCAAAGCTTAACTTACCAGATTGTACGAGTTGGCAAATTGCAACGGCTGTGAATAGTTTGCAGCCCGATGCAATACCATACCTCGTATTTTGGCGATTATCCAGTTCATCTGATCGATTGGCATAACCTGAACTAAGCTCAATGTTCATTCCATTATTATCATTGACAACAATGGTTCCTGAATAATTGCTTTTTGTTTGTACTTCCAAAAGTTTATGTTTCAATACGTCCTTCATAAAATAAAATCCTCTCTTTGTTTTTTAGACGAAAAGCCTAGGATTAAACAAAGAGGTTAAATAAATGAAATTTTATAAAAGTTCATACAATCGCCTCCAAAAATTAGATTACCATATTTACATTGATTTTTTCTATAAATTTTTCCAAAATATGAAACTTCTATTCTCTGTTCAACGTACGAACTATCAAGAACGAAGAAAAGAGGTATCAATTCATGTCAGAAGTAGCAATGGAATTAATTGATGTACGAAAGACTATTGGCAAGAAGGAAATTATTAAGGGTCTCTCCTTCACCATTGAGAAAGGAGAGGTATTTGGCTTTATCGGTCCAAATGGTGCGGGTAAAACGACAACCATTCGAATGATGGTTGGACTGATGAAGCTAACCGATGGTGACGTGCTTATCCAAGGGAATAGTATCAAAAGCAACTACAAGGAAGCAGTACGTGAGGTTGGAGCGATTGTTGAAAACCCGGAAATGTATCCATTTATGACCGGCGCACAAAACTTAGCCCATTATGCTCGAATGATACCAGGGATAACGAAAGAACGAATTAATGAAGTCGTTGCAATTGTTGGTCTGGAAAAGGCAATGAAAGAAAAAGTAGGTAGATATTCCTTAGGAATGCGCCAACGCTTAGGAATTGCGCAGGCACTTTTACATAATCCGTCCATCCTAATCTTGGATGAGCCAACCAATGGTCTTGATCCGGCTGGGATTCGAGAAATCCGCAGGTACATCCGTAAATTAGCAGAAGAAAAAAACGTGTCAGTCATTATTTCTAGTCACCTTTTATCCGAAATTGAATTGATGTGTGACCGTATTGGTATTATCCAAAATGGTGAGCTTGTAGCAATTCAACAGGTACATGATAATGTGGAAACAGATAATTTAATGCAGGTTGAAATGGAAGTATCACCACGTGACAAGGCAATTGAACTGTTAAAAGATCATCATAAAATTGATGCAACAGAAATGGGATCGAAGCTCCTCTTCCAGCTGGAAAAGGAAAACATTCCTACGTTGATTAAAACATTTGTAAAGCATGATATTTCTGTCTATCAAGTTGGCATTACAAAAGCATCACTAGAAGATAAATTCTTTGATTTGATTGGAGAGAATACGATTGAGTAATTTTTTTAAGCTTATTTCGAATGAACTAACGAAAATCTTTGTTGTGAAATCAACATGGATTATGTATATTCTCCTAGCTGTCATTATAATCGGTGTTGGTATTTTAAATAATACGGTTGGGGATATTGAAAAAAGTTATGAAGCAGACACGTGGCGAACAGAACTAGAGGAAGAAAATGCACGATTAACGCAAGAAATGGAAGATGAATCTTATTTAGAAAGCTATAATTCGATGGTAATCGAGGAAAACAATTACTACTTAGAAAACGACATTCAACCTTCAGGCTATGGTGCATGGCATTTTATTTTGGAAAACCAAATGCTCTTATCGCTTGTTAGTCTGTTAACGATCATTGTAGCAGCGGGAATTGTAGCAAATGAATTTAGATGGGGTACGATTAAACTGCTTCTTATCCGACCTATCTCACGAACCAAAATATTAATTTCCAAGTATGTATCCGTACTTCTATTCGCTTTATTTACATTGATATTTGTCTTAATTTTTTCTGGAATTGTAGGTGCCATTCTCTTTGGAGTTGAAGGAATGAATCCATATACGGTCCTAGAAAAAAGTGGCGGATTGGAATTCGTGTCTGTAATTGGTGAGATTATATCTGGATATGGTTACCAGATGATCATTTTAGTCATGATGGCAACCTTCGCATTCATGATTTCAAGTGTTTTCCGTAATAGTGCGCTCGCAATTGGACTCGCGATTTTCCTTATGTTCGTCGGCAATCAGATTGTCTTCTTTTTTGCTGAACGTTCATGGGCAAAATATATCCTTTTTGCGAACACAGACTTAAGTCAATATGCGGATGGGAATACACCATGGATTGAAGGCATGACATTAGGCTTTTCCATCACAATGCTTCTTATCTATTATATTGTATTTATGTTGCTAGCATGGATTTTCTTTACCAAGCGAGATGTCGCAGGGAACTAATCTTTCTAACTGTTAAACTTTTTAGTGGGTGTTTATGTGTGGGATGATGACCAAAGCCCTCTTTGGGCTCATCTCCCCCACTCCCTACTGATGTCTTACTATTTCGTTATCCATCTATCCGCATCGCCCTCTCAAACTTTTCCAATTATAAATTGTAACCTTATTCAAAAAATCATTGATATTAAGAATTGTTTCGAATATATTTAATATGTATGATTTTTCCTGTTAACTCCTTATTCACTTCATACATATCGAATTTTTCATGATTTTTTTACTTTTTTCTGATTTTACGAAACCTTTTTTATTGCTTCTTCGTATATAAAGTAAGGCAATCACAAGTAAGGGATGGATGCATATGATGCTTTTTGATACACCGATCGAAACGATTTATTTAATAACGTTAATTGTAGCAGGAATATTAACCATTCTTTACCTCTTATTTGGTGATATTCTAGAAGTCATTACAGAGGCTATAAGCTTTATTCATCCTGTTCTTATTTTATCTTTTACAACTTTTTTTTCTGCTTCAGGCTATATTCTCGAAGTGCTCACATCCTTTAACAGCCTGCTCATTATTGGAATCTCGATTGTACTTTCTTTCTTATTAACTACATTACTTAATGTATTTGTCCTTATCCCAATTTCTTCAGCGGAAGAATCACTCAGTTATACAGAGGATTCTTTAAAAGGAAGAGTTGGCAAAATTATCATTCCAATTCCAGAGGACGGATTTGGCGAGATCATTATCGATAGTAAGAGCGGGATGATTTCAAAACCTGCTGCCGCTTATGAGCATCAACCAATTGAAGCTGGTAAGCAAGTACTTGTTATTGAAATAGAAAACGGTGTTCTTTATGTTGTTCCTTATGAAACAGATTTAGATGCCAATTATTCTGTTTAATCTACTCATCCATTTGGATAAGTATTTTAATAAAATTTTAGCAAACTTGGCATTCGCCAAGCATTTAGGTGAATGCCTTAGTTGCACTTATGCAGACAAAGAAGTTTTATACTTTCTTATCTGCTAACTATTAAAGGAGGATAAATTATGTTAGAAAGTATTTCAGTAGGTATTTGGGTCGTAATTGCTATTGTTGTATTTTTATTAATTGCACTTATTGCTGTATTTATGACAAAGTACCGCACAGCAGGACCCGACGAAGCACTCATTGTAACTGGTAGTTATTTAGGTGGTAAGAATGTACATACAGATGAAGCTGGGAATAAAATTAAAATCATTCGCGGTGGTGGTACATTTGTATTACCAGTTTTCCAACAAGCTGAACCACTAAGCTTGCTATCTAGTAAACTGGAAGTATCAACTCCAGAAGTCTATACGGAGCAAGGTGTGCCCGTAATGGCCGATGGAACTGCAATTATTAAAATTGGTGGCTCCATTAACGAAATTGCAACAGCTGCCGAACAGTTTTTAGGAAAATCACGAGCAGACCGTGAGAATGAAGCTAAAGAAGTTCTTGAAGGACACCTTCGTTCCATTCTAGGTTCGATGACGGTCGAAGAAATTTACAAAAACCGGGATAAATTTTCCCAGGAAGTGCAGCGCGTTGCTTCTCAGGATTTAGCAAAAATGGGATTGAACATCGTATCCTTTACCATTAAAGATGTAAAAGATAAAAATGGTTACCTTGATTCACTAGGGAAACCTCGTATTGCGCAAGTTAAACGTGACGCTGATATTGCTACTGCAGAAGCGGATAAAGAAACACGAATCAAACGTGCAGAAGCAGCCAAAGATGCACAACGAGCTGAATTAGAACGTGCAACGGAAATCGCGGAAGCAGAAAAAGAGAATCAACTAAAAACAGCGGAGTACCGTCGCGAGCAGGATATTGCAAAAGCCCGAGCTGACCAAGCCTATGACTATGAAACAGCACGTGCCAAGCAGCAGGTTACCGAGCAAGAGATGCAAATCCAGATTATCGAGCGACAAAAGCAAATTGAGTTGGAAGAAAAAGAAATTCAACGTCGTGAACGTCAATATGATTCCGAAGTCAAGAAGAAGGCAGATGCTGATCGTTATGCAGTTGAGCAATCAGCTGTTGCCGAAAAGGCTAGACAAATTGCAGAGGCAGATGCGAATCAATATCGCATTGAATCACTAGCAAAAGCAGAAGCAGAACAAGTCCGTGTCGATGGTCTTGCAAAAGCTGACTCTCAACGTGCACAAGGGGAAGCAGAAGCAGAAATTATTCGCCTAAAAGGTATTGCAGAAGCGGAAGCGAAAGAAAAGATCGCTGAAGCATTCGAACAGTTTGGTCAAGCGGCAGTACTCGACATGGTTATGAAAATGCTTCCTGAGTATGCGAAGGAAGTTGCTAGCCCACTTGCAAACATCGATAAAATTACAGTTGTTGATACAGGAAGCAGCGGTACAGACGGTGGCGCGAACAAGGTTACTGGCTATGCAACAAACTTGATGTCAACTTTACAGGAATCACTGAAGGCTTCTTCTGGTATTGATGTGAAAGATTTACTAGAAAATATCACAGGAAAGAACAGTTTACCTGATGATATCGATTTTGATCGAATTCGTTATGAAAAGAAAAAAGAGAATGAATTAGCTGCAAGTGAAGCTGATCATTCGAATTAAATTGAAAGGAACGGTCTATTTTGCAGACCGTTCCTTCTTTATTAACTCTCTTCTCCATTTAAAATTAGCTTAAAATCAATCTTCGCTTTTAATGAATCCGATACAGAGCAATATTTTTCTTCACCAAGGTTAATTGCACGCCAAACCTTCTTGCTATCAATATCTCCATCGACAATAAATGTTACTTCAATTGCTGTAAAACCCTTTGGAGCTTCTTCTTTACGTGTTCCATCTGTAATAATTTCTATTTTAGTTATTTTTTCTAGGTGTGGTCTTAAAATCATTGTTACGTCGATGCCAATACACCCAGCTAACGAGCCGAGCAACATTTCCGTTGGTGTCGCCCCTTTTCCTAAACCACCATAGGCTTCTGTTGCATCCATATAGGTGGCATAACCAGAATCCCCAATTGATTCAAACGCTCGTCCACCTGTCCATGTTGTAGTTACTTTCATGATTTAAAACTTCCTTTCTTAATAAGTTAAACTCGTACCTGGACCAACCGGTATACCTAAAACATACCAAATCACAAAAAATATAGTCCAACAAATAAGAATCGTTATTGAATATGGCAGCATGAGCGAAATTACCGTCCCTACTCCATTTTGCTTGCCATAACGTTGTGCAAATGCAACAACGAGTGGGAAAAATGGCATAAGCGGAGATATGATATTTGTTGATGAGTCACCTACCCGATAGGCTACTTGTGTAACCTCAGGAGAAATTCCCATCTGCATAAACATTGGGACAAACACCGGAGCCATAATTGCCCATTTCGCTGAATCTGCAGCAATAAACAAGTTAATAAACGCTGTAATAAAAATCAATGCAACGAGTAGTGGACCCCCATCAAAATTAATCGCCTGTAAAAATGCAGCACCTTTTACCGCAATAATCGTTCCTAAGTTTGTGTAATTAAACAATGCTACAAACTGAGCCGCAAAGAAAATCAGTACAATAAATCCTGCCATCGTCTCTAAAGACCCTGTCATTAAATTCGCTACATCTTTATCGTTTTTCACCGACTTTGTAACAAATCCATAAACAACACCTGGGACTAGAAAAATAAGCATCATCAGAAAAATAATACTGCTCATGAATGGCGAAACAATTATGCTTCCCCCTTCGCCACGTAATGGCCCATTTTCCGGAATGACAAGCGCAGCAATCGCAACCACTGTAATAAGGATAGAAATATTCGCCCAGAATAATCCCTTTTTCTCGAGACTTGTTACTTCATTCTTATTTTCAAGAGCTTCACTAGGCGTATATTTCCCTAATTTCGGTTCGATAATCTTATCTGTAATAACCGTACCGATAATAACGATTAAAAATGTAGAAGCAGCCATAAAGAACCAATTATCTGTTGCATTTACGATATAACTAGCATCTAGTATCCGTGCACCTTCCGTTGAAATCCCACTTAGTAGCGGATCATTCGTACCTAACAGTAAATTGGCAGAATAACCACCCGATACGCCGGCAAATGCAGCAGAAAGTCCTGCTAATGGATGGCGCTTGAATCCTAAAAATATAATTGCTCCTAGTGGTACAAGTACGACATAACCTACAGAAGCGGCTACATTGGACATAACTCCCATAAATACAACGATTGGAGTGACAAGCTTCCTAGGTGCTTTCGTAACTGTATTTGTCATAACAGCACTAATATAACCACTTTTCTCAGCAACACCTACACCAAGCATGGCAACAAGTACAGGACCTAATGCCACAAACGAAGTAAAATTTGTGACAACACTAGAAAACATATAAGCAATGCCTTCGGGTACGAGCAGACTAACCGCCCCCACGTTTAGCGTTTCAATTTGCCCTGTTTCATTATTCACGCCTTCAAAGCTAACACTTACCCCAAACACATAAAGTACGTGAGATAACGCGATAACAATCAGGGTAAAGAGAATAAAAATCGTAACGGGATGTGGTAGCTTGTTCCCTTTTTCCTCAATAAAATTTAGTACTCGAATTGATTTCGATGTTTTCTGTTGACTCATGTTGTAACTCCTTCTTTAAAATCTTCCATACCTAGTATACAGATGTGACAAGTAATTTCTAGAATAATGCCTCGAAATCTGAACAGGAGTAATACAAAAAATTACGTCATCCCCCTTCTAGCATGTTTTGGGATGACGTAATTCATATTTACTTCATTTCTGTTGATATTTGCCAAGTAATTCCAAATTTATCTGTTACTTGTCCATAAGCTGGACTCCAGTCCGTTTCCTGCAACTCCATTATTATTTGTCCACCTTCTTGCAACTTCTCATACACATCTTTCGCTTCGTCAGCAGTACTTGGAATTAAAGCAATCGTTAATTGTGAGCCTAGCTGATAGGGTTGTCCTGGAAATATATCCGAAATCATTAATTCCGTATTTCCTAACGTTAATTTAGCATGCATAACGCGATCCTTTGCTTCAGCAGGGAGTTGAAATTCTGGACTTTCCGGCATTTCCCTATACGTATGTACACCAACCACATTAGCTCCTAGGGCATGTTTATAAAAATCAACGGCTTCTTTTCCCCTACCATCCAACATAATATACGGGTTAATTTGTAATCCCATTTCATCTACCTCATTTCATATTTTGATTTTATACTTTATTATTACCCTTAAATTATTTCCTAAATCTCATGCTGTATCTTCTTGTTAATTCAAGTATACCTCAATAATAGTCCAAGCATCTATTATACTCCAAATTCTCCTATAGAAACTTATTTACTATTTCGAATTCACAAGGAAATAATTGTATCGCTATGTATTAAATTTAAATGTGCAAAGTAATGGTGATTATGAGGTACACAAAGAAGGCTGCTATAAATTTCCGATCACAAACATTAAAGAACTAGGAAATCATTTGAATTCTGAAAGTGCTATTAAAGCAGCTGAAGCTGAGTACCCACATTTAAGCATCGATGAGTGTATACATTGTGCTAAACCGTGTCATACAAGGTAAATTTAGAAGCTAGCATTCATCGATTTAATAGAATGCTAGCTTTTTAAAGATGTTTTATACTATGAAATCACCCTTAGATTTACAATCAAACTTAACCGATTAAACTTGAATCCATTTTTTAAGCTTTTCATTTAATGAACCACATCACATCTACAGGCTCATTGACCAATTATCTACTGTACTTCCTGTAAATTAAAAGAAATAATCCGATCTGTGGTTGGGTTATAAACAACATTCCCTTGTACTTTCAACGTTTCCTGAGATGATTGTAAAACAAATTCAAATGTTTCTCTAACCAAAGAAGACGAGATCATTGTTTTTCCAATTGCATTATAGTCGGTGACATTATAATTTGGATAGGCTACTTCAGTAACTTCTAATAGATACTTCCCCCATTTCTCTTGTTCTAATTCAGGGGAAGGGATTATTTCTATATTGATTACTCCCACACTTGGGTTAACTCCTAGTGCTTCAAATGCTCTACGGTGTAAATTAATTCGATTCGCCGGATAACCCGCAACTTGATCGACTACCTTCACAATAATTTCTCTTCCATATGGAGCAGAAATATTTCTAATTTTAAGCGTTTGCCCACACGTATATGGAGAAGTTTCTCCAACAGCAGCTGTCATATACGCATTATCTGACCATGCCATCCCACACTTTGTTACTTGTCCCCCGTCTGTCCATGTAGCTTGACCTCTTACTGATTGCTGACGATCAAAATGATTAGAGTTTGTAGGATAAGCATGCTCATAATCATAAGTAGATTGCTGTCCATATGGCATGGTTTGATAAGGATTATGTTCGTAATAATCCCTATTCGGCCAGTAAGGATAATTCGGATTCATCTTTCTTTCCTCCCATCGTAATTATAAAACATAGTATTGCAAAATATTCTGAGTGACAGATTTTATGGTGTATTATAAAGTGTAAAACTTTCGCAAACTAAAAAAACCTTCCTGATATCATATGTATCAGGAAGGTTGACCTGTGACAGGCGCCCCGTATGATTCATTTATTTTTTCTAAGCTAACATACATTAATAAAAATACTTATCTCGATTCCTTTTTAGCCTTAACTTGCGAACTTGAAAATAAAAGATTGTAAGCACGCCAATTAAAAAGGCTAAGGAAAAATAGGTACTAGAAAGGAATCTTTCCATAATGGATGCTATGTTTGATTGATTAGTCGATGATTTGGAAGCTATTACAGGCTCGTCCTTGTTTACTTCATCTAACTGAAACGAATCGACTGCCTCACCGTCTTTATTGACCAATTTTAATATTCCATCTGCTTCCATTTTTTCTTCAAGCTTATCTTTCTGCGCATGTGTATAAACGAGTTCCTCAGGCGCGGCATATTCCTGCTCACCAACCGTAAAAATGGTGCCCTTTGGAATACTTGATGTCGTAAAGTTTTCAAATCCATAATCTAATAGTTTGATTGTATCATGATATGAATCTCCTACAACATCACTCTTTAAGGTGACAGTAATTAATTTTAACTCATCTCTTTCCGCAGTAGTTGCTAATGTAAATCCCGATTGAGCTACAAAGCCATTTTTCCCACCAGTAACTCCCTCGTATGGAATTTCCTCTTTGACTAATTTATGATGTGTTTGTATCGTTGTATCCCACGTTTTTCCATTCCAATCCAATTCCTTTGTACTAAAGATATCCATAAACACATCATTTTTCATCGCATACTGGGTTATTTTTGCTAAGTCCTCTGCTGTTGTGACATGATTTTCATCAAATAAACCATGTGGGTTTTCAAAGTTTGTCTCTTCCGTTCCAATTACTTCCGCTAGATATGTATTCATATCTTTTGAGAATGTCTTCACATCACCACTTAAATGCTCTGCAATTGCAACTCCAGCATCATTCCCAGAATTAATCAATAATCCCTGAATGAGTTTCTTTAACGTTACTTGTTCTCCTTTTTCTAGAAAGACAGTCGTACCATCTACCTTTCTAGCATTGCCACTTACTGTTACAATATCATCTAGTGTTCCGTTTTCAATTGCATATATTGCTGTAGCTATTTTTGTTAAACTAGCAGGATACATTGGGTCTTGCGCATGCTTTTCATATAAAACTTCCCCTGTCGATGCATCCATTACGATTGCAGAATCACTCTCTAACTGCAACGATCCTTCATCCGGATCAGCGTATGCTGTAGGAACGATTACTACATTCATCATGACAATTATCATAATCGTCCAAGCTATTTTTCTCATACGAACACTTCCCCATTATTTGTTTTTCTAGTTGTTGGTTTATCACATTGCGGAAAGATACGCTTAGAAAAACAAATCACGTCTTATTCTAAACTAAACGTATGGAAGAAGTGTGTAAATACATTTCTAAAATTGTAATTAACACGTAATATTGGGCTAATTTATTTGTTATGGTTCACAAATTTTAGAAAAAAGAAAAAACCCGTACACATTTCGCTATGCGAACGGCTTAACGCCAGAATTCCATTTTGTTAAACGCGGTCAATAAAGCATGTTAATACTTGGGCTTCTTCATCGCTTACTGGAACAAATAGATGTGGCTTAGATCCTTGGAAATACGCACTGTCCCCTTTTTCCATAAAATGCTTTTTGCCATCATAGAGCAAATAGATTGCTCCTTCCAGAATATAGATAAATTCATCCTGGGAATGTGTGTACGTTTTTTCCTGTCGTAAGTTTATATTCTTCGGGGTGACGTGTACAATCGTCGGTTCAACCCCACTATATTTAGATCTGTTTGCCAAAAGCTCATAAGAATACCCCATGTTCTCATCGCCAACTTTAGATTGCCGGTTAGACTTTTTCTGCAGTACAAGATCCTGTTCCGTTTCATCATCCAAAACCCAGGAAAGCTGTACGCCCAATGCATCGCTAATTTTGGATAAGGTTGCAATTGCTGATGCTGTTTGTCCATTTTCAATTTTTGATAAAAGACTTTTGGAAATTCCGCATTCATCAGCTATTTGTTGTTGGGTTTTTTTATTTCGTAATCGTATTTGCTTCACTTTTTTTCCTATGTTCTGAAGATCGATCGAACTCAGTCCTTCCACCTGAAATCATATGTATACATTTTTTTAATCATAGAATAGCCACGAGAACTAGTCAAGAAAAGAAATACCGTCACACAAGCAAAATCAAATTGCTGGTGTGACGGTACTGTAAGGATTACTGTGCATTAGCAAAGTAAGCTAATGAACGGCTCGGTAGTATTTTCCCTAGTTTACTTTGGATAAACAAACCAGCATCCTGAATTTTCTTTTCCTCGATCCCTGTTTCGATTCCCAATCCATGCAGAAGATATAGAACATCATTTGTAGCGACGTTCCCTGCCGCGCCTGGTGCATATGGGCAGCCGCCTAATCCACCAACAGTACTATCAAACCGATTGATCCCATAATGCATCGCTGTCATGATGTTTGCAATCGCCATCCCCCTCGTATCGTGAAAATGTAAAATCAGCTTTTCTTTTGGATAATGTTTCATCAAGACTTCAAGTAGCTGCTCTACCTGGGTAGGAACCGCTGTACCAATCGTATCACCAAGCGAAAGATCATCTACACCAGAAGCAAATAAATTTTCACAGACACGTAATACTTGATCAGGATTTATTTTCCCTTCATACGGGCAATCAAAAACGGTAGAAACATAGCCTGTAACCAGCTTTCCTGCTTGTTTCGCTTCACGAATGACTTTATCTAATACAGGATACGTAGCATCAATCGTCTTATTAATGTTCTTCTGGTTATGTGTTTCACTGGCCGACATAAATACAGAAGCAGCATCGATTCCTGCGTCCAATGCAAATTCTAACCCTTTCATATTTGGAACAAGTGCCGAGTACAGTACCCCCGGTTCTCGCTTGATTTGTTTCCCTACTTCACGTGCATCGGATAGGGCAGGAATCATTTTCGGATTAACAAAAGAAGTGAATTCAATTTCTTTTACACCTGACTCTGATAGCATATTAATCCATGCAATTTTGTCAGCAGTCGAAATCCATTTCTTTTCATTTTGTAATCCATCACGTGGTCCTACTTCTTTTAATTGGACGAAATTCGGTAAACGTTTCATTTCAACCCCTCCATTCAATCTAAGAAACAAATTCTAATATAGCGTGAAAAAACTATTTTTTTACAGGGGAATATAACCAATGTTTGAATACGCTTACAAATATATTCCCTTCTTTAACACCGCGTAACATCAACGCATATACTAATGTAGAAAACCGATCCTATTCCTATTATATTCAATAATGTTTATTTTGATTCAACTTTGTTGAATATAGTATATAATAAATATTCTAAAAATGTCAATTTGAAGAATCTGTTTAAACGTATACGAAAAAGCTGCAATCCGGTTTAGACTACAGCTTTCATTTATTTATCAACAATACTTTGCATTAGTTTCATTTTTATATTTGAAAAGGCCATCAAAGTTATAAACTTCGATGGCCTTTTATGATATGAAGTATTCAATATCATCGTCTATTTTCAGTCCGGTCACTCTCCCTCATTAGGGTTGGAAATAAGCCCCATAAATAAAATGGCATCTGTTTCATCATCTGTAATAGCGATGAAGAATGGTCGATTCACTTCCATATGAAACGGCTCATTAATTGGGGCAGATGTTGTTTCCATTTCAACAGAAGTTGCAGCAGCGGCTTCCGTCCCTTGTTCATTTACATCAATAAATGTTTTTTGTTTTACTTGACTAATCCAGAGAGGATCATCCGTTTCAATCATTTTCGAGAAATCAGCATTCTCCTCATCAAATGCAGTAGCCATTCCAAGTTGGCTCAACGTGTCATTTAATATTGCTTCATATTCTAATTGAAATTTTGGCAGTAGAATAGTTCCTTCTTTTTTCTGAAATTCCGATTTCCATGTTTCCCAGTTTTCATTTGTTAATTGATTTTGAAAATCTGATAGACTTGTGTTTTCTTTTGGAAGAAACACGTTCATGCTCATCGGCTCATCATCACCATAAGGCAGAGAAATTGCTTGAAATTCTTCATTTTCCATATAAGCTAGATTCTCTTTTAATGACATAAGCGGAACATCTTTTGTGGAACCATCTGCCAAATGAAACGGTCGATTTTCAGTTTGCTGTTCATCAAATTCATACGTCCAATTCCCATTAAAGTAGATCGCATTAATGAGAACCGCAACTAAATTCGGATCTAATGGTGCTTCTACGATATCCTCAATCTTATCATTCGTTGCTTCCTTTACCCAATTGTTAATTTTCTCAAGGCTCTCTGCAGCGTTTACATCCATTTCTTCTATCTCAGCATTAAAATAATCGCTATTATTTTCTGTAAACAAATCCTGAAATTGGAATTCATCGTTCAACCAAATTGAATTTGCAATATTGAGCTCAACTTGATCGGAATGCTTGTGGAGCATCGACATCAAGGAAGCATTTGCTTGATTTAGAGCTTCCGCATTAATTCCTTCCGTCTGCAAGGCATCCGCAATTTCCTCTTTCGTCTCACCTTCCGCACCATTGTATACCATGGATAACGCCATGAAAAGACTCGTTGGTGAAACGAATAGATTTCCATCTCCATCTGGCTCTACTTCTCCTAATAGGTTAAATCCCAATTCGTTGTTAAGAGGAACAATTTGTTCATAATCCGTTTCTCCAAACTCTACATCACCGGACATATCCACACCATTTGTTGTACCACAACCAATAACTGCCACCATTATACCGAATAACAATAATGGGTATAGAACTATCTTTTTCATCCTACTCACCGTCCTTTACTAATTAGTCTGTTGTAAATGGAAAATGTTACAGAATATTTGACGAAAATATTTATTTTTTTAGACGGTGAGTGTAAAAAATGAGCTTGTTAAGGGTTCAGAGTAAAATATGAAAGTCACTTTAATCTTCTACAGTAAATGTAAAAATTGTTTTTCTATCATATGTTTCTCCCATTTGAAGAATAGCATTTGGAAATCTTTCATGATGCAATGAGGCAGGAGATGTTTGTGTTTCAAAACAGACACCAAGATATTGCTTTGCTATGCTTCCTTCAAACTGAAGCCCATTCCGTAAAGTATTCGATGTATACATTACAACACCAGGCTCATTGGTCTTTATTGATAATACACGACCAGAATCAAAATCCTTCATAACAACTTGGTGATCTAACTTATGATTAAAAATAAAGTAATGATCATATCCATTATTTGCAACTTGGTTTTGTCGGTTCGTACTATTCAATCCTTGTCCTAATTCGCGTCCCTTTCGGAAATCGAAGGACGTCCCTTCAACATGTTGCAGCATTCCAGTTGGCAGCAATGTGTCGTCTAATTCAGCAAAACGATTACTATCTAAAACAACGTAATGGTTATGAATTGTCTGTTTGAGATTCCCACTCAAGTTAAAATATGAATGATTGGTTAGTGCGAGTGGTGTCTTTTGATCCGTTTCTGCATGATAATGAATCGTAAATTGATTAGCGTTATTTAAACTGTATGTAACTTGCATTCGTACATTACCAGGAAATCCACTTTCTCCATCAACACTTTGATAATACAAATGTACACCAATGCAATCATTATCATGAAAAGGTTTTGCTTCCCAGATTACTTGGTGTAATCCAATTGCCCCACCATGGAGACATGCATTTCCATTATTTGCAGCAAGCCTATACGTCTTTCCGTCTAATTGAAACGAAGCTCCTTTAATTCTTCCAGCAACCCTGCCGATTACAGCTCCCAAAAACATTGAATCGGCTGCATAATCCAGATAATTTTCATAGCCAAGGACAACATTTTCAAAAATTCCATTTTTATCAGGGACCCGAATCTTCGTGATAATACAACCATAATTTATAAATTCTACTGTCATCCCATTGTCATTGGTCAATGTGAATTGTTTCCACACCTGATTTCTATTCACATTGATATTGCTAACATCTAGCTTCATCTTTTTCTCCGATCTTCATTTTAGGGAGTGTTTGTTTGGATAAAAGTACTTCATATTGTTTTCGAAAAGCATAGTAAGCTCTTTTAAAACATTCACTCTCCTTTAATGAATTTAATCATTTAATATGGTTTTATCTCGTTCATTACCAACATGACCCTTTGAAATATCCGCTCTAATTCTTGGCATGAACTTCTCATAGTTTAATAAAGTCACTGTTATAAACATTAAAACAATCATCACTAATGGAAAATAAATAAACATTGTTTTAATCGCAAAGATTGCACCTTCAGGCTGAACAGAAGCATTTGCAACATAGCCACCAAATTGAAGAGCCCACCCTACCAATGCAGCTGTTAAGCCTTGTCCAATTTTCATACCAGCACTTGTTAAGCTAAATACCGACCCTTGTACCGGAACTCCTGATTTCCAATAAACAATATCACCAACATCTGCAACGATAGCACTTAATCCAGCCTGTAATAGAACTAGGCCTAATGCGTTAATTACAGTTGCCACTACTAGACCAGTTAGATTTTCCGAGAAAAATATCATGAGACCAGTACCAAATACAGAAACCAATAATCCAGCATTTACACTTTTTCTAAGTCCATATGCTCCAACAATTTGCGGAGCAAAAAATAGACCGATAATTAAAGGTAGTAAAGATGCTGTACTCAAGATTCCCATTACATTTGGATTGTCAAAAACGTAGGTAGCATAATAGATTCTTGCTCCTGTTTCCGTTTGTCTTAAATACCATAATAAATATAAAACAATCGCTAAAATGAAGTATTTATTGGTAAACAAAACCTTTAGTGTAGGTATAAAAGAAGTCTTTTGTTCTTTATTTTTCCTCTTAGCAACATTTCGCTCCTTGACAAACCATCCGGTAATCATTAATGGAACTGCACATAACACAGCAAAGATTGCTGCAGTCCAAGTCCAACCCTGTTGCCCATCACCAAACGCACCAACTAAAACAGTTGTAAATGCACTAATAGACAGTACGGCAATATTTGCAAAAATAAATCGGATGCTTCCTAATGAAACACGATCTTTTTCATCAGTGGTCATAAACGATGTAAGTGATGAATAAGCAACATTATTTGCAGTATAGAAAATAACAGAGATTAAAAAGTAGATGACAAACACATAAGTAATTTTCCCTGTATCGCCAAATCCTCCTGGAACATTAAATAACATGAAGGTTAATAGTCCTAGCACTGGAGCCGTCATGAAAACCCATGGCTTTGCTTTTCCCCATCTTGAATTGGTATTATCGATAACCGTACCCATAAATATATCGCTGAACCCATCAAATATACGACAAACTAAAATAATAGTTCCTATAATCCCTGCACTAATTCCTACAGTATCAGTCATATAAATCGTAATAAAAGACGCTATAAACGTCCAACTAAAGTTAGCACCAAAATCTCCTAATCCAAACGTTAGCTTTTCAATCATTTTAAGCTTTGGTGTCTTTCCAGAACTTGCTTCTTCTATATCTTGTACATCCTGTTTGAAGTTTTCCATTTTAAACCCACCCGTCTATAAACCGCTTTCAAAAACATTGAAAATGGTTACAAAATAGTAGCCAACAACTTTATTATATTTCATTTGCTAGTTTTATTAATCATTATTCTTTTAAATAGATGGGGATTATCCAACAAAGCTGGCTAATCCCCTATCAGTTGTATTACGACCCTTCAAATGTTGTTAATAGGTATTGGTTAATCGTAGCTTTAATTCTTTCTAGTTTACCAGACTCATTCTTGATTTCTGTTAAGCCTAATGCATGTTCTTCTAGTTTCTGAAGATTGGTGTTCCCTTCCACAATGTCTTGTCCAATACCTTCCTTGTATGATTGATAGCGATCATCCGTGATCGTTTCAAGTACCCGATCATCAATTAAACGTTGCGCCACTTTTAGTCCTACTGCAAAGCTGTCCATTCCAGCAATATGAGCATGGAATAAATCTTCAGCGGTAAACGAACCACGGCGTACTTTCGCATCAAAGTTCAATCCCCCACGACCTAGTCCACCATTTTTCAAGATTTCATACATTGCTAAAACTGTGGTGTAAAGGTCCGTTGGGAATTCATCGGTATCCCATCCCAGTAATGGATGGCCTTGGTTTGCATCGACTGACCCTAACATATTATGGATTCGGGCATAATGTAATTCATGTTCAAATGTATGACCTGCTAACGTGGCATGGTTTGCTTCAATATTAAACTTGAACACATTTTCCAACCCATAATGTTGTAAAAAGGCATAGCCGCTCGCTACATCAAAATCATATTGATGAGAAGTTGGCTCTTTTGGCTTTGGTTCAATTAAGAATTGAGCGTCAAAGCCGATCTCTTTTGCATAATCGTTTGCCATATGGAAGAGTCGTCCTAAGTTATCCATTTCCAATTTCATATCTGTATTGAGAAGTGTTTCATAGCCTTCACGACCACCCCAAAACACATAGTTTTCTGCCCCGAGCTCTTTTCCTACTTCCAATCCTTTTTTCACTTTGGCTGCTGCATAGGCAAAAACATCAGCGTTACTGGATGAACCGG
>NZ_PIJY01000017.1 GCF_008304605.1 Oceanobacillus polygoni | reverse complement strand
CACGAAGTGAGGCTTTTTTTTAATACCTCGCTGGAAGCTCTATGGAACCCCCGGCATAGCCAGGGGTTTTCAAAAGACATAAGAATTCCTTCTAAGAATCTACTTTCTTAGAAGGAATTTTATACGGTTCTGAATTAACCTGTGTCACTACTTTATTTTATTAAACCTTCTGGAAAGGTTGTCAAATCAATACCGAAGACGAGTGGTAACATGAAATAAGCAAATAAAACAATGAGTATCGTTGAGAACACATTTAAAGAAAATCCTGTTTTTACCATTTCGATAATTTTTAGTTTACCAGTCCCGAATATAATCGCATTTGGCGGAGTTCCAACCGGCAGCATAAATGCACAGTTAGCAGCAATAGCACATGGAGCCATTAAAGCAATTGGGTGAACATCAATCGCAACCGCTAAAGCAGCTAAAATTGGCATGATCATAGTCGCTGTTGCTGTATTAGATGTGATTTCTGTTAACATCATAATTAATAAAGTTGCACCAGCAATAATGATAAAGATGTGGAGACCATCAAGTATTGTAAGCTGTTCTCCTAACCAACTAGATAAGCCACTTGATTGGAAACCTGCGGCAATAGCAAGCCCTCCACCAAACAATAACAACACGCCCCAGGGAATGTCTTTTGAATCAGCCCACTCGAGCACACGCGGACTCATTTTCGCAGGGATTAAGAATAATAGAATAGTTGCCATCATGGCAATCATCCCATCTGAAATTCCTGGTAATTGGTAAATCAGTGCACTTTCTCCGCTCCAGAAAAAATCTTTTGAAATCCACATAAAAGCAGCAAAAACAAAGATAGCTGCAACAACGCCTTCTTCATAAGAAATTTTCCCAAGCTTCTTTCTCTCATCTTGGATCAATTCTTTCCCACCCGGAATGTGTTTAAGATCAATCTTAAAAGCAATTTTTGCTAAATAGTACCACGTACAAAGCAGGATTATGATCATCAGTGGTGTTGCAAACAACATCCATGATGCAAAGGAAATTTCTATGCCAAATAGTTCTCTAACCTGTCCGGCAAAGATTATAGTAGGAGGTGTCCCGATTAAGGTAGCAAAACCACCAATTGTCCCCGCATAACCAACTCCGAAGAGCATTGATTTTTCAAATTTCGGCAAATCTGATCCATCTTTCTGACCTTTAAGTGTAGCAGCTACTTGTGCAGTGATTGCAAGAGCCATTGGAATCATCATCATTACCGCCGCTGTATTAGAAACCCACATCGATAAAAAGGCAGTAGCGGACATGAATCCGAGCAAAATCCGTTGTGTACTCGTTCCGATAACAGCTATGATAAACAGGGCGATTCTTCTATGTAAATTCCATTTTTCCATCGCCGTCGCAATAAAGAAACCACCTAAAAACAAGAAAATAATATCATTTCCGTAAGCAGAAGCAACCTCAGAACCTTCCATACTTCCTGTCAGTGGCAATAAAATAAGGGGCATTAAGGACGTCACAGGAATTGGGATCGCTTCTGTAATCCACCAAGTAGCAATCCATAAAGTAGATGCTAATACAAACCTTCCTTCTGTTGATAGTCCCTCTGGATAGAAGAAAATTAGTGTTAAAACAAACAACATCGGTCCTAATATTAACCCGACCTGTTGACCTTTTGAGTAAGGTTTTTTCTCATTTGGTTTATTTGGCTTAACCTCTTTTTGATTCAGTTTTTCATAATCACCTGACTCCTTTTTTAAGGCTTGGCTATTTTTCTTAGCATAAGAAAACACATTAAGTGCATCTTTTGTTTTCTTATGCTGCCGCCACATTTTGTCCCATACAAGTGCAAAGTCTTGTTTCATCATATCCACCTCTTTTTCGTTTTTTGAAAGCGTTTACTACATTATTCATTAAAATATAGGGTACGTCTAGTTTATTTAATTAAATGAAACCAGCTTCTAAAAATAAAGGCGCGTCTAATGTAGCTTTATATTTTTGTAATGGTCGCCCTAAAACTTGGTAAATTAATTGTGTTTCAATTAATTTTTCTTCCTCGAAAAAACGCAGATACTTACGTAGAGAGACGTGTGATATGGAACATTTTTCAGCAAGCTCCGTTGCGGTAAGCCAGTCATTTGTTTCAATTAAACATCGCATGACACGAAAGGCTGTTTCTTTCGTAATTCCTTTTGGCAGCGTATAGACTTTATTTTGTCCGCCTTTATGGAATAGTCGGTCAACCTCTTGCTGTGAAAAGATTTCACTTTTATCAAGTCTGTTTAAACGGTAACGATTTAAAGCTTTTTGAAAACGTTTAAAAGAAAATGGTTTGATTAAATAATCGACCACACCAAATCGGTGGCCGGTTTGAACTGTTTCCGCATCATTAGCTGAAGTAATTAAGATCACATCCAAATCTATTCCTTCTGCCCGAATTTGTTTTAGTAGGTCGAGACCATTTGTCGTGCCGATATAAACATCAAGCAGGAGTAAATCAGGCTGAATTTGCTTCAGTTTTTTCAATCCATCCTCAAGCGTATGTGCATCAAATATAAGCTCAAACCCGTCTATTTTATTTAAAAACAGACGGTGAAATCGACTAACATCTAAATCATCTTCAATCATTGCAACCTTAATCATTTGCTTAACTCCTTTCTGTATAAGGGATGTGAACCGTAATAATAGTCCCTTTATCTTTTTCAGATAAAATGTCTAATGTTCCATGAAGCAGCTGAATTTTCTTTTGGATATTGGCTATTCCATATCCGTGATCACCTTTTTTGGTAGTTACTAAAACTTGTTGCTCGCTTGCTGAAAAACCAATGCCATTGTCTTCAATCACATAACGAAGCACACCACCGACTTGTTTTAAGGTGAGTGTCAGATTTCTATGCTCCTTCTGCTTCATCGCTTCCCATGCATTATCAAAGGTATTCCCGATCACCGTAACCCAAGTATCAATGAAATCCGTATTCATGCTTGGCCAAGGTATCCCACTTTGGATATGAACATTAACCCCCATTTGTTCCATCCAACCAATTCTTTTAGATAAGTAGTGTGCAATACTCACATCTTCAACTAGCTGTCCGACTTGACTTACAGCACTCGCTGTTTTCAAATGGTAACGCTCAGATATATCTGCAATATAATCTTTTAATTCTTCATAGGATTCTGTTTCAACCATCGCTTGAATGATATGAAGTTTATTCATAAATTCATGTGTTTCACTTCTCAAGCTATGGGCATACACTTCCGCTCCAATCAGATCCCTCATTATGTCGTGAAGTTGGCTTCGTTCATTGAAGGTTGCCAGTGCTCCGACACATTGATTATTGACATACATGGGAACTCTCGTGACAATCACTTCGACATCCCCTTTTTTGATTAATTCATGATTGCCAGGAGATTTTGCCGTTATTGCTTCTTGAAGTTTTAACTCTGGCCAGATGAGATCAATCGAAGTGTGTTCGTATTGACCTCGGTAGCCTGTACGTCTTAAAAATTGCTGAGCTGTATCATTGGCTAAAAGGACTTCACCCCTGTTATTAATTGCTAATATCCCATCGTTTACAGCTTCAAGCATGGAATTTCTTTCTTGAACAGCTAAAGCAATTTCTTTTGGTTCCATTCCATTTAATGTTTTTTTCATCCGATTAGCTAGATACCAAGCACCAATAAGACCAAGGATTAAGCTTATCGCGGTAATCATAATTAAGATAATTTGATTTTCTAGGACAGCTTCTTGAATCGATTTTGTTGCAATCCCAACAGAAACAGCTCCAATTTGATTCCCTTCACGATCCCAAACTGGATGAAAAGCCCTCATGGACGGTCCTAATGTGCCTATATCCTCTGATGTATATTTTTCACCATTAAAAACTTCTTCAGCATCTGACCCAACAAAGGTTTGCCCAATTTTTTCATGATCTGGATGGGTAAAACGAATTTTTTGATTATCCATTATGACAATATATAAAAAGTCATTTTCTTCTCGAACAAGCTCGACGTAATCTATTAGTTCCTGATTGGGTTCTCCAATTAGAAGCGAATCTTGAATAAGTGCACTATAAGCAATGTGACTTGCACTAATCTGAACCTTTTCGGCTAGATATTCCCTTGTGTTCTTACTTTGATTATGAGCAACAAACGCACTCAATATCAGGAGCGAAATTAAGACAATGAGACTAGTAAATAACATCACTTGACCTTTTAATGAAACTTTTCCCCATAGTTGCTTCATGGTCATGTACCCCTTTAATTTATGTATGCATGCCACATATATCCTTTCAGAATATAGAGCATATGTTTATTAGTATTATACTTTCTACTTTTTGTGTCAACGTTAATAAAAAGTTTGGTAATGAGGTGCTTGCACGTTATTTAAATTTCTTACATCGTGAAATAATACCCCATCCCATTCATTCTATTTATTCCTAAAAACAAACAACTCCTTCTAAGATGCCTCACCTTAGAAGGAGTTGTTTTACTGTTCCATATATACATCTTTCAGGTTTAAAAGCTGTGTCGGCATTTGCGTTAGGCCTCTTACGTCTTCGTTTACACCCATTAAATATTCTTGATGATGAATGTAAACCATTGGTGCGATTTCAACTAGTATTTCCTGCACCTGACGGTAGAGTTCTAATCGTTCATTCGGATCAACAGTTTGGCGTGCTTGATCTAATAATTCATCTAACTCTGTATCTTCGGTAAATGTACGATTTCCAGCATTACCAAGATTGTCTGAGTGTAATAACGGATATAAACCATTATCTGCATCACCAGTAACGGTTGTCCAGCCAAAAACAAACATATCATGTTCCCCATTAGCCGTTTGCTCAAGCATTGCTCCCCATTCCAGGATTTCTACCTCAGCATCAATTCCAATTTCACTAAGCTGCGCTTGAATATTAGTTGCGGTATCAATTCGCTGTCGATCATCGTTTGTCCAAATGGTTGTTGTGAAGCCATCTTCAAAACCCGCTTCAGCTAACAATTCTTTTGCAGCTTCCACATTGTAATCGAGCCCAGCAACATCTTCACTATACCCGAAAACATTTGGTGCGATTGGACCTTTTGCAGGTGTTCCTATTCCATCATAAATCCCGTCAATAATTTGTCCTTTATCAACAGCCATCGATATCGCTTGTCTCACACGTTCATCATCAAATGGTTCTTTTGCCATATTAAATCCTAAATAAGATAATGCAGAGCTTTCTTGACGTTGTACGGATAAACCATCTGCTGCTTCAATTTGGCTAACATCTGATGGGCTTAATGGATTCGTAATATCCGCATCCCCAGTTTCTAGTTCAGCAATACGAGTCAAATCTTCCGCAACAACTTTAAATGTTACAGAATCAAGTAATGCAGGATCACCCCAATAATCCTCATTTTTTAACAAACGAACATATTGACCTGCTTGCCATTCGTCATATACAAATGGTCCTGTTCCTTGTGGGTTAGCGCTTATGACCGTTCCAGGGTTTTCACCATCCTCCATTGCAGCATAATCTTCTTCGATTTGCTCCTTAGAAATCATCACACCACCTGGATGTGCAAGATGAGCTGGAAGCGGAGCAAAAGGATATGCTGTTTCAAAGTGAACCGTATAATCGTCAATTACTTCTACTTCCGTAATCATATTGTACATAATCGCTCGTGGTGATCCAACCTCTGGATCAAGTGTACGGTCGATATTCGCTTTAACAACTTCCGCATTAAATTCAGAACCGTCATGGAATGTCACTCCTTCACGAAGCTTAAATTCCCATGTTGTGTCGTCGATTTGCTCCCAGCTTTCAGCAAGCAATGGCTGATTCTCCATATTTTCATCTTGCGTTACGAGGGTTTCAAAGATATTACGTTGCACATCACTGGACGGTGTATCATTGGAAGCAGCTGGATCCAATGATACCGCATCAGATTGCTTGGCAATTATCAAATCGCCACCTTGTGCTGCTTGTTCATCCGAATTCCCTTCCCCAGATTCATCTACATCATTAGGTTCACTTGCACAAGCAACAAGCGCCATACTTAGCAAGCCAATTAAAATAATTAAAACATACGATTTCTTCTGCATTCTCATGTGCTGTTTTCTCCTTATTTGAATATGTAGTTTAACTCATCTAATATATCGAAATTTGTCCGTAATTTCAAAACCTTTGTTTCAAGTTAACATGATCCTCTAATCAAACGATGATTAATAAAGTTTTGATAAGCAAAACCTCTAACTTCTTCCTCTGAATAATAATGTAGAAGTTTTTCAATGAAAGTTGGATAACACGAAGCATCCTCTAATCCAGTAACAAAGTTTGATATCCCGTCAAAATCCGAACCGAATCCGATATGCTTCACTCCACCAAGTGCACAAATATGGTCAATATGTTTCAGCAACTCATTCATTTGAGCTTCTTCCTTACCTTCATTAATAAAGGGTGGGTAAAAGACGACATGAATAAGTCCATTGTTTGTAATCATTGCTTTGAGCTGTTCATCATCTAGGTTCCTTGGGTGATCGCAAATTGCTCTTGCGTTGCTATGACTGGCAATGGGAAAATCTGCAAGCTCCATGATGTCCCAAAAACCTTTCACCGTTGCATGTGCAACGTCCGTAAAAACACCGTGATTGTTATTCAATTGAACGACTTCTTTACCGAGTAAAGTTAATCCTGCTCCACGGGGTTCCTCTGCTCCGTCCGCACAAAGATTAGCATTGTTCCACGTTATTCCGATAGATAGAACGCCAAAGCGGTATAGATGCCGAAGCTTCATCAAATCATTTCCAAATGCATCCGCACCTTCTAGCGTCAACACCGCTCCAATTTCTCCTGACTTCAAAGAAGCTATTTCACTCCACTTTTTAATATGCTTCATCTCCGGGTTTCTATCGATAATCTCTGTATGAAATAGATCAATTTGTTCCAAAGCATGCTGCCATTTTTCATCTGATGGTACATGGGGTGGAATAAAAATTGCAAAAAATTGAAGCATCACATTTCCTTCCGTTAAACGCGCTAAATTCGTTTGTATTTGTGGAGCATTACGAAAATCAAGAGGGATCTGGTTACCGTGTTGTTCTCTTTTTGCATGCTGTAGCTTTAAAAGTGCGTCGCAATGTGTATCTACTATTTTCATCTTCCCACTCCCTTTCTGCCATTTTATCACGTTAAATGCTATGTAGAATAAACAATCCATATCTACATGATTAGTAAAAAATTATCCATCGTACTTCACAATGTTCTTATGCTAAAAGTGAAGCAAACAGCAGATTTTCATTTAATAAAAAGAAAACGAAGAGATTGATTATCCCTCCGCTCGACATATATTATGCATTTTCTTTCTCATATTGTCTTAATTCTACCCGGCGAATTTTTCCGGAAGCGGTTTTTGGAAGTTCTTCAATAAACTCGATTTTCCTTGGGTATTTATACGGTGCAGTTGACTGCTTCACGTGGTTTTGTAATTCTTTTATTAAATCAGGATGATTCACTTCCACACTCTCTTGGAGTACAATGAATGCTTTTACAACATTTCCACGGATTTCATCTGGACTTGCAACTACCGCACACTCTTTTACTGCTGGATGTTTTGTTAAAGCATCTTCCACCTCAAATGGCCCAATTGTATAACCGGAGCTAACAATAATGTCGTCATTTCTACCCTCAAACCAGAAGTAACCTTCCTCGTCCATTTTTGCTTGGTCTCCGGTAATATAAAAATTACCGCGCTGGGATTTCTTAGTACGTTCTGGTTCCTTATAATATGCTTTAAATAATGCTGGTGTATCCAATGGGATTGCAATATCACCAACTGTTCCAACAGAAACTGGATTACAATCCTCATCGATTAGCTGTACATCATTTCCCGGTGTCGGTTTCCCCATCGATCCAGGCTTTACATCCATTCCTTTTAAAAATCCAAGGAGGAGCGTATTCTCCGTTTGTCCGTAACCATCTCGTACGGTAACACCAAAGTTCTTTTCAAATTGGTCAATCACTTCACGATTTAACGGCTCTCCAGCAGAAACTGCACTATGTAACGCAGAAAGATTATAGTCTGAGAGATTATCCAGCTTGGCCATTAATCGGTATTCTGTCGGTGTACAGCAGAATACCTTGATTTTATGATTCTCTAATAAGGTTAGATATTTTTTAGGATTAAATTTTCCACTATAGACAAAGCCTGTTGCACCTGAACCAAGTACGGATAAAAACGGGCTCCATACCCATTTCTGCCAGCCTGGAGCTGCCGTTGCCCATACTGTATCGCCGTCTTGTATGCTCAACCAGTTTGCTGGAGCTGTTTGCATATGTGCATACCCCCAACCATGTGAATGCATTACTGCTTTAGGATTTCCTGTTGTCCCAGAAGTGTAAGGTAAAAATGCGATATCATCCCTTGTAGTTGCTACCATCTCTAGCTCATCCGATGCCTTGTCCTTCATTTCATCAAGTAATCTCCAATCTTCTGCCTTATTACCAACAGAAAATTTCACAAGCTCTTGGTACTCTTCTATATCTGTGAATTGACCGACATAATCAGCATAACTTACAATACCACTTACTTCACCGTGCGTTATCCGGTATTGTAAATCTTTTGTCCGCAACATTTCTGAAGAAGGAATAATAATAATCCCTACCTTTAATGCAGCAAGATATACTTCATAGGTCTCAATAATTCGAGGCATCATGACTAATAATTTATCACCTTTCTTAAGCCCTTGTTCAAGAAAGATGTTTCCTATTCGGTTTGCATTTTGCATAAGTAATTGGTATGTAATTTCTTTCTGATTTCCGTGTTCATCCTCCCATACAATCGCCTTACGACTTGCTTCACCGGCATATTTTTCTATTTCCATCACAATATTATACGTTTTTGGTGCCATTAGATGTTCTTTATTCATTTTATAACCTCCATTTAGAACCTGATACTAACTTCTAATCATTATATCAGAACATAAAAAAATTAGAAATATCCAAATTCGTTGAAATCGCTTCCGTATGTTAAGATAAAACTAATAGGAGGAGGTTCTAAAATGACAGATATGCAATTTCAAGTACAGATGAATAAGAAAAAAATTCGCCTAACCGCAGCACAGCTCGTTTTCTACAAACAAAGTAAAGTGTTAGAAGCCACCGATGAGAATAGTAACTATTACTATTTAGTTTTTTATAAAAATAATTTTATTAATGGAGCAAAACGTAACCAAATCAAAATAAATTCCCATGTTCATCATGCATTTAAAAACGGGATTTATTTCCGAGGAGAACATCCGATTACCACTACTTTAATCAAGAATCAGAAATCATTCCACCTAATCACGTTTAATCAACTATATAAGAACATTCAAAAACACTACTCCAATCTTGAAACTGCACTCATTTTTTCCTATTTTGATTCATTTACAAAGTTAGATTCCATCCATAAGTTATTTAAACAAACATTTTATGAATACCGTAGAAATGGCCAACATTTCGCTGCCTACCAACTTTTGAAATGCTATGGTCAAGCATACCCGAACAATAAATTCAGCTATGATATGTTGCACAACCTGCAATATCAAACCTATAAACCAATCTATCAAGACATGACAAAGCTTTACGAAAAAGACCCAATTTATTTCGAATCTTCCTTCCCAATTTTTAAAGATAATCAACGTTTACTTGAACTACTTCTCCAAATGTACCGTAAACAAAACCGCCTTCTCGATGAGCTTGCGGTTAGAAGTGAACTGCTCCAAGTTCATGATTCAGAGGAAAACATTAGCGCCACCTTACATCTATTGGAAAACTTCTCCTTAGACGATCAACTCTTGTGTTTACGCGAATTAAAGCAACTCCCAATTATCAAAGAAAAACGAATGCAACTGCTCTTAACAACTGAAAAAACAAATGACTTTGCAGACTTTCTATTTAACACGGATTTCCAGCCTACCCCTGAACAGTTGGACATTATTATCACGCGATTTGAGCAAGCTGATTCTGATGTACTTTCTTCCTACATGGATCTATCTAAAACAAGATTGCTTTCGTTATGCCGCTCCGATGCTCGTCTATTAGAGAGGCTAGTCACCCCATTCGTAACTGCCTTTTTAAACCATTATTCGCTAGATGACATTTTAGACTGGCTCGAGGCTTTTCGTAATGCCAAATTCCATTTACCGATTGAACGGAAGCTAATAAAAATGCAAGCAATGACAGAAGATCCCGATCAGCAATTTGCCTTAGGTGAACTCTATGTCCATTTTCAGCAATTAGAAAAATCAATTGACTGCTTCAAATGGGAAATGGAAATGCACCCAAATAATCCAAAGCCAGTATCGTATTTATCTAAAATTTATGACCAGCTTGGGCAACAGGAGGAAGCTACGGCATACCAACAGCTATTAGTTCAAATGAATCGATAAACGGAGAGTATATAAGCTTATGTTTTAAAATAAAAAAGGAGCCGTCCATACCTTTTAGGTAATGAACGGCTTCTTATTTTTAACCTACTTCAGTTTCTAATTGCTTTTTCGGTAATACTTCGTTCATGCTTCCTGTACGATAGCCTTTTAAATCAACGGAAACGTAATCAAATCCTAATGATACAAGTTTCATTTGAATTTGCTCGCGTTGCTTGAGTAAATCTACAACCTTATCCTCTGTCACTTCAATTCTAGCAACATTTTCATGATAGCGCACACGGACCATATCAAAACCAAGTTTAATTAAGAAAAGCTCCGCATCATTTACTTGGCTAATTTTTTGACGATTAATTTCTGTTCCATATGGGAATCTAGAAGCTAAGCTGCATGATGCTGGCTTATTCCATACAGGTACATCCAATTGCTTCGACAACTCACGGATTTCGTGTTTATAAAGGCCTGCTTCCTGTAAAACACTACGTGCGCCTTCTTCTGTTCTCGCTTTCAAACCTGGACGAAAATCATCCATATCATCCATAATCATACCATCCAATACATACGGATAACCTAGTTCTTCTGCTAAATCATTTAGATGCATGTAAAGCATTTTTTTACTATGGTACCAGCTGTCCGGTGTATTTGCCACAATTGCTGGATTATTCAATTCCTTCATTTCTGTCTTTAAAACTTGTACACCCATTTTTTCAGCAAGCTTCACTGCTCCATCAAATTCCTCCTGACGGAAAAGCTCCGATGCTACTACTACCGCAAGCACATTGTCCCCTAACTCCTGCTGGGCACGCTTTAATAGAAATGAACTATCCACTCCACCTGAAAACGCAACCATTACACGCCCCATATCAGAAAGAATCTGACCAAGCTGACTGTTTTTCTCAACCATTGTATTATTCATTATGCTTCTCCTCACTTTTGTATATATTTGATACCATTATAACATAATCTATCCTCACCACATTAGTTTACCGCCCAAACAAAACACTGTCAATGAAATCGCTTTAAAAATTATTTAGTTGACAAATTTACCTGTTGGCTACATATTATAATAAAACCTATAATATTACTGAGAATTAGTAAGGAGCGGTGAAAATAATGTACCTCTCACTAGAAGGTGTTGAAAAAAGCTTTCGAAATAATATGAACAGCGAGATAAAGGTTTTGGATGATATTAGCTTCCACATAGAAAAGGGGCAATTTGTATCGATTGTTGGCCCTTCAGGCTGTGGAAAATCCACGTTACTATATTTAATTTCCGGTCTGGAAAAAGCATCAAAAGGAAAGATTGAAGTAGATGGAGAAGCTGTAAATAAACCAGGCCCGGATAGAGTAGTTGTATTTCAAGAGGATGGACTTTTCCCATGGGCAACAGTTCTTGATAATGTAACTTATGGATTACTTCTGAAAAAAATGCCAAAAAAAGAGGCGGAACAAAAAGCACTTGAAATGCTGAAGCTTGTTCATTTAAGTAACTATGTTGATGCTTATCCCCATCAGCTATCTGGTGGAATGAAGCATCGCGTATCGATTGCACGAGCACTCGTTATGGACCCGGATATTTTATTAATGGATGAACCATTCGCTGCATTAGATGAACAGACAAGAATGACACTGCATCATGAGCTGCTTGAAATATGGAGAAGAACCAAAGTGACTGTTTTATTTGTTACGCATAATATACGAGAAGCAGTGCTTTTATCCCAAAAAATTATTGTTATGGGAACGCGTCCCGGAAACATTAAGACAACGTTTCCCGTCAAAACAACGCAGGATGGGATAACACCAGACGGCGTTACGCTTGATCTGGAACAAAAGATTCTTGCAGCATTAGAAGAAGAAATGGAAAAAGTGCTAAAGGAGGAGCTTGGAGATGATTACAGCTTTAAGACGGGTTCTGTTCATCGCGATACTAGCGGTGATATGGGAAGTGGCATCTAGACTTTCACCCGTTCCTGACTTTATGTTTCCAGGAGTACTCCAAGTGCTTGAGACATTGGTTACAGGAATTATTGGGGGGCAAATTACCGAAGCCATGTTTCGAAGTATCGGTCGATTACTCTTCGGATTTATTATCGCGTCAACGCTTGGACTTTTCCTTGGTTATTTAATTTGGCGATTTAAACTAATCGACGATACACTTGGTTTCCTTGTCGTCGCATTGCAATCCATCCCAAGCATTGTCTGGTTACCACTTGCAATTGTCTGGTTTGGTCTTGGCGAAGCAGCAATCCTTTTTGTTGTTACAATTGGCGCAACGTGGACGATGACCATGAATACAACAAGTGGATTTAAAAATGTACCTCCCCTCTATCAACGGGTTGCCAAAACATTTGGATCCAGTGGATTTCATCTATTACGAACCGTTATTATCCCTGCATCCGTCCCACAAATTATTTCTGGCATGCGGTTAGCTTGGGCATTTTCTTGGCGTGCATTGATGGCCGGGGAATTATTAGGTGCTGGTGGTGGACTTGGACATTTACTTGAAACAGGACGTTCGCTTGGTCAAATGGATTTAGTTATATCTGTGATGATTATCATCGCAATTATTGGAACGATTATTGACAATGTTGTTTTCTCAAAACTTGATCGAAGTGTTCAGAAAAAATGGGGATTATCTTCTTAAAACATTTGAATCTATGAAAATTTGTATGACAGTTGGAGGGTTTAAAATGAATAAAAAATCGATGCTAGGCATGATTTTAGTAGCTATGTTGGTCTTTTTGGCAGCATGTGGTGGCTCTTCGGAAAATAGCGAAACAGATGAAGTTACCATCGGCTACTTTCCGAATTTAACACATATTGCAACAATTGTTGGTTTAGAGAATGGTTACTTTGAAGAAGAATTTGGTGAAGATATTACACTTCATACAAAAACGGTAAATAATGGTGGATTGTTTATGGAAGCTATGGCTACAAACGCAATTGATGTTGGTACAGTTGGCCCTGGTCCATTACTAAATATCTATGTCAAAGATCCAAGCTATCATATTATATCTGGCGCTGTTAATGGGGGCGCTGTTTTAGTTGCAGATAGTGATAGTGGTGTTACCGAGCTTGCTGATTTAGATGGAAAGCGTGTTGCTATACCTGTTATTGGAAGTACACAGGATGTAATGCTTCGTAAAGCACTACAAGAGGTTGATTTATCACCGACTACAAGCGGTGGAACTGTTGAGCTATATGCGGCTGCCCCTGCAGACACAACTACCCTTTTCTCACAGGATTCTGTACACGCTGCTGCAACACAGGAACCATGGGGCTATGTACTAGAAACGCAAGCAAATGGCCAAAAGCTACTTGACTGGGACGAATTCGCTTGGGGGAAAGAATCTACCAATACAGTAGTTGCTGCTTCGGAGAATTTCATGGAAAACGAAGCATTGACGGAGTCGTACCTAAAAGCTCACCTTCGAGCAGTCGAGTTCATCCAAGAAAACCCAGAGGAAAGCCAAACATTAGTTATTGAGCATTTGAAAGAGCTCACTGGCCAAGAGCTTAATGCTGACGAAGTAGAAGCAGCATTTAATAACTTGGAAGTTACGACCGCTGTTAATGAACAAGTGATTCAAGAAATGGCAGATATCAGTTTAGAAGCTGAATATGTTTCAAGTAATGATATTGATGGGATGATTAATCTTTCGATATTAGAAGGATTGCAAGAATAATATTTCCAATGAAGCTGTCGTACAGATCTATTCTGGCGATAGCTTTTTTTGTGTATATGAAGGAAAATGCGAACCAATGATTATTTGCCGAGTTTGAGCAAGTTTCGCCGTCCGAGATCGCTCCGGACTGGTTTGAGCAACGTCTTCGTAGCGATAAACGATGTTAGTAATAACCAATTTTTAGCGGAGGAAAAGCGCGAAGTCTCTGCAGGATACGTGGCCAGAGTGAGACTTTACAGAACGATAGTTCAAGAAGGATCACGGGTCATCCTAAGGTGCGCGTAGTGTGTTTCCGTAGGTGAGTTCACGTACAATTCATCATTTCACCTTAGTTCGCATTCTATATTTTTACCTGTAACAATCTACAAATCGCGTGTAGCCAAGATGGGTAACTGTTTGTGCTTATTTTATCCAGTTATATTTAATCGTGTCACCATTCGGTTAATCTGGTAAAATAATGATTAAGGATGTGATATCTTGGCACAATTTAACGAACAAGAATTTGATGATGCATATAAACAAGAAACAGATCGTATCAATGCCCAGTTGGACAAAGAGATATTATTTGCCATGATCGGGGATGTCAATACGGGAAAGTCCTCTACAATAAATCAAATAATTGGCGCTGAGGTTGCTTTAGTTGGAGCCAAGCCAGGCGAAACAACAGGAATCGATCGCTATGTATATCGTGACAAAATCATTTTCGCAGATACACCTGGTCTGGATGATATTAATCGTCAAAACTCTGAAGAAACAATGAAATTTTATAAAGATGCAGATGTCATCCTATTTTTCCTAAATGCAGCTGGAACAGTTTTTTCAGAGGGGGAAAAGAGATCATTTGAAATGATTTCCAAGGAAAATAAAAACATCCTTTTTGTTTTAAACAAAATCGATGCTGCAGATGACATACCAAGCCTTGTTCAATATGTAAAGCAGCATACGAAAAATAAATATAACGTTGTTCCAATTTCTTCTCGAACAGGGGAAAACATCGATAAGCTTCGAAACGAAATAATGGGTATTTTGAAAAAAAAACATAAAGAAATACAATTTGCCAGACTTGTAAAAGAAAAGTCTTCAACAGCCAACAAGTGGATTCTAGCTGCTTCAGGTTCCGCAACTGCTGTAGGTGCGGCTCCGATACCAGGCTCAGACTTTATTCCGTTAACCGGTATTCAGGTTGGATTATTAGTTAAACTTGCAACCCTTTATGAAAAACCACTATCGAAGGAACGCGCTAAAGAGCTAACCATAGCAACCATTACCGGGAATATCGGAAAAACACTTTTCAGACAGGTGATTAAATTCGTTCCTGGAGCTGGGTCTGTTGCAGGAGGTAGCATCGCTGGAGGAATGACGCTTACTCTCGGATATGCCGTCAAGTATGCATATGAGAATGATATTGAATTAGATGCGAATAGCTTAAAATCATTATATGAGTATTTCAAGAAAAAGGACAAGGCTAAAGCATAACAAAAGTGCAGCTAGTAGGCTGTCCTTTTGTTATGCTTTCGTTAAAAAAGTTACGCAGCGAATGTCCCCTCCTGAAAACACCTCCAATAATTAGAGTTTAAAATTTATTAAAGAAACAGAAAGTTATAGTATAATAATAATAATAATAATGAAACATCCAGAAAGCCGTGTTCCGAAATTAAACTCATCTAAGGAGTAGATGCACGTTGACAAAGATAAACGAACAAACTATTTTTCATCAAGTAGGAAACCGATTTCAATCAGAAGATCGAGAGATTCATATCATTGCCCGTCTGGAAGAACCGCTCGTGGTAGTATTAGGGAATGTTTTGAGCGATGAAGAGTGCTACGAGCTCATTCGATTATCAAAAGATAACATGCATCGTTCGAAAATCGGATATTCCCGGGAATTAAATGACATTCGAACAAGCAGCGGCATGTTTTTTGAAGGCAATGAACACAGCATTCTGACTACAATTGAAAAACGAGTATCGAGCATTATGAACATCCCTGTCGAACATGCAGAAGGGCTCCAAGTTCTAAAGTACACACCCGGACAAGAGTACAAAGCTCATTTTGATTATTTCTCAACTACAAGCAAAGCATCCGAAAACAATCGAATCAGTACGCTGGTTATGTACCTAAATGAGGTTGAACAAGGGGGAGAAACCTACTTTCCGGAGCTTAATTTTTCCGTTTCGCCGAAAAAGGGAATGGCGGTGTATTTTGAATATTTCTATTCGGATCACAGCCTAAATGAACGAACCTTACACGGTGGAGCACCCGTAATCGCAGGAGAAAAATGGATAGCCACACAATGGATGAGAAAACAAAGCATGAGATAATCAAGAATAAAATAAATAGAAAAAGAGACTTGCTAGGTACCGACCCCCAAAAGTTAGAGTAAAAAACTAACTTTTGGGGGTGTTTTTATGGCGAAATATAGTGAGGAATTTAAA
>NZ_PIJY01000001.1 GCF_008304605.1 Oceanobacillus polygoni | reverse complement strand
AAAACTACCAAAGATCATTATCAGCTTAATAAGTGTTCCTTTTTATTTATCGGAAACTGTATATTTTACTTTATCAGTTACATTTATCTATGTTGCAATTAATAAGGCAGGAAAAACGATAGGTTTTGCATCAGGCAAAAGCAGTGATGACGAAAATTTTAATGGCGAATTATACTCCCTTTATTTATTGCAGGAATGTAGGGGATTAGGTATAGGAAGAGAGCTGGTTTCAGCTATTGCTAAGCATTTTAGAGCAAAGGGCATTACTTCTATGATGGTATGGGTAATGAAACAAAATAAATCTGGACTTGGTTTCTATGAACGTATGGGTGGAAAGGAATATCTTCGCAGAAAGAGTGAGTTTGGAGAAGTGGTAGTAGATGATGTTGCCTATGGCTGGGAAGATGTATCGGTATTATGTCTAGAAGAAAAGTAGAACGATAACTTGTTAACTTATTTACGAACCGATTAGAAATATATTGGTTCTTCAAAACAAAATTACTAGAGTCGAGCATTGGATTTCGTTAAAAAATCAAGCCCTCTCACTAAGCTATAAGCTATGAACATCTAAAAAATGCATTACTAAAGTAACTTCTCAAAAGAAACTTCAGTAATGCATTTCGTGTGGAATTCTACTCAGCAAATAATTTTAAATTGCTAATATCCTTTTCTGAAAGAGATTGTTGTAGAACATTATTTACCTCATTCATTATCTCATTTATATGCTTTTGACCACTAGGAGTCAGTACAGCATAAACACTACGTTTATCCTCAGCATAGCTAGCTCGTTCCACTGGTTTAAGATGGTGTTGTTCAAGCCTTGAGACCAAGCGTGATAAAGCACTTTGGCTGAGACCAATCATGTTCTGAAGCTGTGATAGTCGGAGTTGCTTTTCGCTATTTTCATTCAGAAACATCATAAAATAAAATTCACTCAAACCCAAATGGTATTTTTGTTGCAGAAAATAGTCTAATGAATGTGTAATTCTTTTATGGAATTTTGAAAAGTTTACCCACGTATGGATTAATTGTTGCGGTTGATTCATTGCCATCACCTTTCAATGATATATCCCAATTATAGCATTACCCGTTATCGAATTCCTCTGCTATATTGAAATGGCGGATTTACCTTCCGTGTTACTTCTTTAATGGCATGTAAACTCCAGTATGGATCATTCAACATACCTCTAGCAACTGCAATTAGATCGGCATCCTTATTAGATAAGGTTGCCTCGGCTACTTTGGGACTATCCAACATGCCAACAGCTATGACAGGGGTTCCGAGCTTTTCTTTGAAAGCTCGTGCAAAAGGAACTTGATAACCAGGATAATTACCAGGTTTTAAAGTACCCGGCGTGCCTTCTCCTCCTGATGAAACATGAAAAATATCTACGCCAGCTGATTTGTATTTTTCAGCCATACGAAGGGAATGTTCTAACTCGTAGCCACCGTCTATATACTCAATAGCAGAAATTCGCATTATTAATGGCATACCCTCTGGCATGACAGATTTCACGGAGCGAATCACTTCTACACCAAATTTTGAGAGATCTTCACCATATTCATCGTTTCGATTATTAATACTTGGAGACATAAACTGATGCAGAAGATAACCATGTGCTCCATGAAGTTCTATCGTGTCAAAGCCCGCTTCGACTGCTCTTCTGGCAGCTTGTTTAAACTGCTCAATTATTTGTTTAATTTCCTGAATCGTTAAAGCGCGAGGTTGTTTAAGTCCGCCATATTTGGTTTCTTCGGGCAAGGCTTCACCTTGAAGAATAGAAGGTCCAACAGGCTGGATTGCATCTTCCGCTTTTCGACCTGCATGTGCTATTTGTATACCGATTTTTGAACCATATTTATGAACCTCGTTTACAATACGCTTATAGGCAGGAACTTGACGATCATCCCATAAACCTAAGTCTTGATTCGTAATTCTTCCATCAGGGGTTACACTTGTCATTTCCACGATAATTAATCCTGTACCGCCAACAGCTCTAGATGTATAGTGAACAAAATGCCAATCGTTCGGTATTCCATCTTCCTTATCTACAGAGTATTGGCACATTGGTGCCATTACAATACGGTTTTTAAGTTGTAAATCTTTAATTTTAAAAGATGAATCAATTGTTTTCATAATAGTATCATTCCCTTCAAAAAAATAATGCATGCGCATGCATTTATGTTAGAATAGAACAATTATGATACAAATGCAACCGAAAAGGAACGAGAATTATAAGGTAGCGGTTTTTGAAAATAAACCTACAGAAATAGTTGAACTTAAACGGAGTCTAGGTTTTTAACGAACAGATTTGTTTGACAACAGAATCTAGTTAGTTCTATAATTCAACTATTCAATAAAATACTTGAATAGTTGGTGGTTAAAAAATGATCAATGAAAGAGTTTTAAAAGATTTATTATTTCAGGAGTTTGCAAGAATAGGTAAAAGTCTTTCAAGCCCAAAGCGCTTGGAAATTCTCTATATTTTATCTCAAGGTCCAAAGTCAGTGGAAGCATTATCGAAAATAACGACGATGTCTGTGGCGAATGTATCTCAACATTTACAAACTCTGTCTAATTCAAGGATGGTAAAGTTTCAAAAGAAAGGGAACTATGTGATTTACGAATTGGCAAATTCAGCCATTTCGGACTTTTTGAGCTCCTTACGCGTATTGTCAGAAAAACAGTATATAGAGGTACAACAAATAAAGAAGGAATTCTTAAATGCCAATCTTGATATGGATGGTGTTTCCCTTTCGGAACTTCAAAACAAGATGGAAAAAGGCGAGGTTTTATTGTTAGATGTCAGACCGAAAGAAGAATATGAAACTGCTCATATTCCAGGTGCTGTTTCGATGCCGATTGAGGAATTAAGTGAGAAACTTTCTTCTTTGCCAACAGACCGTGATGTTGTTGCCTATTGCAGAGGTCCATACTGCTTAATATCGGCAAAAGCGGTAGAGCTTTTAAAGGAAAAAGGTGTTCCTGCTTACCGTTTAGAGAGTGGTGTTCAGGATTGGAATCAATTTCAAAAACATGTAAATTAAACGAAGCATATTGGCTTGTAGAATAAACTTAAGAGATAAATTTGGGGGAGGAAGGTGTTAACGATGTCTAGTGATGAGTTGGCACAAAGTTATATTGATAACCCGGAGAAACAGAAAAAATTATATAAACGTACGTTACTTATCGTCGTTATTTCTCAGATGTTTGGTGGAGCGGGATTAGCCGCTGGAATAACAGTTGGAGCATTGATTGCTGAACAAATGCTAGGCACAAACGCATTTGCAGGTCTTCCAGCTGCTTTACTTACGCTAGGGTCGGCAGGCGCTGCATTAACAGTTGGAAGACTTTCCAACCGTTTTGGACGACGCATTGGTCTTGCAGCAGGCTTTATAACAGGTGGACTTGGGGCAGTAGGCGTTATCTTTGCTGCTGTTTTAAACAGTGTGTTTTTATTATTCATTTCCCTATTCGTTTATGGTGCAGGTACTGCAACCAATTTACAAGCTCGTTATGCTGGTACAGACTTAGCGACTGACAAACAGCGAGCTACTGCGGTAAGTATAGCAATGGTTTCGACTACATTTGGTGCAGTTGCTGGTCCCAATTTAGTAGAAATTATGGGAAATGTTGCACGTTCGATTGGCGTACCAGAATTAGCTGGTCCTTTTATTTTATCTGCAGCAGCATTTATAGTAGCTGGTATTATATTATTTGCCTTATTACGTCCTGACCCATTCATTATTGCTTCAAAAATAAATACGAGTAAACAACATGCAGAACCTAATAAAACACCTATGAAGAATCAAAACAATAAAAAAGGGATTGCAGTTGGTGCTATCACGATGGTACTTACTCAAATTGTCATGCTTGCTATTATGACCATGACTCCAATTCATATGGGACATCATGGCCATAGTTTAAGTGCAATTGGACTTGTCATCGGCTTTCATGTAGGTGCCATGTATCTTCCGTCACTCTTTACAGGAATTCTTGTTGACAAGATTGGTCGAATTGCTATGGTGATAGCTTCTGGTATTACATTGCTCGCCTCGGGTGTCGTAGCAGCACTTGCACCGGGAGATTCTGTCTTTCTTCTGGTTGTTGCACTTTCTTTACTCGGACTAGGATGGAATTTTGGTTTAATAAGTGGTACAGCTTTAATTGTTGATTCAACAGAACCTTTAACACGTGCGAAGACCCAAGGGACGGTAGATGTTTTTATTGCGTTAGCAGGTGCAACAGGTGGTGTCATGTCCGGAATGGTTGTTGCTGGTTCCAGTTACGAAATGCTGTCACTTGCCGGAGGGATTTTGTCATTAATCCTGATTCCAGTTGTAATTTGGTCTCGTAAAAGTAAAGACCTCCATTCCCCTGATGTGCAAAAGAGTGAAGGATTCTAAAAAATACCTGTTACAGGGAACATAGATTTTTTAAATAAAAAATTAATTGGAATTCGGGCTGGATTCGATAGGATCCAGTCCTTCATCTAGGAAATCCTGAACATACGTTAGAAATTTTTTAGTTGCTGGAGAAAGATTTTTCTTAGAATTAACAGCGATGCCTAGTGATCGGAAATTTAACCCCTTTAGTTCTTTTTTATGGATATGACGTTGTTGTCCCTTGAGAACTAACTCTGGAAGTATACTAATACCTAGACCGCTCTCAACCATAGCCATAATCGCATAGTCATCTCCAGCAATGAATTTAATGTTTGGTTTAAATGGAGCCTTTCTTAAAACCCGATTGATATCATCATCAGAACCTTGTCGGGGCATAATAAAGGGCTCCTTTTCGATTTGATTTAAATGAATAACATCATGCAAACCTAGATGGTGTTCAGGAGGCAGTATGACTAGCATTTTATCTTTGTGCAAAGGGATGACATCAAACTTATTCCGTGTTGGTGCTGAGATAAAACCACAGTCTATCACCCCGTTCAATATCCACTCTTCAATTTCACGATAATCTCCCTCAACTAACTTAATCTCAATACTTGGGAAATCCTGCTGGAATTTTTTAATGATGCTTGGCAGCCAATGAACAGAAACACTTGTAAAGGTTCCAATTCGGACTATACCTAACTCCACCCCGTGGACAGCGGCAATTTGCTGTTCCAAATACTCATTCCATTTTAGAATTTCGCGTATCGTTGTGATGACTTGTTCACCATTTTTCGTTAATTTTGCTCCTGTACGACCACGCACAATTAATTCAAATCCAAATTCTTCTTCAAGGCTATTGATTGTATGACTGATGCCAGATTGGGTATATCCCATTGTGTCTGCCGCTTTGGTTAGACTCTTTTGCTCTAATACTTCCATTAATACTTTATATTTGCTAATGCTCATCACAAATCCCTCCTTTACATTAGTTTTTCTCATATTAAGTATAAGAAATATTCGTTTTACTTGTGTTTTGTAGCTTAGTATACTGGATTTAGGCAAAGGAGGGAACCCAAATGAAGGTATATCTTGCTGATTTACTCATGTTAGTTGTGACACTTTTCTGGGGAGCTTCATATCTTTTCATGGACATGGGGCTACATTCAATATCTGAATTCAATTTAATTGCATTGCGGTTTGGTCTCGCTTTTATTATCGTCCTACCAATTCTATTCCGTCGTTTACGGATAATAGATTTCAATACGTTAAAATATAGTTTTGTATTAGGCTTTATCTTATTCTTCATTTTCACTTTAATTACATTTGGCTTAAAGACTACAACCACTTCAAATGCAGGGTTTTTAATTAGTTTAACAGTTGTTTTTGTTCCATTGATCAACACCTTTATATTAAAAAAGAAAATGGAATCAAAAATTATTTTAAGTATTGTGCTTTCAATAATAGGTATTGGTTTTCTAACTATCCAATTGCCATTCCATATAAATCTAGGGGATTTATTCTGTGTGCTGGCAGCAGTTTTATACGCGTCACATATTATTATAGTCAGCTTCGCAGTTAAAAAGGTTAATCCACTAAATCTTGGCATGCTTCAGTTGGGTTTTGCAGGTTTAATTGGTCTAGTATTTTCTTTGATCTTTGAAACACCTACATTGCCCAGTACTGCAAAGGGGTGGACTGCAATCCTTGCACTTAGCATTTTATGCAGTGCTTTAGGTTTTATCTTGCAGATAATTGCTCAGAGGTATACTTCACCTACTAGAACTGGTCTCATATTCTCATTGGAACCTGTTTTTGCAGCATTATTCGGGTATCTATTTATCCATGAAGTTATGACTTCAGGGCAGTTATTTGGAGCATTTCTCGTTTTATTCAGCATAATCTTTATGACTGTAGGAAAAAATATTCGCCTGTTTAACTTTAAAAGGGTGCAATATAAAAAGTAATACAAAGCTATTTTTGATCACAAGTATTTTTTGGGAGGGATGAATTTATGATTTTAGTTACAGGAGCAACAGGACAAATTGGCAGGCTTGTGGTGGAACAGCTTTTAAACATGGAAGTTCCAGTCCGAGCCTTTGTGCGAAATGGAGATGCATTTAAAGATTTTCATCATGCATCACTAGAGGTAGCTGTAGGAACATTCGAAGATGAGAAATCACTTGAAAAGGCGGTTGAAGGGGTAGACCGTCTTTTATTAGTTGCACGAGATAATCCCAATCAAGTGATCCAGCATGAAAACGTCATAAAAGTAGCGGAACGAAAAGGTGTGAAGCACATCGTAAAACTATCAGCGTTAGGAGTCTCTAAAGGTTCACCGATTTCGTTAATGCGTTGGCATGCTGAAACAGAAGAACAGTTGAGAAATTCTAAAATGGACTGGACATTCCTTCATCCGCAATTATATATGCAAAATTTATTACGTTTTGGTGATTCGGTTGCAGGAAAGGGAAGCTTTTCAGCTCCTATGGGTTCAAGTGAATTTGCTTTGGTTGATATTCGTGATATCGCAGAAGCAGCAGCAAAGGTTTTAAGTGATGAGGATGGCCATGCTAGCAAAATATATACACTAACAGGACCTACTGCAGTTTCTTATAAGGAAATTGCCAAACATTTATCAACTATCCTTGGTCAATCCATACATTATAATGCAGTGACACAAAAACAATTCTATGAAACACTTTTGGAAAACGGAACTCCGCCTTGGAGAGCGTATGACCTTGCATATATTACCGAAGCATATCCTGAGGATAAGAATAGGCTGATTACAAACGATATAAATACATTGCTAAACAGGTCAGCACGTAGCATTCAAACCTTTCTTACTGATCATCAGGAAAACTTTCGAAGTGAGAAGTAGTTCATTTAGTAGGTAGAGCGAATATAGAAAACAAAGACATGAAAGTGGTTCAGAAGGAGCGGTATTGATAGTTAAATTTGAATTGGAATTATGGATAGTGTTTACTGTACTGGATTATACTATCTCCCCTTCACTAACTCGATGTTCTTCTTTATAATAAAGGGTAGAACGTGAAAGAAAAGATGACCATGTGGAAGGTACTTTTCAATTTTATAGAAATTAGTGTATACTATTCTAATCATTGAGTTGTATAAATAGTGCAACCCAAAAAGAGATGTTTGCTGTATGGTACATCTCTTTTTAGGTTGCACAGCGAGTGTCCAATAAGAATAAAACTGGATCTTGTAAAATGACGACTCAATCAGTTTGATAATAAGTGTTTAAACATGTTATAAGTTTAAAGGAAGCAAGGTTGCTTTTTCATTTTGGCAGATAGGAAGAAAGTATAAAACATCCCTATCTGCATAAGTGCAACGATGGCATTCACCTAAAAGCTTGATGAATACCAAGTTTGCTAAGGCTAATCGTTTGGCCTGGGAACTATAATGAGAGGATTTGAATTTGAGTTATGATAGATAATTTTTGGCGTGAATTACCACGACCGTTTTTTATATTGGCACCAATGGAAGATGTAACAGATGTTGTATTTCGACATGTCGTAAGTGAAGCTGGTAGACCGGATGTGTTTTTTACAGAGTTTACAAACTCGGAGAGCTATTGTCACCCAGACGGGAAACAGAGTGTTCGTGGACGTTTGACTTTTACAGAGGATGAACAACCGCTTGTAGCCCATATATGGGGCGATAAGCCAGAATACTTTAGGCAAATGAGTATTGGTATGGCGGAAGAAGGGTTTAAAGGTATCGATCTCAATATGGGCTGTCCTGTACCCAATGTGGCAGGGAAAGGGAAGGGATGTGGCCTCATTCGTCGTCCGGAAGTTGCAGCAGAGCTAATACAAGCAGCAAAAGCTGGAGGATTACCCGTAAGTGTGAAGACAAGGCTTGGTTACACGAAAGTAGACGAATGGCGCGATTGGCTTACACATATATTGAAACAAGACATTGCTAATCTTTCCATCCATCTGCGTACGAAAAAGGAAATGAGCAAAGTAGATGCGCATTGGGAATTAATTCCGGAGATTAAGAAACTTCGTGATGAAGTGGCTCCAGATACACTTTTGACGATCAATGGAGATATTCCTGACCGTCAAATTGGCTTGGAGCTTGCCGAGAAATATGGTGTTGATGGGGTTATGATTGGCCGTGGTATTTTCAAAAATCCATTTGCCTTTGAAAAGGAGCCGAAAGAACATAGTAGTAAAGAATTGCTCGATCTCTTAAGGCTGCATCTGGATTTCTTTGATAAATATTCAGCAGTGGAACCACGTGCGTTTAAGCCTCTGCGTCGCTTCTTCAAAATATATGTCCGTGGGATTCGGGGAGCAGGTGAGTTGAGAAATCAATTGATGAGCACAGAATCAACAGATGAAGTGCGCGCATTGCTCGATAACTTTGAGGAACATAGTACTGAAGGTACGGAGGAACAGTAGAAGTTTCCCGCTTTAAGAAAAAAGTGAAGTAGGACGTTAAACGAATGTTGCCCTACAGCTGAAATTTATATAAGCAGTCAATTGGCAGGTGTGAATGTGGTTTGATCCGAGTTCATTCCTGCCAATTTGTACATTAGTCTTATGTTGTTGTGGGGGTTTATTCCGCTGTACAAAGGTTTTCGTATGCTTCCTAAATAAAATTACATAAATTAATTATTAATCCATAAAATAAGCCTGAAAGTTAGGAGGGATTTTGTGGATTATATAGAATATCGGGATGAAATTTATGTGAAGACAGAAGAATTTAATGAGCTTATATCGGCCTATTGGCATGATTATTCTAATTTTGGTACATGGCAGTTCTGGGTGACGTTGCTGCTTTTTATTCTTCCATTGGTTCTGCTTTTCTTTGTAGTTGATCGAGTTAGAATTTTTGAGGTGTTTTTCTTTGGTTTTATGGTACATATTTTATGGACTTACGCCAGTATAATTCTTGAAAGATATAATTTCATGTTTCATACATTCTTTCTCGCACCTGCACTGCCATATTCTTTAAATATAACAGTATCCATTCTTCCTGTTGGTTTTTTACTTCTATATCAGTATACAACAAAGCATAAGAAGAACTTTTACATTTATGCTATTTTGTTAAGTGCTGTATTTGCATTTGGCTTTGCAACACTGGAAATATGGATGGGCATATTGGAGCTTCATAAGGGTACAAATAATTTCCATATATTCCTTGTTGATCTTGCAGTAGTCTTTATATCCTACTGGTTTACATTGTTTGTAAAGAAATTAAAAAGATAATAGTGTAAAAAAAAGTAATATTCCTTTTAGTGGCTTTGGGATATACTTACAAATAATACAATTCAAGTGACATTATAAGTGAAGAATAAAATGCAAAAAGTCGTCTGATATATATTTGGATGGCTTTTTTTATTACTAATGACAAGGTTCAATTTAAATCATCTTCCCGGACTAAAAAAGAAAACAAATGGTGAACATTTCCATCCTAAAGTGAGGGGTGTCACTTTAGGATGGGGAAATTTAGATGGTGCTTTTCATTAAAGGCTGCCGTTGTATACCTGTCCACGACCGTTCACATCAATGATTTTCAGAAGGTTGTCGTGTTTTATGAAAATGGTTTTAAAGTGCTTTTTCCCGTCGGCGTCAACTAAGAACATGATGCGGTTTCCTTGATTGTCAGTAACCGGATGAAAAGTCAAACCTTCTGTATTTACCTGATCGATAATGGTATTGTACTCTTCAAGTGAAGTTACATTAACTGATTCATTCGAATAATTACTGTTATCAAAAGAGAGTTTCTGTCCAGTTTCTTCCTGCTTTTCTTCTATAGTATTTTTAATATCTTGTCCTGCAATTTTTCCTGTTGCTGCATCAATGTTAAATTCATACGCATTAGCGCTGCTTTCGATTTGAACTTCATAATAATTTTCATCCTCTTCGAAGGAAAGTTCTACTTCCTGTACGAATCCTTCCACTTTTTCGAATGCTGTCTGGATGGCTTGTTCTGCGGTAAATGCTTGATTATCCACGATGTTATTGTCATCCGATGCCCCCACGATTGCGGCGCTACCCAAAATGCTTGTTACTGCTACTGTTCCAATCAAAAGATTTCTTTTCAAATTTCTCCCTCCTTTATTTGCCTTTGTCATTCATAATAACTTTTAAAAATAAGACAATAGTGATAAGAAAATTAGAATTTGATTAGAATTGAAAAGAAACTAAGAATGTACTTAAATAAAGAGAGCAAGAGTTAAAAATTAGATTATTAAATGGTAGAATTTTTTTACTGAAGTAATTATTTCTAAACCAGTAAATTTGAAATCTAGGCATTATGTTATTATTTGGGTAAATTAATGGGCAGATTTATTCATCTTCTTTATTTTTGTTTTATATATAGAATAACGGGTAGAAGTTCTATGAAGAAAAAAAATAAAGGAGGAGATCGATTGAGAAAAGTGAAACAAGCTGTTGTAACTTCTGCATTAGGGATAGCCGTGTTAGCGACGCCATTAGCTCTACCGACTTTAGGAGGTTCTACGGGTTCCGCAGAGGCAGCAGAGGTTGGCGGAGAAGTAACGGTTGACCCTGTGGCTATTGGTGAAGCAATTGCCGATGCTAAGAAATCAGCTGACAATCGAAGTGGCTTTGTCAAGGGAGCAAGAGAAAAAGCGTTCTATGAAGCAGATCAGCAATATAATGTAATGGTGATGAACTTGAGTCAAGGTTATAATGCCAATCAATTACAAGGCGTACAATACTTTGATACGGTAGATTACGATGGCATTACATTCGGAGTCTGGGTGTTTGAAGAAGGAACATTTGTTAACGAAGGTGATGGAGGATATGATAATTGGGCCTTCAGAGGATGGTTTGAACGAACTGGAGACGACGAGAAGACGGTCAATTTTCATAGACCTTAATTACAGATAGAGATGAACACGGGGAGTAGAGTCGGGAAAATGCAGGTTTACAACATTAAGAAAATCCATAGATAAAAAGCCAGATTTCTTGTACTGAGAAATTTGGCTTTTGTTAAGTCTTTAATAAATTGAAAATCAATATTATGTTATTATGGAGCTGCACTTATTAAACAAAAAAAGAAGGGAATGCAGAATGGAATTCAATCTTGGTGATTTTGCTATTGTTTTACCCCCTTTACACATCACTATTATAGCAATAATTATTATTCTCTTTTTACTAAGGTGGAGCAAGCAATTAGAAACAAGGCGTTTTACGATCTTCTTTTATTTTCTGGTTAGCGCTTACATTGCTCCAATTTATTCTCGCAGTACAGAAGAAGGTGTTTTTGAGCTGTGGATTCCCTTGGGATTTATAGTCATTTTCTTTTACTTGTTTCGCAATAAAAGAAACCATCCATCTAAAATGAAGGCAAGTCTTTTAGGGCTTTCCATAGCATTATATCAGTTAATTCTTCAATATTTCGGGTAGTTTTTAGTATTCTACTAACAAGTAACAATTACATAGATCAATTATGTGAATTTGGAGTGAGATTAAGAAGCTACAATTAAAATGACAGCCATTATGTTATTTTCTTTTATACATACTAAAAGGCAGCGTTAAAAAAATAATAAAATGGAAAGGGGTCTTGAGGTTGGCAATTATCTCTGAAAGACTGGTATTTCGTCCCTATAATGATGGTGATTTTGAATTTCTTATGTCCTTGCTATCGGATCCTGAAGTAGTCAGATACATTGGGAACGGAAAGACGAGGGATAGAAACGATGGTAAGGACTTTTTGAATAGGATATATAGAATATATGAATTTAGTGAAGAAATGGGTTTAATGGTTTTAGTTAATAAAGAAGATAATACTTTAATTGGACACGCGGGTTTAGTTCCACAAACAATTGATGGTAATAAAGAAATTGAAATAGGTTATTGGATATCTCGTAAATATTGGGGAAAAGGGTACGCAACAGAATCAGCTAAGGCATTACTGAAATATGGAAATAAACAATTTGATAGAAAACGATTTATTGCATTGATTCAACCTAATAATTTTTCTTCACAAAAAGTAGCAGGCAAAATAGGAATGGAATTAGATAAAAAAATTATATTAGGCGGGAAAGATGTATATGTATATGCCACTAAATAGACAATGTTTTTTACTATTCAATGCAATGCTGTAATAACAGTATTGCATCTTGTTAAACCGTATAATGAGAAAGGAGATGGAAGAACTACTCAATCCTTTTTCAAGACTCTGTAAAAATTACTTCCTATTAATGTTAGGGATTTTTATACTGCTAAAAAGTGCAATATCAATCTGTAAGAAGAAATCCACTCACTATGATAATTATATATTGAATAGTAAATAGCGAATTACGTGCCTTTTTAATAACAGCAACATAACTTTCACTCAAAATGACTATATTTAGAGGAATTATTGCCCTTATTATAGAAACGGAATCATTAGGTTATTAAACTATCTTGTGGATACTATAAGCAGATATAAAGAATAAAGGAGATAAAATAATGCTAACAGAAAAAGTCCATATTGCTGTGCCAACAGCCTTTTTTGAAGATGAATCTTTAAATATTCAAGGGACAATAAGCCATATAAGAGATTTGTATAAACAGGGCGTAAAATCTGTTCTTGTCTCTGGGAGTACTGGGGAACAGCATAGCCTAAACTTGCAAGAGAAAATGGAAATAATAAATGGTTTAGAACTGGAAGAAGAACTTATTCGTAATATGGAAATCATTTTTGGAGTGGCTTCAATTAGGCAGAAAGAGGCAGAGGAGTTAGCTGAAAAGATTCGTCATACAAAAATATCCGGTATCATGCTCGGTTATCCACCATATGTTTTACCAACACAAGAAGAAGCATTTATTTATGCAAAAAGGATTATAGACCTTGCAAATAAACCTACAATTTTATATAACAATCCAAAAAGAACTGGATTTGATTTATCAGTAATAAATATTATTCAATTAAGTAAGATAGACTTAGTGGTTGGAATAAAAGATGCTGGCAGCCAAGAAAAAGTTGAACGAATAAAAAATGGTATGAATAGAGATGATTTCTACTTTTATGCTGGTGGAGAAGTGGGACTAGAAGAAAAAGTATTATTTGGATATGATCGTCTTTCTTCGATTGCGGGGAATGCTTACCCTGCAGAAATTAGTCAATGGTTTCAAAACCTACTTATGAAGCCAAAAGTAAGTGAACAAGAATGTGAAAAAATAGAAAGTATTATGGAACAAATTTATCAAGGAAATGCTATTGTGAATCTGAAAAAAATCCTTAATCATAAGGGTATTCCAATAGGGATTTGCAGAAGTCCAATAGGAAATATTTAATTAGATGTTGGATTATTTTTTAAACTGATTACTGAAAACTCCATCTAAATAGTAATTTTGTTTATAACTAATACTAACTAGGGATTTAACACAATAGTATGTCTAAATTAAGTGATTCCTTTTTAACTTTATTGATAAAGGTTGCGGTAGGTTTATGGCAAATAAACATTTATTTTTATTTGGGGGAAGCCCGCCATTTGGTAAAATTCTTGGTAGAAAGTTTGCAGACCTTCCTTTAAACAGTAAAGGCAAGATAGCAATTTTATTTGTTGAAAGAAAAGGCTGGAAAGAATATATGAGAAGATACACAAACGTGTTGGAAGCGAATGGGGTTACCAACTTTTTTTACCTGCCCCTTTCTTTAAACCAAATAGCTCAAAATATAAATGTGTTATTATCCTGGAATAATCATTGGTGGTGGAGAGACGGAGCTATATCATAAATATATTGTTGATACGGAAGTCGGTATCCATATTAAAAACCTGTATAAAGAAGGAATTCCAGTGGCGGGATTTTCTGCTGGAGCCCGGAAAATTGTGTAATACCTCCGATAGACAATGCTAGAAAGCAGCACTTATTCCTTACAGGATTGGGTCTTATAAAGGACTGTGTTATAAGTGTTCACTATTCTAAATGGAATGAAGAGGAAAATTTAAAAACAGCAATATCAAAAGTTAAGGTATCAATTGGTTACGGAATTGATGACGAGGAAGGTTTGTATTTTAGGAATGGGATTTTTTCAGAATCTGAGGGGGAAAACTTTTCTGTTTTTTGAAATAAAAATACTGCAATTGTTTTACTTGCAGTTCTGGGAATGTCCTGAAGAGTAAAGTGAAATGGATTTTTTGTATAGTATTGTTATTTAATTGTTACTAGGGGAATTTTTTTAGGAGCTATTTATTTCTTCCTAAGATTTCTTATTGATTACGCTAATAAAAAAATAATAATAAATGATGCTTAAATAATCTCCTCAATTGATGAAGGGATCCAATTGTACCCTTTTATTAAGAGAGAAAAGGATTATTGACTTTATACAAGGAGAGACATAAAAAAATGACTATAAATTTTAGAAGATGCACCATTGAAGATGTACATACACTTAAAAAAATTAGTTGTGAATTATTTAATGAGACATTTAAAGAACAGAATTCACCTAAGAATATGAATGCCTATTTGGATAAAGCATTTAACCTGGAGCAATTAGAAAAAGAACTATCCAATACGTCTTCGCAATTCTTTTTTGTATATTTTAATGATGAAATCGCTGGTTATTTAAAGGTCAACATGGACAATGCTCAGTCTGAAAAAATGAGCACAGATGCATTTGAGGTTGAAAGGATCTATATAAGAAACAAATTTCAAAAACACGGCCTTGGTAAATATTTATTAGATAAAGCTATCGAAATTGCTATGGAACGTAATAAAAGGAAAATCTGGCTTGGTGTATGGGAAAATAATGAAAATGCTATAGCTTTTTATAAGAAAATGGGGTTTGTTGAAACTGGAGCTCATTCTTTTTATATGGGGGATGAAGAACAAATTGATATTATCATGACCAAAACACTGACAAATTTTTTGTGAAATAGAATTTGCAGATAGAAGAATATAAACCGCTTATATGAGTGCGGGATTTGTCTTTTACAGGCCAACGGAAATAATTTATTGTCAATTATTAAGGGGAAATCTGTTTGTGCTTGGTATGCAATGGTTTGTTGATTATTACGTTGAGAAGTTTAAATCTGAAAAAACAGGACTTATAAAAATTGAAAATATATGTGATTATTAATTACAGTCTTGATTTTACTGACAGTTTGCTATGTGCTTTTGCGTTGATAAAGGACTAGGCGCTTTTCTTTATATGGAGGAAAGAAGGTAAGGAAAAGAAAAGTATATTTATTAATCAAATTGGAAATTACTTAAATATATTTGATTAATAAAGGATTGATGATATAGGATGTCTAGTCAGTCTTTAAAAAAGGCAATATTTTATACTCAACGAATTATGGAAGCGAAATGCAATGTAGCTGAAATAGAAAATAATATTGTGACGCATATACATGCTCATGATATGGAAGTAGTTAAGAAATTTTCAGATCTTGGTTATTACAATCCAATGCGTACTGGGTTGAATGAACTAATTAAATATCTTATGAACACGGATCAAAATATTGATGCAGTGGCATTTTATTCATTTGATTATTTAGGAAGAGATAAAATGAGACTTCAATATGTAATGCCTAGAATAAAAAAGTATGTTCCACAGGTAATGTTGATTGAAAACCAAAATAGCTTGTATCCTGAAAGCAAGTTGAAACTTCAGTTCAATACGGATATATGGAAAAAAATCATATAGCTTTAGGATTAAAAGCGTAGGATTCTATTTGTCCTTAAATATTATCCAAATGAAGTTTGAATAGGAAATCAAATAATTAATAAATTGATTGCCCTGCCAGATAAAATGGTATGGCAATTTTGTTGTTGGAAGAATTGAAAAGGAGGTTATTTACGGTATTGATTTGAAAATAAATTCCAAATAATTATGATAAAATGAGTGTAGAGTATAGGAGAAATTGTTTTAAGCTATTTTGCTGATCAATTTGTTAAAGCATTTGAGCTATTTTATAAAAGTAGTATCTAGAATGAAGTTATTAATCTAGTTGATGAAATTTTAAAACCTTATGGAGGACGGTTATTTGATGGATTTTCTGTGGGGGAAAAATAGAGGGTGAGAGATATGGACAAGGTTTTACATGGTGTAGCCAATTTTATTAATAAAAATGATCGAAAAATAATAATCGGGATTTCAGGTCATGGTGCTTCTGGAAAGACTACATTTGCAAATAGTATTTTAAGACTTTTGAAAGAAAAAGATGTGAATTATATGAATACTGATCCATATATTATTGGCTCTAATCTTAGGAAGCATGCTTCAATCGATTATGAGTACAACAATAAGACTCATCATTATAAAATGACAGCATGTCATCCCGCAGCGCATCATGTATCGGCTTTGGAGAGAGACGTAAATATGATTAGAGATGGTTTGGATCTATATACAATAGGGACGCATTATACGAAAAGTACTCTAGTTTCTTCACAAAGTAGAGTGAACATCGTCGAAGGAATGAGTGTTGCATTTATCAATCCCGATTTATTTGATTTAACCATTTATTTTTATACAGATGGAGAAACAGAGTTAATTAGAAGAAGTGAACGAGATGTTTCGGAAAGGGGAGCTGATATGAATTATCTTAGACAGTCTCATGTAGAGCGTAGAATTCAATATGATTTGTTCATGCATCCTTTTCATCGAAATTTTGATATTGTTCTAAGAAACTCTAATGAAGAGGTAATCGTGGAAAAAGGTTGTTCACTGTTGGTTGAGTAGAAAATTTGACTAAGGAGTAGGGATCTTTATGGAAAAGTGGTTTGGTTCGTCGGGTGTATGTATTAATGAAGAAGGTCAATTATTAATGATATTGCAAGGAAAACCCGAAGAGAAAAAAGCATGGTCTGTTCCATCTGGCGGAAAAGAAAAGAACGAATCCTTTCAAGCATGCTGTATAAGAGAAGTTGAGGAAGAAACGGGCTATATGGTGGAAGTAGTTGATAAAATTAAGCAGAAAAAGGGTAGCTATAAAGAAAATAACATATCATTTGAGGTCCATTATTTTTTAGTGAGGATTATTGGTGGAGAAAGAAAAATTCAAGATCCAGATAATTTAATTTATGATATCGCATGGAAAGATGTAGAGGAATTAAAGACAATCGATTTATCTTTTCCTGAGGATAGAGATTTCTTGATAAGTTACATGAAAAATTATTGTACCCAGTTAGGAGAGAGGTTAAATACAAAATGATTTCATTAAGAAATGTGCAAACGACAGATTTAGAGCAGCTATTACATATTGAAAGTGAAGGCTTTTCAAAAGAAGAAGCTGCCACAAAAGAAGCGTTTATCGAAAGGGTTCAGCTGATACCTGATACGTTTATTGTGGCGGAAAAAGAAGGCGAGCTACTTGGTTATATTAATGGGCCGATTATTAATCAGCCGTATATAACCGATGACCTTTTTGAGCAAATTAACGAAAATCCGAAAAAAGGTGGATATCAAAGTATCTTAGGATTAGCAGTGTCCAAACAGGCAAGAAATCAAGGCGTTGCAAAGATTTTAATGGATAAAATGGAAGAGCTTGTGAAAGGAAATGAAAGAGAAGGAATCACGTTAACTTGTAAACAGGAATTAGTTTCTTTTTATGAAAAGCTTGGATTTGTTAATCATGGCGTTTCGGAATCAAAGCATGGGGGAGTACGCTGGTATAACTTGGTCAAATTAAGAAAAGAAATGAATTGATTTTTTTAAAGAAGGCTTTCTTATTAAAAATCGTTAAATTTTAATAAAGTTTGCTACAATGATGCTAAACGATGACTTATATTATTTAGTAAATAAGAATTCAAAGATTGGAATTCTTAATTATTGCAAACTAATTCAAACATTAGGAGGAATCTTATGACACAAGAAAATGAAATGAACAAAGAATTAGCACCAGAAGAACGCGAAGAATTACTCAACGTATTGAAAACCCGTTTTGAGAAAAACATACACCGCCATCAAGGTCTTGAATGGGAGGAAGTCCAAGCAAAGCTGGATGCTAATCCAGGAAAAATTTGGTCTTTAAATGAAATGGAAAAAACCGCCGGTGAACCAGATGTTGTTGGTTATGATAAAGAGACGGATGAATACATTTTCTATGATTGTTCAGCAGAAAGTCCTAAAGGTCGCAGAAGTATTTGCTATGACCGTGAGGCTCTGGAAGCAAGAAAAAAACATAAACCAGAAAATAGCGCTATGGATGTGGCAACGGCCATGGGTATTGAACTTTTAACAGAAGAACAATATCGCGAGCTGCAGAAACTTGAAGAATTCGATAAGAAAACATCGAGTTGGGTGCAAACACCTGCTGATATTAGAAAACTCGGCGGTGCTCTTTTTTGTGATCGTCGTTACGACACTGTTTTTGTTTATCATAATGGTGCAGATTCTTACTATGGCGCAAGGGGATTCCGTGGCTCGTTAAGGGTCTAAGTTTTACAGATAGCAAAAGTCGATTTCTTATATTGAAATCGAACTTCCAATAATGCAAAACGAACTTGCAGAGCAGAATGCCAGGGAGGAGAAACATGTTCTTATTTAAAAGAAAATGTTTCTCCTTTCTTTATCAGAAAGTCCAAGTTTACATTTTAAAGTAAGCGTATCAGAAGAGTTTCCACTTTGTAACTTAGTCTTGCAATAATATACTATATCCAATAAAACTTTTAGATGTATATTTATATGAAAACTAAAATTAAAAGGAGTTTTCATCATGGATATTACATCTTTTATAATATACTGCTTTATTGTTACGGTTACCCCGGGGCCTACGAATATTGTCATCTTATCGACCGTACATAATTATGGGTCCAAAAAAGCAATGGAGTATACGTACGGAGCAACGATCGCTTTTGGATTGTTACTTGGAATTTCTGCTATGTTGAATACGGTGTTGATAACGGTCATCCCAAAAATTTTAATTGGTATGCAGATAATCGGAACTGTTTATATGTTATATCTTTCTTATCAAATTTATAAAATGGATACTTCAGAAACAAAGGAAAATAAAACTGGTAATTTTATCTCCGGTTTCCTTACGCAATTTTTAAATCCAAAAGTAGTATTATTTACAATGACTGTCATTCCAAGCTTTGTTTTGCCATATTATACCGACATGCCAGCTGTAACAATAAGTGTTATAGTTATAACAATCATAGGATTATTAGCATTTATTATTTGGGTGCTTTTCGGTGCAATCTTCAAGAAGTTTTTACAAAAACATAAAAGGGTTGTTAATGTAGTAATGGCATTAAGTCTAGTTTATGCTACAGTTATGATTTGGATATAGGGTAGTGTTTAAAGAGGTGAATCAAGTGGATAAATTTATCTATAAAAAGGCAGCAGGAATTACGGCATTGTCAGCTAGTTTCACAGAGTTTAAGTATAAGAAGCACGCTCATCAAGAATATGCAATCGGTGTTACATTGCGTGGTATCCAACAATATCATTTAGATGGCAGCTTACAATTGTCTTATCCGAATGGTGTTATGCTTTTTAATCCTGAACAAGTACATGACGGAATGGCACATGATAAGAATGGTCTTGATTATGTCATGTTATATATTGATTCACAATTGCTCTTAGAGGTTACCGGAAAAAAAGATATCGTATTGTTTCGGACTCCCATTGTATATGATTTTAAACTTGAGCAAAGCGTCTTAAATCTAGCCAATGCAATATTCAGTGGAAAAGATGAGGCGTTGTGCAGTGAATTATTCTTTTCTCTCACAGATAGTCTAATACAAACAGATATTTCAGCAGATTTTAAGAAAGATACGACGTTAATTAAAAAAGCGAAAGAAATGCTACATTCGGATTTAGGAAATGTACTTAAACTTGAGGCGATTAGCAGTGAGCTAGATCTATCAAAATTTCAGTTTATCAGGTTGTTCAAATCTCATACGGGAATAACGCCATACCAATACTTTCTTAATTGCAAGATTGAACGTGCTAAGCAGCTAATAGATAAAAAACGAGATATTTATGCAGCAGTAGCTGAATGTAGTTTTGTTGATCTAACACATTTAAACAAGCACTTTAAAAGTGTATATGGAATAACAGCATTTGAGTATATGTCTTATTTAAAATGAAGGGTTTTTATACATCACCTAAATTTCAGGAGGATGAAGTTATGAAACATCCTAAAATTATTTTCTATGAGCGAAAATTCCCAAGTGCAAATATGATTCTTATCAAAGATCAACTTCCAATCCTTGTTGATACAGGATTTGGAAGTGAGGCAAAAGAAACAGAGCAAATCATTAAAGATGCAGGCATTTCCCCAGAAGGATTACATTTGATAGTGAACACGCATTATCATAGTGATCATGTAGGAGGTAATTCTTATCTTCAAAAAAAATTTAGAGTAAAGATTGCTGCTCATAGATGGGAAGCAAATTTAATTAATACTCGTGATCCTGAAGCTTGCAGTGCTGAATGGTTAGATCAGCCTGTAGAACCTTACGAAGTTGATTTGCTACTTTCTGATAACGATGAAATTTGTACAGGAAACAGAAGCTTTCAAGTCTTGCATACACCAGGTCACACGCTGGGACACATTTCTTTATATGAACCTGAAGAGGAGATATTCATTTGTGGCGATCTTTTTCACAGTCAAGATGTCGGCTGGTTGAACATCTTTAGGGAGGGTGTTTCATCCATTCAGCGCTCTTTAGAAAGTGTAGAGCGGGTGGCCAAGCTTAATATCAGGCAGGTATATTCCGGGCATGGACCACAAATAAAGGACCCGATACGTTCCATACATACAGCAAGAAAACGACTTGAAAAGTGGCTCAAAAATCCAGATAAAGTTTCATGGCATGCTTGCAAAAGGATTTTTGCATTTACATTAATGATGAAAAATGGATTGCAAAAAGATGAAATTGATCATTACTTATTAAATTGTGGCTGGTTACAAGATTTTTCGCGATACAGTTTCAAGCTTCAGGCTGAAGAATTTATCCCAATACTAGTTGATGAAATGATTCGTTCTGGAGCAGCAAGCTGGTATAATAATTACTTAATTGTTACAGCTCCTTATACGGTCCCACAGAAGGAATGGATGGATAAGGACATCAAGCCGAAAGATTGGTAAGCTAAGTTTTTTATAAATCGCTATTTCTATTTACGGGTTATTTTCGGATTATACCATCAAATAATGGCTTAGGGGGAATTTTAATTGAATTTAAAAGTTGGAGATATCATTCGATTTGAACGGGCATTTACGAAGGAAGATGTAGGACTGTTTACGAAAATGTCCATGGACGAAGGGGAACACCATACGCATCCCGATGAGTTAGGGAGACTTGTTGTTCAAGGACTGTTAACCGCTACATTACCAACAAAGGTTGGTGGAGATTACAATGTACTCGCTCGCACCATGAATTTTGAGTTTTTCAGGCCTGTTTTTACAGGAGATACAATAAAGTGTGCCGTAACGATTGAAAAGCTGGAAAAGAAAGATACAAATCGAATGTCGATTATGGCTACCTTCCAATGTTTGAATCAAAATGAGAAACAAGTATTAGGTGGAAATTTTGCTGGAGTAATTTTAACGGAGGATTAGTCGGGGATCAACCAAAGTAATCAATTATTAGTCCGAACGCATCCTATTTCGAATTCATATCCAATAAAATCTCAGGTCTCTTTGATAAGAGTCTGGGATTTTTTATGTTAATAAATATTTTGAAAATATGGTAAAATAAACTTGATTTATGACGATATTGAAATAGTGCACTTAAATAAAACAGAAAAGTTAATCAGACAGGGGGAGGTTACAATTAAACTTGTGGTAAATCGTAAAGTTTAATTGCCATATTAACGTAATCAATAGATGCTAGAAAAGAAAGGAGAACAATAATATGCTAGGTTACTATAATAAAATTTCTTCAGAAGTATACGATATAGACAAATACATAGGTCTTTCATTTGGAGATGTGGAATTTTATAGCGATAGATTAACAACTTGTAAGGGGAACATACTTGAACCAGGTGTAGGGACTGGTAGAATTCTTATTCCGCTTTTAGAAAAGGGGGTGCATGTTGATGGCTTTGATGTTTCCGAAGAAATGCTAAAAATATGTCGTACTAACTGTGAAAAGAGAGGGGTAGTCCCTAAAAAACTATTTAAAGGGAACATGGAGTCAGTTTCATTAGATACACAGTATGAAGCGATCATTGTGCCAACTGGAACATTTCTGCTATTACATAGAAGGGAAGATTCAATAAAGGCATTAAAAAACTTCTATAATCATCTTGCTAATGGAGGTAGGCTAATTTTAGATATCTTTTTACAAACAGATTTGGCGATTGATAAAGTTTCTACAAAAACTTGGGAATCTACTAATGATTATATTATCACATTAGAGAGTAAAGTAGTTGAAGTTGACTATATCAACCAATATTCAATATCTCATCATCGCTACGAAAAATGGAGTAACGGTGAACTCATACAAACAGAATTGGAACGATTTCCACTTCGTTGGTATGGAATTGAAGAATTTAAAATGCTTCTGGAACAAATTGGGTTCAAAGATATAATAATATCTGCGGATTATAAGTACGGAGAATACCCAACTAAATCAAGTCAAATAATTACATTTGAAGCTGTTGTTGATAAGGGGTAACACTTTTAAATTTTGTATGATTTTACCAACAAAGGAATGAGGTTAAATAGATGGGACAATTGATCGCACTTGGAGGTGGTGGATTTTCAATGGAACCAGAAAATCCATTGTTAGATTTATATGTGCTTCAGCAATCAGGCAAGATAAATCCAAAGATTTGCTTCATTCCTACTGCAAGTGGAGACTCAGATAACTATATATCAAGATATTATAACTTCTTTAATAAACAAATTTGTAAGCCATCACATCTTTCATTGTTTAAACCACAAACTAGAGACCTGGAGAGCTTTCTATTAGAGAAAGATATAATTTATGTTGGTGGTGGTAACACCAAAAATTTACTGATTTTATGGAAAGAATGGGGCTTAGACAAGATAATAAAAAGGGCATGGGAACAAGAGATACTATTAGCTGGTATCAGTGCAGGTGCAATTTGTTGGTTTGAAGAAGGGGTTACTGATTCATTTGGAGATGGACTTGAGCCATTGAAGTGTCTAGGCTTCCTAAAAGGTAGCAATTGCCCTCATTATGATGGAGAAATAAATAGAAGGCCTACCTATCAGAAACTTATAGCTGAACGTAAAATAAAACCTGGTATTGCTGTTGATGATGGTGTTGCACTTCATTATATTGACGGGGAATTAAATGAAATCGTTAGTTCAAGACCTAAAGCAAAAGCTTATAAAGTCTATTTTGATAAGGAAATAAAAGAGGTAGAATTGGAGACCAAATTTTTAGGTGCTCATTAATGAATAGGTAGGAGGAGGGGAAGATGAAAAAATACATAAACAAAGTGAATATAATTATATTTTTATTGGGATTTATAACGTATTTTATAATTTCTACGATAGTAAAACTAATATGGTAAGATTTTTTGAAACGTAAAAATTAATATGTTGTTTCAGAGAATGTGTTTCAAGGTTCATTCTTATAGAAGCAGGAAGGCAACAGGGATTTTATTTCATAGAAAAACAGCAGAAAAGAAATTAACAAAAGATGCAACAAAAGGACTTGGATTACTGGGTATGATAAAAAACTCAAAAGATATTTTAAGAATGATGAAGTAAGTTGAACGAAGAGTTTTTCGGGAGTGATAAGGATGTCGATAAAAGGTCTAAATCATTTTTTGTTTTCCGTTTCTGATTTAGAAAATTCTATTTTGTTTTATCAAAAAGTATTTGATGCGAAGCTGTTAGTAAAGGGAAGAAGCACTGCCTACTTTGATTTAAATGGAATGTGGCTTGCTCTCAATGAAGAGAAAGATATACCCCGTAATGAAAAAAACCACTCTTACACACATATTGCTTTTTCAATTGAAGAACAGGAATTCAATAAGATGTGCGACAAGCTAAAAAGATTAAATGTAAACATATTGTCAGGTCGACCAAGAGATGAGCGAGATAAAAAGTCTATTTATTTTACGGATCCAGATGGGCATAAATTTGAGTTTCATACAGGTACATTACAAGATAGATTAGCTTACTATAAGCAAGAGAAAATACATATGGAATTTTTTGAGTGAATGGGTTTGTTATTTAGATTAACTACTAGGGGGGAGAAATATAAGAAAGTTTTTGGTGGTAAATAATAATAAGATAGAACTCTTTCAAAAAGGGGAGCTCCCATTCTCCCCTAAAATAAAAAGCCCAAAAGTGTACTGACTATATCAGTTTTATCTTACGCTGTTTCATTTATCCGGTATGAAGTAGCAAACTGTTGTATATACAAAGATCTAAGGTTATAAGATGCAACTTTCTTTTTCTGCTGCTTGACAATAAAAATGTGGTCATCCTTATTGTCATTATAAACAAAGAAATTAATTTCCTTGTTTCGTCTTTTTACGTTGATAATAAACGGAATAACCTCAGTATCTGGATTTAGATATAATTCTTCATTTCCCTGGAATATAGGATTGCGATTTAGGAACTGGGCTTCATTAAAGTAGTTCGTAAATCTATCTTTTTCTTCCGCTTGTAACGGATTCCCGTTAATTGTTACAGTAATATCTTTTGAATCAAGTTTTGGGTGCAGTTCAAATTTACTTAAGAACCATCCAACCAGAGCACTTGGGGGACACGTTAAAAATTTTAAAATTGCTCCAACTACTATAACAAGAATAGTCGTCCATATCATTTCATATCAACTCCTTAATTAATATATGGTTACTTAATCTACCAACAGGTTCGTTTAAAACATTAGATTAAGGGTATCACAAAATATCGATTTTAAGTTTGACAAACTTTTAACATTTAATTCGAAAGTAAAAGTTAGTCTAACTAAGCCTGTCTGCAGATTGAGGTATATAATGTTTTATGTTGGGATGGAAGAAAGGAATGAGTGAATGAAGCATGTAACAAAGATTCTTTATGACAATGCAGCTCTATTAGTATTGGTTCTATTACTTGTTGGGTGTTCGGACAAAGAAGTAGATTCGGGTTCGAAAGAGAGTTCCTCAGCTGCGGTCCGAGTAGAAGCAACTGCCGAGATAGAAGAAAGTCATCAAGTAGAAGAGTATTCAGAAGAAGAGCTGTTGACAGAAGTAGATGAGGTCACAACGGGTGCTCCAATTGAAATTGAAACAGCTTCAGAAGAAACTAGCAACGAGAATTCAACTATTACAACTGGCAGTGAAGTAGAAAATCCATTGTCGAAATATTCCTCTGCGGAAATCGAGTATGCTCGAGTTTGGTTGCAGCTTGGTCCAAATCAAGAAATAGATGAATTGAATGTCTTACATATTCCAGCTGGTGAACCACTTAATCCTGATGATGATACCGACGTCAGCTATCCAGAGGGTGTCATCCAGCTCAGTGGCTCTCGCTTAGTTGATGGATCAGTAACTTATAGCGGTAATGGGGATGGCACAATTAATGTATATCATGTTCCATTACGTTGGTATGGTGGATTCGCTCCTCCTGATGATTTGGAAAAGGATGAGATTATAGAAGAAATGGAGAATATTATTGAAAATACGGAACTAGTGTACATTGACACAGGTACGGATGAGAAAATCATTGATTTAATCGAGGTATTAAGTATTCATTAATTTACAACAGTATAATTGCTTGAAAGTAATCAGTAATTGTAATGGGAGAGAGAAACATATGTCGAAATCAATAATCTTTGATATGGATGGAACGCTTTTTCAAACAGATAGAATATTAGAGTTATCTCTTGAAGACACGTTTAACTATTTACGAGCACTGAATAAATGGGATGGGGAAACCCCTATTGATAAATATCGGGAAATTATGGGTGTACCTTTACCGGAAGTATGGGAAACACTGCTGCCTGACCATTCCATAGAGGTAAGAGAACAAACGGATGTTTATTTCTTGGAAAAATTAATCGAAAATATTAATAATGGGAAAGGTGCTTTATATCCTAATGTTATAGAAGTTTTCAGTTGTTTGAAAAAGAGTAACTGGTCCATTTTTGTAGCGAGTAATGGGTTAAAGGAATACTTAAAAGCAATTATAAGCTATTATCATTTAGATAATTGGGTTACTGAAACATTTAGTATTCAACAAATAAAATCATTGAATAAGTCAGACCTTGTGCAAGATATTGTAAAAAAATATGATATTTCCAATGCAGCAGTAGTAGGAGATCGTCTATCAGATATAAAAGCGGCGAAAGAAAATGGATTAGTTGCAATTGGTTGTAATTTTGATTTTGCACAACAAGATGAATTGACCAAGGCTGATTTTGTTATCGATGACTTAATAGAACTAAAAGAGGTTTTACCTAAAATATTCTAAGGTCCCGGCTACTACATAGAAGAACAAGTATAGATAGCCACTTGTTCTTCTTTTTCTATTTTTTATAGTGGTAAACCTAAATAAAGGATTTGTTGTAGATGAAAGTGTTAAAAAAGACAGAATATCATCTCGTTCTACCTGTGTTAATAGGGAATTCTAGAAGGTGCCCAACATTTGCTTATTCTGTTGTGGAAAACATAATCCCTGGAATTGTGTATGCAGATGATCAATCTCAACCGAGAACAGTTTTAATTGGAACTAAAAATGGTATATATTTTGTTGTTGGTAATGAACGCAACGCTACATTTAATGATGCATTCTTCGCTTTGTACAAACAGCATACCCGGGAAAGTGCAAGATTCACTTTGTTTTCAGCTTCAAGAAATTGGGACAGGGTCATATATAACCTTCTCGAAGAAAAAATAATTCAAATGAAAAGAAGTTCATTTGAATTTAATCCAAGAAATTACCCAGATATGAAAAATCAGTTGTCTAGTGAATTTATGATCAGAGAAATTAACCAAGAGACCATTAAAATGAGTTCTAATTTTAGTAAAAGTTATTATGATCAGTATTGGAATGGGATACCAAACTTTTTGAAATATGGATTCGGTTTTTGTGTGATAAATAATGATGGGGAATTAGTAAGTGAGTGTACTTCTATTTTTACCGGTCAATCCTTTGCAGAAATTGATATAGTGACACAGAATCAATATGCTGGAAAAGGCTTCGCTTTTATTTTAGGAAAGTTATTTATTGATAAGTGTTTGGAAAGAGGATTAACACCTAGTTGGGATTGTGATGTGAATAATATTAGCTCTATAAAATTGGCTGCTAAGCTAGGGTTTGTTAATCCAGTTGAGTACTCGATATTTGTTGGAAAGTAAATGTATATCAGTGAGTCAAAGATGAATTAATCTGAGAGAAATGGTTTATTAAAGATAACTCTCCATTTCTCTCAAAATGATTCTTCATTTAAAAACGTTTCATCATTTTCTGGCTTTTGATATAAATTAATTCGCTCTTGAACATTATCATTTTCATTAGGGTCCCACCACTCAACAATCATGTAAATATCACTTAATTCATCGAAATCAATGTGTTGGTCACCCTCTAATGTTCCGGTCGTTTGCTCTCTAATATCTGCGCGTCCAGAGACTGAACCAGCATGAATACTATGATCTTCGCCACTAAAAACTGCATATGTATTAAAGCTAAAGGAATCTGTAATATATTCATTTTCTTCCTTCATTATCAGCCTTCCATTTCCGATTTTCACTTCATTAGGAGTTAACATTATTTCATAATCAGTCAATTTCCAAGTTTCACTCTCACCTAACAGGGATAAATAATAATTCGTTTCTGTTTGCTGATCATGACATGCGGATAATATGAATAACAAAGGTAGCAAACAAAATAAAATCTTCTTCACCGAAGGAATCCTCACTTTCTTTCCTAATCATTTTTTTTAAATCCGTATTGGTAATCTATACATTGAATATAGTTTAAATCATTTCGTAAAATCATTCCCAAAATTCTATTTTTACTATAACATAATTTTAAGGGAAAACATGGAAAAGTATGATGAGTAACTTAGTAATAGATTGTTATAAGTTGACTTTAGGGATATTCTTAATAATATTTTAATTCAGACCGAAGAGATTAGAAAACTTCGGAAAAAAGGTACAGATAAGTAAAATTGGCTCTTGATTAAGATAAAGAATCAAGTGATAAGAAGCAATTTGGACTCTATCTTGTGTTGTACTAAATAATCAAACCGACTAAAATGAGCATAAAAAGTCGGGTGTAACGTGAATCCTCCTGTTATGTTATAAGTGAAAGGAAGGTTGGATAGTGGATATGTTAAAAGGGATGAACGATTCATTAAGCTATATTGAAGATAATTTGGATAGTCATATCGATTTAGAAGAAGTAGCAAAAAGAGCTTATTGTTCGGAGCACCATTTTAAACGACTTTTTTCGCTTCTTTCCGGAATTACAATATCAGAATACATTCGTAGACGGCGATTAACACTGGCAGCTTTGGATTTGAAGGATCAGCATGTAAAAGTGATTGATATTGCAATTAAATATGGATATCAATCTCCAGATGCCTTTTCCAGAGCTTTTCAAGGTTTCCATGGTGTCATTCCAAGCTTAGCTAGAAATCCAGAACAGAACTTGAAAGCATATCCAAGAATGTCCTTTCAATTAACGATTCAAGGAGGAGTCGAAATGAACTATCGTATTGTTGAAAAAGAACCGTTTCAAGTTGTAGGTGTTAAGTATTCCGTTGAGATGGCGGATGGAGAACTTTCGCCTGCATATGAAGATATGATAACTGCAATCAGTGACAGCAAGATGAACGAATTGGAGTCCATGTCTGATACGGAGGAACGTTATGGTATTGTACATGTATCAGTGAATTACAATGAAAGTGCTGAAGGAAAGGCAACTTTTGACCAGTATATAGGAGCAATTACAACGAAGGAAGTAACGGATGCGTATTCAACATTAGAAATCCCTTCGCTTTTATGGGCGATTTTTGAAGTGGATGGCGATTGGCAGCAAATTGAAGAACACTGGCAAAGAATATATTCGGAGTGGTTACCTTCATCCTCTTATGAATTGGCAGAAGGTCCTGAAATGTTAGCTAGCAAAGATCGAAAGAGTGAAATCTGGATTTCTGTTAAGAAAAAAGATTGATTTCTACTAGGTAGTCGATAAATGAGTAATCTATCTTCAATTAGAGGTGCTGTATGATATTAAAACATTTAAATCTAACCGTTACGGATGTTGAAGCTTCAAGGCAGTTTTTAGAAACCTATTTTGACATGACTTGTGTAAACAGCCGTGGCAAAGGGTTTGCTGCTATGTTTGACGACGATCAGTTTGTCTTAACACTGATGAAGGGAAAGAATGTTCAGTATCCGAAAACTTTTCATATTGGCTTCCCGCAGGAAAGCAGAGACAAAGTTGACCAAATTAATAAATGTTTGAAAGATGATGGTTATGCAGTAGATCCACCTATTGAATCCCATGGTTACACCTTTTATGTTGAAGCTCCAGGTGGATTTACAATCGAAGTTTTGTCAGAGTAATGTTATTTAGCAACAACACTAAAAGGGCTAATTTCAAGCCCTTTTTACTGTCTATTACGCCAATTCGATTTTATAAACTCCACGATCAGTTGTAATAACAAATGTCTCCCCATTAAATTCATATAGGGAATTATCCTGCAAGGGGATTTCATAATTGGATGATGGAAGTGGTACATTACTCATGGTAGTTAGCGTTCCAATTTGTCCGTCTCCGTTTAAAAGTAAACTATGCTTCGGTACATAATCATCAATTCTGCGCAAATTCTGGTCATAGGAAATGCTCTGCAGATGCAGTACTGTTTGATCGATATCATCCATTTCATGCTTTGTAACTTTAATCGTTCTTCCGCTCCACTGCTGAATGAAAGTGTTAAACTCTTCAACAGATAAAAATTCATGATCCATAGAACCCCTCCTGACTATAAATTCTCCTAACTTCAACGGAAATATACAGAGAGGATTTTTGTATTGTTATTCATATGAAATTATCTTTATATTTAGTATAATTAAAACCGAATACAGCTCTAATGCTAGCCTAATAGTTTTAGCATTTTTTCTTGTTTCAGAAAAGATAATAATATTGGAGGGGAGAGCGAACATAAAATGCATCATCATATAGGACTTTCTGGAAGTACAATTATGACAGATCCTGAAAAATTCCCTTTATTATTCAATAAGGATAATGTAAGTCATATTGAAATTGGCGAATTTCCGAGCAAAGCTTCCTTTCATAATTTCGTAGAGCTGTTGGATAAGGAAAATGTAACATTTGGACTGCATTCTCCATTGTACAGAAATCAAAGTAAATATGATTTGCTGGAAAAGGTAAATTACGAACCGGAACAGGCTTGGAGACAGTTTGAATCAGAAGTTAAATATATGTCCCAATTAGGTGCAGCGTATATTTTAGTCCACTTTCCTTATTTTAAAGAAGAAAAAGATATAGATACTACTGAAATTATTGAAGACGGATTAAAAAAATTGTATCAACTACAAGAAAGATATTCCATACCAATTGTGTGCGAACCGAAATTAGGCCTTAACAGATCAGCGTTTGGGATTAAAGCTCTTGATGATTTTCCAATGGAAATTTGGGAGAAGTATGGAATAAAGCTTTGCATTGATATTGGGGATTACTTATTGGCGACTGGCGATGAAGCAGTGGGTTATATTGATAAGTGGAAAAAACATATAAAGGTAGTTCATTTACACAATGTAGAGTTTTACAATGATAAATATATCTGGGTGCCGGTTCATCCGTCTCAGGAAAATGACAATTCACATTTTAAGGTCAGGGATTTAATTTATAAGCTATCGACAAATCCGGGTGTGTTTTTTATTTTTGAGCATACACCACATACGAATCCAACAGATACCTTTGTCAATGAGGGAATTAATTGGGTGAAGGATATAATAGGTGGTGGCTAACCAAATTATGTTATAGCGATTGCTTTCTCTATTAAGTGCATGAAATAAAGTAGGAAGCTATTGATTGAACTTGTTAAGTAAGTTTAAAGGGAGGAATAACCATGACAAAAACAAATCAAATCATTGTTCCACATTTATGGTATGACAAAGAGGCAAGTGATGCGGCAGCATTTTATACGTCCATTTTTCCAGATTCAAAAATAACGAATGCAACAACAGTTCAAGACACACCATCAGGCGATGCCAAAGTAGTTCCTTTTCAGTTATGGGGACAGAAATTCATGGCTATAAATGGAGGGCCGTATTTTAAATTCAATCCGTCGGTGTCTTTTTTTGTTAATTTTGACCCATCACGAGAAAAGGATGCGAGTGAAAAATTAGAAGAGGCGTGGAATAAATTATCCGAAGGTGGAACAGTATTAATGCCGCTTGATACGTATCCGTTTAGTGAAAAGTATGGCTGGATTCAAGATAAGTATGGTTTGTCTTGGCAGTTAATCCTAACAAATCCAGAAGGTGAGGAGCGGCCTACGATTGTGCCTTCACTAATGTTTACAGGTGAACAATATGGAAAGGCGGAAGAAGCCATTCATTTTTATTTATCGGTGTTTGAGCATGCTAAACAAGGTCTGATTGTGCACTATCCTCAAGGGATGGAGCCTGATAAAGAGGGAGCAGTCATGTTTAGTGACTTCATGCTTGAGAATTATTGGTTTGCTGCAATGGAAAGTGCGAGAGCCCATGAATACAATTTTAACGAAGCGATTTCATTTATGGTTTATTGTGACACACAAGAAGAGGTTGATTACTATTGGGACAAGCTGTCTGCGGTTTCTGAAGCCGAGCAATGTGGCTGGCTAAAAGACAAGTATGGATTATCGTGGCAAATTGTCCCAAGTGACATGGCTAAAATGATGCAGAATAGCAATCCAGAACAACGAGCGAGAGTTACTCAGGCATTTCTTAAAATGAAAAAAATTAACCTTGCGGAGTTGCAGAAAGCATATAAGGGGTAGGTCGAGGAGATTCTGTACCTAGAATTTGGTACATTCATAAAGAAACAAAGTGATATTGGTTATACAGCAAGATGGCAGTCTTGTTTTTTAAAAAATTGAAGCTAGAGCAGAACAATGGTATGAAAGCTAATTGCGAAAAAGACAAGGAACAAGAGGAGAACAACTTATAATGATTAAAGGATTATACGAAGCGCATTTGCCAGTGAGTAATTTAAAAAGGTCAATTGAATTTTACGAAAATCTAGGTTTGGAGCTTGACCATATTGTTGAAGAGAGGCTGGCATTCTTATGGATTGAAAAAGATAAAAGCTGGCTAGGATTATGGGAATCAGAAAACGTACAGCTAGAATACCATCCTTCAATAAGACATATTGCATTCCAAGTTTCATTGGAGGACCTAAAAAAGTCAGTTGGCTGGCTGCAAAGTAAAGGGTGTGAACCAAGGGAGGCATTTGGTTTTAAACCAGTAGAGCCGTTCGTAATGGCGCATGATAGCTACGCTCATGCTAAGATCCATTTCAATGATCCGGATGGGAATAGCTTGGAACTAATATGCAAACTAGAAAATCCTAAAAAAATAACAAAGCGTATGTATTTAAGTGAATGGGAAGAATTGAATGCCCATGCATAGTATTATTTTATAACAAAGTAGCTATGAAGCTACTTTGTTATAAGCCTAATGAAAAAGTTAATACATGCTTTCCTCTATTTCTTTAACCGGAAACCAGCCTTTAACTTCTAAAATTAATTTCCACAACGGTGTTGGGATGACTGCGTTTTGTTGATCATTTTCTGTTAAGTGATGAATAATCGTGTCTCCTTTATCAGCATCCGCTTTTTCAACCCAGTGTGGGTCAATGACAATAGCTCTTCCAAGCGCAACAAAGTCTGTTTTTCCTTTTTCTAACACAAGTGCAGCATCATCCGGTGTATGAACGTTACCGACACCAATTACTGGTACACGCCCGTCAACGTATTCGGCAATTAATTCGGTACGTGATTTCTCACTTACAATGCCACGGCGGGATTTTGCCCATGCATTCGTCGTTGCAATATGTAGATAATCAAGGTCTGCTTGAATTAACGCATCTAATAAAGCAAAGGTTTCCTTCATGGTGATTCCTGGCGTTTCTGGTTCTTCCGGTGAAAAACGATAACCGATTAGGAATGGTTTAGTTGCATGTTTTTGGACGACTTGTTTTACTTCTTCGATTAATTTTAATGCGAATAGGTGGCGATCTTTAAATTCGTCTGTTCTTAGGTTAGAATGTGGTGAAACGAATTGTTGGAGTAAGTAACCTGTTGCTCCATGCAGTTCAACACCATCAAATCCAGCCTCAATTGCACGGCGTGTTGCCTCACCAAAATCTGCGATAATTTCATATACTTCTTCTGTTGTTAATGCGCGTGGTACTTGCTCGATACTATAGAATCCACGATCTCCAAGAGGTGGAACTGCGCTGGCACTCACAGTTTCACCATTTGGAGTAAGTCTTGGTACTGCTAAACGGCCTCCATGGTAAAGTTGAACAATCCCTTTTGCTCCCCCAGCATGGATAACTTCAGCAAGCTTCGTAAGACCATCAATTGTCCCATCGTGATCGATACCCATTTGGCCATCAAAGCCCTTACCATTTTTAGATACATAGGCACAAGCAGTAATAATCGTACCTATTCCATTTGCTCGTTCTTGATAATAATCCAGCTCCTCTTGTGAAACATAGTCATTGCTATCTGCGGAAAAAGTCGTCATTGGTGCCATCATCAGACGATTTCTTACGTGGAGACCATTTTTAAATGTAAAATCTTGAAATAAATGTTGCTCGTTGCGTTTCATGTTATTCCTCCGTTACATAAATTAATGTATATTATCTAAAGCCTCTATTTCCTGTGTTATTGCCTTACTACCGACATTTAATTTTGTAGCAATTTGTTTGACGCTGCTACGTGGTAGTTGAGTTGTTGGTGCCGCAATAGCTAATGCAGCAATGACTTTCTTATTGCAAAATACTGGTACAGCAACGCAACGGAGACCAACAGCTCGTTCTTCGTCATCAAAGGCGTATCCATCTTCATGTATCGCCTTTAAATGATAACGAAATAATTGGGAGTCTTGAAACGTATTGACTGTTGCAGGTTCCAGTGACATTTTATCGAGTAAGGAGGTTAATTTGACCTCATCTAAATGTGCTAAAATTACTTTACCTAAAGCAGATTGATGTAATTTAGAGCGGTTACCCATTTCGTCGTCTGCTGATTGCTGGAAAGGAGCATGTAATACCTGGGTCATAACTAAGTCGGTACCATCTACTTTTCCTAAATACGTACTCATTTGCAGGTTTTCCGCTGCTTGGTAAATGGAACGTAACGATGTCCAGCCCTTTGAGGGACGTTTTTCAGATTCACCAAGAAATATCTTTGGATTAAAGAAATACGCTGTTTGAATTTTATAGATATATTTCATTTCTTCTAAGGTCGTTAATAATCGGAATGCTGTAGACTTACTTAAATGAAGCTTCTTCATCACCTCGGCTAAAGTAATTCCTTCATTTTGTTTAACCAGTTCTAATACGAGAAGTCCTTTTCTTAATGTGGAAACTTGATTTTGTGCGATTTCATCACCCCGTCTTTTGTAGTATAGGTGTTTTGATAGTTTACTACAAAATAATCATAGTGAGTTTCATTATTTGAAACTTTACCGAGTGTATTTGTAGTTTTTACATGCAGAAATTATGCTATAGCTACTCAAATACAAGGAGGAAAAAACATGAATTATACAAAGCTAAAGAAATCAAATTTGGAAATATCGGCCATTGGACTTGGTACAAATGCAGTTGGTGGTCATAATTTATTCCAAAATTTAAACGAACAAGATGGAAAAGATTTAGTAAGGGAAGCACTTAACCTTGGGGTAACATTTATTGATACTGCTGACATTTACGGTCTTGGCCGTTCGGAAGAATTAGTTGGTGAAGTATTAAAAGAATTTGAACGTGATGATTTTATTATTGCAACAAAGGGAGCACAAAATTTTACGAATTTGGATGATGTGAAAGCTGATAATCGACCAGAATACTTGAGAGAAGCGGTTGAAAAAAGTTTACAAAGGTTGCAATTAGACTATGTAGACTTATATTATTTGCACTTCCCAGATAATAAAACGCCTTTTTCCGAATCAATTGGTGAATTAGCTCGTCTAAAGGAAGAAGGGAAAATTCGTTCGATTGGGGTTTCAAATCTATCAATTGAGCAGTTAAAAGAAGCGGATGCCCATGGTGACATTTCTGTCTTGCAATCACCATACAATATGTTAGATCGATCATCTGAGGAAGAATTATTGCCATACACAAGAGAAAATAACATTTCTTTCATTCCATATGGTCCACTAGCATTTGGATTATTAGGTGGAGGATTTACAAAAGAGACTAAATTAGATGCTGCGGATTGGCGTAATTCTATTCCTTTATTCCAAGGCGAACAGTATATTCAAACACTTGATAAAGTAGATGAATTAAACAAGGTTGCTGCACGTAAGAATACAACTTTGCCGAATTTAGCACTAGCATGGCTGCTTGCTCAGGAAGGTGTAGATGCAGTAATTCCAGGTGGTAAACGCAAAGAGCGAATTCGCGAAAATGTTAAAGCAAGTGACATTCGATTATCGAAGGAAGAGCTGCAAGCAATCGGCGAAATTTTAAATAAAAACGAGTAAATAAAAACGAGTAAAGATAAAAGGGTTGTCCTCCAAAATCAGTCAACATGATTTTGGAGGACAACCCTTCCTCGTTAACTGGATATTCAAGCAGTCATACCTCAGATTCGGATTGAAACCAATCTTGTGACCAGTTCTCGATCGTTCGCAATATCGGTTCCATTGAACGTCCTTTTTCTGTTAAAGAGTATTCAATAATCACTGGTGTATCTGGAATAACTTCACGTTTCACGATTTCTTGCCTTTCTAAATCCTTTAAACGGTCGGATAATACTTTACCACTTATGCCGATAGCTGATTGGATTTCACTAAACCGTTGTGTTCCTAGTAATAATTGATAAACTACTAATGCCGTCCACCTTTGACTTAACAATGAGATGGCTTTTTCAAACTTTGGACAGATTGTCGGTTGTGCCAATTATGTTCACCTCGCTTATTTTAAAGTATAACATAAAAAGTTATCTTGTTATAATTATAAAATTTATTACTTGACAATATTTAATTCAAATAATAAACTTAGTTACATAAAGTAATCTAGTGAAAAAGATTAAATAAATGAATAAATTAGAACTAGAGAAGGTTATGGTTAGAATTATCAATGTTTCATTCTAAACAGCAGACGAAGAATTAGGCTTATTTTAGCAAATAAACTATTTAATTGAAATAAAAACGAGGAGGATGATTATGGGGTTCCACACTAAACCAACGACATTCGTTGGTCATGTCAACATAAAGGTAGAAAATTTAGCAAGGTCTTTACAGTATTATCAAGAAATAATTGGTTTCGATATATTAGAACAAACAGCTCATACAGCAAAACTGACAACAGACGGGAAGACGAGCATTTTATCACTTACGCAACCAGAAGATGTTATTCCAAAACAAGGAAGAACGACTGGGTTGTATCATTTTGCACTGCTATTGCCTGCAAAAAAGGATTTGGCTAATATTGTTGTGCATTTTTCTGAAAAAGGTATTCGTTTCGGTTCATCAGATCATCTTGTAAGTGAAGCATTGTATTTACATGATCCTGATGGAAACGAGATTGAAATCTATATTGATCGTGATCCATCAGAGTGGAGCTGGACTGGTGAAGAAGTTGCAATGGCAGTAGATCCATTGGATTTTGACAGGTTATTAAAGAATCGTGTACCAGGTGAAGCATGGGAAGGAATGCCTAAAGAAACACTGATGGGACATATTCATTTACATGTTTCCGAACTGGAAAAGACAGAGGAATTTTATGTGAAAGGTCTTGGATTTGATGTTGTGAATCGCTATGGAAGACAGGCACTATTCCTTTCAAAAGACAAATACCATCATCATATCGGAGTCAATACATGGAATGGAGTTGGAGCACCGAAGCCAGCTGAAAACAGTGTAGGTATGGAATCATATACACTTGTTTTACCGAATGAAGAAGCGATTAATGAAACAGTCGCTAACTTGGAGAAAATCGGTGTTGCGGTAACAGAAGAAGCAGGAAGAAGAATGACGTATGATCCGTCCGGAAATCGGATTGAGTTAACGATCTAAGAGGTGGAAGAGGCATTGTCAACGTTAAAAGAAAATGGAATTGAAATCGGGATTTACACACTTGCGGATATAGGTCCAGATCCAGTAACGGGAAAAACAATTGGTATGAAGCAACGAATAGATGAAATGATTGAGGCAGCAAAACTGGCGGAAGAAGCCGGTCTAGCTATCTTTGGGGTAGGGGAACATCATCGATTAGATTATGCAGTCTCCTCGCCAGCTGTGGTATTAGCTGCGATTGCTAATGCGACAAATCGGATTCGATTAACGAGCGCTACTAGCGTTATCAGTACACTTGACCCTGTTCGCTTATTTGAAGACTTTGCTACATTGGATTTAATTTCAAATGGTCGTGCAGAAATTTTAGCTGGTCGAGGAGCTTTTATCGAATCTTTCCCCTTATTTGGTTATGATACAAATGATTATAATGAGCTGTTTAGCGAACATATGGATCTACTTTTAAAGCTCAATGAAAATGAAATTGTTTCTTGGGATGGAAAGTTCCGTTCATCGTTAAAGAATGCGGAAATCTCACCACGTCCTGTACAAGAACAGTTGCCAATTTGGATTGGAGTTGGCGGGACACCGGAAAGTGCTGCTCGTGCGGGGAGACTCGGTGTAGGTATGGCGATCGCGATATTGGGTGGTGATCCAATGCGTTTTAAGCCGCTGGTTGATATCTATCGCAAAGCAGGCTTGGAGGCAGGGCATTCTCCGGATAAGCTAACTGTTGGTGTCACAGGTCATACTTATCTTGCTGAAACAACAGAAGCAGCCAAGGATGAGTTTTATCCGTATTACGCCAACTATTGGAATTATGTCAATCGTCAGCGTGGGATGGGAACACGAATGTCAAGAAGTGACTTTGAACAGATGGCCAGTCCTGAAACAGCATTATTTGTTGGAGGTCCAGAACAAGTTGTCGAGAAGATCCTTAGGCAGCATGAGTTATATGGACATACACGTTTTCTGGCGCAAATCGATATTGGTGGACTACCGTTTGATAAAGTACAGAAAAATATAGAATTACTTGCAACTGAGGTTATGCCAATGCTGAAGTAGGCAACGAGCTAGGACGTTTCGATAACATAAATATGGCGTTGCTTTTTAAGAAGCTCCTTATAAAAATGGAAAGAGGTTGTTCAGGAAATCGTTAGTAACGATTTTTGATGAACTGCCTCTTTTTTTATGAGGAAATCGGACACAGTAAGAAAACACAAATATTGAATTTAATTGCTTGGTAAATTATTTGGCAAATGTATTCCTAATTTTTATAAGAATTTGTGCTATTCTAGTAATAATTGGAAGTTTGGAAGATATCGTTTGATAACAGAAGACCCTTGAAAAGACTTACTATAAAGGAGTGAATACGTGAAACGTTATCTATTATTAGGAGCGGGTGTGATGGTAATTGCTCTTGTCATAATGGCAGTAATCTATCACCAGAGCTCTAATCAAGTCACGCTCCCACAATCTGCACTGTTAAATAACTCGCAGGAGAATAGCCAGGAAGAATTAGAACAAGCGCAACCGGAGCAAATACAACCCGTTAACATAGACGAAGCCGTTTCGTATTCCTTACAAAACGATCAACTTAACGTTAGCTTTAATAATGGCGAGGATTGGGTTGCGGTTCCGGTTGAGAAGGACCAGCTATTTGTTGGTGAATATAATGGGAACGGACAAGAGCTGATTGAAAATAGCTATGTTCTAATGGAAGATCGAACTGGTTTCCTCTATTCAGAAGGAACCAATTGGGAAGCCCAACAAATCGTATTTCTTTATTCTATCGATCAAGGTGAAACATGGGAGAAATCCGTTGTTTCCGAATCCTTTCTGATGATGCGTTTTAGGAAAGTAGACTTTTTAAACGATGAGTTTGGATATGCGATTATCTCTGGTGATCGAACAATGTCCCAAGAATATTCCGTAGTCTTTCTAACACATGATGGTGGGAAGAACTGGGAAGAAACAACCTATACAGAAGTGACACGCCTCATTTCGGATGGTGGCTTTGTAGATGAGTCTACAGGATTTCTTTCCTTTGGAACGATTAATCCGATAGAACCGACGCTTTATGTTACCGAGGACGGGGGAAATACGTGGAATCAGGCATCCATTCATATACCTGAGAAATATTATGGGGTCTTTGTAATAGCAGAACCGCCAGTAAAAGAGGAAGAGCAGTTAAAGGTATTGATAAATCAAGGGCCGAATGGTGATTATGCAGGTGGTCTCGTCAAAGGGGAATTTATTTCATCGGATAATGGTAAAACATGGAATTTTTCAGAGGAGGTTCCACCAGATGAAGCAGAACACGAGTAAAACGAAAAAAGTCATTGGATGGGTATTATTTCTCGTAGCAAACGGATTTTTCTGTATGCAAATAGGATACCTTGTCTTTCACGAAAGATTCCAAGTAGACTATGTGGATAATCGATTATTTTATATCATAAATATTGTTTGTCTGATTATCCTAACGCTAGCGATCTTGCTGATTCTTCCATCAACTAGAAAATTAATAACGATTATCTCTAGCATTTCGGTACTTCTTATTATCGGGCATGTTGTTCTGCTAATTAGTAGCAACAATGAGATTAAAAATATCACAAGTATATCGCCAGATTGGAAGCATGTCCTCTCCATTAAAGAAAATGTGGAAAGTGGTGAAGCTGTTTATTATCGATCGTATTATGGTATTCTCGCTCGCCCGAAGGAAGTATTACCAGATAAGAAAATAGGTGAATTTCAAGTTGAGTGGTTAGCGGATGATGTTGGAGCAGTTACGTATAAAGCAGCAAATAATACAACGCAGCAGTTCATTGCTACTTATGGAGATCGTGGAAGTGGCATTTCCTATTATTACGTTGGAGCACAAACACATGGCAACTGGCAAGGTGATAACATCGAGCTGGTTAGCGGTCCGGAAGGAATTATGGTGACTGATAATGGTGAAACAGAAATGTTCCAATGGGATGATATTGATCAGTTTGGTACACTTGCAATCGTTTTAAAAAAGAATGGTGAAGCAGCTTGGACGATCGCATTACAAGAAAATTTTCAAGTCGATACAGGAACGGTTGAAGCGAACGAAGGGAATATTCTTTTATACAAAGCAACGATGGAGAAAAATGAGCCGATTGTATTATCGAAATCCTAATTAGATATTGAATCTCCTTTATTCATGCAGCGGGTTGCTGCACAAGCCGTTAAATAATAATGTGATCCCCGTACCTTACTAAGGCGTGGGGATCATGTTTACTTATTTGTAAATCTGCAAAAGATTATTTAAGAGTACTGTATCTCCTTAACTTGTTGAACAGATCGATTGGAGATTTCATTTAAAATATAATGATAATAATCAGCTTTTACGCTTGCAATTTCTCCAGTGCCAAACTCTACTCCAGGTGCAGAGTTTACTTCAAACAAGTAAAGCTCTCCATGCTTATCAATACCAATGTCAATTCCCATCGAGGTAGCCGGCTTTGTTAATTTCTCAATTTTATATGGCAGCGTCTTTCCTACTTGTTTGATGGAATCTCGAATTTCTTTCCAATTCTCTTCATAGTTTGCTTTTAAGAAAGGCGTTAATGAACTAACACTGCCGCCTTGCGCTACATTCGAAACGACCTTTTGGTTTGTTCCGATTCTAACGAGGTAAATAGGGACACTCCATTCGCCATTTCCATCCTTTTCGAGTCGAATTCGGCAATCAAAGGGATCGCCAGCTTTTGATTTAGACTCGATATATTTTTGAAATAGATATACTTTAGGATTGATCCGATCCTCAAAAAATGCTTTTAGTTCTGCCGATGAAATGTGTCTTTCCTGATTCTCATAGCTTATTATATAGCTGTCATTTTTCATGGAGATTAGAAATATTCCCTCACCCTTTTGTCCGTTTTTAGGTTTTGCAATAATTTCTTTGTGTTCATTTAAGAAGTTATAGAAGCCTTCGAAATGATCAACAGGTTGGGAAGGGATGAGTAAGTGTTTAAATTCCCCATCTTTTTCAAGCATATTATATACTTTTTCCTTCGAGCCAAATTTACCGTAGCTTGACAACAGGCTTCTTTCCTTTAAAAATCTGATTTCTTTTTTATATTTATAACAATAGCTGCTTAAATCAATAAATGGGGGGATTGAAACATCTTTAGGAACCCATTCGTTATTCCTAAGCATTTTCCCATGAATAATTTCTTCCTCGATATCAATATCTGTTGGATGACAATAAATTAAGTCAATACCATAATATTTAGCAGCTTTTGATAGTAGTCTTGCGTATTTCGACGGTTTTCTGCGATTACGCATAAAGCAAATTTGCAATGTTACACACGTCCTTTAACTACAGTTGGTTTCAATACATATTTTCTAGAATAGGAATTTACCTTATACTATATACTACCCTTTTCTAGGTTTTTAACAAACAGCTATAAGCTAACAATGTGATGATAATTATTGCAATTTAATGATGTATATTTCAGTGGTTTAACAGAATAAACAGAGTTAGGAAATGAAAGAAAAGTATGGAAAACGGAAATGGAAATATAAAATGTTTTCACAAGTAAGAGAATTTTAGTATTATAGTTAGGTTCATTAACTTGACAGATGGAATAGAACATGATAAACGTGTAGGGGACAATCTTTAATGTGAAGTTTACATAGCACGTTGCAATATCGAAACAGTCTAATTCATCATGTGCAAAGTCTGTTTAGAGGGCTAAATAAGTGAAGATAGTTATAAGATATTGTAAGATAAGCTTAAGTGTAAAAATGAGGTAAATGAAAGTCACTAATTAGTACGATAGTTATGGTGTTTTAAAGGAGGAAATGATATGTCAGAAGAGACTAACGAAGCAAATGTTGATACAAAAAAGAAGGTGAATGAGGGGGATAAAATCCAAATCATAAAAGGGGAACAAAAAGGTAAAACTGGAGAGGTTCTAATGATTCGCGAAAACTCTGTGATTGTCAAAATTGGTAATAATAAGGGAACTGGAGAACCAATTAAAACAGTTGTGAATCATAAAAATTATAAACGAATGAAATAAGTATTTAATGAAAGTGGATCGCCATACGGTGATCCACTTTCATTAAATGAGCTCGATTATAAGGATAATAGTGGACTATATCCAACAGACTTCCCTTGGATAATTTTTACAAATCTTGTAGAAGCCGGGGATAAAGGAACACTTTTTAAAAAACAGATTCCAATGCTTCTATTTGGAATTTCTTCTTCTAAATTCACTTCATATAATAATCCATTATTTAAATAGTTGCGGGAGAATTCTCTTGTCACACATGCAATCCCTAAATTTATTTTGGCAAATTCCAATAATAAATTATGTGAGCCTAATTCCATTTCTGGAGCGATCGTTATTCCCTTTGATTTCAAATAATTTTCCACATATCTCCTCGAATTTGACTTAGGTTCCAGAAATATTAAAGGAAGCTTTACTAATTCATCGAAACTTAACGATTTTGATAATACATATTTAAACTTTTCACCGCAAACAAAGATATCATGGGTGTCCATACAAGGGATTTGCTCTAATGTTGGATCGTTTAAAGGGAAATTACATAGAATAATGTCAACTTCACCTGACTTTAAAGCTGAACAGAGCTCCAAGGTCGTTCCATTAACAATATTAAATTTAATTTTAGGATATTTATGATGAAAGTCTTCTAAATATGGAAGTAAGAAATGCTGGGAAATCGTGTCTCCTACTCCTATCTTTAGCTCTCCTGTCGTTAAATTTTTAAATTCTAATATTTTTTCCTCACCGACATCAATTAAATTAATTGCGGAATTCGCATACTCAAATAAAAGCTCGCCCTCATGTGTCAATGTGACTCCTTTGGGTGTTCGCTTGAAAAGTCGGGTATCCAAATCTCTTTCTAATTGCATGATTGCTTGGCTAACTGCAGGTTGCGTCATATAAAGGCTCTCCGCAGCTTTTGAAAAACTATTCGTTTTGCCGACCCTACAAAATATCTTATATAAATCTAATTTACTTGCCATATAAGTGCTCCTTATATCTGATATTAGTGATATTCATTTTACTTATATCATTAATACCGTGTATATTACAAGTAAAGAGATACATAATGAAATTAACATTGAAGGAGCGATTCTATTGGAAAGAGTAGTTGGAACTGTAGTTAGAGGTCTCCGTTGTCCAATCATCAATCAAGGTGATAATATTGAGGAGATCGTTGTAGATAGTGTGTTAAATGCTGCTGAGGTAGAAAAGTTTCAAATTAAAGATAAAGATGTTGTTGCTTTGACAGAATCAATTGTTGCTCGTGCGCAAGGCAACTACGCTACAATTGAAGCCATAGCAAAGGATGTCCATACGAAATTTGAGGATGATACAATTGGTGTTATCTTCCCAATCTTAAGTAGAAATCGCTTTGCAAATATTCTTCGCGGAATTGCAAAAGGTGCTAAGAAAATTGTATTAATGCTCAGCTATCCTTCAGATGAGGTTGGTAATCACTTAGTGAGTATTGATATGCTTGATGAAAAAGGCGTTAATCCTTGGACGGATGTTTTAACAGAAAACCAATTTCGTGATTACTTTGGATATTTGAAGCATACATTTACGGGTGTAGATTATATTGAGTATTATAAATCACTAATTGAGGAATTTGGAGTTGAATGTGAGGTTATCTTCTCGAATAATCCGAAGTCAATTCTAGACTATACAAAGAGTGTGCTTACTTGTGACATTCACACAAGATTTAGAACGAAAAGAATTTTAGAAGCAAACGGTGGCGAGAAGGTATATAGCCTTGATAATATATTAGCCGATTCGATTGATGGCAGCGGATATAATGAGAAATATGGTCTGTTAGGTTCAAATAAATCAACAGAAGATAAGGTAAAGCTTTTCCCTCGCAATTGTCAGCCGACAGTGGACCGTATCCAAAGCATGTTGCAGGAGAAAACAGGAAAAAATGTTGAGGTAATGATTTATGGGGATGGAGCATTTAAAGATCCAGTAGGTAAGATCTGGGAGCTTGCAGATCCAGTAGTATCTCCTGCTTATACAGCTGGACTAGATGGAACACCGAATGAAGTAAAATTAAAATATCTTGCAGATAATAATTTTTCCGATTTAAAAGGGGAAGAACTACAACAAGCAATCTCTAAATTTATTGATGAAAAAGATGAGGATCTTGTTGGAGCAATGGAAGCACAAGGAACAACGCCAAGAAAGCTTACAGACTTAATTGGTTCCCTTGCTGACTTAACTTCAGGAAGTGGCGATAAAGGTACACCGATCGTCTTTATTCAAGGATATTTTGATAATTATACGAAATAAGTGAATATGGAATTCTGAATAAGCAATGCTAGGCTATTTTCTAGCATTGCTTATTTTAGTTCTGTCATCATTTGAGGTGGGATCCGCGGAACTCTCATTATACAATTTAGAGAAAGTTGTTAATGCCAGGAGTATATGGCATGATAAGTGCATATAGATGATTTCTAGTTATTTTGTGGATGGAGGAATTGGAAGATGATTGAAGTACCAAATTGTCCAAAATGTAATTCGGAGTATACATATGAAGACGGGAATTTTTTCGTGTGTCCAGAGTGTGCACACGAATGGACTTTAGAGGCAGCTGGAGAAAACATGGAAGATGAGAAAGTGATTAGAGATGCAAATGGAAATGTTTTAAAAGACGGTGATACAATCACTGTAATTAAAGATCTGAAAATAAAAGGAAGCTCGTCTGTCGTAAAAGTAGGAACGAAAGTAAAAAATATTCGTTTGGTAGATGGCGATCACGATATCGACTGTAAAATCGATGGTTTTGGAGCGATGAAATTGAAATCTGAATTTGTTAAAAAGGTTTAGGCGAAATTAGAACCTTATCATATTAATGGAAAAAGGACTTAGCTCATAAAAGTAGTAATGAGCCAAGTCCTTTCCATGTTTCTAAACTGTTTTTTTCATTTCTATGATTTCTTTTCCTTGTAATTTTTCTTGCTTCAACGGTTTTCTTGACCAGAAAGTCGCAAGAATCGATCCGTTAATAACGTGGGTTACGACCGCTACTGCCCCGGGTAATGCTGTTAGTGGCATAGTTGGAAAATGCGTATTGGCAAGTGATACACCAAGGCCAGCATTTTGAATGCCTACTTCGAATGAAATAGCGCGTCTCGTATCAGCGTCAAGCCTTAATAGCGTAGCAATGACGTAGCCGAGAAATAATCCAGAAAGGTTATGCAGGATTACCGTGATAAAGACAAGTATTCCTGCTGAAGCAATATTCTCCGTATTTCCAGAAACAACTGCTGCTACTACTCCTGAAACGGCAACAACTGAAATGAATGGCAAGGCTTGGACACTTTTTTCCACTGCCACAGGAAAGTATTTTTGTATGACTATTCCGAGAATAATTGGAATGATAATCACTTGAATAATCGACCAAAACATTTGGAATGGATTAACTGGCATCCAATGTCCTGCCAATAAATATAAAAGGGTTGGTGTCATAATCGGCGCAAGCATCGTAGATATCGATGTCATTGCAACAGACAATGGTACATTCCCTTTTGCAAGGTAGACCATTACGTTTGATGCCGTGCCACCTGGTACACATCCAACAAGAATGATCCCTGCTGCCAATTCTGGCGGGAGATTTAATAGCTTGGCAATGGTAAACGCAATGAGTGGCATGACTGTATATTGCAGCACGACACCAGCGATAACCGGTTTTGGTTTTGTCAAAGCAATTTTGAAATCGACTGGTTTCAATGTAAGTCCCATCCCAAACATAACGATTCCCAGAAGAATACTGATGTAGGAATTGAGCCAGGAAAATTGATCTGGCAAATTAAAGGCAATGATTGCAATAATGATTGTGATTAAAGCGAAATTCTTGTTGGAAAAATTACTGATAAAGTTGATTGCTTTCATGTTGTGCAGACTCCTTTTTTTGTGTAGTGAATTTTTAAAAAATAGAAATTCTACATATTATAACGCTTATTAACAGAAAAATCTATAGAAATAGAAAATTAACCTTAAAACTATCGCTCATGCTGTTTTGTACAAATTGACATATATAAATTTCCTCTATATAATAAGCTCGTAAATATGCGAAAGAGGTTCTTAGCGCTAACCCTCTATAAAAAACTAAGGAATATGATGCGATTGAAGTCGTGTGCCTTAGGGTACACGGCTTTTTTTGGTAGGTCTGCAAAATAGACTTTTGTCTAAAAACAAACAAGTGGAGGTAATTACATGAAGGAACAAGATTTGTCAGGACTGACTTTATTAGGGAACCAAGGAACTTCTTATGTATATGAGTATAACCCGGAAGTGCTGGAAGCATTTGAAAATAATCATCAAGATCGGGATTATTTTGTGAAATTGAATTTTCCGGAGTTTACAACGTTATGCCCAATGACGGGGCAACCCGATTTTGCAACGATTTATATTAGTTACATACCTGAAGTAAAAATGGTAGAGAGTAAATCTCTTAAACTGTATTTATTCAGCTATCGTAACCATGGCGGGTTTCATGAGGATAGTGTAAATGTTATCATGAACGATTTAATCAAGCTAATGGACCCGCGTTATATTGAAGTATGGGGGAAATTTACACCACGTGGTGGTATTTCCATTGACCCATATTGCAACTATGGTAAACCTGGGACGAAATATGAACAAATGGCAGAGCACCGTATGATGAACCATGATATGTATCCTGAAAAAGTTGATAATCGCTAAAATTAGTTTGAGAGAGGGCGGCTGCGAGTCTTCTTTATTTATGAAAATGGTTAGAAAATTAAAATGGTCACAGCTACTAATGAAAGTAGGCTAAGACTAGAAAATATTAAATATAAAACTACCTTGGTGCTCGAACAAGGTAGTTTTTTAATGTATACAAAAAATTAGACTATGTAATCTACCTACTTTGTTCTTGGTAAATCGCCTTTTTTTGAGGTATTTAGAGAAAATGGGAGCAACGTTTAGGTAGGAATACAAGCTATTACGTAAAAAGAACAATAGTATAAATTGTATACAGGCAAAAAGAAGGAAGGTGAAATGATTGAAGGAGAGATATAAGCAACAATTGGTCATGATTGTAACAAACGATAATCATTACGATCTATACGAGGATTCTTTTATTTCGAAATTGAAAGCTAGTAATTCTTCTAAGGTGATAACGAGCTATTTAGCTGCAATTAATGAGCTACTTGCTGAAGGCAATTTGAATGAAGTTGGTTTGGAACGTCTTAAACAGCTTCGATACCTTGTTTCATAACAGGTGTTTCTTTAAATCTCAAGATTAAAGGGTGAGAAAAAAATGCCATGTTTATTTAATGAAGGTCCTGATTTTGGGACAAATTTAAACTTTACCGATGATGATTTTGCAGAAGTAGATTTCACGGAAAACTTTACCTTCTCTTTTTATGGAACTACTTACTCGTCTGTATATATTAATTCGAATGGAAATCTAACTTTCGGAGGTCCGGACACCGCTTACACACCGAGTTTCGATAGATTTATCAATAATTTACCGAGGATAGCTCCATACTGGATTGATTTACATCCATCCTTCGCCGGAGTTGGTGGTGGTGTGTTTTATCAACAATTACCTGATCGATTCATCGTTTCGTATATCAACCTCCCCTATTACTTTGGTGCATTTCATCCTCCTATTAATACATTCCAAGTAGTTCTTTATAACACGGGTATGATTGGGTTTGGTTATGACACACTTGATAATACTTTTCCAGCTGGTGATGCTGACCCCGCATTTCCATTAGTTGGTTTGGCAAGTGGTGCTGGCGGCTCGAGCTCTATATTTGAATATAATCCTCCGGAAAATTTTACCCCACTTCAAACGGTTAATGGACCGAAGGGAGAGCTAAATCAGACACAATTGTTTTGGATCTATAATGGGGATGATTATATCCTTATTGACAGAGTAGTGCCATTCCATTGGAAGGTAGTCGTTCCGTATGGATATACACTTGATACAGAAAGAAGTCTTGAGGTTGTAATTGATCCCTCAAGAGAAAGGTACCTACGTTGTGCAACGGAGCCGATAAAAGTTCCAGCGACAATTCCTGATCCATGTAGCTGTGGAAGTGGAAGTATGACTTGTTTCGTAAGCGTAAATGCGGTAAGAGGGATTGGCGAGATTCCATTAAGAGGCTTAATTCCTATACGACAGCTTGATAACGATGCCACAAGTTATATTTGTAGTAATGATCGTGTGTGTTTTAATAAAATACTTTGCATTGGTTGTTTAAATAGTAGAAGTTTTTGTAACGACCCAGCATTTTTAGATAATGCTACCGTTCAAAATGTTACAATTAGTGATCCCATTACAAAAACATGTTGTGGTGAAACAATTTATGAATTAAGAGGGTTCGTGAAGCTACTCCCATGCTGTTAAAAAATTTAAAGGGGAATCGTCAAAATTAAGAATAATGACGATTCTCTTATTCATTTTTATGTTAGGTTTGTCGCTAATTAGCTTAATCTTTGGCAAGGAACCAATGAAAAAACTAAAAGTTCCTATTTTCTTGGCGTTCTATTTTTTGTAGCTGCTGTCGTAAGTTATGCAGTAATTCCTGTGTTTGTTGAAATTGAGGATTCTGTAGTGCTTGCTCCCCGTATTGATTCTGAGCATGTTGTAACACTTCCTCTGCTTGGCGCAGCTGTTCGTTAGCATGTACATATTGCTGATGGTCTACGCTTGCGTGATCTTTTGCTGATTGAATCGATTCCATAGATTGATGGACAAGCTGAGTAGCTTGTTGAATCTGATCGTGTGGGTTTTGCTGAACCATAAAAAAACCTCCATTCTTTAAATTTAAAAAATAGTTGTGCTGTAGCTCTAATGTGGTGTTGAATATGGCTAAACCACTATTGTTATAATTCCAAAGAAAAGTCGCATTATGTATGAAAGGGTGTTAAATATTTAAAGAATAATTAATAAATCCGTATGCACTAGACTTTCATTTAAAAATGGTATATAGTTACTTAGGTAACTATTTTATGGAGGCGGTCAATTTGTCGCAACGATTTTTCCAATTAAACATGCAATTTACTAGGGCGTTTAGGAAAAAATTAAATGAGCAGCTAGTTGAAGTTGGTTTATATTATTCCCAATGGATTATTGTCCATTATTTAAAGCAGTGGGGATCGGCTACGCTTGTAGAGATAACGAATTATCTGGATGTTGAGAAGCCGACAATATCTCGCACCGTCAAGCGTTTAGAGGAACAAGAATTAATTGAACGAATGCCGAGTCAGGATAAACGGGAGCGGAAGATACAACTGACCGAAAAAGGCTTGGAAATGTATGAAAAAGCTTATGATGTTGTCAATAAATTTGAACAATCATTACTGGAAGAAATACCTGAAACCGAAATGGAGTCAGCATTTCGAACGATTCAACAACTAAGAGATAAACTTAAATAAGGAGAGTATGTATAAGAATGAGTAACAAACCTATGTTATGGACGAAGGACTTTATTATGGTCGCGACATCCAATTTTTTGCTTTTTATATCGTTTTACATGTTAATCGTCACATTAGCTATTTATGCAGTAGATCAATTCGATGCTTCTCAAAGTCAGGCGGGACTTGCATCGAGTATTTTTGTGCTTGGAGCAGTGCTTGTCCGGCCGATTGCCGGAAGAATTATTGATCAAGTAGGCAAAAAGAATCTATTGCTCGTTGGGCTTGCTTTATTTTTTGTGTTTATGCTGTTTTATTTCCCGGTCAATAATTTAGCTGCTTTATTAGTTATTCGATTTATTCATGGATTTGCTTTTGGAATTAGTACGACAGCTACGAGTACAATTGCGGCAGATATTATTCCAATTGTAAGACGTGGTGAAGGGATGGGGTACTTTGCAACAAGTACAAATCTAGCTATGGCAATCGGCCCTTTCCTAGGATTGTATATTAGTCAAAACTTTAACAATCCGATGATTTTTATTGCTACTACTGTCTTCGCAGCTGTTGCATTGATTGCAACGGTTTTCTTACGTGTGCCAAAAGTAGATGCAGTAAAGGTTCCTATTGAAACACAAAAAGGATTCCATCTGAGTGACTTCTTTGAAAAAACGACAATTCCAATCGCTATTCTTGTAGCTACTGTAGGATTTGTTTATTCCAGTATTTTATCTTTTTTCTCCGCATATGCTGCGGAAATCAACCTAGTAGACGCAGCGAGCTTTTTCTTTATCATGTACGCTATTTTTCTGGTAGCATCCAGACCTTTTACTGGTCGATTATTTGACGCAAAGGGCGAGAATAGTGTTGTATATCCATCGCTTTTACTATTTGCTGTAGGTTTAGTTATTTTAAGTCAAGCAAGTGTTGGGATTAGCTTACTCCTAGCTGGAGCAATAGTCGGAGTCGGTTTTGGAACGTTTCAATCAAGTGCTCAAACGATTGCTGTTAATAAGGCAGCAAGACACCGTATTGGACTAGCAACATCTACATTCTTCATGTTTTTTGATTTTGGTATTGGTGTTGGCCCGTTCCTGTTAGGGTTTGTATTACCTTTCATTGGATTTAGAGGATTGTATATAGCAATGGCAGCAATTGTTCTCTTAAGCATTTGGATTTACTATATTGTTCATGGGAAAAAAGCAGCTGAACAAAGACGAATTAAAATGGAAAGTACGGAAATGAAAATATCTTAATGGGTGGAGAGGGAACTCTCCGCCTTTTTCTTTATTTCTGCAGTAAGGTTGTAGTATTCTTTTTAAGAAGATATTTTACAGACGATTCAGTCTCTTCGGGGGGAGGATTGGCTATGTTTCATACAATTTCCTATTTAAAACAGGGAAATACCAGGCAATACCGAGCGTATAAGGCTATAAAACAATTAAATATATTGAAAGACTTAATGGACTATACGCCAATACTTTGTGGAACGATTCCAATTGGTGTGGATGTGAAAGATTCTGACTTGGATATTATTTTGGAAGTGAATGATTTTAATCATTTTAAAACACGTATTATAAAGTTGTATGGGGAACATGAAGCATTTACAATAAAGCAAATTCGGATACGAGATACTCCTGTAATCAAGACTAATTTTCATTATAGCGGGTTTGAATTTGAATTATTTGGTCAGGCAAAGCCAGTTCATAAGCAGTATGCCTACCTACATATGATTATCGAATATCATCTCTTGAAAGAAATGCCGAAGCTTCGGGAAAAAGTGATTCATCTTAAACGTCAAGGAATGAAAACAGAACCAGCCTTCTGTGAGATTCTAGGTATTAAAGGAGACCCTTATGAACGTCTGATTGAAATAGGGATAGAAAAGGGGATAATCGAATGGAAAACGTTGTGATAAAAGAACTGGAAACACAGGAAGATATAGTAGAAGCATATCCAGTTATGCGGGAGCTTCGCACACATCTTAGTAAACATGCTTATCTTGATTTGGTCAAGGAAGCGCGAGAAAAGGATGGCTATATAGTGGTCGCATTGTATGAGCAAGACGACATTGTAGCGGTTGTTGGCTTCAAACCGATGATAACACTCTATTACGGTAGATTTGTTTGGGTTTGTGATTTAGTTACAAGTCAAACGAAGCGTTCTAAAGGATACGGTGAAAAGCTGCTTTCTTATGTGCATGAATGGGCTAAATCAAATAAATATGAATGTGTTGCACTGTCTTCAGGGCTGCAAAGAAATGATGCACATCGTTTTTATGAGCGTACGATGAATTACAACAAGGTGAGTTATGTGTTTAAAAGGGATTTAGAGTAAGTGTATGAGGGAATGTGCGTGTACAATGATCAAAGAATTGAAAGCATTGAATTTCTACTATTGAATAATCAAGCCACCGAATATGTCTTTTAATTTCAATAAATTTTTTGTAGTGGATTAAGAAGGGAAAATATTGAAATAAACAATGAGCTATCTTAGATGAGATTATCTGAGATAGCTTTTTTAACACGATTTTAGTTAATTGAACCAAATTTTGGATATTTTTAAAAGTAGCTGTTGTTTTTATTGTGTATTACGAATATAATACATTTATATTACAATCATACTACATTTAAATACATTTAAATAGAATGAGGTGAAAGATTGTATCCAAGAGTGAACTTGGATAAATGTTAACTATCTATCATACATAAGTAGAAATTTTTGAAGATTAAAAACGGATTGATTTTTAGTGAGGGGGTTTGTAATGAATTTTATTAAACGAGGATTTCTAGGTATTACAAGGAAAAAAGGGAAAACATTAATTTTATTAGCCGTTATTTTTATCTTAGGAAATTTAATATCAGGAGCAGTTTCAATTCAACAAGCAACTGGTAATGTGGAAGCGAATATTAAAGAAAGGCTGGGAGCTGCCGCGACGCTTGAGCTTGATTATGAAGCAGTGGAAGATCTAAGTGAGGCAGAGTGGCTAGAGATTGAAAATATAGGCGTTGATTTGATTAAACAAATTGGTGAACTCTCTTATGTAAAGTATTTTGATTATAGTACATCTATCTATTTAGGTTCAGAGAGCATTGAGAGTTATCAGGGTGATATGGAAGGAGAGATTTTTCACTCAGGACCGAGCATGGACTATAAACTGAACGGAATCAACTATGCTCCTGTGATTGACTTTGAAGAAGAGAAGGGCAAATTAATCGATGGCCGTGTCTTTACACAGGAAGAGGTGGATAATGGCACTTCTGTAGCTATCATCTCGAAAAAATTGGCAGAAAAAAATGATCTGCATGTAGGAGATACCTTTACTTTAGATAATGCAGTCTATGATTATGATGAGGAGACAGGGGAGGAAGAGTTAATTACTTCCCGAGATGTTGTATTAGAGGTTATCGGATTATTTGAGCCCCAATCAGTCAAAGAACAACAGGAAGATAATGCAGATAGCGGTATGTTAGATTGGATGGACATAGAGTATCAAAATACAGTTTATGTTCCGAACGAAATTGTCGCAAGTGAAAATAGATATCATTGGGAAGAATACAGTAAAATGGATGAAGAATTTGCAAAAATGATGGAGGAAGATGAGAACGCCTTCGAATATTTCATGCCAATGTTCTTCTTAAACAGTCCTGAAGATAGTGAAGCATTTGAGGAAGAGGTAGCTCCATTGCTGCCGGAATTTTATAATGTAGTCAATGCTATGGATCAATATGATAGCATTGCAGGGCCGATGGAGTCGATGTCCAAACTATCAAAATATGTTTTGCTTGTTGCAGTAATTGCAACGGTGCTAATAACTGGTTTAGTAGTTTTACTATTCCTACGGGACCGTAAACATGAATTGGGGATTTACTTATCCTTAGGAGAACGCCGGAGCCGTGTTGTAGGACAAATTTTAATCGAAGTGATGGTGGTTGCGGTAATTGGTATCACGCTATCCTTGTTCAGCGGAAATCTCTTAGCTGGACAGGTATCTGATATGATGATGAAGGCTAATGATAATCAAGATGAGTATTATGAAGAGTATATTTATTTTGGTGATACTCAAATAGATTTGACAACAGAAGATGTATTAGACTCTTATGAGGTAAGCCTTAATTTAAGCTATATTCTAGGATTCTATGGAATCGGTCTGTTAACTATTTTAATTTCAACGGTTATCCCGCTAATTTATATTGTAAGGCTAAATCCGAAGAAAATACTGATGTAATAGAGAGGTAGTTCAAAAAGTCCGGTGAAAATGACACTTCGCATTTCTTCGTTGGCTTGCTTTTCCGCTGCTCACGTATTAACTGCATACGTTCCGCTGCTCAGAGCTACGCCGCCTCGAACTGCTCGGTCCTTTTCATCCTCCTTTTTGAACGCTTACTAATAGAGAGGTGAGATTATGATATTAGAAGCGAAAGATTTAAATTATTATTATCAAGATGGTGAAGAGCGTCGTTATATCTTAAAAGATACATCTGTCTCTTTTGAAAAGGGAAAATTTTATACAATATTAGGGCAGTCCGGTTCAGGGAAAACCACCTTATTATCATTACTCAGTGCCTTGGATTCGCCGAATAGTGGGACAGTATTATTTAACGAGGAAGACATTAAGAAAATTGGCTATGAAAAGTACCGGCGTAATAATGTCGGGATTATTTTTCAAAGCTATAATTTAATCCCGACCTTCACAGCTGTGGAGAATGTATTGGTTCCTATGTCGATTACGGAAAATGAAATTCCAGAAGATGCAAAGACAGTAGCCTATAATTTACTAGATTACATCGGCATTGTAAAAAGCAAAGCAGATCGTTTCGTTAATAAGCTTTCTGGGGGAGAACAGCAGCGTGTTGCTGTTGCCCGCGCTCTGGCGACCAATGTGGAATTAATTCTTGCCGATGAGCCTACAGGAAATCTTGATGAAGAGATGGAGCAGGAAATCATTGATATCTTTAAAAAATTGGCACATGAACACGGAAAATGTGTCATTGTGGTAACGCACTCCAATGAAATTGCTTTGCAGTCTGATCAGGCTTTCCATTTGAGGAAGGGTGTACTGTCTTCCTATGAGTGATTTTTTATCAAAATTTAATAAAGACAAGTATGATGATTTGGTGAATGAAAAAGAAGACAAAGAGATAAATGATAAGAAAGAAAAGAAAGTGGAAGAGCAGGAAGACCAAGAACCGGAGCAAAAGCAGGAAAAACAATCTTCTGCTGCGGAAATGGAAGAAGCAGTACCTGAACGCAATACCCCGCTTAAGTCAGATCCGGTTTCTTCTAGAAGCAGCCGACGAGAGGATGCGGAAGAAGAAGTTGAGATTGATCTGGATTATCGAAAGAAGAAGAGACTTCGGATGTGGCTAATTATTTCAGGAGCTGTCTTAGCCTGTATGTTGATTTTCTTCATTTACTATATGCTTGTCCATGTTAAGCTTGAAAAATTTGTGGACAAGCCTGTTGCAGAAGCCCGTGCTTGGGCGAAAGAAAATGATGTAGAGATTGAATTAACACAAGAATACAGTATGGAACATGATGCAAATCAGGTTATTTCACAGAGTGTATCTGAGGGAGATAAAATACGAAAAGGGAAAACGCTTCAATTAACTAGCAGTTTAGGTGCTGATCCAGAAGAGGTTATTCCACTTGTTGATTTTTCAGAAATGAGTCAAACGGAAGCTGAGAGCTGGATTGAAGAAAATAAAGCAGAAAACCTGCAGATTGTCACAGAGTATAATGATGATATTGAAGAAGGTATATTTATTAAGTTTACCATAAAGGATAGTGGAATTGAGGAATCAGAATACCAACGAAAAGACAGTGCTGCCGTCTATTATTCAAGAGGGAAAGAAGTCTTTGAAAAGAATATCACCATACCTGACTTTACAGGAACTACCAAAGAAGAAGTGGAAAAATGGGTAGAAACAAATGAAATTGATATGACGTACGAAGAGGCGGACTCAGACAGTGTCGAAGCAGGAAATATTATTAGTCAAAGTGAAGCCGCAGATGAAAAAATTGCAAAAAGAGATAAGATGAAAGTTGTTGTATCTTTAGGTAAAGCCACAGTAGTTCCGAATTTTGGGGAACTGACTGCGGAGGAAGCTGCAATCAATTACCCAGATATAAACGTAACAGTAAGACAGGCGTTCCATGCAGATATTGCTTATGGAAAACTTATTTCGCAATCTGTTGAGACAGGTACAAAGTTAACGGAAAAAGATGACAAGAATGTAACCGTTACGTATTCACAAGGACGACCATATTTACATGATTTTCGGGGTCAATTAGAAGGTGACTTGCCAAGATTGTTTTATGAGCAATATCAATCGAAAGGTGCCGATATTAATTATATTGCCAAATATGTCTATTCACCAGAAGTAAAGGGAACAGTAGTCGACATGCATAAGTTTAATGAATTTGTCCCAATGAAATTCACAGTGGAGGTTCATATTAGCAATAATACTTCAGCACCGCCTAATCCACCAGCATTTTTCGAGGATGAATCAGACGGACCTATAACAGAGGGCGAACCAGATCAACCTTTGGAAGAAGAGGAAGATATCGGAGATTATGAAAAATAAACATAGTGTAGTATCTAGCTAAGATATAGTGTGTTAACAGGAGTACTAACTTTTTTTATAACATTATATAATTCTACCCTTAAGTACGCTATATTTTTAAAGGCAACATAAAGAAAGGCAAGTTAGATTTGTTACAACCTAACTTGCTTATTTTTTATGAAATGATTAATTCGCTTTCTTGATATTCCGTTACCATTTGGACAAATAGTTCCAGAAAGCGCGTATCGCCAGTCAGTTCCGGATGGAAAGAGCTAACAAGTAAGTGCTCTTGTCTTGCAGCAACAATATGCTCATTATATGTAGCTAAAACTTCCACATGAGCTTCTGCGCTTTCCACATAAGGTGCTCGAATAAAAACTGCTGAAAATGGATCAGCTAATCCTTTAACATCGAGCTTCGCTTCAAAACTATCTCGCTGCCTGCCGAAAGCATTTCGTTTCACGCAAATATCCATTAATCCAAGATGTGAATCCGCTGAAGCCGAAAGCTCCTTAGCAAGTAACACCATTCCTGCACAAGTACCGAAGATAGGCTTTTTACGCTTTGAAAATTCCTTTATCGGTGCTGCAAAACCATAACGATTAATAAGTCTGCTTATCGTTGTACTTTCTCCGCCTGGTAGGATTAAGCCATCGATTTGTTCCAGTTGTTCAGGATGCTTAATTGTTATTCCATGCAATCCTAAAGCAGTAATTTGTTTGATATGTTCATCAACCGCACCTTGTAATCCTAGGACACCAATTTTCATGTCTTTCATCCTTTCCTCACAAGCTTACCTTTCTTGCATTCTCTCTTCGGCAGCAAGTGTAGCAATATCGATTCCTTTCATTGCACTTCCAAGTTCTTGGGAAAGCTTACCGATTAGGTCATAATCATTATAATAGGTCGTCGCCTGTACAATAGCATTTGCGAACTTCTCTGGGTTTTCTGATTTGAAGACCCCAGATCCGACGAATACGCCATCTGCTCCAAGTTCCATCATAAGAGCAGCATCAGCTGGTGTAGCAACACCGCCGGCAGCAAAGTTAACAACTGGTAATTTTCCTGCTTCCTTAATTTGTTTTAAAATCTCATAAGGTGCACCAAGGATTTTTGCTTCTGTCATGAGCTCATCATCGTTCATTAAAGTTACTTTTCGAACCTGTGCATTTACTTGACGCATGTGGCGAACAGCTTCAACGATATTTCCGGTTCCTGGTTCTCCTTTTGTACGAAGCATCGCAGCACCTTCCCCAATTCTGCGTGCAGCTTCACCTAAATCACGGCAGCCACAAACAAATGGTACCGTATATGCGCTTTTCAGCAAGTGAAATTCCTCATCAGCAGGCGTTAATACTTCACTTTCATCAATATAATCTACTCCCATTGCTTCTAAAACACGAGCTTCTACAATATGTCCAATACGCGCTTTAGCCATGACGGGAATGGATACAGCATTCATTACTTCTTCAACGATTCGTGGATCAGCCATTCGTGCAACTCCGCCAGCAGCACGAATATCAGATGGTACTCGTTCTAATGCCATAACAGCAACTGCTCCTGAAGCTTCTGCAATTTTTGCTTGCTCTGCGTTAACAACATCCATAATGACGCCACCTTTTTGCATTTGCGCCATTCCTCTTTTTACCGTTTCAGTACCTAATAATTTTTCCATTTCTTCCACATCCTTTAAATTGTTTTTTTCTGAATTTAGTTTATTATAAAAAGTATGTGGATCTATTGAAAGTGTCAGTTTTTATGAATTTGATAGGGTCAGTAAAAGGAGTGTAGAAATATGGATATGCTTTCCTGTCATTTAAATCGAACGATCGACGTTCCTTTATATGAACAGTTATATATATTTATCAAAACAGAAATTGTTGATGGACGCTTAGAATATGGGAGTAAACTGCCTTCGAAACGGAAGCTTTCCGAATTTCTAAAGGTTAGCCAAAATACAGTTGAAACCGCCTATGAGCAATTAGTGGCGGAAGGATATGTAGATGGAATACCTAGGAAAGGATATTTTGTATTAGCGTACGCTGATTTAGAATATGTTCAGCAGACGGAAGCTTCAACAGAACCAGATGAAAGAGCTGAAGAAACCGTACTTTACAATTTTCACCCAAGCTGGGTGGATACGGAAAATTTTCCGTTTGCGAAGTGGAGAAAATATGCAAAAAACTCGATGGATAAACAGTATCATTCCTTGTTATTACTAGGCGATTCGCAAGGGGAATATGAATTACGCAGGGAAATCGCTCACTATTTATATCATGCACGAGGTGTAAAGTGCTCCCCAGAGGAAATCTTTATTGGTGCAGGAAGCGAATTTTTATTACAACAGCTCATCCTATTATTTGATCAAAAAACAGTGTACGGAGTTGAAGACCCTGGGTATCATGTAATCTCACGAATATTAAGCAACTATCCAAATGAAGTGAATCCACTTGAGGTTGATGAAGATGGAGTGGATGTAGACGCAATAGAAAATAAACGAATGAATGTTGTATATGTAACGCCTTCGCATCATTTTCCATATGGATCTGTATTGTCCGTAAATCGTAGAGTTAAGCTATTGAATTGGGCGGCAGCGGTGGAAGATCGCTATATTATTGAAGATGATTATGACAGTGAGTTTCGTTACAGCGGGAAATCGATCCCTGCGTTACAGGGAATGGACCAGGCGGGAAAGGTAATCTATTTAGGAAGCTTTTCCAAATCACTCATCCCTTCACTTCGAATTAGCTATATGGTACTCCCTAAACCGTTGTTAAGAAAATACAAAAACAAATTGTCATTTTATCATTGTTCGGTTTCCAGGATCGATCAGCATATATTAACCCAATTTATGAAAAATGGGGATTTCGAAAAGCATTTAAATCGCATGCGAAAAATATACCGCCGAAAATTAGAGAAAACATTGGAGATGTTAAAGCCTTACCAGAAGGATCTACAAATTATTGGGGAACATTCGGGACTTCATATTGTACTTGCAGTGAAAAATGGCATGGATGAAGAAGAGCTTGTATATCGAGCAAGGAAAGCAAATCTGAAAGTATATGGATTATCCTCTTATTCGATGGAGAAGCGATATAGTGGTGACCCGAAAATAATTCTCGGTTTTGCAGGAATACCTGAAGAAAAATTATCAAAGGCAATCGAATTGCTGTTAGGCAGCTGGGGGTTTTGATCAAGTTGATAATAAGGTGATTCTCTAATTATATTATATGGGTACAAAATAATGGTCAATTAGAACTTTATCAATGTATTAAAAGGTGACAATATACCTGTGTTTTGCTATACTATTTCTTGTCGTCATTTACAGATAGTAATATTTTCCTTATCTGTCAAATGATCGATTAAGTTGATAAAGTTAGGAGTTTTGGAATTGGAAGAAAAGTATTATGTAAGATTAAATCCGGCGAAAAAAATAATAGATTGTATGGTTAGTGGTACATTTGTACCGGAAGATGCGCAAAGCTTTGTAAAGGATTATCATAATGCTGTAAATTCGATTAACCCAGCAGAATATACGCTAGAATTCGATTGTACGTCTATGTTAGTCGTTTCGACAGATATGGTCCCACATTTAGAAGCGTGCTTCGCTTTATACAAAGAATCTGGATTTCATAAGGTAATTTTCAAAGTACAGGATAATGCTGTTCTGAAAATGCAATTCAGCCGACTTGCAAGAAACACAGGGTTAACAAACGTAGAAGTTACATCATTATAAATTGAATAGAATGACGAGAAGAACAAGGTTTAATTAAAAATCTTGTTCTTTTAAGTTGAACAAACATGAATCGTATTTCGAACAGAAGGGGTCTATTACATCTTATGAATATCAAAATTAAAGAAGTAGGGATTTACCATCCCAAAACATCCGTGAATAATAACTTTTACATCGATCATTTTCAAAAGCAAGGCAAAGATATCAAACGATTTGTCCAACATATGGGAAGGAAAGATCGCTATATCATTAAAACCAAGAATGAGAATGCACTTACGATGGCGATTGAGGCAGCTAAAACAGTTTTAGAAAAAGCGAAGATGTCAGGTAAAGATATCGATATGCTTGTTTTTTCTACACAAACACCAGAATATACTTTTCCAACGAATGCATTATTTCTGCACAATGCTATTGAAGGAGATCAGCACACGATTGTGATGGACTCGAATGCAAACTGTGCAGGAATGACGGTAGCAGTTGAACAGGCGTCACGCTATATGAAAGCAAATCCAAACGTAAAAACAGCCCTCATTGTTGGATCAGATTATAACTCGCTCCTTTGTGATCCAGAAGATGAAATTACATATTCGAACTATGGTGATGCTGCAGCAGCGGTCATTTTAGAGACGACAGAAGAAGATACAGGCTTTATTGATTCGGTTTATGCAGTAGATTCGAAAAGCAGAAATAATATCGTCTATCCAGAACAAGGATTGGCGAATACGCTGCGAGGAGAGGCATCAGGAAAATATATAAAATGGATTCCTTTTGATGGAAGTGAAAGTATGATAAATGTTATGGAATCCTTTGAAACAATCTTTGAAAGAAATAATTTAACGAAAGCAGATATCGACACCTATTGCTTTTCTCAATTCTCGCTTGCAACAATAAAAGAAATCCAAGAAAGATTCAATATTGATGATAAGCAGATTGTTTATGTAGGTGATCGATTTGGTTATACAGGCACAAGCAGTCCGTTTATCGTTTTGCATGAAGGAATTAAAACTGGAAAAATTAAACGTGGAGATTATTTATTATTCTGGACTATTGGTGCAGGATACCAGATTATAACGATGCTATTTAAATATTAAATCGCAAAAAAACCGCATCCTTAAAAAAGTGGATGCGGTTTTTTATTGTAATTTATTTTTTTTGATCAAAAACTGGCTTTTTCCATAAACCAAGCACAACAGCTGACACGACCATACCAATAGCTAGAGAGAGCAGGAAGAATACAGCATTCTCTGCTAAAGGAATAACGAAAATTCCACCATGTGGTGCTGGGATAGCACTATTCCAGAATTGTGTTAAACCACCAGCGATTGCTGCTCCTAGGACTGACGATCCGATTACGCGTAATGGATCTGCAGCAGCGAATGGAATTGCACCTTCTGTAATAAAGGAAATTCCCATCACATAATTCGTTATACCCGACTTGCGTTCATTTTCATTGAACTTGTTTTTAAAGAATGTTGAAGCGAGCGCAATGGCAAGTGGTGGAACCATTCCTCCGGCCATAACTGCTGCCATCAGGCTACCATCACCAGTATCTGAGAAAATTCCAATTGAAAATGCGTATGCAGCTTTATTAAATGGTCCACCCATATCAATGGCCATCATTCCACCTAGTAAAGCTCCAAGAATAACCGCATTTCCTGTTCCAAGGTTTTGGAGGAAATTGACCATTACATGGTTAACACCGGCAAAAATTGGACCGAACACAAAATACATGAGAAGACCAGTGAAAAATAGACCTAAAACGGGATAGAGCAGGATTGGCTTCAGGCCGTCCAGTGCTTGTGGCAAGCCACGTAAACCTCTTTTTAATAGTATTACGATATATCCAGCTAAGAAACCAGCAACTAAACCTCCGATAAATCCAGCTTCACTTTGAACAGCAATTAGTCCACCAACCATACCTGGCATTAATCCAGGACGATCTGCGATACTCATTGCGATAAATCCAGCAAAGATTGGGATTAAGAAGTCGAATGCATTGCCACCAACTTCATTTAAGAAAAGGAAAATTTCACTGTCACTGCCTAAAATACTTTCAACTAGGAAGGAAATCGCTAATAGGATACCACCACCAATAACAAATGGCAGCATATGCGATATTCCATTCATTAAGTCCTTATATACAGTGTTTAGTAAAGATGACTTTTGCTTTTCTTCGTTATCGGAACTAACGTCAGACCCTTTTGCTTGATAAACGGCTGCATCATGATTTACTGCTTTAGTAATGAGTTCTTCCGTTTTCTTAATACCGTCTGCTACAGGTCTTTCCAATACGCGCTTGCCGTTGAACCGAGCCATTTCTACTTTCTTGCTTGCTGCTACAATAACGGCATCTGCACGTGCGATCTCTTCATCGGTTAAACGGTTTTTCGCCCCATCCGAGCCATTTGTTTCTACACGAATGTCGACATTCATTTCAGCTGCTTTTTTCTTTAAAGCATCTTCTGCCATATACGTATGAGCGATTCCGGTCGGGCAGGCGGTAACAGCCACAATGAATGGTTTACCCGAATCTTTATCAACAGCTGAATCGGATGTTGATTCAGCATCATGATCATCTTCCTCTGATTGATCAAAAAGTTGATGAACTTCATCTGGTGAGTTTGCTTGCTTTAGTTGCTGCACAAAGTCAGGATCAATTAATAATTTCGAAAGTGATGCAAGTGTTTGCAGGTGTGTATCATTGGCACCTTCTGGAACAGCAATCATAAAAAATAAATATGCAGGCTGACCATCTAGCGACTCATATTCAACACCTTTTGTACTCTTAGCAAAAAGCACTGCAGGTTCATTTACTGCTTTTGTTTTAGCGTGCGGCATTGCAATGCCATCACCAAGTCCTGTCGAAGATTGTGCTTCTCGATTTAATATAGCTTCTTTAAATTGCTCTGCATCCTGGACTACGCCATTTTTATGGAGGCTACGAATCATTTCGTCAATTGCTGCCTCTTTGGTTGTTTCCCGCAAGTCCATAATCATTATATCTTTTCTTAATAATTCGGTTGTTTTCAAGGTTATCATCCTTTATTAAAATTTTTACACAGGGGAAACTTCTACTTGATTAACTAAAGCGAGGATGTCATTTCGTTTCGCTAGATCATCAGAAAAGGCTGTTGCGCTGCCAGAAGCTATTCCCATCTTAAATGCTCGTTCTGCATCCTTTGTTTTGATGTATTCACCAACAAATCCGGCAATCATGGAGTCACCTGCTCCTACAGAGTTTTTTACAATTCCTTTTGGACTTATTCCTTTATATATGCCTTCTTTTGTGAAAAGGAATGCCCCGTCACCAGCCATGGAGACGATTGCGTGCTGTGCTCCAAGCTCGAGTAATTTCTCACCATATTGCAGGATAGTTTCTTTCGTGTTCATTTTAGTTCCGAATAGCTCTTCCAATTCCTCGAGGTTCGGTTTGACGAGTAAAGGTTTATAAGGCAAGGCAGCTTTTAAATCTTCACCAGTCGTATCGATAATAAACGCTGCATTTGATTTCGTAATTACATCGATCAATAAATGATAGTAATTATCTGGAAGGGAAGGCGGCTTGCTTCCTGATAAAATAACACTATCTTCACTGGAAATATTGCTAATTTGCTTTAAGAGAGCATCCGACTCCTCTGTGGAAATGTTTGGACCTTGTCCGTTAATTTCAGTTTCAAGGTTTGATTTTAGCTTAATATTTATTCTCGTATCATCAAGAATTCGGATAAAATCAGAAGAAATTTTGTCCTTTTGTAACCAATTGGAAATAAAATTTCCGGTAAAGCCCCCTAGGAAACCAAGTGCGGTTGAATGTACATCAAGTTCTTGTAAAATTCGAGATACATTTATACCTTTGCCTCCAGGAAGTTTTAAATCGTTCGTCATTTTATTCAATTTTCCCAATTCCATCTGCTTTACGTTTACGACATAGTCAATAGATGGATTTAAGGTAATTGTGTAAATCATTGCTCCGCCTCCCAAATGGTTGTTTTCGTCTTATAGGGTGCAAGATCCTTATGGCATGAATCGGTTATCAATATAACTTCTTCGATCCCGCATACGTTTACGAAGTGAACTTTGTCCCACTTTGTATGATCTGCAACGACATAAGCTGTCGCAGAATGTTGATGTGCAATTGTTTTTAATGCGGCTTCTTCTGGGTCGGGGGTTGTACAGCCAAATGTTGCATCGATTCCATTCATTCCAAGAAAGGATTTATTGAATTGGTATTTTTGGAGTTCATTTTGACTAGGTGCACCAACAATTGCTTTTGTTGATGGTTTTACCTTACCGCCGAGTAAAATGGTATTGATTTCCTTATCGGTAAGCAGGGATGCATGTACAATTCCGTTCGTTACTACAGTAATATTCCACTTATTTATGAATTCAATCATTGCTAATGTTGTTGTTCCAGCATCTAAATAAATCACATCATTATCTTCAATAAAAGAAGCTGCTAATTTTGCAATGGCTATTTTTTCTTGATTGTTTTTGACGGATTTTTCTTGAATGGATTGTTCGCTATCCAATTGATAGATGCGCTTTGCGCCTCCATGGATACGTGTTAATTCTCCGGCTTCCTCTAAATGTTGCAGATCTCTTCTTATTGTAGACTCTGAACTGTTAAGTGCATTCATTAAATCTTGCGTTTTAACAATATTCGCCTGTTTTAATTCATTTAATATGAATGTATGTCGTTCCTCTGTTAACATATACACCCTCCTAATCAGTATAATAACATCAAAAACGGTCAAAAACAATCAGTCTGATAGCGTTGTCACAAAAATAACAACTTTTCATATGAATTACCTTTCAATTTCGTACTTATTGATTTAATATTCCTAAAAAAATTACTTTTGACTCTAAGTAGAAATCATAATATGATAATAACAATTTAGAGGGAAAAGAGGTTTTTTCAGAGATAGTAAATTTTTAAATTAACTTATTAGAGCATAGACAGGACATCCATGAAAAAGGAAACTGTTTGAGTGGATTTTATTTATATACGCAGACATTTGAGCAATTAATAAGAAAAGCGCTATCGAAATAACTGAATTCTTTATCAACTTGGCGGCAATATAAATTTTGGGGGAAACACATCATGAAACAATCAACGAAGAAATATATCATCGATCGAATGTACAAGGCTTCTATAGGACTTGCGAATGCTGTATTGGTAACACTCGGAATTGGTCTATTAGTTGAAGCTTTTGGAACGATTACAGGTTGGGCTGGATTTACGACAATTGGAACAGCTGCACAGCTAATGCTTGCACCAGCTATCGGAGCTGGAATTGCATATCAGTTAGGTGGAAATACGTTAGTTATCTTTAGTGCAATGGCAAGTAGTACAGTTGGTGCAAACGCCCTGCAGCTTACCGCTGATGGTGGATGGGTACTGACAACTGGACAGCCTGTAAGTGCTGTTTTGGCAGCAGTTATTGCAACTTGGGTTGGTAAAAGAGTAACTGGTAAGACAAAGCTTGATATGCTAGCTATTCCATTTACTGCAATTATGATTGGGGGCGTGTCAGGTGTATTCCTAGCGTGGGTTACGACTCCTGTTCTTATATGGTTAAGTGAAAAGATTGCTACATCTGTGGGAGGATCACCACTAATTGGTTCGATGGTTATTGCACTTATATGGAGTATATTTCTTATGTCACCAGCTTCTTCAGCAGCTATCGCAATTGCACTTCAGCTTGATCCTGTTTCAAGTGCAGCTGCATTAATCGGTTGTACGGCACAGTTTGCTGGTTTTACCGCAATGTCCTTTAAACAAAATGACCTTGGCGCAAACATTGCACAATCCTTTCTTACACCAAAGGTACAGGTTCCGAATATCGTGAAAAACCCACGATTAGTAATTGGACCATTTCTATCATCAATCATTTGTGCACCAATCGCTATTATTCTATTTGATTTCCAAGTTCCTTATCAGCTTGCTGGGCTTGGGCTAAACTCGTTTATCGCTCCACTAAATATTATAGCAAATCAAGGCCCAGGCGCTTTAATTATGTATCTTGTAGTTGGTGTCTTGCTGCCAATCATTATCTCTATTTCGGTCTATCATGGTTTAAAAGTAATTGGTTGGGCAAAAACTGGCGACTTACGAATGGAAGTGCAATAGTATAGAAGAAAGTCTGTTTTAGATCTGAATAGCTATTAATTATGATGAAAGAGTGATAGGTTTCGCAATGGGCGAAGCTATCACTCTTTTCATTAGCAGGTAGGAGTATAAACTTTCTTATAACAAGGTATTTTTTTATTTTAACAGTACATCTCACTGATAAAAACGAACTCCCAAGGGCATACTAAATGAAATGAAATGAAACACGGGAGGGTTACTATGCCAACAAAGGATAATATCGTATCAATCTTTGCCCTTGGTGGCTTAAGTGAGATTGGGAAAAATATGTATGCTATTGAATATGGGAACGATATTGTAATTATCGACTGTGGAAACAAGTTTCCTGATGAGAGTTTATTAGGAATTGATCTAATAATCCCTGATATTTCTTATCTCGTTGAAAATATAGAAAGAGTGCGTGCTTTAATTGTCACCCATGGCCATGAGGATCATATTGGAGGAATCCCTTTCTTCTTAAAAAAAGTAAATGTACCGGTGTATGCGACGCGGTTTACACTAGGTCTTATCGAACTCAAATTAAAAGAACATCGATTTTTACGAGAAAGTGAACTGATTGAGATTAATTCAGAGTCAAACTTCGAAATTGGTGAAATGTGTATTAGCTTTTTCAAAGTAAATCATAGTATTCCGGATTGTTTAGGAATTGTATTTAACACTCCAGAAGGAACGATTGTACATACGGGTGACTTCAAGTTTGATTTGACCCCAGCTAATAATGAGCAATCAGATATTCACAAAATGGCTGCGATTGGCAACAAAGGGGTAATGCTTCTATTATCCGAAAGTACCAATGCAGAGCGTCCAGGTTTTACTCCATCGGAACAAATGGTAGGCAAAAATTTAGAAGCGATTTTTAAAAAAGCAGAACGAAAAATTATTGTATCTACTTTTGCTTCCAATGTTAGCCGTATCCAGCAGGTTGTAAATGCTGCCGAGAAATGTGAGAGAAAACTAGCCTTACTTGGGCGGTCGATGGTGAATGTGGTAAAGATAGCAATGGAACGTGGCTACTTATTGATCCCTAAAGGCATGTTAATTGAAGCACGTGATATCAATGAATTACCTCCTGAAAGGCTGACAATTTTATGCACCGGGAGCCAAGGAGAGCCAATGGCTGCACTTAGCCGACTATCTACTGGAAACTTTCGAGATGCAGAGATATTATCGGAGGATACGGTTATCTTTGCAGCTGGTCCAATACCTGGGAATGAAAAAAATGTAACGCGTATTGTAGACAACTTATATAAACTTGGAGCTCATGTCATTTATGGATCTGGAAGCAGTTCAGGCATGCATGTTTCCGGTCATGGTTATCAAGAAGACTTAAGGCTTATGCTCACCCTCATGAAGCCGAAATATTTTATACCGATTCATGGTGAATATCGAATGCTGCATCATCACCGAATGCTTGCAGAATCTGTAGGTGTAAAGCAAGAAAACACATTTATCTTAAAAAATGGTGATGTTGTAGATGTTGAAAACACGATTGCACGTTGTACTAGAAGCTTACCGAGTGGGAACACTTATGTTGACGGAGTCGATGTAGGGGATATGGAATTTGTATTACGTGACCGCAAGAAAATTTCAGAGGATGGGGTGCTCATGATTATCATTCCGATGAATAAACAGGAAGAAAAGGTCATCGCAGAACCCGAAATCATTTCACGTGGTTTTGTCGATCACAATTTCTCTGAACTTCGAAAGAATATGAATCAAATAACGCTAGAAACAATCCATGAGCTACATGAAGCGAATAGATATTCGTGGAATGTCATGAAAAAACAGCTAAAAAGGACCATAGCAAAATATATTAAAGAACATGCGAGAAAGGAGCCGATGATTGTCCCGATATTGTTGGAGATTTGAATAGGAGCAGGTGGTAAATCAATGGGGGGAGAAGTAAAAATAAAATTCAAACAGCATTAAAGTTGTAAAAAAGTAAAAGCACATAATTCTCCATGATTTTTAAAGTTAAATTGAAAAAAAAGCCAAGAACCCGTGTGGGCACTGGGTTCTTGGCTTAGAATGATTGACTTAGAGTGTATTAAAGAGCCTTTTCCATTTTTTGTTCATTAAGTAGGTTGGTCTATTTCAAATTGTGTTGTAACACGTTCTAATGATTTAGACAATCCGGAAATTGTTAATCCTACCTCATGTGTACGTTGCATTTGTTCGTATTGCTGTTCACTTTTAACGCGCATTTCTTCTGCACTTGCTAACGTTTCCTGAGAAACGGAAGCAAATTCATCAGCTGCATACTCTAAAGCAGGAATTTCATTTTTTAAGCTTTTTAGCTCTAAATTCATACCCTGGAGTTTAGTCCCTACTTCTGTAATTTCCTTCATGAGATTATCTAATGATAATTTTGCATCACTTGCTGTCGTTATATTTGTCCCTATTTTCTTTAGCATTTGTTCAAATTCATCGGTAGCATTGGAAGTAATGCTCTCCATATTGCTAATAGACTGTGTGATTTGTGCCGCTGTTGATGATGATTGTTCAGCAAGCTTACCAACTTCATTGGCGACAACTGAAAAACCTTTGCCAGCCTCTCCAGCACGGGCTGCTTCTATTGTGGCATTAAGTGCTAATAACTTTGTTTGTTCTGCAATCCCTTGAATGAGTCCTACTAGATTTGAAATGGAAATGGAATAGTCATTTACTTGCTTAATCGTCTGTGTTAAATGCTCAAAGTCATTTTCAAAAGTTTGTGTTGTATTGATTAATCGAGATATATGCTTTTCTCCAGTAATTGCTGTAGCCCCCATACGTTCGGAACTACTAAACACCATATCCATATTCGTAATGATATCTTCTGTTTTATTTTTCATCGTAATAAAGCTCGCTACACTGCTTTCTGAGCTGTTCGCAGTTTGCTTTGCACCTAATTTCACAACATTAATGGACTCGGTTAAATCATGGCTATATTGTAGTGCGTCATCAGAGGAATGCTCTAATGTCTTCCCAGTACGAGATAAATCAACTGCAGTTTTCTTTAACTCATTAAACATGGTCGTCATCTGGTGAATCATGGAATCATAGCTTCTATGTAAAGATACAAATTCTGGTATTGTTGTTTTCATCGCAACCGAATGCTGATGGTTTCCGTTACGAACTTCCAGCATTGTGTCTCGCAGGACAGAAAGCGGCTTGGTTAATGTACGAACGAAAAGAATAATTAATATAGTGGAAAGAATAATACTTGTAGCGGTAATTAAAATAGATACAAATCCCATGCTATTAACAGGTGCCATAAATGATTGTGTCGGTACAAGTAATACATAGGTACCGTTAATTTCGTCCATTTGTTGGAAAGTTATCGTGTAAGCTTCGCCATCGATCACACGCTGAAGCTGTCCTTCCTGTGAATCCGAAATTGTTTGAACTAGAGAGTCGGGAATATTTGGTAATGAATCCGCACTGATTGGAAAAGGGGTTACACTATTATCAGTGATATAAAAAAATTCCGATTCCATTCCATCGGTTTCTAATTGGGTCTGTTGAGTACGAATGTTTGCATTCAATTGCTGCATAAAATAATCTTCATCACTCACATAAAGAAAATGGAGATTTGCTGCGATGTAACCAATTAATTGCGCTTCACGAATTAATCGATCCTCAATCGTGTTTATTGTCATTTGTTTCGCTTGTATGTATGAAGTTCCCCCTACCGCAGTAACGGATAAAAAGATTAATGATAGAAACAGTATACTTAATCTAGCATGTAAATTTGTTTTTGTAAGTAAAAGATGGTAAAGCCGTTTCACAGAATAGATGCCTCCTTAAATTCAACAAAGATGAACGGGTCTTTTGGACTGCTACTAATTTAGTATAACAATGTATTGTTAATTTACTGTAAAGTTAATGTAAAGGATTATTTTCCTTTATCTATCAAGGGGTTTAATAGAGTTGATATTATTTCCATCACAATTGTTTGACAAATAAGGTATAATAGAAGTTGGTAGACGTAAATTTGAGGAGGATAAAAATGACTACTATTAATAAAGGTGAAAATAAATTTTATGTAGGAGATAATATAAAAGAACCACTTGCAGAAATTACGTTTATACAAATTGGGGATGCAAAAATTGTAATCGATCATACATACGTATCTGATGAATTACGTGGTCAAGGCATTGCAGGAGAATTAGTAGAGAAGGTCGTTTTATTTGCACGTGAAAAAAATAGAAAGATTACACCATTGTGTCCCTATGCAAAGAAAAAAATCGAAAACACTCCGGAATTTTGTGATGTGCTAGGCGTGTGATTTCATGTACCTGACAATTGAAGAAACTGCAGAATACATATCGATGAATCCATCGAGCGTTACAGCGTTAGTCATGCAAGGGCGTATACGTGCGATTCATGATGGGAAGCAGTATCTGATTAATAAAGAACAATTTACGACACATTTTGAGCAAGTAGAGAAATATAAAAAAATGATTCATGATTATTTAAATGAACCAATTCCAGAAGATATTGATGTGAAAGATGAAGATTAAATGAAGGCAACTTTCAATTAGTGTTAAGTATATGCTACACTTTAATTTAAGAAAAGTGTAGCATATACTTAACACTTTTCTTTTTCCTGATAAACAATAGCAGTTTAGTAAAAAATACGTGTAGCTTAGGTGTACTTTCATATGCCTGGTTCTCAAATCATAGAGGAGTTCAAAAATGACAAAAAGATATGCTTCAAAAAATAAACAGCAATCAAAAGCACTTCAATTTAAAGTGGAGGAAGAAATGGAACTATTACCTTTTTTATTAAAGGTTATGTCAAATCGCAGTCGAAATTCTGTTAAATCGATACTTGCTCGTGGTCAAGTAACAATCGATGATCATATTGAAACAAAGTACAATTATGCACTGCATCCTGGACAAATGGTTACGGTTTTGAAAAATAAAGCTGCCATTAAACAGAACGTATTAATTGGGATGACTATCTTGTATGAAGACGATGCTGTTATTGTTATCAACAAGGAAGCTGGATTGCTTTCTATTGCAACAGAAAAAGAAAAGAAACAAACAGCACATCATCAGCTGATGGAATATGTAAGACAGGAAGATCCGGAAAATCGAATATTTGTTGTGCATCGTTTGGACAAAGATACATCTGGTGTAATGATGTTTGCGAAGAGCGAGGAAGTAAAGCGGACCTTACAAAATAATTGGAAACGGGTCGTCAAGGAACGTTCCTATGTTGCGTTAGTAGAAGGAGAGGTAACGAAGCAGAAAGGATATGTATCCTCTTGGTTGAGGGAAAGTAAAACGCATATGGTCTATTCTAGTCCAACTAAAAATGATGGACAGCATGCGATTACGCATTATAAAGTATTACAATCTAATCAAGACTTTTCTTTACTTGAAGTGCAACTAGAAACAGGCCGTAAAAATCAAATACGTGTTCATATGCAAGATCTTGGACACCCGATTGTTGGCGACAAAAAATATGGTTCTAAACAGAATGTGATTGGAAGAATGGGACTTCATGCGAAGGTATTATCTTTTCAGCATCCAACGACTGAACAATTATTGCTGTTCCAAGCAGATGTACCAAAATCATTTTTGAAGAAGTCGAAGTGAAATAGAGGGTGGATAGCAGAACGCTATCCACCTTTTCTATAATGGGGCTTTGTCGAGTATTCTACCTTTTCTACCCACAGTAGTCTCACCGTGTTCTAGAGAATTCATAATTGCTTCTTCTGTTGCTTCAATAACTCCTTGGAATAGCTGGCCCATTACTGGATGGTCATCGCGAATAAAGGAGAGCGATTCAACGGTATGATTCGAATTGTGATCGTATGTTGCTGCAGTAGAGAAGGCAATAGCGATGTCCCCGCTCCCATGGTCAACGATGCTGCCAGTTCGACCTAGTCCAATTGCAGAACGTCTAGCAAGGCGCTTTAACTGCCGTTCATAAAGTGGTGCATCTGTAGCAATTACAATCATAATAGAGCCATCAGGCGTGTCCAGGTTGGCTTTACTCCAATTGGCAAACAGTGCTTGCTCGCGTTTTCCAAAATTACTTAATACAAGGCATCCGACCGTGTAATTTTTGTTATCTGCTGAAATCGTACGAGAAGCGGTACCGATTCCACCTTTATATTCAAAGCATGCCATGCCCTTACCAGCGCCAACAGCACCTTCTTGAACAGGTTCTGTGCTCGCCCTTTTAATTGCTTGAATGGCGTGTTCCGGTTTTACTGCTTGGAGTCGAATAGAATTTAAATAGCCATCATTACACTCGCCGACAACAAGGTTAATTGTTCCCGTACTTACACCAATATCTTCGTTCTCCTCAAGCATATATTGTAGGGTTCCTTGCATGACGGAGCCCACACTAAGGGTATTGGTAAGCATGATTGGTGATTCTAGTAATCCAAGCTCTTCTAGTTGTACAAGACCGGTTGTTTTCCCGAAACCATTAATCACTGCGCTTGCAGCATGTGTTTTTTTCTTAAATAAGTTTCCTGAATGGGGAAGAATAGCTGTTACCCCGGTGCATATCGTATCTTGATCATCAATTTTCTCGTAAAGTGTTACATGTCCGACCTTCACACCGTCTACATCTGTAATACAGTTTAATTTTCCTTTTTGCAGCTCCATATGTTCTCTCCTTCCCTAAACTAACACGTTTCGTATTCATCACTCTATATGTATTATATATCAAATAGACCAAAATTATCGATAAGCATGCATGTTAATCAGCTAACGATGGAAAGCTAAAATGATTACTTATGGGTGGTGGTAACAAGATGAAAAGAATCGTTTCAACACTATTGTTTATTGCGGTATTTTTTTCAGCTGCAGGATTGATTGCGGCGGAGAATATTGGTACGGAGGTTGGCCAGAAGGCACCTGACTTTAAATTGATGACAAATGAAGGGGAGACGGTGCAACTATCTGACTTTAAAGGAAAACGTGTACTGCTTAATTTCTGGGCGACTTGGTGTCCACCGTGTCGGGAAGAAATGCCTGATATGGAACGATTTTATAAGGACAAAGATGCGGTAGTACTTGCTGTTAATATAACGAATATGGAAATGAATAGAAAGACGGTCGCTGAATTTATTGCAACGTACGGACTGACTTTTCCAGTGCTGATGGATGAGGAAGGACAGGTATCCAGCTTATACAAAATAAGTCCGATTCCTACAACCTATCTGATTGATTCTAACGGGGTTATCAGGCAGCGTGTGTACGGACCTTTGAATTATGAACAAATGATTACTGAATATGAAAAAATGGACTAAGGAAATCGGCGTCATACCCGATTTCCTTTCCTATTTTACAATGATAATTTGAATAGGATATGCAGTTGTTTTTTTAACATGGAAAATTAAGCTCTATTAGGCTAAACTATTAGATAGGCTAGTAAAGAAATTCGGGGGAGATTATCATTAAACTATTACTTGGACAGCTCGTGATGATTGGTGTCATCTGGATAGGGATGGCCACATTCTTTTCGGAAATGAATGAAGGAGCTAAGCTTATTTTTTATTTAGTTACATCATGGCTTTTATTATTAATCGTTATTATTGTGAAAGCTTGGATAAAGCAGTTGATACGGAAAAGAAAGTAACATGGAATGAAAACGCGAATTATAATTGAAAAGCGTGAGGAAGGTTAAACAATGCTTATTATAGAAAATTTACATAAATCTTATGGTGATAAAGTTCTTTTTGATGACATCAGCTGTACCATTGCTGATAATGAGCGGATTGGATTGATTGGTGTCAATGGAACAGGGAAATCAAGCTTTTTGAAAGTGATTGCTGGAATAGATTCACCGGAAAAAGGAAATTTGAAACATGCAAAAGATTACCGAATTGAATATTTAGCACAGGATCCAATCCTTGACCCTAATCTAACTGTTATTGACCAGATTTATTACGGGGAAGCGACGATTATGAAGCTGATGCGTGCATATGAAGCAGCATTATTAAAGCTACAGGAGGATGCGGAGAATAGTGCATATCAACAGGAATTAATGAGGCTTCAGCAGAAGATGGATGAAGCGGAAGCATGGGAAGCGAACACTGCAGCTAAGACGATATTAACCAAGCTCGGTATAACGGATTTTGGCAAAAAGGTAACGGAGCTTTCGGGTGGACAACAAAAGCGTGTCGCTATTGCAAAGGCTCTTATTCAGCCAGCTGACTTACTGATACTAGATGAGCCTACCAACCATTTGGATAATGAAACCGTAGAATGGCTCGAGAAATACTTACAATCCTATAAAGGATCTCTGCTCCTTGTTACACATGATCGTTATTTCTTAAATCGGGTAACGAATCGAATCTATGAGCTGGATAAAGGGAATTTGTATATATACGAAGGAAATTATGAAATGTTTCTGGAGAAGAAAGCAGAGCGAGAGGCGCTTGAGGTTAGTAATGAGCAGAAGCACCAGAATACATTGCGTCGTGAATTAGAATGGTTAAAACGGGGAGCAAAGGCAAGAACAACGAAACAAAAGGCACGAATCGAGCGTGCAGAAGAAATGAAAAAGGAAACGTTTGATACGAAAAAGGATCATTTAGCGTTTCAAGTAGGTTCTACACGATTAGGTAAAAAGGTAATTGAGCTGAAATCTATTGGGAAGACCTATGATGTTACAACGCTCTTGCATGATTTCAGTTATCTCGTAGTTCCAGGAGAGCGTCTCGGCATTATTGGTGCCAACGGCTCTGGAAAATCTACGCTGCTTAATATAATGGCAAATCGAGTTGAGCCGGATGAAGGTGAAATTGAAATCGGTGAGACGGTAAAAATTGGCTACTATACGCAGGGTGATGAGGAACTAGATGGAAGTATGCGGATGATCGATTATATTAAAGAGGTCGCAGAAGTAATCCATACAAAGGACGGCCAAGTCATAACAGCTGAGCAAATGCTGGAACGCTTTTTATTTTCCCGGGCAGAACAATATAACTATATTCGGAAATTATCTGGTGGGGAAAAACGCAGGCTTTATTTGTTGAAAGTGCTTATGACTGAACCAAACGTTCTCTTTTTAGATGAACCAACAAATGATTTAGATACACAGACACTTAGTGTTTTGGAAGAATATTTGGATCATTTTCCTGGTGTGGTGATTACGGTATCCCATGATCGTTACTTTTTGGACCGTGTTACGGATCGTTTACTTGTCTTTAAGGGGCAAGGGAGAACAGAGCTTTTCCAAGGCAATTACAGTGCCTATTTAGTACAACGTCAATTAGCAACAAGCACAGTGCACAAGACTGAGAAAGCAATCGAAAAACCGAAGAAACAAAAGAAAAAGCTTTCTTATAATGACAGGCGGGAATGGGAACATATTGAGGATCAGATCATGGAGCTGGAAGGAAAGGTAGAAGCGTTGCAGCAGGCCATTATCGATGCCGGAAGTGATTCCGAACAAGTACAGAAATTATATGGAGAACAGCAAGAAACAGAAGCAGCGTTAGAAAAGAAAATGGAGCGCTGGGAGGAACTCTCCATGTTAGTTGAGGAAATGGAGAATCAATAAGTTCTAGGAATGCTGTGACTATATAACAAAGCAGGGTGTACCCGAAAAGTCGGGACACCCTGCTTGTTATTGTAAACCATCGATTTCAATAGCTTCGACGATGGCAGTACCGTTATCCAGCATATTCGCTTCAAACTGTACATGATCACCTTGCTGTAAGAAGACTGCTAAAGGAGCCTTCGTTGAGCTCAGTGTGTAAATGGTTGTATCATCAGTTATTAAAAATTGAATCAGTTGTCCAGTTGTTTGGGTTGTAATAACAACACGTTCAATCTCACCACTTACGTTTTCAAGGCCGGCTGCCTCACCAGTAGCTTCCACATTACTAGGATCTTGAGCAAGTGCTATTCGATAGGCATCTAGCGCTTGTCTTGCAGTATCACCGAAAACAACAAAATCGGAATCTGCAGCTTTAATATAGGCATATTGTTTAAATAACCCATTCGGGTCTAGTACATTGACTACCCAGGTTGGATTTCCGTCGATATTATACAAAATCGGCATGGAGCCTTTCCAGTTTTTCTCCGGGAATTCCTTATCAACGATTTCTCTTGCACCTTTACTATCCATGATGCCATTATTTTTCTCGCCATTGTAATACACCAATTCACCTGTACGAGCATTGATTAATGTGTAGCCTAAAGCAGAATCAATATTTTCCTTAGGAGAGGACATATCCGTGAAATAATGCATGTTCCCTTGTTCATCAAAAATCGGTGTTACATTGCTTTCGGTTCCAGATTCGTTTGGTATTTTTACATCCCTTTTCCCGAAAATAGAATTCAGCCACCCATGGACGTATTTTCCAAAATACTCATTTTGATCAGAAGCCATTTCGGAGCTAATCGAACCATCGATAAATTCAGGTGCATCGGCTGTCATATAAAGTGATACTTCGCTTGTTACCGGGTCAACAACTGCGACATGCAGCTTGGACATGTTTGGTTTGTTTGTAAATCCAATGGGTTTATATAACGTCTGGACATACCATGGTTTACCTTCTTCATCTACCTCGATTTGGGCGTTGCCACTTTGGATGTAATTTGGATATGCCCCATAGATCGTTCGTTGGATATTATGTTGGAAGTAACTGGAGTTCGTATACTTCATTTTACTTTCAATAAATTTCGGCTGGGCATTGATATCTGTCGCAGATATGGTAAAATAACCTTCTGTTTCTTTACCGCGGAAATAACGCCAGAAACCACTAAATTCAACTGGAGCAATGAACACGATATCGTCATTTATCATCTGTACTTGTAATTTACCGAGATCATAGAACTGTGTGTTTGGAACAACACTCATCGCTTTTTGAACCTTATTACGTGCAGACTCTGGTGACACAACAATTGGTGTAGCATCTTTATCGAGTGGCTTTGCCTCTTCCATTTCTTGTTTCTTAATGGAGTCATAACTATTATCTAGAGCAGAAATGCCAAGGATAAAAAATGTTGGAACTGCAATGATTGCTAATACAATAATTCCAGATGAAACGATATCGATTGGACGACTTGCTTTTGTAAATGGCTTGCTCATCGTCAACCCATATAAACCTAGTGTTCCAATAAAAGCGACAATTAAGTTTGCAATCGTCATATTTGGAATGGTGATAGTAGGCATGAAAATATAGACGATGATTGCTGTAATAATGAAAAGACTAATTAAAGTAAGTCCAGCAGCTTTGATTGTCGTTTTCCGTTGTTGCTGATTTTTAAGGATAAAGTAAACAGCAATGATAATATATAGAATGAAAGTGAGAATCGTAGTTGTTAAAATTCCTGTCATGTTTGCATTTCATCTCCTATGTTCGTTTCTAATTGGTTATACGAATTAGAAAGGTGGTTTGTTTCATAAAATAAGAAAAAAGTGAAAAAGAAAGAACAGAGGTTTAAAAATGTACTCCCTAAGGGAAAATAATCATAGGCTATGTTATCTATGCTAGTGAAAATAAGCTCGGTAAACGACTTCATGTGAAATACATAGAATGAAGATTCACTTTATGATAGAAACTAGTTATAATGGAAATAATGTTTTAATTAGGAGGGATCGGAATGAAGCTTTATCAAGTAAGAAAAGGCCAGTTTGTGTTTTATCAAAACGAGCTCCATAAAGTGTATTCAGTAAAGCCCATGTTTAAACAATCCGTACACTTGTATCGTTTAAAGGATATGAAACAGATTTTAACGAAGGCAAGTGAGATTGATTATTATAAACCAAAGCATAATGATACATTTATATTTTATGGAAAACGTTACACGATTGATCAATATGCGAAGCCAGAGCCAGGCGACTATATTCTAATCGTTAAACCTGCACCAGACTTTTTAGATCACTATTCCTTGAATGAGATTGAAAAAGTGGAAAGTATTGAGAACGGAAACGTGAATACAACACGTGATAATGGTGTAAAGCATCATGAATATGTTGTGATGGTTCCTGGCCGTCAGGATGCTAGTCAAGAAATCGCGTATTATGATAAAAACCTTGTACCTGAAGAGCAACAGCTAAAAGATGAGTCGATTAGCTATCTTGCTGAAAATGATGATACTTTGAAGCCTGCTGTCGGAGATATTTATATTGATACTCGCAATAATACGAAAGCAATGATTGTTGCAATGACAGAGGATGAGGTTATTTTCGGCCATGGCTTGCGCGTCCACGTTGCAGAGTTATTGGATGAAACGAGCTTTGAACTTATTTACCAATTTGAAGATAATATGTAAAAAGAGTAAATCCCGGTCGTTAGCCGGGATTTACTCTTTTAGCATATCAATTGCTTGATACCCAATAATATTGATTGGATCCTTTGAGCTGGAATAAGGCGGTGCATATCCGAGCTCGAGCTCTGGGAGATCATGCACAGTTAAATTTCCTTTGATAGCAGTAGCGAGTACAGCCATCCGCTTATCAACACCATCATATCCGACAACATTACCACCAAAAATCAGCCCTGTTTCTGGATGGAAAAACAGTTTTAACCAGAGTTTCTTGGAACATGGATAATAGTTAGCGTGAGAAGTAGATGCAAGGACTACATTCTTGAATTGTTTGCCTTCCTGCTGCAAGCTCTGTCGGTTATGTCCGGTTGCAGCCACTGTTAAATCAAATACCTTCAAAATGGAAGAACCTATATTGCCGCGATAAGGAATGTATTCTCCATCCAAGTGTGCAGCAATAATAGCTGCCTGTCGATGCGCAAGCCAAGCAAGCGCGATATGTCTTGGTGATCCAGTTAGCAAGTCTCTCGTTTCAACGACATCTCCTAATGCGTAAATATCAGGATCTGTTGTTTGCATGTATTCATTTACTGAAACAGCACCAGTGCTACCTAACTCAAGGGCTGCATGGATAGCTAAATCGGTATTGGGCTTTACTCCAATCGCTAAAATCGTCATATCTGCTTCCAATTGTTTCCCGCTGTTTAAAAATAATGTCTTGCCATCATTCTTAAATCCCTTCAAGCCATCATTTAAAATGAGCTCAATTCCTTTATCTTTCAAGTGATCTTCGACTATTGCCGCCATATCATCATCAACGATTTTACTTACTTGAGAAGAACGATCGATAATGGTGCAGTTTAATCCTAGTACATGCAAGTTTTCAATCATCTCTAACCCGATAAATCCAGCACCAACGACAGCAACTGACTTCGGTATATTTTGTTGGATGAATGCATGGACAGCATCCATATCCTCAATCGTTTTCACCGTAAAGGTTCGATCATTATGAATGCCCTCTATATCTGGAACAATTGCAGATGCACCAGGAGAGAGAATTAGTTTGTCATAGGTTTCCTCCTGCACTTGGCTTCCGTTCCGATATTTTATATTTTTATCAGAGCGTGATATTGAAATGACTTCCGTATTTGTATGAACAGAAACATCGTATTTTTTCGCGAATTTTTCAGGAGGGTACAGGAGATCCTCTCTGTTTTGAACCACATCACCAAGATAATAGGGGATACCGCAGTTTGCGTAAGAAATGTATCCCCCTTTATCAAAGATGATGATTTCGGAATCTTTATCGTTTCTGCGGATTTGGGCGGCGACCGTAGCCCCGCCACCAACACCGCCTACAATTACAATTTTACGTCGTGGCATGTCTGTCACTCCTCAAGTGAAATCTTTCCATTTCTTTTAGCACTATAAAATCCCTACAGATCTTAAGAAAACGATGATAATTGTGGTAGGAACTAACCAACGCATCAGCTGGAACCATACATGGAATAGTCCATTGGGTAATTGATTTCCATAAGAAAATTCTTGCTTTAATAAAGATTTATCCAATTTAAAGCCGATAAATAATGAAATAAATAGGCAGCCACCCGGAAGCATAATATTACTTACAAGGAAATCACTTGCATCGAATACAGTTAAACCGAATATAGTGAAGTCCGTAAGCAGGTTGGTAGATAATGCAGACGGAATGCCTGCCAAAAATACGAGTAAACCAGCAATTAATGCAACTTTTTTTCTTGAGCGCTGCTTATTTTCTGTAAAAGCTGCTGTAATAATTTCCAGCATACTAAAGGACGAGGTCAATACTGCGAATAAAAACAACAGTAAAAATAAGCTTAAAAACAATTCGCCGAACGGCATTTGTGCAAATACTTCAGGCAGTACGATAAACAGGAGTCCAGGTCCTTCTGTAGGCTTTAGGCCAAAGGCAAATACAACCGGAAAGATTGCTAACCCTGCAAGCAAGGAAACAAATATGTTCATGATGCTTACTGATGCTGCTGATGCTGGTAAACTGACATCCTTTTTCAAGTAAGAGCTGTATGTCACCATCACTGAGATTCCTACCGCTAAGGAAAAGAATGCTTGTCCGAGTGCATATAGGACATTTTCCGCATTTAATTTGGAGAAATCTGGCTGCAGGAAGAAGCGAATCCCTTCCATTGCCCCCTCAAATGTAACGGACCGGATGACAAGTATAATAAAGAAGATAAATAGTAATGGCATTAGTATTTTATTTGATTTCTCAATCCCATTTGTAATACCGAGAGATACAACAATAATGTTAATGAGAACAAATAATCCAAGACCGAGAATTGTAACAAGTGGGCTACCAGTAAGGCTTGCAAATAGCTCAGGATAATTCGCATTTTCTTTAATAATTTGTCCTGGTAGAGACATGAAACTGTATAGAAGGACCCAGCCTCCTACAACACTATAAAATGCCATTAGGATAAATGCACCAACCACTCCCCAGACCCCGATGAATGACCAAGGTGTTTTCGGTGCGAGTGATTTGTAAGCTGTGACTGCTTCCTTTTGGGAGCTTCTTCCGATGATAAATTCACCAATTAAAAGAGGAAGACCGAGAATGATGGTAAAGCCGATAAATAATAGGAAAAAGGCGCCCCCACCATTCATTCCTGTCATATAAGGGAATTTCCATATTGCTCCAAGGCCGACTGCCGCTCCTGCAGATGATAAGATGAAGCCGAGCTTTGTCGACCATTGTTCTTTGTTATTGTTCATGCTGTAATTCCTTTCATGTTTGAAAAAGTTATCTTATTAGTATAGCATAATCCTCACTATTTTGAAGAACGTTCTATCGTTGTTAAAGCTTTGTTCGAATTTCCCAAAGCTCAGGAAAGAAATAATGATCCAGCACCTTTTTTAGATAGCTGACACCAGATGATCCTCCAGTACCAGTTTTGTGACCAATGATGCGTTCAACTGTTTTCATATGTCTGAAACGCCATTGCTGGAACCAATCTTCGATATCGACGAGCTTTTCAGCTAATTGATAAAGATCCCAATAGCGATCGACGTTCTGATAGACCTGAAGCCATGCCTGTTCAACACTTGCATTTTTCTGATATGTTTCCGAAATATCTCGTTCTAAAACTGCTTTATCAATGGGGAGACCTGCTTTGTCTAACGCTTGAATAGCGACATCATATAGGCCAGGTGCATGATAGGCATCGGTTAGAATTTGATGGAGCTCCTTGTCTTTTTGATATATTTTCAAAATAAATGGTGTTTTATAGCCTAAGACAAACTCAACTAGCCGGTATTGGTAGGATTGAAATCCAGAAGCATTTCCTAGTTTATCCCGAAATTCCATATACTCTGCAGGTGTTAACGTTGAAAGTACATCCCAGGCTTGGATAATTTGGGATTGTATTTTGCTGACACGGGCAAGCATTTTATAGGACGCTTGCAGTTCGTTTGCTTGAATCTTTTCGATTGCTGCTTGCATTTCATGAATAATGAGCTTTAGCCATAGCTCGCTTACCTGGTGGATAATTATAAATAGCATTTCATCATGGTGGCTGGATAATCGTCTTTGACTCGATAATAAGGGCTCAAGCTGAAGGTAATCTCCATATGTCATTTTCTCCCTAAAATCCGTATGAATTCCTTTTTCTGATTGAAATGTTTTGTTGGAAGAATCCGTCATCATTCATTCCCCTCCAGTGGACGTAATACGGCGCGAACTGGACTGCCATCTGCGCCGTGAATAGCTAGCGGCAAAGCGATTAAATCATAAAATCCTGGATTGACATGGTCTAGCATAATATTTTCGAGAATATGGATACCGTGTTGATGGAGAGCGTGATGTGTGTGAAGTTCTTTGCTGTCCGGTGCATCAACAGAGGGGATATCAATGCCGAGTAATTGGATGCCTTTTTCACTTAAGAACTGGGCAATTTCTGGGTCAAGATATGGGAATTTGCTTGGGAATCGCTTTGGATTGTTCGGCAGTGATGTTCGCAACAGCAGTCTTGTTGTCTGATCAAATGGGTACTTTTTTAATACTGCTGTTGTAATTGTTTCTGTATGACTGACATCAATGACGGCAGCTTTTCCGATATAAAGATCAAGGTCAAGCTGATCAACGGTTTTACCATTGGAATCAAAATGAAAGGCAGCATCAATATGTGTCCCGATGTGCAGACTTGTTGTGATTTCTCCAATATTTGCAGAGCCAATCTGCTCCTTTGTGGCAGAAAGCGTATAATGGAATGGTGTATCTCCTGGCCAATGTGCCATATCATTCGTTAAGGGTTGTGAAATATCAATCCATTTACTCATGCGATTACACCTCGTTTATTTTCGTAGTTTTTATAGCTTTCTTTCTCCATAATGGTTTTCAGGATTTGAACCATTTGCCATACTTCTTCAAAAGTATTGTATAAGGCGACAGGAGCAATCCGTATTCCATTTGGGTTGCGGAAATCCGGAATCACTCCGTTTGCTTTCAATGCTTTGCAAATCCGTGCTGCTTCTGGATGCAGTAGTAATACATGCCCACCACGCTCATGATCTTGCTTCGGATTAGCGATGGAAAAGGAATATGCTGCTAATTCGCTTTCAATCAAGTTCATCAAGTACGCTGTTAGTCGTAATGATTTTTTGCGGATATTTTCAATACCAGCTTCCTCAAATATCTGTAGTGCCCCAAGTAGTGGTGCCATACTTAATACATGTGGCGTTCCGATTTGGTAGGCACCTGCATGATTAGCTGGAGTTAATTCGTGCTCCATATCAAATTGTGTTTCCTTGGAAGAGCTAAACCATCCGGCAAGTCCGGGTGTTTTGCCGAAATGCTTTTGATTCACATAGAGTCCTCCAACACTTCCAGGACCTCCATTTAAATGTTTATACGTACACCAGAAAGCAAAGTCAACACCCCATTCTGATAGACTGTGAGGGATGGAACCAATCGAATGGCAAAGATCAAAGCCAATAAAAATTCCTCGTTTATGAGCTTCTTTTGTTAATCTTTGCATATCTAGAATTTGGCCACTGCGATACAGGACACTAGGCAGGACAATTAATGCGATTTCCTCTGTCATGTGATTGATGATATCTTCTGTTTTCAGCGTATTCCCATCAGTACTCGGCACTTGAATAAGATGTGTTTGGGGATCATATCCTTTTCGTGCTAATTGGCTTTTTAATGCATAAATATCAGAAGGGAAATTCAATACATCCGCAAGAATCTTCTTTTTTGTACCTTTTGGGTGGTAGAAGCTTGCTGTTAGCTGATGGAGATTGGTTGTCGTTGAACCGCTAATGATTACTTCCTCTTGCTTTGCGCCAACAAGATTGGTGGACATTTTCCCAAGCTTCTCAGCTAGATAAAACCAAGGATGATCACCATCGGTCCAACCATCAATGGCATGATTTTTCCAATCATTCATCACTTCCATTACATATTGCTCTGCACGTTTGGATAACAATCCAAGGGAATTACCATCGAAATAAATTGTATCGTTTGGTCTGTAGAATTCGGTTCGGAAATTCTTCAAACGATCTTCGCTATCCAATTGCTGTGCGTGTTTAAGTGTATGAGTCATAGGAACAGCACCTCTTTCTCTTTGATCTGATGTACGTACAATCTAACATAATCCTTTAAGGAATATCCAATAAATTTAGTATTTTAATAACAATTGTACAATTAACTTGTACTCATTTATACTAAAGATAGAAAATAAATATATATAGAAATAGGGTAAAGGTACTCCATTTACTGCTTTAATTTATTTGGGAGGGATAATTATGACAACGCTATCATTGGAAGTTGAAAAACTTAATAACTTTATTAATGGAGAATGGGTGGACGTAAGTGAAGCCCAAGCAGTGATTAATCCAGCAACTGGTGAAGAGATTGTGCAAGTACCTTTATCAACGAAAGAGATGGTTGACGAAGCGGTAGCTGCAGCGAAGGCGGCACAAAAAGAATGGGCGCTTGTTCCTGCACCACAACGTGCAGAAGTGCTTTACCGTGTCGGCTATATCATGAAAGAGCGTAAAGAAAGACTATCCCAGCTACTTACGATGGAAAATGGCAAGGTAATTGAAGAGGCGCGTGGAGAGGTTCAAGAGGGCATCGATATGGCATTTTATATGGCTGGGGAAGGTCGACGTTTATTTGGTCAGACGACACCTGCTGAATTAAAGGATAAATTTGCGATGAGTCAGCGGGCGCCAGTCGGAGTTGTCGGCATTATTACCCCGTGGAATTTCCCGATTGCAATTGCAACGTGGAAATCGTTTCCTGCAATTGTTGCAGGAAATGCGGTTGTTTGGAAACCAGCTACGGAAACGCCAATCATGGCATATGAGCTTGCCAAAATTTTTGAAGAAGCAGGTTTGCCTAAAGGGATTATCAATGTTGTATTTGGTGCCGGATCTGTCGTCGGTGAAGCAATGGTACATCATGAAGCTATCCGTGTTATTTCATTTACGGGTTCCAATGATACGGGAAGAAACATTGCAAGCGAATGTGGAAAGCAGTTGAAGAAAGTCTCCTTAGAAATGGGTGGGAAGAATGCAGTTATCGTTATGGATGATGCTGATTTAGACCTTGCTGTGGAAGGAATTCTTTGGAGTGCCTTTGGAACGAGTGGGCAGCGTTGCACAGCGTGCAGTCGGGTCATTGTTCATGAAAAGGTCAAACGGACGTTGGAAGAGAGACTGCTTGCTGCTATGGATAAGCTAAGTATCGGGAATGGACTTGATGAATCGATCAAAGTCGGCCCGATTATTAATCAGTCGGGCATTGCTAAAATTAAGCAATATATTGAAATTGGTAAAGCAGAGGGAGCGGACCTGCTGGCGGGTGGTTATGAGCTGACAGAGGATGCTCATGAAAACGGTTATTATTTTGCGCCTACCTTGTTTACCAATGCAAAAGCAGATATGCGAATTGCGCAGGAAGAAATTTTCGGGCCAGTTGTCTCGATTATTCCTGTTGCGAGTTTTGAAGAAGCAATTGAAGTAAATAACGGTGTAACATATGGACTGTCTAGCTCGATATTTACGAATGATGTTAACCGTGTTTTTAAAGCACAGCGTGATTTGGATACGGGAATTGTCTATGTAAATGCTGGAACAACAGGTGCAGAAATTCATTTGCCGTTTGGAGGAACGAAAGGAACTGGAAATGGTCATCGAGATTCTGGGATTCAAGCATTGGATGTGTTTACAGAATGGAAAGCAATTTACGTGGACTATAGCGGGAAATTACAACGCGCACAAATTGATGTTGAATCATAAGTTATAAATGTGTGGGTTTTTAAAATTACGAAACAGATAGACCATGCTTTTACCAATCTAAGCAGGGAGTGAATCGGGATGAAGATAGGTGTATTAGGTTCAGGCTTGATGGGAAAAGAAGCAGTTCGGGATTTAGTTTTGAGTCCAGGCGTAACAAATGTTGGGCTTGCCGATATTGACATTGAACGGGCGAAGCAAGTATGTAATCAGTTGAATTCTAAGAAATTAAAGGCGTATCAAGTAAATGCAGGCAATCGAGAGGAGCTTGCAGCCTTTATTCGACAATTTGATGTGGTGATTAATGCGCTTTTTTATTCATTTAATGAAATTGTTGCTAAAACTGCAATTGAGGTAGGGGTTAGTGCCGTAGATTTAGGTGGACATATCGGACATATGACCGATAAAGTGCTGCAGATGGCGGATGACGCGAAGACAGCTCAAGTTACCCTCATTCCAGATCTTGGAGTGGCACCTGGGATGATTAATATTTTATCAGGCTATGGTGCAAGCAAGCTTGATCAAGTAAAGTCGATTAAATTATATGTTGGTGGCATTCCTGTAAAGCCAGATCCTCCAATTGAATATAATCATGTATTTTCAATGGAAGGGGTCTTCGATCATTATACAGATCCATCCTTAATTATTCGTAAGGGAGTCAAGCAAGAAATTCCATCACTAACAGAGATAGAACCGATTTATTTTGAACGATTTGGCCCGTTGGAAGCATTTCATACATCTGGTGGAACATCGACACTCTCTTTATCCTTTCCAGATATTGAAACACTTGAATATAAGACAATTCGTTATCCAGGCCATGCGGAGAAATTTAAGCTGCTTGTTGATTTAAATTTAACGAAACTCGATTATGAGGTAGAAGTCAATGGTCAGATGATTCGTCCACGTGATGTTTTTTTGAAGGTACTTGACCCAATCGTTGAATTAGGCGAGAAAGATGATGCTGTTTTATTAAGAGTGATTGTTTCTGGAGACAAGGATGGGGCAGAAGCTGCTTATGCTTACGAAATGACTACGTATAAGGATCGAAAAACAAATATAACAGCGATGGCTCGAGCTACCGCAAATACGATTTCGATTGTAGCGCAAATGATTGGTGATGGAACAATTACGAAAAAGGGTGTATACCCACCAGAACAGATTGTCCCTGGTCAGAAGTATATTGAAGCGCTAATGAAACGCGGCGTGAATATTATAGAAACAGAGACAATCGTGGAAAAGAAATCTGTAAAGGTAAAGTAAGAGTTACAGATGATGAAGGGGTTTGAAAAACAGTGAATACCGTTTTTATTGCAGGACACGCGAGACTTCCGGCAGGGATGGCAGCTAAAAGTATTTATGATACATTAACAATTACAGCAGAAATTGATAAAAAATATGGTGTGATTGTAGCCGCAAATTGTACATTAGCAACGAAACATGGAAGAGAATTTGTTCAACAATTGCTAAGAGGCTATAGTTTGCAGGATGGGATAGAAAAACCAATTGAAACGGTAAAACAGCACTACTTAGGGAAAGCGGGCAATGCCCTTGCCTCCGCCTTAAATGATTTGTATAAGCAATATATGAATTATATAGAGACAAAATAAGAATAGGTAAGAGGGGATGGTACTGATTGTGTGCCATCTTCTTTATGTTGCGCAAATTTAGTGAAACTCGATTTTTTCCGCTTTTACACAAGTTGTTTTCTGGATTGTAATTAGGTGTCTTTTTTTGAACGATTCACTTAGTTGAATCATAGAATGTAGGAGTAATATTTCTAGTTTATCAACAGAGGCAGGTGGCCGAAATAGAACATTATAAAAAGCATATTGTCTCCGCTCAACGTGTATATGATATGGTCAATACAAGTTCTGAGTTTCGTATTAAAATTCCGATAAAGTCTGCTAAAAAAATCAATAAAGTTGATACTTATCAGTATAATGCATTGTCTGATGGGAAAAGTCTTCTATATACGAATAAAGATGAATTAACACAATATGGTAATCGTGGGATATTAGATCCGAAGTCGGTTTCCTATGTAAATCTCTTTATTAATGGCGTATTACAGCCGCCAGTTACCTATGAGATTCAGGAAGGGATATTGCAATTAAAAACAAGTGATGTACCTCCAGAAGGAGCTCCAATCATTCTACAATTTATTACAATCCATCAATAGTAATCAAGTAATGAAGGGGTGGCTTAGACCACCCCATTTCAGGTGAAGTTATGTTGTAATATCTGTCGTAGAACTCGTATCGAAGTTGACTACTTCTAGTACGATTGGTGTTCCTGCTAATATGGAGTCTGGACCAGCAGGTACTTCAATACTAAGTGATCCAACCCCCGTTGCACCAGGCGTATAAGTTGAGATATCCTGCATTTGTAGTACCCCATTAATATATAGGTGATAGTAACTATTGTTCTCTGCTAACTCTGGGAGTTCAACGACTTCAGCACCTAGATCATCAAAGAAATCAGCGGCATCAATCGTTAAGGTGTCCCCTGGTTCAGTATCAGCTACTGCTACATAAAAAAACTTTTCAACCGTTGGCGTAACCTCTGTGTCCGTTGATGCAGAAACAAATAATTTCATAAGCTGTAATGCCATTCGTGTCTCTCCTTTCTATCTGAAATTTGTTTCATAATAGTATATGAATAAGAAATCGTTATGCATAGATATGTTCATCATTTCTATGTTGAATGATGTATTTGTACACATTTTAGAAGCATGTAAAAACCCCAGCATTTAAGATGCTAGGGGAAATAGATTATTATTCTTTTCAAACGCGCTCTGTCTCTCCCTCCCAAGCAGGAAGCATTTTATTCAACTGCTTATCTTCCCGATAGCCTAATACATACTCCGCCTGCATAATCGTGTGAATTTCACGCGTTCCTTCATAAATGACTGGAGCTTTCGAATTTCGTAAATAGCGTTCTACTGGATATTCATCGGAATAGCCGTAAGCACCGTGAATTTGCACGGCATCATCTGCTGCTTGATTAGCGAAGTCACAGGCTTGCCATTTAGCAAGAGAGGTTTCTCTTGTGTTGCGTTTTCCTTGGTTTTTAAGTTCACCTGCCCGATAGACGAGCAAACGGCTCATTTGATAGCCGGCCTCCATCTTCGCAATCATTTGTTGGACGAGTTGGTGTTTCCCAATTTCTTTGCCGAATGTTTCCCGTTCATGACAGTATTTCACGGAAGCCTCTAAACAAGCCATAATTTGTCCGACAGCACCAGCAGCAACTGTAAAACGACCGTTATCCAATGCTGACATGGCAATTTTAAATCCTTCTCCTTCTTCGCCCAACAGATTTTCTTTCGGTACCTTAATATTTTCGAAAAATATTTCGCCAGTATTGCCGGAGCGAATACCATGTTTGCCTTTTATCGCCTTTGAAGAGAAGCCCTCCCGTGAACGTTCCACGATGAAAGCAGAAATAGCTTTATGTTTTTGGGAGCGATCTCCAGTGTAAGCAAAAACAATGAAATGATCGGCAATATCACAAAGTGATATCCATGTTTTCTGACCGTTTAAAATATAGTTGTCACCATCTCGTACAGCTGTTGTTTGTAAAGCTGCAACATCCGAACCAGCTCCAGGCTCGGTCAGACCAAATGCACCAATTTTTTCACCTTTTGCCTGCGGAGTAAGGTATTTCTGCTTTTGTTGCTCTGTTCCCCATTGAAGTAATGTCATGCTATTTAAGCCTGTATGCACGGAGACAGCAGTACGAAAGGCAGTATCGCCTCGCTCTAGTTCCTCACAAACGATAGCTAATGCGTTGTAATCCATTCCGCTGCCACCATATGCTTCAGGGATGCAGACACCCATTAGCCCAAGATCTGCGAGTCTCGTCAATATGCTTAAGTCAAACTTTCCTTCTCGGTCCCACCCGTCAATGTATGGCATAATTTCCTTGTCTGTAAAGCTTCTTACCGTGTCACGCAGCATCTTTTGTTCTTCATTAAATTCAAAATTCATAAGCTCATCTCCTCGTTTAGTTGTTTTTCATTTCATTTAGGTCTGTGCGAAACGCTTCATTATGTTCACCTGCATCAGGAGGGTGAAGGGAATAAGTGACAGGTGTTCGAGATAGTTTTAATGGACTTCCAACCATTTTTATAGAACCTGCTGTAGGATGTTCGTAATCAACGAACATTTCGCGATCATGCAGTTGCTGATCATTACTCATTTCTTCCAAATTTTGAATTGGTCCGCATGGAATGTTATTTGTATGGCATTTTTCAAGCCAGTATGCGGTCGGCTTTGTTGAAAACACTTCCTGTAACCGTGGCACAAGTAAATCTCTATGCTTTACACGATCTGCATTTTTTTCAAAACGCTTATCGCTACTAAGATCGGGGACATTTAATAGACAACATAGATTTTTAAATTGATTGTCGTTACCAACTGCAATCACCATCTCCCCATCAGCTGTGCTGAAGGTTTGATATGGAACGATATTGGCATGATGATTGCCAAGAGCTGTCGGGATGTTCCCAGACATCAAGTAATTACTGCCGATATTGACTAAAGCGCTTACGGCTGAATCATACAAGGAAAGGTCTAGATTTTGACCTTTACCTGAATTGGTCCGTTCAATCAGTGCGGCTTGGATTCCGATGCAGGCATAGAGTCCAGTTAAGATATCGGTAATGGCAACTCCCATTTTCTGTGGACCAGATGCTTCCGTGCCAGTAATACTCATTAATCCACTCATCGCTTGGATAATGAAGTCATATCCTGGCATATGCTTATATGGTCCTGTTTCCCCGAAGCCAGTGATGGAGCAGTAGACAATGGCAGGATTCAGTTCTCGGACGGTGTCGTAATCGAGTCCGAATCGGTCCATCGTTCCAACTTTAAAGTTATTGACAATAACATCTGACTCTGTAATTAATTGTTTGATCTGGGCAATTCCTTCTTCTGTTTTTAAATTGACGGTAATGCTTTTCTTGTTTCGATTCGCACAAAGGTAATAGGCGCTTACTCCGTTTTGGAAAGGCGGTCCCCACCCTCGAGTCTCATCACTTCCACCAGGTGCCTCGACTTTTATTATTTCTGCACCAAGATCGCCGAGAATCATCGTACAGTAGGGTCCTGCAAGCACTCGTGATAGGTCTAGAATTTTAATGTTGTTTAATGCACCAGACATGTAATTCCTCCTTTCTAAAGTAAAAAAGCCAGCTCAAACAAATGCAGGGTTGCTGCAATTTTGTTCGAACTGGCTTTTATTTGTTGGAACATACCTGGTTAATGGGATGTGAACAAATTAGGCAGTTATGGAAATTCACTTTATTGTACCGTGTACGATTACGTGGCATACGTATTTCACAGTATTATAATTCAGTATACTTTATTCTGAATAATTTGTAAATGTATTTTTGATGACTGTTTAAAAATAATATTGGGGCAAAAAAGCTAGCTTCAAAGATAATCTCTCTGAAGCTAGCTTTTACTTATTATTTCGCTGCTTTTTGTAGTTTGGTAATCATTTTTATAGCGCGTCCAGTACCGATCGCTACCGATTCAAGTGGATTTGGTGCCATATGGACTGGGACACTAATTTCATTAGCAAGCCATTCCTGCATTCCATTTAAAAGGGCGCCTCCACCTGTTAAAACAATTCCATGGTCAACAATATCTCCACTTAACTCTGGAGGGCAGTCCTCTAATGTAGCGCGAATTGCCTCTAGGATTTGTTCAAGTGATTCTTTAATCGCATTATAAATTTCTGTCGACGTTATTTCGATGGTTTTAGGTAAACCAGTTACCATATCACGACCGCGAATATCCATCGTCACTTCTTTATGATTCGGGTGAGCATAACCGATTTCCATTTTTATATTTTCAGCAGTGCGTTCCCCAATTAGAATATTATACGTTTTGCGGATATGTTGAATGATTTCATCATCCATTTTGTCTCCAGCAGTGCGTACTGAATTACAAGAGACAACTCCTCCGAAGGAAATAATACCTACCTCAGAAGTTCCTCCACCAATATCAACGACTACATTAGCAATTGGTTCATCGACTGGTAAATCTGCACCAATCGCAGCTGCAACTGGTTCTTCAATTAAATGTACATGCTTTGCACCGTAGCTTGTTACCGCATTATGGATTGCACGTCTTTCTACTGTCGTACTGCCTGAAGGGGTACAAACAACAACAGTTGGCTTACGCATAGACATCCCAAGCGTTTTACTTACTTTTTTCAATAGCTCCCTCAGCATTTGGGCCGTAACATCATAGTCCGCGATAACGCCATCTCTTAAAGGGCGAATAGGTACAATATTTTTGGGTGTTTTACCGACCATTTCTTTTGCTTCCGCACCAACTGCTACAACTTTTTTTGTTTCAATATCAATCGCTACAACAGATGGCTCATTTAAAACGATTCCTTTTGTTTTTGAATAGACAAGTATATTTGCTGTTCCAAGATCAATTCCAATTTCCGCGTTTGAAAACATAATAGGTTCCTCCAATGATGGCAATTTATTTTATCGTAGATTAAGGGGCAGTAATCCCGTTTATTATAAGGTCAAAATATAGTAGGGGTTCTGCCCCTAAAAGCTGATTAGTTCTCTCAGAAGTGTTCTGAGAGAAATGTCACATTTGTTTCGTACTAGAGAAGTTTAAAAAGCTATGTAGGAATAACAGTATAAACTTCCTACGTCATTGTAAAGTACTCTTTAAAAGTGTATATAAATAGGAAATTACTTTTTTAGGTTATATACCCGAATGTAGTTTAAATATTGCTCCCATATTTATATTAGGAAAAAATGCACTTGAGCATATGCCATTTGATGCATCTTCAAGTAGATAAAAATTTTTCTTTCCTATCTACTATTCTACTATAATAAAGAACGTTACTCTTAAAATTAAAACATTTAGTGGGGGAAATGCAAGTGACAGTTTGTTTACAAATCATTGCAATCTGTAATATAAACCCTTGATCTAAAAGGTGTCAACCGTAATTTCGTACTAATTTTTTCCTTTATGTTGAACTTTTACCTATTTAGCCGAATTTAGGGTTTAGGGCTTTACTATGAAATACAAGGTTTCGAGTTTACTAGGTAAAATTATCGATACCTATTTTTCTAGTTTGGAAAACCCTTCCTCAAATATTACAAAAATCCCGTGCTATGATGATTTTGCAAGAAACAACAAAACCAAAAGGAGAGTGTAACAAAGATGTTTAAGAAAGTAGGAATCGCTACTGCATTATCAACTGCGCTATTACTTGGCGGAGCATTTACATCTACTGCTGATGCGTCAGCAAATCAAGATCAAGCAACTAACCCTTCATATAAAGTCTATTATTCAGTAAATGGACAAACTGGAACTGTATCAGAGGGAGATATCCAAGGCCTTATTAATAAGGTATTGAATGGCGAGCTTGATTGGAAAAATATAGACTGGAAATCTGTTCCAGCAAAAGAACAAAATCAAGAGCAAGCTGAAACTCCAGCAAAACAAGAAGCACCAGAGCAAGCTGAAACTCCAGCAAAACAAGAAGCACCAGAGCAAGCTGAAGCTCCAGCTAAAGAACAAGAAGCTGCAACACCTGTACAGCAACCAGCTCAAAAAGAAGAGCAATCAAATCAAAATCAAGAAACTTCACAGGAATTAAGTCAGTTTGAACAAGAAGTAGTAGAGTTAACAAACCAAGAAAGAGCAAAAAATGGTTTAGCTGCATTAGAAATTGACACAGAATTAAGTAAAGTAGCTCGCGAAAAATCCCGCGATATGGCAACAAGCAACTACTTTGATCACAACAGCCCGAACCATGGTTCACCGTTTGACATGATGAAGAGCTACGGTATCTCATACCGTACAGCTGGAGAGAACATTGCTAAAGGTCAACAAACTCCAGAAGAAGTTGTGAATGCGTGGATGAATAGTGAAGGTCACCGTGCAAACATCTTAAATGGTGAGTATACTCATATCGGAGTAGGATATGTAGAACAAGGTAACCATTGGACACAACAATTCATCGGTAAATAATATATTGTTAGAGACTAGCTTTTAGCTGGTCTCTTTTTTTTATGCTTAAAAGCTGATGTTCACAATTTTTCACGCATAAAAACAATAGGACTCATGCCCCGCATTCAATCGTGTAACTAATTCTTCCTGCCGTATAGTAGCAACTACATGAAAAGCTGTTATTATAAAAGCTATATAGTAGCACATTTTAGGGTATACATAGATACAAACTTGTTTCGATGCACATACTGTTAATGAGGTGGGTAATGATGGTACAAGGATCTGTTAACTTAAACACAGAATTGACGAAAGAATGGCTTCAGGATTATGTTGACAGTTGGATTAACTTCTATAAAAAGCAAACGGTGGATGGTGAGGTTGCCACGTATATACCGATTTTGGCAGAGGCTGATCAACACGCACTAGGTATATCGATTATTGGGAAAAATGGTGTAACGATAAAGTCAGGTGATACAGAAGAAAAATTTACAATCCAAAGTATTTCTAAGGTATTGACCTTTATTGCTGCCTGTATGGATAGGGGGCTTTCCTATGTATTAAATAGAGTGGATGTGGAACCTACTGGAGAAGCGTTTAATTCTATTATGCATCTCGAAATGAAGCAGCCGAAGAAGCCATTTAATCCACTAGTTAATTCCGGAGCAATCACTGTATCTTCTTTATTAAGTGGAAAAACATCCGATCAGAAGCTAGAGTCACTTTTTATTTTAATGGAAAAAATGATTGGTTATCGGCCGGAAGTAAATGTAGATGCATATGAATCAGAACGTGATACATCGATGAGGAATCGATCAATCGGTTACTATTTATTAGAGGGCGGCTATTTGGAATCTGACCTTGGAATTACGTTGGAGACATATTTTAAACAATGTTCGATAGAGATAACAATAGATGATTTAGCTAAAATTGGGTTAGTACTCTCCAATGATGGACTTGATCCAAATACAGAAGAAGAGATTATACCACGATCTGTTGCGCGTCTAGTAAAAGCATTGATGCTCACGTGTGGAATGTATGATGCTTCAGGGAAATTCGCTGCATATGTTGGTATTCCTGCCAAGAGTGGTGTATCCGGTGGAATTGTAGCAGTCGTCCCACCAAGAGTAAGAGACGAGGAACTTCCATTCTTAGATGGGTGTGGAATCGGCGTTTTTGGACCTGCTCTTGATCTGCAGGGGAATAGTATTGGTGGTATTAAATTGTTGAGACATATCGCGAATCAGTGGGATTTAAGCTTGTTTTAAGAAAGGTGCAAGTACCCAGTCAGAGATGCGGAGATGTACAGTTTTAACGCTTCGTGGACATGTGAGAACCGGGGATATTCGAATGAACGAATATCCCCGGTTCACGTCCAGCTCCAGCGCCCAGCAACTAGCGAGACTCCCTCACCTCTCGACACGATAAAGAAGACTTGCCGACTGGCTGTGCCAGAGGCTTAGTCGCACTCATACCCTTGCGGTGAAATCGGGCATTGACTCTAGGTAAAAGGATGGCTGATTAAAATCAGGCTACTCCTAACATCGTAAAGGGGCATGTTTCCTTTATCTCCTCCATAAGAATGTCCCCCCCACAGTACGGGGCGCAGTCCGTACGTCTCTAACCGGGCGCTTCCGCTTTTGTGCTTTAAGCAGATTTCGATTTCGCAGCTCTTTCTTGCTCTCTTTCTTCTTTAGCTACTTTCAAGAATCGCTTCGTTTCATAAGCTACGACGCCAGATAGTCCGAGGAGTCCGATTAAGTTAGGTATCGCCATTAATGCATTAAAAATGTCGGAAAATAGCCACACGATATCAATAACTGTAGTTGCGCCAAAGAAAACAGCAACAACCCACACGACGCGATAGATTGTAACCGCTTTTGGACTCTTGAATAAATAGTTAAGGCACTTTTCTCCGTAATAGGACCAGGCAATAACCGTAGAATAAGCAAATAGGATTGTCGTGATACTTACAATTAAGACTCCAGGCGTTCCTAAGAATACACCAAAGGACTCACCAGTTAAGGCACCACCTGCTACACCAGTTTGATGCAGATCTGCCATAACAATCGTAATTCCAGTGATACTACAAACAATGATTGTATCGATAAATACCTGGGTCATTGAAACGAGACCTTGTCTTCCTGGGTAGTCTGTTTTTGCGGCAGCAGCTGCAATTGGAGCAGAGCCAAGACCTGCTTCGTTTGAGAAAATCCCACGTGCAACTCCGTATCGGATAACCGTACCTAGGATACCACCACCGACAGCGCTCGCAGTAAATGCATCTGTTAGGATGAGATTAATAGCAGCTGGAACAATATCAAAGTTAAGCGTCATGATAATTAAGCCACCGATAATATAAAATACAGCCATGATTGGTACAAAGAAAGCAGTTACACGTCCAATACTTTTAATTCCACCGAGAATAACCAATGCAGTAACAATAGCAAGAATAATTCCAGTAACCCATGTCGGGATGTTAAATGAATTCTCGGCAGCAGCGGACACGGCGTTTGTTTGTACCATGTTACCAATTCCGAATGCTGCAATTGATCCAAAAATCGCAAATGCAACAGCTAGCCATTTTAATTTTAAGCCTCTTTCAAGGTAGTACATCGGTCCCCCGGACATTTGTCCATCCTCACCTTTGACCCTGTACTTTACAGCGAGCACGGCTTCCGCGTATTTTGTTGCCATACCAAAAATTGCCATGACCCACATCCAAAATACGGCTCCTGGTCCCCCTGCAATAACAGCTGTAGCTACCCCTACAATGTTACCGGTTCCGATTGTTGCCGCCATTTGAGTGGTTAAGGCTTGGTAATGGGAAATATCTCCATCTGACAACTTATCTTGCTTTTTGCGACTAAATGCGTTTAATAACGCTGTTGGTAACAGAATTTGTACGAAGCCAAGTCTTAAAGTTAAGTAGATCCCTGTTCCAACAATAAGAATTAATAATGGCGGTCCCCAAACAAATGCACTTACTTGTTCTAAAAACCCTATCATTCAATCATCCCCCTTTATTATTTATACTTACTAATATTTCGAAAATTGGATGAGTTGTCAAGAGGAAATAAAAGTTATTTTAGGTTATAAAACCTTTCTGAACTACTTAAATGCTACAAAATCAATCGACAAAAGCCTTAGCTAATAACGATTTCTCAAAAGGTTTCGACATAATAAAACAAAAAACCATCCATTCCTATTTATAATTTTTTGCTTATGAACCATTAAATTGCTTATAATAGAAAATGGAGAAGGGAGTTATCATCATGGACATTCGTGTACTATTTGTTTGTTTAGGTAATATTTGCAGGTCGCCAATGGCAGAAGCTATTTTTCGTGATTTAGTGGAAAAGGAAGGACTTTCTGATAGAATTAAAGTGGATTCAGGAGGTACTGGTGATTGGCATGTTGGAAATATACCACATGAAGGAACAAGAAAATTATTAGACCGTGAAGCCATTTCGTATGAGGGCATGTTCGCACGACAAGTGAAGGAACAGGATTGGGATGACTTTGATTACATTATTGCAATGGATGATCAGAACATAGCCAATCTGAACAACATCCGAAAGGTGCTTGATAATTCAGTGACAGTCGCGAAATTAATGGATTTTGTCGAAAATCCAGAAGATGTGAATGTTCCAGATCCATATTATACGGGGAATTTTGAGTACACCTACCAGTTAGTTTTAAACGGGTGTGTTCATTTACTAAAATCTATCAGGCATACATATCATATTGCTTAAAGGAGAGAATGGAAATGGGTAAACGTAGAATCATTTTAAGTATGACAATTGGAGCTGTGGCAGGTGGAGTTGTCGCATTATTAGACAGAGATACGAGAAGCTATGCGAGAGGAAGATTTGACGCAGCAAAATCATGCTCATCTCACTTTATTAGCAACCCTTCTGAAGCAATTCATAGCTTGCGTAATACGTTTGACGAATTAAATCAAACGATTGCAAGTGGTGCAGAGAATGCAATCAATGCTCTAGAGCAAGTAGAATCAACATTAGAAAAGGTTACGAATAAAAAAGAGGTAAACTAAATATAGTAATGTAGAGGATGTCCTGAAAGTTTCTTTAAAACGGAACGGATCATTACTATATTGAATTTATGGGAGCGAGTGAACGTGAAAAAAATACTAATTCTTGGGAAGCAGTTCTATCAGCGCGTCGAAAAGGTTGATGTGTTTGGTCTTGCTGCACAGTTAGCATATTTTTTTCTGTTGTCACTGTTCCCATTTTTATTATTTCTATTAAATTTAATTGGATATTTACCGCTTGATGCTCAAGTGATTTTAGATACGATTGCAACCTATGCGCCTCCGCAAGTAATGGAATTGATCAATAATAATATTGGTCAAATGCTAAACCAACAAAATGGCGGGCTGCTCTCTATCGGGATTATTGGTACACTCTGGGCTGCCTCGAATGGAGTTAATGCCATTACAAAAGCATTTAATCGAGCGTATGAAATTGAGAATAATCGCTCGTTCTTTTTTGGACGACTTATTGCGATATTACTTACCATTGCCATCGTAATCGTCATTATCATCGCATTAATTTTACCAGTGTTTGGAAGGATGATTGGTTTGTATTTGTTTTCCATATTTGGTTTGTCAGAAGACTTTTTGCAAACCTGGGAAACGTTCCGCTGGGGAATTTCCTCTGCGATCTTCTTTATTGTACTCCTCTTTCTCTATAAACTAGCTCCACATAAACGAATTTACTTTAAAAATGTTATTGTAGGTACTGCATTTGCCACGATAAGCTGGCAGTTTGTGTCATGGGTGTTTTCCTTCTACGTCAATACGATTGGTGATTATTCCGCTACTTATGGAAGTCTTGGGGTCGTCATCATTCTCATGTTCTGGTTTTATTTATTTGGCATCATTATTATCCTTGGCGGTGTATTAAATGCGTTTATAGAAAAAGTATATAGACGTACATGATCTATGGTGGGAAAAAATAGCTGTCTCCTATGAGATCAGCTATTTAAGCAGTCGCAAACTATTTAAAATAACGAGGATAGTGCTTCCTTCATGACCAATAACACCGAGTGGTAAATCAATCATTTGGAAGTAATTTGTAAGAACAAGCAATAAAATGATGCTTAATGAAAAGATGATATTCTGCTTGATAATACGGTTCATTCGTTTGGATACATGAATTGCATTTGTAATTTTTGTTAAGTCATTTTTCATCAATACCATATCTGCTGTATCGAGAGCGATGTCTGTTCCTTCTCCCATAGCGATACTTACATTCGCATTGGCTAAAGCAGGGGCGTCATTAATGCCATCTCCGACCATTGCCATCGTTTTGTATTTCTTCCTGAACGATTTGACGTATTCAACCTTATCCTGTGGAAGGCAATTGGCCTTGTATTGATTTATGCCAACTTCCTCGGCTACTGTTTTAGCCGTCAATTCATTGTCACCAGTAAGCATAATTGTTTCAATGCCATTCGTCTTTAATTTATGAATAGCTTCTTTTGCTGATTCTCTGATTGTGTCTTTTAGGATAAACATACCGATAATTTGCTCATTTATTTGAATGAAGGTAGATGTTTTTCCAGTGACAGACTGTTTGTCTGCGTATTGATGTTGAAAGGCCTCTGCTAGCTCTTTTCCTACGAAATCTCCCTTACCGATTTTCCACACATTATTACCTACTGTTGCAATGATTCCTTTTCCGCTAATGTTCTTTAAATGTGTAATCTCAGTAGGTGTTAAGCTTCCAGTCTTATCTAAACAATAAGCAGTTATTGCTTTGGCAATTGGGTGTGTCGATTCTTTTTCAATAGCCCCAATAATGGACATGATTTCTTTTTCATCAACAGTTTTATCCATATATACATTTGTTACGGCTGGCTTCCCTTTTGTAAGTGTCCCGGTTTTATCCAATGCAATAGCTTGGATGTTGCTTAAATTCTCAAGATGTACACCACCTTTAAATAGAATCCCTTTCCTTGCAGCATTCGATATAGCGGATAAGGTTGCAGGTGAGATGGAAGCAACGAGTGCACAAGGAGAAGCTACAACTAGTAACACCATTGCCCGGTAAATACTATCAGAAAGTGTCCAGTTAAATAAAAGGTATGGGAGAAACATCATGACAGCTACAATTGCTAATACTACATATACGTAGGTGCTCTCGAACTTTTCAATAAACAGCTGTGAGGTTGATTTCTCTTCTTGTGCAGATTGGACAAGTTCGATAATTTTTTGGAACAATGTTTCATTTGGTTTTGTTGTAATTTTTATTGTTAATGTACCATCTAGGGCTACAGTTCCTGCGTACACATCATATTGGTTATGTTTGTACATTGGCATGGACTCTCCGGTAATCGTACTTTCATCGATAGTAGATGCGCCCTTAACAATAACCCCATCGGCTGGAATGCGCTCGCCGGCTCTTACAAGAATGAAATCACCAATTTTTAGCTGGGAAACAGGTATAGTCGTTTCTTGATTTCCCTGCAGTAGTAAAGCCTGTTCTGGTTGTAATTCCATTAAGGATGAGATTGCTTGATTACTTTTGTTCATCGAATAGGTTTCCAGTGCGCCAGATAATGCGAAAATGAAAATTAAGATAGCAGCTTCTGTCCAATAACCGATTGCTACAGCTCCGATAGCGGCTAGAATCATTAATATTTCTACATTTAATTTCTTTGTTTGAATCGTATCTGTAATGCCCTCTTTCGCTTTCGCATATCCACCAATGGTGAATGCTAGCCCGTGCAGTGTGATCCAAATGACGGAGGATAATTGGTCTTTAAAAATCCATGCTATAAGTAGTAGTATTCCGCTGAACAATGCAGCAATTAATTCGTGATGCTCATAAATGGGAAATGTTTTTATTTTGGAAATTGGAGTTTTCCTTGTTGTACGTTTCAGTTCTAAAGTATCTGTAGTCATGACAGTTTCCTCCTTTTAATAACTGTTACTTATTTATAATTATTATAATTAGATATTTATTATTATATCAAGAATAAAACGAGAGTCAACATAAACTTTAGTTAAATTTTTTAGCAACAGGGTAATTGTTACAATTTTTTAATATAATCTTTTAAAACAGAATACATTTCGTTGTCTTAGCAACTTAATTCTGTTACAATTACTTTTGAAAATTATATATAACAAAGGGGTGCTTTGGTTGAATAAGTTTAGATTGTTTTTAATGCTTTTAGCTGTTATTACTGTGTTAAGTGCATGTGGCAATTCTGGAGATACAGCCACTGAAGATGAAAGATGGGAAGAAGTTCAAGATGCAGGGGAACTCGTTGTTGGTACTTCTGGTACACTAATTGCTGCGTCTTATTATGATGAGAATGATGAATTAACAGGATATGATGTGGAAGTAATGCGTGAGATCGCAAATCGTTTAGATCTTGACGTTAGCTTTGAAATTATGGGAATTGATAGTATGCTTCCAGCAATTCAAAGTGGAAGAATTGATGTAGCAGCGAATGATATTGAGCCTACAGATTCTAGAAAAGAACAATTTAACTTCAGTGAGCCTTATAAATACTCTTATTCGACCATGGCAGTTCGTGAATCGGATAACTCTGGAATCGAGTCATTAGAAGATTTAGAAGGTAAAAAAGCTGGTGGTGGAGCAACAACAATTTACAGTCAAATTGCGGAACACTTTGGTGCAGAAGTTGTGACTTATGGAAACGCTCCAAATGAAGCATATTTAAGCGATGTCAGTAATGCACGTACAGATGTAGTTATAAATGATTATTATTTAACAAAGTTTGGCGTAGCAGCGTTTCCTGATTTTGATTTGCATTTGCATCCAACATTAAAATTCCATCCAACTGAACAGGCGGTTGTTATACCAAAAGATGCTGACAAGTTAACCGAAGAGATTAACCGTGTATTAAATGAAATGCGTGAAGATGGAACATTATCAGAGCTCGCAATCCAGTTTTATGAGGAAGATGCCTCTGAAAAACCAGAAGGCGATATTGAGGAAATAGAAGGTCTTAAACTGTAAGGCTTTAAGGGGAATTGAAAAATGAACTTCAATGGATTTGATTTCGGAGGATTATTTGATATTGAATTAGCCATTAAAAGTTTACCCTTTGTTCTAGAGGGGTTACCAATGACGTTGATTGTTTCAATAGCTGGAATGGGGATAGGTCTCGTATTAGGTCTATTTCTAGCTTTGGCTAGGAGCTCAAAACGTGGTCTATTACACCTTCCAGCACGTATTTATATTTCCTTTATGCGTGGTACACCAATGCTTGTATTTCTTTTTATCCTTTATTTTGGACTGCCTGTAGTTGGAATTCAATTCACAGCGACAGCGGCAGCTATTATTGGTTTTGGGCTCAACAGTGCGGCATATATAGCTGAAGTAGACAGGGCTTCTCTCAACAGTATCGATACTGGACAATGGGAATCGGCAAAGGCATTAAATATGCCGTATTGGACAACGCTTCGAAAAATAATCTTGCCCCAGGCAACGCGAATTGCTATACCTCCGCTAACAAATGTGTTTATGGATGTTGTAAAAGCTACATCATTAGCAGCTGTTATTACCGTACCAGAGCTTTTTCAGAAGACACAGATTGTAGCTGGTAGGGAATTTGATGCGATGACGATGTATGTGCTTGTGGCACTTATTTATTGGCCAATCTGTATATTAATTGGCGTTTTACAAGAACGATTAGAAAAAAGATATAGTCGATTTGTTTAGGAAGGATGCTCATTCGGGTGTCCTTTTTTTAATTCTTCGACATAGGTATGTATAATTTCCTCTGAACCGAAAAAAATAGGGAAAAAGAAAGGAATGGGAAACCATGAAAATACACAAAATGACTCGCAATCTCATAATTGCTCTTGCTTTCTTATTAAGTCTTTTTTTCCCATCGGTCGGTATAGCTGAAAAAAAGTCAGAGGATGCTAATGAAATTCCTAGCCATGTTCTAGATATCGCGAAAGAAAATACGTTTCCGAATTCAACAGAAGATCAGGAAGTGATTGAACCAAGTGAACTAACACAGGAATTGATTGATGAACTTTCCATCTCTATTGAAAATCCGGACCTAATTAAAATGCTAAACGAAACATCATTAAAGCCATCTCCAGTTGCTATTGGTTACCGCGGAATGGTATATCTTGGGCGCTGGCCTTTAAATTACCAGTCAGATGAGTCGAATATCAATTGGGAATACCAACCAATCAATATGAATGAATTAAATAATGTTGGTGGGGAAACACCACAAAACATGAACTATATTCAACAAGAGGAAAAGGAAATTAAAGGTGCTTTAACCAATAAAATAACAAATCCTGATGATGTAAAAAAAATGATGCTGCTTAAATCAAAGGAAAAAACAAATCTTCCGCTTTCTTATCAGACAATAATCGGGAAAAATACGAAGAAGGATAATTCCTATGCGATACCAGCTAAAAAGCATGGAACCTTACAAGCATTTGCCCCAGCAGTGAACGAAAAAGGCCAGGTTACCTTTGGAGAAGTTTATCTCCAGCTAAAAGGATCGAAAAAATCCTTAGAAGTTAAAAATGTAACGAAGCAAGGGATTGGTGCTTGGATTCCAATTCAAGATCATGTATCCTTCTCCTATCAATTAAAATAGACACGAACCCTGTGAAATTTTTTTGCAGGGTATTTTATTTTCGTAAAAGGGTTGAAATTATCATTTTAATGCTTTATCATATTAAAGTATTAAAGTTTCATTGAATGATACAACATAGATAAGAACTTAGGGGGAAGCTTGAGATGGAATGGATTGTAATTGTTTCCGTGCTTGTAATGACAATTTTATGTTTACTGCGCGTGAACGTAATTATAGCCATTATTGCTGCATCAATTGTAGCAGGTTTAATGGCAGGTTTGAGTTTAGTTGACTCAATTGAAATGATGGTAAGTGGAATGGGAGCAGCATCAAATACAGCATTGAGTTATATTCTTCTGGGTGCGTTCGCTGTTGCAATTAGTTATACCGGCATTACAACTATTTTAGTGAATTTTTTAATTCGCAAATTGACAGGCAAGAAAACAATATTGGTACTTGCATTAGCCGGAGTTGCTTGCTTATCACAAAACGCAGTGCCCGTGCATATCGCTTTTATTCCAATTCTAATACCGCCTTTATTAAAATTATTTGATGAAATGCGTTTAGACCGTCGTGCTGTGGCATCAGCCTTAACCTTTGGTTTAAAAGCTCCATACATTATGATACCGGCAGGATTTGGACTTCTCTTTCAAGGCATTATAGAAGAGGGCATGATACAAAATGGCACCTTTATTACTGAAAATGAAGTATCACTGGCGATGCTTATCCCAGGAAGTGGAATGATTGTTGGGTTATTTATTGCTATTTTTATTACCTATCGAAAGGACAGAGATGCAATACCTGGAGCTGGTGGAGCAGAATCTTCAATTACAATTGCAACAGTGGAGAACGTCCCGTTTAATAAACAACACTTGTTTACATTAATTGCTATTTTGGGCGCATTAGCTGTACAGCTGGTTACCAAAAATCTTATCGCAGGTGCATTAACTGGACTTATACTAATGTTTTTATTCTTGGTTATCCCATTTAAAAAGGGTGACAAGGTAATGACAGAAGGAATTGGCATGATGGGAACGATCGCATTTGTTATGCTTGTCGCCTCAGGCTATGGATCGATTCTAAATAAAACAGGAGCGGTAGAAGCACTTGTTGAGTTGAGTTCTGGCTATTTAAACAACAACCAAGTACTCATTGCTTTTATTTTATTATTAGTTGGCCTATTAATCACAATGGGAATTGGTTCTTCATTTGGAACGATTCCAATTATTGCAGCTTTATATGTTCCAATTTGTATTGCTGCCGGATTTTCACCGATGGCGACTGCGGCATTGATTGGAACAGCAGGAGCGCTTGGGGATGCAGGTTCTCCAGCATCTGATAGTACACTTGGACCTACAGCTGGACTCAATGCAGATGGAAAGCATCACCATATCTGGGATACGTGTGTACCAACCTTCCTCCATTATAATATTCCGTTATTTATATTTGGATGGGCAGCAGCACTTATTTTGTAAAATGAAACTTCATTCAGTGGGGCTTTTCTCACGAAATGATACATGCATAATTTAATAACATATAGGAAAAGGTAAGAAAAAAACTAGGTGGGTTGTTATGCGGAAATTTACGTTAACATCGATCATCGCTTTTCTTACCTTTTTCATTTGCTTCATGGAGCCAGGAACTACCGGCGCTTTTGGCTGGGGATATAAAAAAAACGCTGATCATCAAATTCCAGAAATCGGTCATTACAAGGAACTGCTTGACCAATACGGCGCCTATTATGTAGATGATTCTGGGGCGAAAAATATTTACCTTACATTTGATAATGGGTATGAGCAGGGTTATACAGCAGATATATTGGAAGTGTTAAAAAAGGAAGAGGTTCCAGCAACATTTTTCATAACTGGTCATTATGTGGAAAGTGAACCAGAGCTTGTGAAGCGGATGGTTGAAGAGGGACATATTATTGGAAACCATTCTTATCATCATCCTGATTTCACAATCATGAACAAGGAAGCAATTCAAAAGGAATTAGAAACCTTAGAGGCATCAGTAGCAGAATTAACGGATCAAAAGGAAATTAAATTTCTTCGTCCACCACGTGGTGTTTTTAATGAAGATACATTGCGATGGACAAATGAACTCGGGTTAATTCATGTGTTCTGGTCACTTGCCTTTGCTGATTGGAAAGTGGCGGATCAAAAAGGCTGGGAATATGCATATGAGCAGATTATGGAGCAAATGCATCCAGGGGCAATTATACTGCTCCATGCAGTGTCCTCTGATAATGCTCAAGCACTGGAGCAAGTTATACAGGAATTGAAAAAACAAGGGTATACGTTTAAAAGCCTGGATGATTTACTATTAAATGATATGCTGCCAAATGGAATGTTTGGACTTTAACTTAGTATCTAAATAAAGATCGAATCGCTATCTGATTCGGTCTTTATTTATTATTAATATAAATATTCTTAATTATTTGTTACAATTAAAATAATCATTGTGGGAGGGGATACATGTTGAACCGGACAGACCTGATAGCGCCAGCAGATTATAATATTGTAATGGAAATGGAAAAGTATGCAATGGATACAGATCGTACTGCACTCATATGGGAGGACGAAGCTGGTCATACCAAAGAAGTGAGCTATGAGCAGTTGCTAAGGAATGTAAATAGAATTGGTAACGCTTTCCTTGGTGAGGGACTAAAGCGAGGAGATAAGGTACTTATTATGATACCTCGACTAATAGAGGCTTATGAAGTATATTTGGCAGCAATCAAAGTAGGAGTTGTTGTTATTCCAAGCTCTGAAATGCTGAAAACAAAAGACCTGCAATACCGTGTAAGCCATGGGGAAGTACGTGGGATTATTAGTTATTATCCTTTTGTAGATCAATATAAAGATATTGAGGAGTACGATGATTTAATCAAATTTGTGGTTGGTGAGCCTAAAGAGGATTTCTATTTTTTAGATGAACTGCGAGAGCAACAATCCGATGTACTAGAGATTGCTTCAACAACAAAGGATGACATTGCCTTTATTTCCTATACCTCTGGTACAACAGGAAGTCCAAAGGGGGTTGTTCATACACATGGTTGGGGCTATGCGCATTTAAGGACGGCTCCAGAGCATTGGCTTTCTATTAAAGATGGAGATAAAGTATGGGCAACAGCTGGACCAGGGTGGCAGAAATGGGTGTGGACTCCGTTTTTATCTGTACTTGGAACAGGAGCAACCGGCTATATCTATCATGGTAAATTTGATGCCAAAAAATACTTACGTTTATTAGAGAAGCAGGCAATTAACGTTTTGTGCTGCACCCCAACGGAATATCGAATGATGGCAAAGGTAGATACAATCAGTGAATATGACCTTTCTACTTTAACCAGTGCTGTTTCCGCTGGAGAACCATTAAATGTCGAGGTTATCGACGTATTCCGTAAGCATTTTAATATCACCGTTCGCGACGGTTATGGTCAGACAGAAAACACGTTATTACTAGGAGTAATGAAAGGGATGGAAGTGAAACCGGGATCCATGGGCAAACCAACTCCAGGTAATGATGTTGAAATTATTGACGATGAAGGTAAACAAGTCTCGACAAATGAAGTTGGAGATATTGCTGTGAAAGTAGATAGCCCCGCCCTATTTAGAGAGTATTATAAAGATATAGAACGAACAAAACACTCGCGCCGTGGAGATTATTACATCACTGGAGACAGAGCACGAAAAGATGCAGATGGCTATTTTTGGTTTGAAGGAAGAAGCGATGATATTATTATTAGTTCTGGTTACACGATTGGACCATTTGAAGTGGAAGATGCTTTAGTCAAACATCCATTCGTTCAAGAATGTGCAGTCGTTGCAAGTCCGGATGAGATCCGCGGAAGTATTGTCAAAGCATTTGTCGTATTAAAGAATAATTTAGAGAAAGACGAAGCTGCATTGATCAAAGAATTACAAGAACATGTTAAAGCATTAACAGCACCATATAAATATCCAAGGAAAATTGAGTTTCTGGACGAGCTTCCGAAAACAACATCCGGAAAAATCAGACGTGTTGAGCTACGTCAAAGAGAAACGGAAAAGTAAAGCATATCAACGATCTCGGCTAAAATGATAGTCGGGATTTTTTCTTGTTCTATGAAAAAATTAATCAAAACACTTGAAAGTCAAAGAAGGTCAGAGTATAATGAAATCAAGGTCAAAGATAGTCAAAGTCAAACCTGCGAACGATATGGAATATTTCCAAGGAGGAATGGAAAATGAAATGTCAACAATGTGGTACGAATGAAGCAAATATAAATGCGCAAATGCAAATAAATAATCAACGTGTAGAAATGCACTTATGTGGTACATGTTTCCAAGAGCTTCAAGGGAAGATGATGAATTCAAATGACTTTTTCTCAAACTCTCCGTTTGGGGATTTCAATGAAGCATTCTCAAATAACTTCTTCCAAGGTAATGGAGCAAGCAAAACGGGAACACAAACAAAACAAAAAGCAAAAAAAGGGAATGGCTTAATTGACCAATTAGCAAAAAACCTAAATGATGCAGCACGTGCTGGCAGCATTGATTCTGTAATCGGCCGTGATAAAGAAATTAAACGAGTTATTGAAACATTAAATAGAAGAACGAAAAATAATCCTGTCCTTATTGGTGAGCCGGGTGTTGGTAAAACAGCAATCGCAGAAGGACTAGCAGTTAAAATTGTAGAAGGTAACGTACCTGCAAAGCTGCTCAATAAGGAAATTTACTTGCTTGACGTTGCTTCACTTGTAGCGAACACAGGAATTCGCGGACAATTTGAAGAACGCATGAAAAAACTGATTGAAGAATTGCAAGCACGTGACAATGTTATCCTGTTTATCGATGAGATTCATTTAATCGTTGGTGCTGGAACTGCAGAAAGTTCTCAAATGGATGCAGGAAATATCCTGAAACCGGCACTAGCTCGCGGCGATCTTCAATTAATTGGTGCAACTACATTGAAGGAATACCGTCAGATTGAAAAGGATGCAGCTCTTGAACGTCGCCTGCAACCAATCATTGTTAATGAGCCATCGCAAGAAGATGCTATTCAAATTATAAACGGAATTAAAGATCGTTATGAAGCATTCCATGAAGTTCGCTATTCAGATGAGGTTGTTCGTGCCTTTGTAACACTATCAAGCCGTTATATTCAAGATCGCTTCTTACCAGATAAAGCAATCGACTTGATGGATGAGGTTGGATCACGTCTAAACCTTGCAAATGCCCAAAAAGATTCTGAGTCTCTACAGAAACGTTTGGATGAGGTAGTCAAAGAGAAACAAGAAGCGGCAGATAAAGAAGATTATGAACGTGCTGCTAATCTAAGATATCAGGAAATTCAGTTACAAAAACAAGTTGAAAAAGCAGTGGACGGTGAAAAAGTATTAGATGTCGATATCTCAGATATTCAATTAATTGTGGAAGAGAAAACAGGCATCCCAGTAACGAAAATGCAGGCAGACGAGCAAGCAAAAATGAAAAATATTGCTGAAAACCTGCGTAAGAAAGTAATTGGTCAAGATGAAGCAGTGAATAAAGTCGCTAAAGCAATCCGCCGTAGCCGTGCAGGACTAAAATCGAAAGATCGTCCAATTGGTTCCTTCTTATTTGTCGGACCGACTGGTGTAGGGAAAACCGAACTCACAAAAGTATTAGCAGAAGAATTATTCGGTACGCGTGATTCGATGATTCGTATTGATATGAGTGAGTACATGGAAAAACACGCCGTGTCAAAAATTATTGGTTCACCTCCAGGCTATGTTGGTCACGAAGAAGCAGGCCAATTAACCGAACGTGTACGTCGTAATCCATATTCTATCCTGCTTTTGGATGAAATTGAAAAAGCACATCCAGACGTACAGAATATGTTCCTGCAAATTATGGAGGACGGTCATTTAACGGATTCGCACGGAAGAAAAGTCAGCTTCAAAGAAACTGTGATTATTATGACAAGTAACGCAGGAACTGGAGTAAAATCAGTCAATGTTGGCTTTAATAGCGATCGTCATGAATCGGTATCAACATTGGAAAACCTAAGTAACTATTTTAAACCGGAATTCCTGAACCGTTTCGATGCGATTGTTAACTTTAATGAGTTAGCAGAAAAAGACCTATTACAAATTGTTGATTTAATGCTAAAAGAGCTTGAAGAAACGATTGAAGAAAATAATATTCACATTACAATTACTGACGAAGCGAAGCAAGAGCTTGTTAAGCAAGGCTATGATCCAAGATTCGGTGCAAGACCATTACGTCGCGTCATCCAGGATAAAATTGAAGATCAATTAACAGATCTCATTTTAGAAGAAGAAACAATCGAACATGTTCATGTCGATGCTGTTGATCAAGAGATTGTTGTTCGCAAAGCTTAAAAAACATGAGTTTATCAGTTAGGGGTTCAATGCTCTTCTCCGGTAAACGTACAATTGAAATAAATCTACGAAATGGGCAATATTGCAGTTACGATGCAATGTTGCCCATTTTTAATTATATATAATTCACCATTAAATTATCATGATATTGCCAACGGAAAAACGTAATAACATAACAACATTCGTAAAAGCTATAGACAAATAGCGAAAAAAGGAATGTTCTTATGAAAAGATGGATGTCATTTATCATAGTTATTCATTTATGTTTATTTACTTATCCAATCTATAGTCACAGTGAAACTGCCCCGGATATGCAGGTTCATTTTATTGATGTTGGACAAGGGGATAGTATTCTGATTGAAACCCCATTAGATAAAACCATTCTAATTGATGGCGGTCCACCTGGGTCTGGAAAGAAGATCGTTTCGTACTTAAAAAACCATGGGATTGATGAATTAGATCTATTAGTTGCAACACATCCAGATATGGATCATATTGGCGGTCTGCCAGAAGTAATGGAAGCTGTATCCGTAAATGAAATCCTCGATACGGGAAAATTACATCCAACGAGAACGTTCGCCAATTATATCTCAGAAATAAGAAAACAGAACATACCCGTTCAAATTGCAGAAAAAAATGACTCGATTGAAATTGATCCACTCATTAATATTGAAGTATGGAATGCATATGAAAAATTTAAAAACAATAATAAATCATCGATTGTATTAAAGGTTTCGTATAAAGAAATGGATTTTTTATTAATGAGTGATGTAGAAAAGCAACAGGAGAAAAAAATAATGGAGGATTACGATGTTGAATCCGAAATAATAAAAGTTGGGCATCATGGATCGAAAACGAGCTCTTCATTGGAGTTTTTACAGGAGGTAAATCCAGAGGTAGCGATTCTTACCTATAGTAAAGATAATAATTATGGCCATCCAGTAGATCGGGTGATTGACAATTTGTATCATGTGAATGCTCTCATTTACTCGACTGCAGCACTCGGTGATTTGGTCATTCAAACAGATGGGGAAGATTATTTTGTCCTGCCGAAAAAAGATCCGATTGGAAAAATAATTGATACGGCTAGCTAATTATTCTGACATTTTAATTTACAATTTAATACAAAAATGATATCATATTAATATAATAATAAAATCATGTGGGGAAGGTGTGTTAATATGATTCAAGAGAAAAAGGCTTGGATGATGAATGGCTTCATAGGAATTCTTTTCGTTGCATTGCTTTTAGCAGGTACGGTATTTAGTTTTATTCAGCAGCAATTTCTGTTAGGCGGTATTTGTTTGATTTTAGCTGTTACATTAGGCAGTGGAATCACGCTCGTGCAGCCTAATCAATCGATTGTAGTTATTTTTCTCGGTAAGTATATGGGGACAATCCGTCGCGAAGGAATTGTAGTTACCATCCCATTTTCAGTGAGAAGAACCATTTCACTGCGTGTACGAAACTTTAACAGCAATCGCTTGAAAGTAAATGACGTCAACGGAAATCCAATTGAGATAGCCGCAGTTATTGTATTTAAAGTTGTTGATGCTGCAAAAGCTGTTTTCGACGTCGATAAATATGAACAGTTTGTTGAGATTCAAAGTGAGACAGCTATTCGTGCAGTAGCGACAAAGTACCCTTATGATACATTTGAAAATGTCGAGCTTACACTTCGCGGGAATGCAGAGGAAGTATCGAATGAATTAACTGAAGAGCTACAAGATCGCTTGAAAGTAGCAGGGGTTGAGGTGATAGAAGCACGATTAACACACCTTGCCTATTCAACAGAAATTGCGCAGGCGATGCTTCAGCGTCAACAAGCTAGTGCGATTATTTCTGCGCGTAAGCAAATCGTTGATGGTGCCGTTGGGATGGTACAGGATGCGATTGAACGAATTGAAAAAGAGGGAATTGTTGACTTAGACGACGAACGCAGAGTCGCAATGATTAATAACTTACTCGTTGCGATTGTGTCAGATCACGGGACACAGCCAGTGATCAATACTGGTTCGCTATATCAGTAAAAGAGGGGGTTTTTATGGCTAAAAAAAAGAATTTCCCATTGCGGATAGACCCCAAATTATATGATATTCTGCAGTCATGGGCAAAGGATGAATTCAGAAGCGTCAATAGTCATGTAGAATTTTTGCTTAGGGAATCCGTTAAAAAAGCAGGGCGACTCCCAAAGAGTGAAGATAAGAAGATTGGTGAGGATTAAGACCAAGTTCGATATAGAAAAACTTTATACGACTGACTAAATAGCTTAGCTTATGCTAGGCTATTTTTTCTTTTTTTCTAAAAACTATTGACAAATAAGTTCATTAGTTATAGGGTTAGTTACATAAGTAATTAACCAAATAAGGAAGGAACTGAACATGAAAAATTCATTAGACGATAGTAAACCAATATTCCTTCAAATTAAAGAACAACTAGAGGATTCCATCATAAATGAAACGATTAAAGCAGAAGAGCGTGTTCCGTCGACAAATGAGTTTGCAACTTATTACAAGATTAATCCAGCTACTGCAGCAAAAGGAATTAATGAGCTTGTCGCAGAGGGCATTCTATTTAAACGGAGGGGTGTTGGAATGTTTGTTACCGACGACGCGAAGCAAATCCTAATCGAAAAGCGCAAGAAGTCATTTTATGAACATTATATGCTGCCATTAAAAAGTGAGGCAGAGAAGCTACGTATTAGTGCCAAGGAGCTTATTGAAATGGTGGAAAGGGAGGATGTTTCAAATGAAGATTGAAGTGAAGAATCTATCTAAGAAATATAAAGATACGATTGCATTGAATAATGTTACTTTCACGCTGGATGAGCCGAAAATTTATGGATTATTAGGAAGAAATGGTGCTGGTAAAACGACATTCATGGATATTTTATCTGGACAGATTTTACCAAGCAGTGGTGAGATTCTAATTGATGGGGAAGATCCATTCGATAACCAACGACTAACGGAATCGATTTGCTTGATTAAAGAAGGAAACAATTTCAAAAAAGATTTAAAGGTCAAGAATGTCCTCAAGATTTATTCTTATTTCTATCCAAATTGGGATCAAGAACTGGCAGAGGATTTGATTAAGGAATATAACTTGAGCTTAAATGCAAAAGTAAAGACGCTCTCCAAAGGAATGGAATCAGCTCTAGGGATTACAGTTGGCCTAGCAAGTAAAGCACCAATCACAGTATTTGACGAGCCGTATATTGGTCTCGATGCGCCGTCCAGAAAAAGGTTTTATGAAATTATGCTGGAAGAATACCAGGAGGAAAAAAGAACCATAATTTTCTCCACGCATTTAATTGATGAGGTGAGCTTACTGTTTGAAGAAGTTCTTATATTAAGAGAGGGGTCGTTAGTATTACAAGAAGAGTCGGAGACACTTCGGGATAACGCAATTTCAGTTTCAGGAAGCATTGAGAAAGTTGAAGGATTCCTAGCAGGTAAAGAAGTAATTGAGCGAAAGCAACTTGCAGGGGTGATGACGGCATACGTATATGGGACGACAGCGGATGCAAAAGTGCATGGATTAGAAGTAGAAGGTATTCCAATTCAAGAGTTAATGATTTATTTAACGGAAAGAAAGAAGGGTGCTTAAAATGGGCAGGCAGATAAATGGATTACTTTATTTCTTTATAACGGATATACGCTATTCACTGATGATTTTCTGGACAATTTTACTCGGTATACTCGGTGTGTCATTGGCAATTTCTTATTTTATGCTCGGAGTTGAGAATGGGCAGTTATATTTCATGTTTCAATTCATCTATGTATATTGTGGGATTTTAGGGTTTATTACGGTAAAAGAAAGCATTCCTTTTTCATTGAAGATGGGCGCAACGAGAAAGAATTTATTTATAAGTCTTGGCCTGTTTTTTGTCGCTATCGCTTTAATGAAAGCAGTAATTGCAAATACGTTACACACGGTTATTTTATATGCAACAGATATAATTAATCTACATTCCTTTGGTTTTATGCACGTGACACAGCTCCTGGAAGACACATGGGTAAATAGAGTAGTTATTGACGCGTCAGTAATGTTTCTTTTCCTGACTGTCATGTTTTTAACCGGGTTGTTATTTTATAGATATGGCCTGTTAGGTGGGGGAATTGTTGTTGGCACTGGAGTGATTATTCTATTAGTTGGGGTTGCCCAAGGTTGGCTAATTGATTTCTTTATCAATTTGTATTCAGATTTAAAGCTAACCTTATTCCTGCAAATCTTCGGCATAGGCATTGTAATGTATCTCATTTCCTTCCTGCTGTTAAAGAGAGTAACAACTGTAAGTGCAAAATAAATAAAGAAAGGACTGGCACGCCAGTCCTTTCTGCTATGAATAAAGCACCATTTCATCCATTTAAAGCACTATATTCCAGAATAAAGCACCATTTCATCCATTTAAAGCACTATATTCCAGAATAAAGCACCATTCCATCCATTTAAAGCACTATATTCCAGAATAAAGCACCATTCCATCCATTTAAAGCACCAAAGCCCAGAATAAAGCACCATACCACTCAATTAAAGCACCATCCACCGCTCGAGCAATTAACTAGCCAATTCCTTCGCCTTAAACGTAAATATCGACGCAAACACCAAGATGAGGGAGAGAACAATCGTAATCACAGAAGTTGCAACAAGATCAGATGAAACCTCGCCAGCAATTACCATCTCATAAATATAGCTTGATAAGTTATTCGGACTCCACTCAAGAATGTGACCGAATATTTGTGTCATAATACTCATTGCCATAATCGTTAAAATAGATAGAAATGCGACAAGGCCAGGAGTTTTCACTAATGTATTGAAAAAAATAATAATAGAAATGACAAATGTAAGCCACAGTCCATAGAAAATAAAAATCAAAAGAAAGCTTTTAAAAGAAAGGTCACCGTATAGAATATTCGTATAATACCAGCTTGCAAGCAAGCCAACGAACAGGGCAGCCCAGACAAGAGCAAGCAATGCAGCCCATTTAGCAGTAATATAATTTCGATAGGAGACAGGCTTCACGAGTATCAATTCAGAAACCCCGCTTTTTCGCTCACTCGCAATCGTCCCCATTGCCATCAGTACAATCACTAGCACGCCTAAACTGCTTAATTGACTTAAGCTCATCATGACAACTTCAGCAGGTGCGAATTCAGGAAGATTAATAATTGCTCCATCTGGTAAACCACCAACGGCTTCTATAATCTGTGGCAAGTAATAATTAGAAATTGGATCTAAAATGGCAAGTAAAATGATAACTAATGGTACCCAGATCCATTTTTTGTTTCGCCAGTTTTCCACCATTTCCTTGTTAAAAAGTGTCATCCATTGCATTAGCTATTCACCACTTTCATAAACATATCTTCAAGTGAAGCGCGGTTAAGTGTAAAGTTTACCAGTTCCCAGTTTTCTTTTGCGGCAGTTGCAAGAAGCTCCTGCCGTGCGATCGCAATATCTGTTGCATTTACTTGAAGGACGTTTCGTTCCAGGTAACTGCCAGAAATACTTGGTAGAGCATTTACTTTGGCTTGATAACTAGGCAAATCACTCTCAAATTCTAACGCAATCGTTGATGTCTGGTATTTTTGGCGTAATGCTGTCATCGACCCGGATTCCACAATATTTCCTTGATGTAGTAGTAATAATGCATCACTTACTTCATCAGCATCACTTAGAATATGAGTAGAGAAGAGGATAGACATTTCATCCTTTAACTCTTCCATTAATGTTAGAACCTCACGACGACCAATTGGGTCGAGTGATGAAACGGGCTCATCTAGCATTAATAGCTTCGGCTTATGAATAATTGCCTGAGCAATCCCAAGGCGCTGCTTCATCCCACCAGAATATTTTCCAATTCGCATGTTCCTTGCATCGGCAATACCTACTTTTTCAAGCAGTACCTGTGCACGATCTTTCGCTTGTTTTTTTGAAAGAAGAGCGAGCTGTCCGCTATAAACTAAAAACTCCATCCCTGTCATCCATGAATGGAATACAGGATATTGGGGCAGATAGCCGATATATTTTCGAACATCATCGTTAAGTGATGTGTCGGAAATGTGAATGGTCCCTTCTGAAGGCTTTAGAAGTCCAGCGAGTGTGCGTAAAATTGTTGTTTTACCAGCGCCATTTGGTCCGATGAGTGCAATACACTTTCCATGCTCAAATTCAAAGCTTACGTTGTTAACTGCGGTCTTTCCATCGTACGTTTTTGTTAGATTGTTAACGGTTAGCAAGGACATTCATTAGCGCCTCCTTCCGAAAATAAAGTAAATAATTGGCCCAATTGTGTTTATAACTACGATAATAAAAAACCAAAGCCATCTCGAACCACGAAAATCATCTGCTTTTGCCCAGTCAAGAATAGCAACAATCATTAAAATACCTTGAATGACGATAAAAGGAGCAACGATGCTCCAATTAATAGATTCAATAATTGCCTGCATCTACTTCACCTCTCTTGTAATTAATTTATGTTCCTAATAAAAATGGAATGATAAATGCCAGCCCGATAATGCCTAAGAGAATAAACCAAGCAAGCGGTCGTGCAAAATTAATCGTCCATCCGACACCAAATCGTTTTTCAAGAAAAAGTGAAGGGTCTTCCCGATTGAAATAAAGGATACCAAGTTTCCAATACGTATCATCATCTCGGTTCATTATTGTTGCGTCAGCTGAAGAATTCGAATCACTTTTAATGCGACTGCCACCTTGCCCGGTTGTAATTGAAAGAATGATAGCACCTACTATTAAAGCGACACTAAAAGCAAGTGGAACAATCACTAACAACTGCTGATTTATTGGATAGAAATAAGACAGCTGAATAAGCGAAAATAGAAGGGTTAAGGCAATCCCAGTAATAATAATATAAGCAGACCATCTTCTTCTGAAAATCACGTTCTTCCGCATTGACTCCTCAGGTGTGTCCGCATTAATTTGTTGTTTTGCTTTCGCAATCATTGTATTGATAAAGACAAAAAGCAGTGTTAAATATAATTGCATGATTGGTAAGATAAGAACAGAACGATATGATTTTTCTGCCCAGTTGGTAACTTCTCCCGCGAAATTATATTGCAGTGGGATTCTATCTGGAATTTGTTGATACGATTGTAATGTTAGGACAATTAACCCGATTGTTACTATAAAAGAAATAAGAAACCATAAATTTGAATGATTTAGCTTTTGGGAGCGGAATTGGATGCTAACAAAAACCTGCTGTGATTTCTCTTGACCCCATTGCTTCTTTTCCTTTAACGATTTCATTTCACCGTGAAACTTTAAATAAATCAAAAATGAACTTATCAGATACCCAAAAATAAGGATGCTGAATAAAATGCTAAACATGTTCTCATCCAAGGTGATTAAAATACCAATGGATAAAAATATTGCTGTCACAATTAATCCAGTTGCCCCGGTAATACGCATATAACGTTTTCTCATTTGCTTTAATGCAAGGCTTTGATAAATCTCCTCTGGAATGGTGACGCCAAAACTTTCTGTTCGACGCGTCCAGAAAGGGATAAACATGGTGGAAATAAATACTGGAATTAAGATTAGGAGAAATATAATAATCATGAATCCACTCAATTCTTTTCACCTTCCTCTTCATTGAATAATTGAAATAGCTCTTTACTAAATTGACTAAATTCTGCTTCGCTCATTCCTCGACAAATGGAATCAGCTACAAGAGGTCGAAGCTTAGCTTTTAACTCTTGTTTATATACTTCATCAGCCTGTGGAACGCCGTCCGGATGAACAACGACACCTTTTTGTCGATGAATCAAAATAAATCCATCTTGTTTCAATTGCTGGTATGCCTTATTAACTGTATGCAGGTTGATGCCAATATCTGCTGCTAATGATCGAACAGAAGGTAACGCATCTCCAGGTAGAAGCTGTTTTTTAGCTATACCTTCAATAATTTGCTGCTGCAGCTGAATGTAAATAGGATCGCTAGACTCTAAATTTAAATTTATAAACACATTCATTTAGCACTCCTTTCAATAATGGTTCTATCTGTTATATAAGTAGTATAACAGATAGAACCATTAGAGTGCAATAAAAAAAGAGACTGAATCAATATTCAAGTCTCTGTAACAGTTTCTTATCGTCTAAAAGGTGGATAATTGTTGTTTGGGTACGAAGCTAAAGGTGATGGAAGTCTTGCTAGTCGCTGGACGCCTCGTGGACGAGGCTGTTCCGATATCTAAATTATCCACAGCGTTCAAATTTTATAGTTTCCTAAGCTAGAACAAAAGAAAAAACCAAAGCAATTAGCTTCGGTTTCCTCTTTGTGACAACTGTTTGTAGATACGGTCTGCATGCTTGAATTCCTTTTGATAAAGAACTTCCTGTGTTTTGGATAGGAACTTTTCACTTTGTCCTGGTCTTAATCTTGGCATTTGCATCCCTCACTTTAATACTAGGTTACCCAATATGAACCCAAATATGCTTTCTTAAGAAACTTCTTCATCTGTAACTTCGGTTTCCATAGCTCTGAATTGTTGATAAGACGCATAATGATCTTTCGTAATGACGAATAAATCATATATATCTTCTTCAGGATTGATTCGATTGTAAACTTCAGGATAAATTTGATTACCTAAAGCAACATAAGGCAATTTTAAAACAGCTTTCATCGATCGTATATTTGTTTTTCTCACCTTCATAAAGATTCCTTCGATATGGTAGGTGAAAAAGAGTAAATCAAAAAATTGCTCTTTTGCTTGTTTATTATAACCTTTGCCAAAGTAGGGCTGACCGATCCACGTTGCTAAAAAGCCGTGATTGTCTTCGATATCAAATAGATTGATTGTGCCGATTGGCTGTAAATATTCATCAACAATGGTTCGAGAAATCAGCTCGCCATTTTCTTCGGCTTCGATTGTCATCTTCGTAAGGAAATAAAATTCATCACTTGTTTCTGCTTTATGTCTAACATAGGGAAATACATCTGGATGTGACATCAGTTCAAAAAGTACTGGCACCTCATGCAAATCACGTATTTTCAACATAAAAAATACCCTCCTCATTCCAGGCGGGTATACTTGCTGACTTTCCAAAAAGGAAATCCAGTAAGTAGCCCACCCTCGAATTTTTATTTTAGATTTCAACAAAAATTCGGGGTGGGAATCGAACCCACTAGAACCAGTCAAAACTGGTGGCGCACCATTTGCCTTCCCTATTTAATTCAGTGTTGTAATACGATTCTATTCATCTCTTTCGTATTTTGATAAATTTATTTTACAACCTTTTTCTTAAAAAGCAAATACTTTTTTTGTTAAATATTTGTTCAGAAAAATTAACTATAATTAGTCAGCTCTTCTAAGGCTTTTACTAATTCTGGGTACTTAAACTCAAACCCTTGATCCAATGCTTTTTGTGGCAACACATATTGCCCTTTCGTGATTAATTGCCCCATCTCTCCAATCGCAGCATGTATTAGCGGGGAAGGGGTTGTGAACCAGTATGGCCGTTTTAAAACACTTGCTAACGTTCGCATGAAATCTTTGTTTCGCAATGGGTATGGTGCGGTTACATTGACCGCTCCTTCCATCTGTCTATTGAAGAGGCAATAATCGATTAATCGAACAACATCTTCTATGTGGATCCATGACATCCATTGCTCACCATTACCAATCCTTCCTCCAGCAAATAATTTCACTGGAAGACTCATGAATGGCAACGATCCTTCTTTGCCAAGAATAAGGCCAAATCTTGTATAAATCGTACGGATTCCAAGAGCTTCTGCTTGCTTAGCGACTTGCTCCCATTCAACAACTACTTCAGCTAAGAAATCTTTCCCGGGAGATGTAGTGGCTTCTGTAAATATAAGATCTTCAGAAGTGCCATAATAGCCGACTGCAGAACCACTAATGAATACATTCGGTTTTATCTTCATCTGTTTCATTACTTGTATTAATGCGTCTGTCGTTTCTAATCTACTGCTCTTCATTTTTTCTTTCTTCTTTTGAGACCAGTAACCAAGCAGAGACTCTCCTGCTAGGTTGATAACTCCTTCAATAGGTGGCAGTTCTTCTATCGGATAATCATAATGTATGTAAGTTGTGGCTTTGGTGTTCATGTAATCGAGAGGGGATCTTGTAAGTATGTACGTATGATGTCCTTTCACTTGCAATGATTGACAAAGATGCTTGCCGACAAACCCGGTACCACCACTGATTAAAAAGTTCATGACCATGCTCCTAACCAAATTTAAGTTATATGTATAGTATATACGCTAAACGTAAAACTTAGCGTTTCGTTTGAAAAAAATGCTTGATATAAATTTTATGATTTACCCTTATTGCATGCTGTTCTGTTATGATAAAAGAAAGAGGTGGAGTACGTGCGAAAAATAACTAGGATAACAACTCAAAAGAAAAATAAAAGCCGGTTCAATATTTTTTTAGATGCAAAACAAGGTGAAGAATATGGATTTAGTGTAGATGAAGCGATATTAATCGAATATCGACTTCGTAAAGGTATGGAACTGGATGACGAAATGATTGCTACACTTGTTGAAAACGATACGGTTCATAAATCATATACCCAAGTTATTCACTTTTTAAGCTATCGAATGCGTACTAAAAAGGAGATTATTGATTACTTAGTGAAAAAAGAAGTAGATCCAGAACATATCGAACAAATTATGAAGAGATTAGTTGAAGAGAAGTTAATTGATGATCAGCAATTCGCGCATTTCTTTGTTCAATCCCGAATCAATACGACAACAAAAGGCCCTGTTCTTATCAAAAAAGAATTGATGGAAAAAGGAGTTTTAGCACAGCAGGCAGAGCTTGCATTAGAAAATTATTCACTGGATACCCAACTTGAGAAAATAGTAAAGCATATTCAAAAGAAGTTAAATACTGGAAAAAAAGAGGCGTTTCGAAAAAAAGTTCAACAATTGCAAGCTAACCTTATTCAAAAAGGTTTTACACAGGATGCGATTACAAAGGCACTAGCAAGTATGGAAAATGAAACGGATCAATCGAAGGAATGGGATGCACTTATTTTTCAAGGCGAAAAGCTCTTGCGCAAATATCAAACGAAGCACGAGGGATTTGCCTTAAGGCAAAAGATGACCGAAGCATTATATCGGAAAGGTTTTTCCTTTGAGTTAATCAACCAATTTTTGGATGAACAAAGACAGAATTAGCGGTAATCATAGGCAGGAATTTAGTATACCGGGTCAATCCGTATATGTTTAGCTACCTGCTTGTTTCCATTCGTCCACACAATTGGTAAGATAGAATGGGAAGGGGAGAGAAAGATGAATTATCGGTATAGCGATTATTCGATCGAACAACTACATAGGGAAATTGGTATGTTAAAAGAAAAGGCACAGAAGGCAGAGCAATTAGGAAATATTTCAGAGGTGCAGATCAATGAACGGAAAATGCAGGTGGCCCTTGCATATACCATGAATCCAGAAGACTTTGATGCGAATGAAGTATATCAATTAAAAATGGAACCAGGATTTACATTTAAAGTCAGTTATGTGAATGGCGTATTTGCATGGGGGCATCGAATCAATTTACTTGAGGAAATGTACGAGCAGATAGAAGCACTGCCTATTTCATTGTTAGGTAAAAAGGTAACGAAATAAAAAAACGGCAGGTACGTGCCTGCTGTTTTTACGTAGTCGGGTCACCGACATATAGTTTACTTTGTAGCTTGTGTTCGGAGAAAATCCATCCTGTATAGGAACTGATGATTTCCATATTTTCATCAATTTTCACGACCGCAACAAAGGGGTAATATGTTTTGGAGCGGTAACGTAAATCGATGAAGCGTACTTCTGTAAAAGAATCGAAGTAATTAATTTCCCACCGATAAACAGGGGAAAAGTTTAGAAAAGCTTCGATATTCTTATCTGTTTTCGCTACTTCGATAATTGGAGTGTCAGGTAAGGGAACCTTCCAGAACTCATCCACAATTTCGATATGTCGATTTTCAACAGTACCTACATAAAACTTATCTTTCGTCGTGATTGCTACACGCCAATAATTTTGCTTCATCGTTGGAGATGTGGCAATTTCTACCGTATCTGGATAGTATTCATGGATTTTCTTTACAATCTCTCTTTTGTCCATATACCGTTTAATGTAATATAATACAATCACTGTATAAATGGTAATCCATGTATACCCAGGATTAGCTCCAAGTGACCATGCACAAATACCAGCAACATTTAAGAAGAAAATATAAGGGTCAAAGGTATTAATAAACCCTTTCGCAATCCATTTATTTGAAAAAGGCCTGAAAGCCTGTGTCCCATATGCATTGAATAGATCAACAAATACATGGATAATCACAGCCAAAAATGTCCATAGCCATAGATGCAAATAGCTAACCTGTGGTACGAACATATAGATAACGCTGGACACTAATAGTCCCCAAAGAATGATTGCGGGTAATGAATGTGATGCACCGCGATGATGACGTATATAAGTTGCATTATTTTTTAGTTTAAAAACTGTATCAAAATCAGGGGCATGTGAACCGACCACAGTCCCGACTAATACTGCATGAAATAGTGTAGGATCGCTTTGCACAACAGGGTCTAATGTAGCTAAACCGCCCAGTGCAATCCCCATAACTATATGTGTGCCAGTATCCATATAATAAGGTCCTCCTTAGGATAGCCTTTAAAAGATTGTTCAAAAAGTCCGGTAAAAATGACACATCTTTGAACTCACGCTTTAAAATAATTCTACTCAAGATATTGTAACATAAAGGAAGTGCAATAATGATTAATAATGTATTACAACATTTCAACATAGATCAATTTCAAAGTGATTTACTACATTGGTATAGCGAAAGTAAACGAGACCTTCCTTGGCGCAGAGAACGTGACCCATACAAAATTTGGGTTTCTGAAATCATGCTACAACAAACGAAGGTCGATACCGTTATTCCATATTTTAATCGTTTTATGGAGAAATATCCAACGATTTATGAACTTGCTGCAGCTGACCAGCAGGAAGTATTGAAAGCATGGGAAGGCTTAGGATACTATTCCCGTGCGAGGAACCTTCAAAACGCTGTTCGTGAGGTTGTTGCCGAATATGGAGGAAAAGTTCCTGCGACTCCAAAAGAACTCGGAGCATTAAAAGGTGTTGGTCCTTATACGACAGGTGCAATCCTTTCCATTGCCTATAATCAGCCTGAGCCAGCCGTTGATGGAAATGTCATACGTGTATTTTCACGTTTATTGAAAATTGAAGCGGATATTGCCGTGCCCCGGACAAAAAAGCTGTTCGAGGATTGTGTTCGTCAAGTGATTTCAACAGAAGATCCTTCCTCCTTTAATCAGGCAATCATGGATCTGGGTGCCACAATCTGTACACCGAAATCTCCAACTTGCTTGTTTTGTCCGGTACAAGAGCATTGTCGTGCTTTTTCTGAAGGTATTCAAGAGGAATTACCGATAAAAACGAAAGCCAAAAAACAAAAACCAATGGCTTATGTTGCGTTATTAATAAAAAATGAGAACGAAGAATATGTGATTGAAAAGCGCGCAGAAAATGGATTATTAGCAAATCTTTGGCAGTTTCCAATGGTGCCGATTGAAGAGATAGGAATGGAACATCTTGAAAATTGGGTCTACAGTGAATATGGGGTACGCATTCAGCTCGGTGAACGAAAAGGTAAATTGAAGCATGTTTTCTCCCATATTATTTGGCAATTGGAGATATTTGAAGCAAACACGATCCAGACAGAACTAGACGATGAGCGTATACGATTTGTTGATAAAGAAGCTATTACAAATTATCCTTTCCCTGTTTCGCATCAAAAAATGATGAAATATTTATAAAGTGTAAAGACTCCCTTATGTATATTGGGAGTCTTGTTTTTCTGCCCTGGTATAAATTTCCTTATTAATTTCATGCAAGATTGTTAAGCCTTCTGAATTAATATAGGGCAATATTTGCGAAAGTGCATGTTGGAAATATTGTAATTCTTCATCCTGCCACCTTGTTTTGCTTATCATAGATAATTCTGTAAAGTCTCTAGGTGTTTGCATTGCCATACCCTCCAATAAAGAAGTGAAATGCATTCATAAATTACGCCAAATCTAGATTATTATCCGTTGGTACTTTTTTCATAAAAAATTTACAAATTTAATGGATAACAATTTGTTATATGGTTAAATTAATCAGTGCGGAGGTGATACTGATGGCTAAGAAACCTAACAAAACTGCTGCTGGAACAAATATTCAGCAAGTAAAACAGCAAAATCAACAGGCTGCTCAAGGTCAAAGTCAAGGTCAATTCGGTACTGAATTTGCTTCTGAGACAGATGCTCAGCAAGTAAAGCAACAAAATCAACAGTCACAAGCAAAAAAGAAGTAAATACGACGCATGACAGTGAAGAAGAGCTTCCTCATAAATAATGAGGAAGCTCTTCTTCTTTAATTTCATTCATGTTCTTGCTATACTTTTGTTCAGTACTCGCAAACTTAAGCCATCTTCACCATCTTAAAAAAGCTTTAGCTTTTTATATGGGATTCATAATCCTTTATATTTGGTTTGGTAAGCATTATAATGAATGATAACTGATTTGGCGGAAAAGCGGGGAAAGGAAGATAGGATGGTTACTCCGAGAGCGGGTTCAAAAATGCAGATACAGAGTTATAAACATAATGGACAGCTTCATCGGATTTGGGAGAACAGTATGGTATTAAAAGCTACAGAAACTGTTGTAATTGGAGCGAATGATCGAACACAAGTAACGGAAAGTGACGGTCGCACTTGGATCACAAGAGAGCCAGCAATTTGTTATTTTCATGCGAAGTATTGGTTTAATATCATCGGTATGCTTAGAAACGATGGTATTCACTATTATTGCAATATCAGTTCTCCATTTGTTTATGATGATGAGGCGTTGAAATATATCGATTATGATTTGGATGTGAAAGTTTATCCAGATATGACATACGATCTTTTAGACGAAGATGAGTATGAGGAACATAGAAAAAAGATGAATTACCCCGTTGTACTGGATCGAATTCTTCATAATAATATGGATTATTTACTACGATGGGTACGCCAACGGAAAGGTCCCTTTGCACCAGATTTTATTGATGGTTGGTATGAACGATACTTAACCTATCGGTGAGTTAGGATAAATATAATTGAAAATAAAGGGACTTGTCCTTGTTACAAATAAGGTAACAAGGATTTTCTATTGATAAAAAGGAAGTGTTATTAGGGTGAATACCGAGTTTTCGAAAAAGAGATTAGGAATGATACTATGAGCAGTGTAAAGCAGTACATGAAGTTTGTTGCCCCGTATAAGTGGAAAATCCTTTGGACGATACTCATTGGAATTATTAAATTTGGTATACCATTACTAATGCCATTAATTTTAAAGTATGTGATTGATGATATCATTATTGCAGAAAACATGAGTGACGCTGACAAAATAAGTAAATTGCTATGGGTAATGGGGATTTCTTTTGGTGTATTTCTACTTTTGCGGCCGCCAATTGAATATATTCGTCAATACCTTGCACAATGGGTCGGTAACAAAGTTTTATATGACATTCGAGATAGGCTTTTCGATCATATTCAAAAGCTGAGCTTGAAATTTTATTCTCAGACAAAAACCGGCGAAATTATTTCCCGGGTAATAAATGATGTCGAACAAACAAAGAATTTTGTAATTACAGGTTTAATGAATGTGTGGTTAGATTTAATAACGATACTTATTGCGATCGTTATAATGCTAACAATGGATGTCGGTTTAACCATTGTTTCTATTATTTTGTTTCCGTTCTTTGGCTTTGCGATTAAATACTTTTATGGAAGACTCAGGAAGTTAACAAGGGATAGATCCCAAGCGTTAGCCGAAGTTCAAGGGCATTTACATGAACGTGTTCAAGGTGTACCTGTTACGAGAAGTTTTGCTTTAGAAGATTATGAACAAACTCAATTTGTAGAACGTAATGGAAATTTTCTTGATAAGGCGCTTGATCATACGAAGTGGAATGCCAAAACATTCGCAGTAACCAATACGATTACCGACCTTGCTCCACTTCTAGTCATTGCCTTTGCAGGCTATCAAGTCATTATAGGGAATGTAACAATGGGGACAATGGTTGCTTTTGTTGGCTATTTGGAGCGCGTATATAGTCCACTTCGAAGATTAATCAATTCATCAACGACATTGGTTCAAGCAGTCGCTTCGATAGACCGTGTTTTTGAATTTATGAATGAAAAGTATGATATTGTCGATAAAGAAAACGCAATTGATCCTGGGAGAGTTAATGGCTCAGTCGATTTTGAAAATGTTTCCTTCCATTATGATGAGGCGGAACAAAAAGTGCTGCAAAACATTAATCTACAGGTGAAAAAAGGGGAAACGATTGCTTTTGTTGGGATGAGTGGTGGCGGAAAGTCTACCTTAATTAGTTTGATTCCAAGATTCTACGATGTTACCAATGGTTCGATAAAAGTCGACGGGACGGACATCCGCGACATGAAAGCGAGAGCACTCCGGAACAATATTGGTATGGTCTTACAAGACAATATTCTTTTCAGTGAATCCATTGCCATGAATATTCGAATGGGGAATCCAGACGCAACGGATGAAGAAGTAATTGCTGCCGCTAAGGCTGCGAATGCACATGATTTTATTGCGAATCTACCATATGGATATGATACCTTAGTAGGAGAACGTGGCGTGAAATTATCTGGTGGACAAAAGCAACGAGTTGCAATTGCGCGTGTGTTTTTGAAAAATCCACCGATTTTAATTTTTGATGAAGCAACATCTGCATTGGACTTGGAGAGTGAACACTTAATCCAAGAAACAATGGAAAAATTGGCAGCAGCTCGCACAACCTTTATTGTTGCGCATCGACTTGCAACAATCACACATGCAGATCGGATTGTTGTCATTGAAAATGGTGAGATCACAGAAGTAGGATCCCATCATGAGCTAATGGAAAAGCAAGGGGATTACTATCAGTTGTATCAAATCCAAAACTTGGACGAGGGGAAAGAAGCTTAGCCAAAGTTGATTTTACCGAGCAAGTTTAGGATGAAATCTGTTTATATGATGTAAAGTCCATAAACGATATTAGAAAAGGAGCCTCGAGAGGCTCCTTTTCCTATTTATCTGCCATTACACGAAAGGCATGACCAACAGCATCAATTGTTTGCGCAATATCGGATTCTTTATGCTCTGTAGTTAGGAACCATGCTTCGTATTTTGAAGGAGCTAGGTTAATTCCCTGATTCAGCATTAATTTAAAGAATGTCGCAAATGCATCACCATCTGTCGCTTCAGCTTGTTCATAGTTCGTTATTTTTTCTTCACCAAAATAAACGCTAAGTGCTCCGCGTAAACGATTGACTGTAATTGATATACCGTATTTTTCAGCTTGTTCTAAAATTCCATTTTCTAACAGTTCTCCAAGTTGATTTAGCTTTTCGTAAACTCCATCTTGTTTTAAAACTTCTAAACAGGCAATGCCAGAAGCCATCGATGCAGGATTACCTGCCATTGTTCCAGCTTGATATGCAGGTCCAAGTGGTGCGACTTGTTCCATAATGTCTTTCCGACCACCGTAAGCTCCAATTGGAAGTCCTCCACCAATTATTTTACCCATTGCTGTCATGTCTGGTTCTACTCCATATAGCTGCTGTGCACTTCCATACGTGAAGCGAAAAGCGGTAATCACTTCATCATAAATAACAAGTGCTCCTGCTTCATGTGTTAAATCATTAACTGCTTGCAGAAAACCTTCATGTGGCTCGACAATACCAAAGTTGCCTACAATTGGTTCAACTAATACAGCAGCAATTTCGTCACCCCATTTGTTTAGTGCTTCTTTATAAGCCTCTAAATCATTAAATGGAACGGTAATCACATCTGCTGCAGTTGATTTAGGTACACCTGCTGAATCAGGAGTTCCAAGTGTAGATGGTCCTGAACCAGCTTGTACTAATACCGCATCAAAGTGTCCGTGATAACAGCCAGCAAATTTAATAATTTTTGTTCTTCCTGTATAAGCACGAGCTACACGGATTGTCGTCATCACTGCTTCCGTTCCTGAATTGTTGAAGCGAACCTTTTCGAGTGAAGGAATTGCTTCCTTTAGCATTTTCGCAAATTGGTTTTCTAATTTTGTCGGTGTACCGTACAGAACCCCCGTAGTTGCAGCGTGTGCAATAGCTTTCGCAATATGTGGATGTGCATGTCCGGTTATAATTGGACCATAGGCTGCTAAATAATCTATGTACTTATTTCCGTCAACATCCCAAAAATAAGGTCCTTGTCCACGTTCCATATATACTGGTGAGCCTCCACCTACTGCTTTATATGCACGAGAAGGTGAGTTGACTCCCCCAACAATATGCTCCAAAGCTTCTCGGTGAAGCTCTTCTGATTTTGTAAAATTCATCTATGAAATCCTCCCTTGATCTCTCCGTATTGACATTAACTAATATAACAAATATAAAATAGAATACATAATGATTGCTAAGTTCCTTGTCTTCAAATTTAATATCTTTTCGAAAGGAAGAAGGTTTTCTATTTTCTAAGACAAGCTTTTTTAGGATGGAGCATACATATATCATATAACAACTATAAATGAGGGGTTTGAATGATTATACCTTGGCTAATTATGATTGCTATATGCTTAATCCTAATGAAAAGCTTCCTCGACTTTTTTCGTGGTAAAAGCTTTGCCGTAGCTTTCGAAATGAAGGAAAGTCGTTTCTCTACAGAAATATTTATGGCGTTGCTCGTTCTTTATATCATTATTATGTTAGGGTATGGAATGATTTACTTTATTTTATCCATTGAAGGGATTGTGCTCGTTGAAAATGGAGAATTGAGACAGGTGAGCATTCTAGGTTCGATTATCCATTCCGTTTATTTTAGTGGTGTTACATTACTTTCGGTTGGATATGGAGATATTACACCTGTTGGGGTTGGTAGATTTATTGCATTAACACAAGCGTTGATCGGCTATATTCTGCCCGCTTCATTTGTCGTAAAGATTTTTCAAACTCGAGATCGAAGCAGGGATACATGAATCTGTTATCTTGATATGATATAGTGGCAATAGAATGTTTTGAGTTGGAGGGAACTTTACATGACAGTAGAAATTGGAAAACAAGTAGAAGATTTTACGTTGCCAAGTCAATCCGGTGAGCAGGTAAGTCTATCTGATTTTAAAGGGAAGCATGTGGTATTATATTTTTATCCAAAGGATATGACACCTGGATGTACAACGGAGGCTTGTGATTTTCGTGATCAGCATGAGAGCTTTGCTGAATTAGATGCGGTAATTATTGGTGTCAGTCCAGATCCGGTTGAAAGCCATCAGAAGTTTATTAATAAACATGACTTGCCGTTTTTATTGTTAGCTGATGAAGATCATAAGTTAGCAGAGATGTTTGATGTGTGGAAATTGAAAAAGAACTTCGGGAAGGAATATTACGGAATCGAACGTTCTACGTTTATCATTGATAAAGAAGGAAAGTTACAAAAGGAATTTCGAAAAGTAAGAGTAAAGGGTCATGTAGAAGAAGCGTTAGAATTTATAAGAGAAAATTCATAATCAAACGCATGAATGAAACAGTCCTATATGGGCTGTTTTGCTTTAGTGTTTTCAGTTTTGCTAAAAACCATTACTATAGAAGAAAGGGTTTTAGGGGGAGGGCTATAGTAATGATCTTATTTTCAGCAAAAATTTCAAGCAAGCATCATGAGAAGTTAAAACATGACTATTCCGATCAACAGTTTTTATTTTCAGATAGTGATGAGATGACGAAGAAACATCTGGATGAGGCTGAAGTTCTTGTCACATATGGTAGTGATGTGAATGAAGAAGTTATTCAACATGCATCTAAGCTTAAATGGATTATGGTCCTGTCGGCTGGTGTGGATGAATTGCCTTTTGAGCTAATGAAGGAAAAAGAAATTATTTTAACAAATGCAAGAGGTATTCATAAGATACAAATGGCTGAATATGCTATATCAATGTTATTACAGGTTTATCGTCAAGAGAAAATACTGATCCAAAATGAGCAAGCCCACCATTGGGACAAGTCGGTAAAAGTTAAAGAAATAACTGGAAGTACAATTGTTATTGCTGGAACTGGCGCAATTGGCCAAGAGGTTGCTCGGCTCGCGAAAGCCTTTCAAATGAAAACGATTGGTGTATCTAGAAGTGGAGCAAATGTAGCGTATTTTGATGAAAATGTTACGAATGATAAGCTTGAGCATGTATTGCCTGAAGCAGATTTTCTTGTTTCGGTTCTACCAAGAACAAAAGAGACAAAAGGCTTTTTTACGTATGACCATTTCAACGTGATGCCGGATCATGGCGTGTTTTTAAATATGGGACGAGGCGATGCGGTTAGCAGTGAAGTAATGCTTCAGGCTGTGCAGGAAAATGAAATTGCTCATGCGATATTGGATGTAACAGAACAAGAGCCGCTACCGAAAGACCATCCATTTTGGTCAGAAGATAAAATTACAATCACCCCTCATATATCAGGTCTTTCACCACATTATGCAACGCGAGCACTAGAGATTTTCAGAAGAAATCTTGATAATTATCTAACTGGTGGGGATGATTATACGAATAAAATTGATTTGTCTAGGGGGTATTAATGATGCGAATTTATACGCGTTCCGGTGATAAAGGGCAAACATCATTAGTTTATGGCAAGCGTGTACCGAAGAATCATTTACGTGTAGAAGCATACGGCACATGTGATGAAGCGAATTCTGTCATTGGTTTGGCACTAAGCTTTCTCAATCAGGAAGAATGGGATGAGAAAGAAGCATTCCTCGAGCAGATGCACCGTGTACAGACAATCCTATTTCATGTAGGTGCTGAGCTTTCTACGCCGGCTGATAAGGAAGTAACGTGGAAGTTAAAGCCGGAGCATATTCAGGAGATGGAGGCTCAGATTGACAGGTGGGACCAACAATTGGATCCGCTGAAAAACTTTATACTTCCATCTGGCCACAGTACTTCAAGTGCTCTGCATACTGCAAGAACGGTAGTTAGACGTGCAGAACGTACAGTGGTTGGACTTGGTGACGAATTGAACAACGACCTTGTATTATCTTATTTAAATCGATTATCTGATTTTCTATTTGTTGCGGCTAGATATGTAAATAAGAAGCTAGGTGGCGATGAGTTGCCGTTAAAAGTAGATATTTAATTCAGCTTGTATAATATACTTATATTGACAGAACACTAGGTAAGCAGTTACACTAATTATAAAGATTACAATCTAATAATGTTGTTAATTCGAATATATTATTAATTTTTGAAAGTGAGGTGTTTGGCGGTGTCTGAAAAGCGATTACGGGAAGCGATTGATACATTAAAAGAATCAGGCGTCCGTATCACACCACAGCGGCACGCAGTTCTAGAGTACTTGCTTAACACGATGGTTCATCCGACAGCAGATGATATCTATAAGGCGTTGGAAGGGAAATTCCCAAACATGAGTGTGGCAACTGTCTATAATAACCTACGTGTACTTAGAGAAGTAGGATTAGTTCGTGAATTAACCTACGGAGATGCATCAAGCAGATTCGACTGCAATACTTCTGATCATTATCATATTATTTGCGAAGCGTGCGGAAAGATTGTTGATTTTCATTATCCTTCATTAGATGAAGTAGAATCCCTAGCTGAACAGGTAACTGGATTTGAAGTAAGTCATCATCGTCTCGAAGTATACGGCAAGTGCCCTGGTTGTCAGGAAATGCTAACACAAAAGCACTAATTGATAAAGTGATACTTCATTCATTGGGGAATTTTTTCCAAAATGAATTTTAGTTGAACAGAATCAGGAATTTATGTGCTGTTTATACCACAAAGGTCGTTAATACGTGACAAAAGCCAACTGTAAGGATCGACTTGCAGTTGGCTTTTGTTATGATTCATTTTAATAGTTGAACAGGTATCCATTTTCTTACACTATTAATGAGCCATATTTTAGATATATTGAAGATTTCCTCAACCAAAAGTTTTCTTTCCGAAATAACTCCCTCTTCAAGTAATACTTCTCTATACGTGCCGGGGAGTAAACCTGAACTTAATGGTGGTGTATATAATTTACCATCTATTTCTACTACGATATTACCTGTTGTGAATTCGGTAATTTCATGGTCTTGATTCCATAATAGAACATCAAAAACGTTTGGGTGTTGCTGCTTGGTTTTTTCATATATACTTCTATTTGTTGTTTTGTGATGCAGAAAGCGATTGTCCTTATCTACCGCGGCATTAGCCAGCTTAACGGGAATAGAATTCGTAAGTTCAGCTATTTCTGTTCCTTCTATTACAATTCCTCCATTGCGATTGGAAAGAAGGCGGACCTTCCACATTCCAAGAGGATGGGTATTTGCAAAATCCTGAAGTTTCTCTTTTGCAGATGCTATGTCAACAGGATAGTTAAAATAGGAGGCACTCTTCTCTAAACGTTTTAAGTGATTTTCTAAAATAAAATAGGTTCCATCTTCAAGACCAATTGTTTCTAATAATTGAAATGGCATCGGCAAGACATCTAATACTTTTGCTTTTGTTAGTGCTTCCTTGTATTCATCTTGATCATTTGAATCCCATGTAATCCCGCCGCCAATTCCGTACATTGCATCACTACTTTGATTATTAATCATGACCGTTCGGATGGGTACATTAAAAATAGCCTCCTTATCAGGAGTTATGTAACCGATCGTTCCACAATACACTTCCCGTGGAGTAGGTTCAAGCTGGTTAATTATATCCATTGTACTTATTTTAGGTGCTCCTGTAATGGAACCACAAGGAAATAATGCGGTGAATACATCAGCAATTGTTTTCTCATTTGAAATCTCTGCAGTTACAGTGGAAGTCATTTGAAAGACTGTTGGGTATTCCTCAATTGAATATAACTTGGGTACCTTCACACTATTTGGCTTTGCTATCATTCCTAAATCATTCCGCAGCAAATCGACAATCATCACATTTTCAGCGCGGTTTTTTTTCGAATGATACAGCCAATTTGAATTCGATTGATCTTCTTCTGGAGTAGTTCCCCTTTCAATCGTACCTTTCATCGGCTTGGTTGTAAGTTTACCTTCTTTTAAGTGAAAGAACAGTTCGGGTGAAACAGAAACAATTGTAAAATCCCCAATGTCTAAATAAGCACTGTAGTTTGCTGCTTGGGCTTTGACTAATTGATTATAGTATGCAATAGAATCGCCGGAAAACTGGGACAGCATTCGAATCGTATAGTTAACTTGATACGTAATACCTTGTCTAATGTAACTTTTAATTTGCCCGATACAATTGTTATAATCGAATAAAGACGTTTGCGCTTTCCATTCAGAAGTGTGAAATACCTGAACGGATTGAAGTTGCTTCTTCTCTGGCTTCTCGTAAATACCGAACCAGAGAAGCGGCATGACTGGATTGGAATGAACTTGAAAAGCTTTTTCAAATGCAGGAGCAGCTTCATAGGAAAGATATCCTGCTGCATAGTAGCCTTTGTTTGTTTCTGCTTCAACTTCTTTTAATAAAGGAATCACTTCATCTATGTTTGAAGTAGAAATGATCTTGATTGGATTTTTAAAAAGCAAGGGAGTGTTTTTTTCAGTCTCACTTATAAAATCAAAGTGCAATAAGGATGCCATTGAATATCTTTCCCTTCGTTAATAGTTAAATTGTTGGTTTATTATGTAATTGGTAAATTTGATTGTGTTTGATGTATGGAAACATACTTTGTCACCGTGTAAAAAAATCCGTCGATTTCGACGGATTTTGTGAAGTGCAGTAAATTAACGCTTCTTTTGTGATTTTGCATAGCTACGTTTATTATATTTTTCATCGAATGCTTCACCTTCTAGGTTCTTATCCATTGTCAATGGCTGTTTACAATGCATGCAAGCATCAACACGACCTAACATCTTGGTTGGCTTGTCACAATTTGGGCAAACAACAGGAACTGCCTTAAGGGATAGTGTTCCTATCCATACATAGACAACACAACTGAAAACAACCATCAGTAACCCTAATATAAAAAATATAACCATTAACCATTCGATATTTTTAGTGAGAATACCTGCGTACATTAACAGGATGCCTGCAAAAACTAGAATCAATGCGAACGTGCGAATCTTATTTATTTTACTTGAGTATACCAATTGTTGTGCCATGTTTTTCCCCCTTAATTTACAACTGTAGTATAGCATAAAATTAAAAAAAATTATTATGAAAAAGGTTTTTCAGTTAAATGTAACGAATAATTATTAATAGTAATCGAAAATGGAGGAAACCGTAGAATGGAAAATTTCCTAAGACCTATTTATCAAGAACATGCAAGTAATCTCAATACGTTAGGGATACTTTTAATAGAGAAAACCCAACATGACAGTCCTATTACGGATGAGTTCGACGTTATACTACTAATTATCGTAGATGAATATGAACAAACCTGGTATGTGAAGCATTATGAAATAGAGGGGAAAACCGCAGCACTACATATTGTTCGAATGGATGTTTTGATGGAATGGATCGATACAAGTGGCTATCGACGAGCAGTTGAATGGATTATTCTTGGTAAGCCAGTATTTGATAGAAATGAGTCCATTGCTCGATTAAAGGAGCAGCTACGTGATTTCCCTAAAGAGAAGCGTAACTTAAGGAAGATGATCGACTTCGGTAAATTAGTTAAAAGTTACAGTGAAGCTAAATCTCTTTACGAAACAGGAGAATTTAATGATGCACATAGTAAAATTCTTTATTCGCTTCATTATTTAGCAAGACTAGCGGTATTAGAAAAAGGTTACTATCCGGAGGTAACTGTTTGGAGTCAAGTAAAGAAAATTGACTTCGAGGTTTATAAATTATATGAAGTTTTCATTGAAAGTAATGAGGAGGTAAATAAACGAATTGAACTAATGATTATAGGAATGGACTTTGTTATTCATAATCGAGCAATACTATCTGCTAAGCATTTATTAGATATTATGAAAACAAAGGACAGTGCTTGGTCTTATGCTGATATCAAACGTCATGCTATGGTTCAACCATATAGACTTGACTTAAGTGCGATTCTTTCTTACCTTGTTGAAAAAAATATAATAAACGTAGTTCTTGAGGAAACAAAAGGACACGCTGTATACCAAAGAAAATATATTGTGAATGAGATAAAGTAACACGCAAGGCGTAAAGTGCATATGTATATATGTGGGCGGAAAATAGCGTAGAACCTAATACTCCGCCCTTATTATTAAGCATATGTAAAGCAACTGATAAATTCTTGTAAAATAATCGTTGACTTTAATAAACAACCGTGATAAAGTTAAATCCGTCGCAAAAATCCACTAAAGATTAACGACAAAAAATATAAAATTAACTATTGACACAACGACGGCAGTTATGTTATATTAGAAAAGTCGTCGCTTAACAAAGCGACAAACAAATTTGCTCTTTGAAAACTGAACAAAACAACCAGTATGTCAAGAAAAAGGAAACTAAGTTTTCTTTTTAAAACAAGTAGAAGCCAGCTTCTACAACAGCTAAGTATTACAAACACTTTTATGGAGAGTTTGATCTTGGCTCAGGACGAACGCTGGCGGCGTGCCT
>NZ_PIJY01000016.1 GCF_008304605.1 Oceanobacillus polygoni | reverse complement strand
GGATTAAGTCCAGTCGATTACCGAACTCAATCCACCCAATCAGCTGCATAATAAAAACTCTAACTTATAGGGGTAAGCACCCAACCAGTCAAGTCTCTTTTTCTATTACACAAGCATAACCCTATCTTTTATAATGAATTCTTTTAAGTCAATCTAGCAATTTTATTTCCCTCGTTTGGATATTTCTTTCCCGTCATAGGTAAACACGGTTTCCCTTCCTTCAATAACTGTCTCCATATGAACCGTTCGTCCCCATAGCTGATAAATATATGGCATAACATGCTCTAAATAACGTATATCCAATTCAGTTCCCTCATACCCATGGACAAGATATAATTCACCATTACGCAAATAATCACCATTATCAACGACAATATATGGAAAGCCACCATTTACGCGAATCGATATGAGCTGATCTCTAACTTGTTCATAGTCCTTCTGTGTAATTCGATAATCTCTTCCCTTTTTCTCAAATAAATACATATCTTCTCGTTCAACAAGCTCTTTTGTTAAATAATTGCGGATAAATGAAATATCTGATTCAATCTCCCGAACCTCAAATATTTTCTCCCGTCCCGCATTTGACTTATAACCGTGGAGTAGCATTTCCTCTGTCGGGTTATTATAACGCTCTTCAATATCTTCGAAAATCTTTATTCCGAGATAATATGGATTAATGGAAGTACGTGATGGTTGAACAACTCCAGCGTTTAATTTGGAAAACTCAATCGTCTCATCGGTCGTTAAATCCATTTCCCGTAATATACGCTGATGCCAATACGATGCCCATCCTTCATTCATGATTTTCGTTTCTAGCTGTGGCCAGAAATAGAGCATTTCTTCTCGCATCATTGTCAAGATATCTCGCTGCCAGTCCTCCAGTTCACGACTATGTTCCTCAATAAATAATAATAAGTCTTTCTCAGGCTTCGGCGGTAGCTTTTTGATGCGTTTCCTCGTTTTCGGTTTTGCATCAATTCTATTCTCATCTAAACTCCACAAATCATCATATGGACTTTTTGTTGGCTGCTCTTCTTCCACTTGGTCATCGTCTACTACAGGTAGTTTGGAACGGATAATCGATGGATCGATATGTTCTTGAATCGAAAGGATCGCATCCAAGAAGCTTTCTACCTCATCTTTCCCATACAGCATCTCGTAATCAGCAATCCGCTCAGCTGTTGCTGTCATGCTCTCAACCATATCTCTCCTCGTATTTGAAAAGCGCACATTGTTTTTGAAAAAATCACAATGGGCAAGTACGTGAGCAATAATCAGCTTATTTTGTATTAAGCTGTTTGTATCGAGCAAAAAGGCATAGCATGGATCAGAATTAATTACAAGCTCATATATTTGACTTAGACCAAGATCATATTGTAGCTTCATTTTATGAAACTGTTTCCCAAAGCTCCAATGCGTAAATCGCGTTGGCATCCCATATGCGCCAAATGTATAAATAATATCTGCCGGGCAAATTTCATAACGCATCGGCTAAAAATCAAGCCCAAACCCAGATGCAATTTCTGTTATTTCCTCAATTGCATATGTCAGCTCTTTTGATTGTGTCAACTTCATCCCTCCACAAGTGCTTTATATAGTTTATGATATGACAGTAGAAAAATGTCCAACAAATACAGTCATGAAGATTGAAAACGTTCAATCGCTTTAGATTTATTAGGAAGATATTAAGTGAATACCTAAAACGTACTTCTATTTATATATTTAACAACCCTTTTCACTTATTCCCTATGATCCTAGCTACCCAAAAACAGAGAAAGACTCCCAATAGTAGCGTTTGAGATCTTTCTCTGTTCGTTTTAAATCCAAATAACCATAACTTAAAGCTTAAACCGTGGCTGCTCCTTTTTGAAAAAAGCTCTTCATCGCATGATATACATCGCCTTTTTCCTTTAACACATAATAGCGGAATTTCGGATCATCAATCTGTTTATAGGCATTCATTAAGGTTGAATAACGATTATATCCATTGACCTCTCCATAGCCAAACATATTGGAAACTTCCATAATCTCATTTACAAGCTTGATACACGTTGCATTGTCTGAGCTAATATTTTCCCCATCGGAAAAGTGAAATGGATAGATATTATAGCGGGATGGATTAAATTTATTCTCTATTAGCTCTAATGCTTTCTTATAGGCGGAGGAGCAGATTGTTCCACCGCTTTCACCTTTCGAAAAGAATGCTTCCTCAGACACTACTTTTGCTTCCGTATGATGTGCAATAAATGCAAATTCCACCGTCTCATACTTTGTGCGCAAGAAACGATTCATCCAGAAGAAAAAGCTCCGTGCCATGTATTTTTCAAAGTTCCCCATCGATGCACTCGTATCCATCATCGCAATAACAACGGCTTTGGATTCCCGATTAATCACTTCATTCCACGTCTTAAAACGCAAATCATCATTATAAATTGGCGTAATTTCAGCTTTGCCCTCTCTCGCATTTCGTTTTAATGCCGTTAAAATTGTTCGTTTTTTATCCACATTTCCCATTAACCCTTTTTTGCGGACATCATTAAATTCGATTTTCTCTGTTATTATTTCTGCTGCTTCCTTTTGTTTTAAGTTGGGAAGCTCTAAATCTGGAAAAAGAGCATTTTCAATTTCGGCAATCGAAACCTCTGTTTCATAGTAATCCGTACCTGGATTCTCTCCTGCCTTCTTCCCATTACCTGCTCCTTGTTGTCCGCCTGCATCTGCATTTGGATCACGAGCAATAACATCCCCTATTTCAGAGTCACCATTTCCTTGCCCAACATGCTTCGATTTTTCATAGTTATAGCGGATTTTATATTCATCTAACGATCGAATTGGGATTTTAATGACGTCTTTCCCATTGGACATAATAATATTTTCTTCACTAATCAGGTCTGGTAAATTATTTTTGATTGCATCTTTCACTTTATCAATATGACGCTGCTGATCCTGATAACCTTTTCGATGGAGAGACCAGTTTTCCTGGGAGACAACAAAGTTATGCTCATTTTCTTCAGTCATTTGTATCCTCTCCTATTTGATTTTTCAATCACTTATTATTAAAATATACTTTCTTTTATACTATGCAGAGGGAAACAAGTTATTTCCACTAATTCATGAAATCTAGTATAAAATCATGAATAATGGTGCATTATTCATCCTAAATATTTCTAATTCTGCTATTTACTTCACCTCTAAGTAGTAAAAAAACAGGACTAACATTTCGTCAGCCCTGTACGCATTTTCACTTCACACATTATCGATTTAACAAACTACCAACATAGCGTAATAAGTCGTTAGCAGACACAGAGTTATAGCCATGTTCATCGATGAGACGTGCAATGACTTCATTTACCTTTTTCAATTGGGACTCATCCGGTGTTTTGGATGATGTTGTAATTTTTACAACGTCTTTCAAATCTGCAAATAGCTTCTTTTGGATTGCTTCACGTAAACGCTCGTGAGAATTATAGTCAAATCGCTTCCCTTTTCTTGCATAAGCAGAAAGCCTAATGAGAATTTCCTCTCGAAATGCTTTTTTCGCGTTTTCAGAAATCCCAATTTGTTCCTCAATCGAACGCATCAGCTTTTCATCTGGACTCATCTCTTCTCCAGTAAGTGGGTCACGTAATTTATTTTTGTTACAATACGCTTCAACATTATCCAAATAGTTATCCATCAACGTTTTGGCTGATTCCTCATACGAATAAACAAACGCCTTCTGTACTTCCTTCTTCGCGATTTCATCATATTCTCTTCTCGCTACTGCAATGTAATTCATATATTTATCTAAATCATCCTTCGAGATGGATGGATGCTGATCAAGTCCATCTTTTAACGATCGCAGTACATCCAATGCATTAATCGAAGGCACTTCTTTTCGAATAATCGTTGATGATATCCGGTTAATCACGTAACGGGGATCAATACCTGCCATTCCTTCATCCTGAAATTCCTTCTTTAATTCTTCTGTATCGACCTGATTAAATCCTTCCACATTCTCTCCGTCATAAAGTCGCATCTTCTTCACAAGGTCAATTCCTTGTTTCTTTGATTCTTTTAATCTTGTTAAGATCGAAAATATGGCTGCAGCTCGAAGTGCATGTGGTGCCACATGGACATCAGCGATATCACTTTCATTTATCATTTTTTCGTAGATTCGCTCTTCCTGACTAACTCTTAAATTATATGGAATCGGCATTACAATAATTCGAGAATGCAAGGCTTCATTTTTCTTATTTGATATAAAAGAACGATATTCCGACTCGTTGGTATGCGCAACAATAAGCTCATCAGCGGATATTAAAGCAAACCTGCCAGCCTTGAAATTCCCCTCTTGCGTTAATGATAATAAATGCCAGAGGAATTTCTCATCACTTTTTAAGATCTCTTGGAACTCCATCATCCCTCGATTGGCCTTGTTTAATTCCCCATCAAAACGGTATGCCCGCGGATCTGATTCTGACCCGAATTCAGCAATCGTTGAAAAATCAATACTTCCTGTTAAATCAGCGATATCCTGTGACTTCGGATCGGATGGACTGAATGTCCCAATACCAACACGCTTATCCTCTGAGAAGAATATCCGTTCTACCTTTACCTCTTCAATACGCCCTCCATATTCCTGTTCTAATCGCATCGTATTTAATGGAGATAAGCTGCCTTCGATTCGAATACCATACTCCTTAAAAAAATCATCTCGCAAATGCTGTGGAATTAAATGAAGCGGGTCTTCGTGCATTGGACAGCCCTTAATCGCATAAACAGCACCTTCATCTGTTCGAGAATATTGTTCCAGGCCTCGTTTTAACATGCTAACAATTGTGGATTTCCCTCCACTTACAGGTCCCATCAATAATAATATTCGCTTTCTTACGTCTAACCTCTTTGCAGCTGGATGAAAATACTCTTCAACTAATCGCTCAATGGCTGTCTCTAATCCAAAAATTCCCTCACCAAAGAAGTGGAACATTTTCTTGTCATCTTTTTCTGTAACCCCAGAACTTTTAATCATATGATATACACGGGAATGCGCAGTTTGTGCAACTACTGGTTTCTCTTTTACAATTTCTAAATAATCCGCAAATGTACCTTCCCATTTTAAACGATTCTCTTCTTCCCTATAGTCTCTCACCTTATTTAATATATTCATCAACTACTCCCTCCATCTATGCAGCGATTTATACATCCTATGCACGGACACATCTTTTCATGCTTTGTGTTAAAAAAGGGGGAATTGTAAATTTTTCTTTAAAAACAAGTTAATCAATCAGAATCTAGGGTATGATATAATGCAAATAATCTTATAAAGGCTGGTGCACAAGAATGATAAGAAGTTACTATGCAATCATTGATATCGGCTCCAATACGATGCGTCTCGTTATCTATTCACAAGATAAATCAGGTCGACTACATGAGGTCGAGAACGTAAAATCTGTTGCTCGCCTTCGCAACTACCTTAATGAAGAAAACACGCTGGAGAATGCTGGAGTCAGCAAGTTGCTAACAACATTGCAAAGCTTCAAGAATGTTTTGGAAATCTATGAGCTTAGCAAATTTTCCTGTATCGCAACTGCAACGATTCGCCAGGCCAAAAATAAAGAAGCAATCCAGAAAAAAGTTCAGCAAGAGATCGGATGGGATATACAGATTCTATCCGAAAAAGAAGAAGCCTTTTATGGCTATTTATCCGTCGTAAATTCCACATCGATTACGGAAGGAGTTACGATTGATATTGGTGGAGGAAGTACAGAAGTTACATATTTTAAAGACCGCGTTCTCTTGGAATCACATAGTTTCCCTTTCGGTGCTTTAACACTGAAGGAGTTTTTTGAATCATCCAAAACAAAAGAAAAGGCGATGTTCAACCTCCGTCTGTTTCTTCATGAACAATTGCATACATTGGATTGGTTAAAAGATAAACAAGTTCCATTAATCGGGATTGGCGGAAGTGCCCGTAACATGGCACAAATCGATCAGAATATAAAGGAATATCCGCTAGCTGGTTTACACCAATACCAAATGAATGATAGTGATATCGCACATATTGTCTCTTTTCTTAGTTCTTTCGATCAGCTTCAACTGGAGAAGATAGAAGGTCTCTCAAAGGATCGCGCAGATACCATTTTACCTGCTACGTGCGTTTTCCTGAGTCTTTATGAAGTAATGGATGCAGAAAACTTCATTTTAAGTAGAAAAGGATTACGAGACGGCGTATTTTACGAATACTTATCAGCAAGCACAGAAACGAACTTATATCCAGATGTTCTCGAAGACAGTATTCTTGAACTCATTTACGAATACAACCTGAATATCACTCAAATTTATCACATACAGTCTTTAACAGGAAAACTTTTTCATGCATTGTATGAAAAAGGAATTGGCTCTTTAACGAAGTCAGACTGGACAATCCTTCAGCAAGCTGGCCATGTATTTAATCTCGGACAATATATTGATTCTGAGTCAAGCTCGCAGCACACCTTCTATTTGCTAGCTAATCGGACAATTGATGGTCTCATGCATATTGATCGGTTAAAGCTTGCACTCGTTGCATCATTTAAAAACAGTACCGTCTTTAAGCAATTTATCGACCCGTACAAATATTGGTTTTTAAGACAAGAGCGAAAAAAACTTCGCTTGCTTGGTGCCTTATTAAAATTCACCTATTGTCTTGATGCTACTAAAAGGCAAGTCGTCTCGGATTTTGATCTTACATTCAAAAAGGATCGTATCATCATGAGGATTTATTGTCATAAAGACTATAATCCAGAACAATATCAAACAGAAAAACAGAAAAAGCATCTAGAAAAAGCACTTGATAAACAGATTGATATCGAGTTTATACCTGCATTAACGGATCGCTAACCCTAGTACTTTTCCGCTCCTTTCATTAAGATTAAAATCCGAAAAGCGGTACATCTAGATACAAACATGTTTAATGAGGAGGGTGTTATCATGACAAAACAAGAAGATATTTATAATTTGGATAATCCGGCTTACTATAATAATCGCGAGCTGAGCTGGATTGCGTTTAACAAACGAGTACTCGATGAAGCTTTTGATAGGAAAAATCCTCTATTAGAACGGTTTAAATTTGTGGCGATTTTTTCTTCCAACTTAGACGAATTTTTCATGGTACGCGTAGCAGGCTTAAAAGACCAAGTGAAGGCTGGTTTTAATAAGCCAGAGAACAAAGCCGGCCTCACCCCTAAACAGCAACTGGCACAAATTTCTAATGAGAATCATTCGATTGTAGAGAACCAATACATGATTTATCACAAACTACTAGAAGAGTTAGCAGTTGAAAACATTTCGCTAATTGCAGCTGATCAATTATCTTCAGACCAAGCAACTGCACTGGAAACCTATTTTGACGAGCATATTTTTCCTGTTCTTACACCATTGGCCATTGATGCGTATCATCCATTCCCAATGCTTTCGAATAAATCGATTAACATGGCCATTGTTTTAGAAGATATGTTTGATAATGAATTAAGCACAACAAAAAATGCAATTGTCCAAGTTCCAGCATTACTGGATCGCTTCGTCAACGTGCCAAACACAAATCAGTATATCTTACTTGAAGATATCATCTCACACTTTATACATAAGTTATTTAAAGGATATCACGTCCGTTCCATTACAGAATTTCGGATTACAAGAAATGCTGATTTGACCATTCATGAAGAGGGAGCACGTGATCTTCTAAAAGAAATTGAGAAGAAATTAAAAAAACGGAAATGGGGGACGGCTGTCCGCCTCGAGGTAAGGGCAGAAAAATACGATGATAAATTAGTTGATTTCCTCCTTCAGGAACTAGAGATTCACAAAAATGACCTATATGTTGTAAATGGTCCGCTTGATCTAACGTATTTATTTCGATTCTATAAAGAAGTTCAAGCCAAACTCGAACATCTCGTTTATGAGACCCTGATGCCACAGCCACCACAAAGTATTCGTCTGAACGAAAGTTTATTTGAAGCGGCTGCCAAGCAGGATATTTTTCTACATCACCCATTTGAGTCATTTGAACCTGTTGTCGATTTTATTGAAGAAGCTGCTAGCGATCCTGAGGTTCTTGCAATTAAACAAACGTTGTATCGAGTCAGTGGTAATTCTCCAATTATTAAAGGCCTAAAGCAAGCTGCCGAAAATGGAAAACAGGTCACCGTACTCGTTGAACTGAAAGCCCGATTTGATGAAGAGAAAAATGTCCACTGGGCAAAGGAATTAGAAAAAGCTGGATGTCATGTTATTTATGGCATGAATTTTCTTAAAACACATAGTAAAATTACACTTATTGTTCGAAAACGCAAAGAAAAAATTGAACGATTCGTCCACTTAGGTACAGGAAATTACAATGATTCCACAGCAAATACATATACAGATATGGGTTTTATTACAACGAAGCGCAAATTCGGGATTGATGCTACAAACTTCTTCAATTATTTAAGCGGATTTACAGAAAAACCTACCTTCCATCACATATCTATGGCACCTTTTGATATTCAAAATGACTTCATACGTTATATTGATGAGGAAATAACGTTTCATTCGAAAAAGAATAATGGAAGAATTATTGCAAAAATGAACTCCCTAACTGATAAAGTCTTGATCCGGAAATTCTATCAAGCATCACAAGCAGGAGTAAAAATAGATTTAATCATCCGGGGAATATGCTGTCTAAAGCCTGGAATCGAAGGTGTAAGTGAAAATATTCGTGTCCGAAGTATTGTTGGTCGCTTTTTAGAACACAGTCGTATCTTTTATTTTAACAGTAACGGGGATGAGCGAATTTTCCTCTCATCTGCAGATATGATGACACGAAACATGAAAAAACGGGTAGAGCTATTATTTCCGATTCATGAGCAGGAAATTAAAACACGCATCAAGGACGTGCTTATGATTTACTTGGCCGATAATGTCAAAGCACGCGAGCAAGCTAATGACGGTACGTATCATTATGTTCAAGTAGAACACGGTGAAAAACGAATTGACAGTCAAATGATGTTATTTAATATAGCGCACCGTTTATTGGATGATGAAGAATAAAAACAATCCAGCGCAATTCGTTGCCCTGGATTGTCTTTATTATTTCAAGTTGTTTTGAATATGGCCAAGTGCTTTTTGAATATCCTCATCTGTAAAGGTATAGTTTTGCTCTATTGCTTCAAAAGCTTCCCCTGCCTGCTGTAATTCTTGAATCCCTTTTTTCATATACGATTTGTAATTGCGATTTACCGTATTAATTTTCGTTGCAAACTTTTCATCCGTCCCTGGAGTGACAGCTTCTAGATATAAATCGAGAATCTTTTCACCATCGCGTCCCGGAAAAAATTCATGTGGATCCGTGCTATCAAATATACAAAAGTCAAGCTCACGGACGAGCACCATATCTAAGCTTTTTGGATCAAAGCTGCAATGATACAACTCCACGTCAAATCCATGCTGCTCGCAAGCATTTGCAACTTTTTTCATGAAGGTTGACTTGCCAGTACCAGCCCGCCCTTTAATGTAATACACATTGGATAGCTTTTCGATTAAATGTGGGACCTCATTAACAACCCCATCAGGTGTGTTCGTACCGAATAATCGATGGTATACATGCGCTTGTCTGTTTAAGCTTGTAGTTGAAGCCAATAACTCTTTAATCAAATTGTCGGCCAACTCATTCGCACGTTTGAAGTTCATTTCATTAATATAAATGGCTTCTAATTCATCATGGATTTTTAGTCCTGTTGCAAAGTTTTCATAAGCTTTCGTCGTAAATTGATCGACTTTTTCTTCCATATCACTATTCCTTGCAGTAATTTGATACGAGCCTATTAAGTGCTGTAAATCAAGCGTTACTGCCTGAACGCCTTCCAATGCAATCCGATCTGTAACAATTGCTACGGATTTGTGTCGAATGATTACCCCATCTAAATAGTTCCTGCCTAAAGGACTTTTTAAAACCTCTAGCTTCTCCTCTGGGTTATACATGTGAATGAGATGATTTAAAATATTTGTTTTATACGTCTCTGAGGGATGCTTTAAATAAATGATTGTCTCTATTTGCTCTATGTTTGTTTGTAAGTAATTAACGAACCCCTGAGCAGTATTCCCGCTCACATAATAGTTATGAATGGACAAGTTAACACATCCTTATTAGTCGTTTTTCCTATTTTATGTATTGCCCAACTGGATGTGAATCATCCTCTTAAAATTACTATCTATATGCAGAAATCGCCATCCTGTGGTGCGGATGACGATTTTCTGTTCTGGCTAACTGTTTGCTAACTCACGCTTTTCTTCCTCCGTAAATACACGAGACCTTGTAATAAATCGTTTCCCTTCTGGACCTTCTAATGAAAACATACCACCACGACCATCGATTGCATCAATAATGAGTTGTGTATGCTTCCAGTATTCGTATTGATCTTTTGACATGTAGAAAGGTGTATCGCCAATTTCTCCTAATAGAACATCTGATTCTCCGGTGCGAAATTCTCCATGTGGATAGCACATTGGTGAACTGCCATCACAGCATCCACCTGATTGATGAAACATTAACGGTCCATGGATATCGACTAACGTTTCGATTAGGCGTAATGCTTCCTCTGTAACTGTTACACGTGCAACCATAAATACGCCTCCCTTATAACTAGATCATCCGCTTTTCTAGAATAATCCTGCTGGCCCTTCACTATAGCTAATTAGTAAATTTTTCGTTTGCTGATAGTGTCCAAGCATCATCAAATGATTTTCTCGTCCGATACCTGACTTCTTATAGCCACCAAATGCTGCATGCGCCGGATATTGATGGTAGCAGTTCGTCCATACACGCCCTGCCTGGATAGCGCGACCAAAGCGGTAAGCTGTATTAATATTACGCGTCCAAACTCCTGCACCTAATCCATATAATGTATCGTTAGCGATTTCCATTGCTTCCTCTTTATCTTTAAACGTTGTCACGGAAAGAACAGGTCCAAAGATTTCTTCTTGGAAAATACGCATGTTATTATTCCCTTTAAAGATCGTTGGCTCGACATAATAGCCATTTTCAAGCTCGCCTTCAAGCTTATTTATGTTCCCACCAATCAGTACCTCTGCGCCTTCCTGTTTTCCGATATCCAGATAAGACGAAATTTTTTCCAATTGCTCATGGGAAGCCTGTGCTCCCATCATCGTTTCCGTATCTAGTGGATGACCAATTTTAATCTGCTTTACGCGATCAATAACACGTTCCATAAACTGATCATAAATCGATTCATGAACTAGAGCACGGGACGGACAAGTACAAACCTCACCTTGGTTCAGCGCGAACATAACGAATCCTTCCACTGCCTTATCTAAGAAACCATCATCCGCATCCAATACATCCTCAAAGAAAATATTCGGTGATTTACCACCAAGCTCTAATGTAACAGGGATGATATTTTCAGAAGCATATTGCATAATCAATCTCCCTGTCGTTGTTTCACCTGTAAATGCTACCTTCGAAATACCAGAATTTGTCGCAAGTGGTTTACCTGCTTCGACACCAAAGCCATTTACAATATTAACAACACCTGGTGGTAATAAATCTTGAATAAGCTCCATGAACACATGGATAGAGGCTGGTGTTTGTTCAGCTGGTTTTAATACAACACAGTTTCCGGCAGCAAGTGCTGGTGCTAGCTTCCACGTTGCCATCAGCAATGGGAAATTCCAAGGAATAATTTGTCCGACAACACCTAGTGGCTCATGAAAATGGTACGCTACTGTATCGTCATCAATCTGACTAATGCCACCTTCTTGCGCTCGGATAACACCTGCAAAATAACGAAAATGATCAATCGCTAGCGGTATATCCGCAGCTAATGGTTCCCGAACTGCTTTCCCATTATCCCACGTTTCTGCAACTGCAAGCATTTCGATATTTTCTTCCATTCGATTAGCAATTTTACTTAATATATTTGAACGTTCCGTAACAGAAGTTTTCCCCCAAGCATCTTTTGCAGCATTTGCCGCATCAATGGCTGCCTGAACGTCTTCTTTTGTAGATCTAGCTATTTCACAAAATACCTTACCTGTTACTGGACTTACATTTTCAAAATACTTGCCATTCACAGGTGGGCGGTATTCCCCTCCAATAAAATTATCATACCGCTCCTTAAACGTGACGATTGAACCCTCTGTATTTGGGTTTGCATATCTCATACACCAATTCCTCCTCTTTATATTGTAATCGCATACAAATACACGTTGAAGAATCATGCTGTATTCTCTATTTTCAATTATATCGGCATTATCGGAATCGTTCAAACAAATCAGATTGATCTCCTTTAAAAATTTTAAATTTAAAAAAGCTGTGACCAATCTTCCCGTCACAGCTCTTCCTTATTTTAATGATGATGGTTATGACCCTTTGAAGGGTTTGTAATCACGAAACCTTCGTTGTCTACAAAGAAGTATTGAATCCAAATTCCATCCAAAAACTCCTCACGTGCATCTAATAATATATCGACACCTTTATCCGTTTTCACAATTTCATCATGCTCTGTTGGTGTATCTAAAGAAATACCATAATGTGCATGATCCCCATGCATATGAGAAATATAAACTCGGATCATTTTGCCTTCTGCTTCTTCTTTTGTGAGCATTTCTTTTAACATTTTTGCTGCATTGCGATTTATTTTACATTTCATGTTCTAGTCTCCAATCTGTTTGTAACTATTGTACCTGTATATTATCCCATGAAATTGATGAAAATCCTATTATTTCAGACTGGATGTAAAGAGGTTAGAAAAAATCCCCAGATAAACTGGAGATTTTTTCTAATCGTTTATTTCACGATTCGTGATTTTCTCGGAAAATTTCTATTTGTCTGATAAGGTAATAAATGTTCTTAACCTATCATAATTCCTACACATCACCCATCTATTTTGCTGGGTAGACGGTCCTCTATAAACTGAATTCATCATGACGTCACTACCAGTCGACGTAAATAATGATTTATGCCATCTGGATTTGGGCTACTTGCGTTAATTTCTTCAATAGAGCATTAAATATATGCTCCACATCCTTAGATTCTGGAACTTTAGGGTTTGTCACAATTCCATTACCACTCAAGGCATCATCTACAAGTAACGGAATGCTTTCTTTAAAATCCTGTAAGTCAATATAACGTAAAGCATCCTCCCAAATGGAAAATGTATCATTATAAGATTCAATTAGCTTGTGCGTTCGTTTAGCTAAGTGTTTTTTATTTCCAGTGTCTTCTTCTCCTAAACTCACTGCAATCGCTGCATATCTATCCTCAGCAGCTTCTAATCCAAATTCCACTACAAACGGTAAAAGTAATGCGACACTTAGTCCATGTGGAATATGGAACCTCGCACCTAACGGCCTCCCTGCAGCATGTGCCAGATTAGTAGAGGCGTTGGAGAAAGCAATACCTGCATAACAGCTTGCGAGCAGCATTTCTTCACGAGCATCCACATCTGCTCCGTTTTCATAAACCTTAGGTAATGACTTGCCGATCATACGAATTGCATGTAGCGCATAGTTATCTGTTGTTGCACTGGCAAGCGTTGAAACATATGCCTCCATGGCATGGGCCAGTGCATCAAGACCAGTGTAAGCAGTAAATTGGTTTGGTAGGCTTTTTGTGAGTAGCGGATCCAGAATAGCAACATCTGGTACCAAGTCTTTATGACCTGGATTCATTTTAATCTGTGTCTCCATATTTTTTACTACCATTACTTTCGTCGCCTCAGATCCTGTCCCTGCTGTAGTAGGAACCGCCAAGAGCGGAAGCCTTTTTAACCGCTTTTGAGATACTATCTCCTCCCAAGTTAAGACAGGATTTATCGCAAACACGGAGGCCGCTTTGGCAATGTCTATAGCACTTCCACCCCCAATTGCGACAACACAATCTGCTTTAGATTTGATTAGGCCATCCAATGCAGCATGAAGATGATGGGTTGTAGGTTCTCCCTTGTAATCGGAAAAAATCGTAACGGAGAGTTTCTCCTTTTTGGCTATAGACTTAATTTTCATGTCATAATTTAGTCCCTCAGTAGCTAGAAATGCATCCATAACGACAAATAATTTCGTTGCTCCATTTTCTACCGCTATTTTCCCTAACTGTTCTAAGCTATTAGATCCCAGTTCAATCTGACGTGGTAAATAGGTTGAAGTCATCATGAAACCTCCTTATATATTTTTCTATACGATAATTTTTCTTTTTTTTCAATTAACTCCCTCACTCCCTTCAAATCAATATGCTCCAACAACTAGAATCATTGCCTCATAAATTCAACCAGCCATAAACTAATGTCAGGTATATAGGTAACTAATAATAAGACAACCACCATCGTAACTAATAATGCTCCAATTCCTTTAACAACTTCCTCTATTTTCAATTTGGCTACTCCAGCAGCAACAAAAAGGTTAACACCAACAGGTGGTGTAATGAATCCAATAGCTAGGTTGAAAATCATAATCAACCCGAAGTGAACGGGGTCTACACCAATTGCTAATGCCATTGGAAGCAGAATCGGTGTTAAAATAACAATTGCTGCTAACGCTTCCATAATTAAACCAACAAGTAATAAGAAGGCATTTAGTAACAGAAGAATAATCCATTTATTTTCGCTGATGCCTAATACAAAGTTAGCTACTACTTCTGCAACTCTTTCCAATGTAATTAAACGTCCAAATATACTTGCCATCACAATTAATAAAATGATAATAGATGACGTGATACCTGCTTTTGCTAGATTCCTATATAAACCTTTAAAATCCATATCCTTATAAATAAACATTCCAATAATGATTCCATAACCAGCTGCAACTGCAGCCGCTTCTGTAGGTGTCATAAAACCGCCATAGATTCCACCTAAAATAAATATTGGAACGAGTAAAGCTAGTTTGGCGTCCCAAGCAGCCGCTAGTGTATTTTTCAAACTAAAAGCGGTCTTCTCACCACGCCAACCTTTCTTTTTTGCAATAAAGTAGGTAACTATAATTAGAGCTATTCCCGTTAGAATTCCAGGAATTATTCCAGCAATAAATAATTGTGAAATGGACTGCTGAGAAACAACACCATAAATAACAAGTGGATTACTTGGTGGAATAATAACACCGATTGTTCCTGCTGCAGCCACCACTGCTGTTGCAAATCCGGGTGAGTATCCTTGTTTGATCATTGCTGGTATTAACAAGGTTCCAATTGCTGCAACCGTTGCAGGACCAGATCCACTAATAGCTGAGAAGAACATACTCGTTACAATTGCAACCAATGCAAGACCACCTGGCAAGTAACCTAGTAATTCATCGGAAAGATTTAACAACTTTCTGATGATGTTTCCCCCACCCATAATAATTCCTGCTGCTATAAAAAATGGCACAGCCATTATTGGGAAATTATCAATACTTGTAAATGCTGTTTGTGGAAAAAAATCAATCGGAATTGCGTTCGTTGCTAATACAGTTGCCAATGTGCTTACACCGAGTGCAAAAGCAATTGGCATCCCAAGAACAATAAACAATATAAAATATCCAAAAAGTAATAAGGATATGCTTGCTTCACCTAAGGTCAAGACAGGAAGAATCATTATAAATGCAAGGATTGTTCCAATTAGTCCATCCTTTACTTCCATATCTTTTGTATCGTGCAATAGATTCTGAATTAAGCGGATTGCCATGAGCAGAAAACCGAGTGGTACAGCGCTATATGCAATTGCCATCGGCATCGATAACGCTGGTGTAGTCTGTCCTGTATCAAACTGAAACAAAATTAACGTGTATCCATATTTGACAATCATATAGCTGAAGTAAAGCATAAAGATTGTGTTAGCAATATGAATCGATTTCTGTAATCCTAAAGGAAACCTATCAACTAAAGCAGTAACCTGGATTGAATCTCTCTTTTTAATAGCTAGGCTTGCACCTAGAAATGATACGAAAATAAAAATGTAGCGGGAAACTTCCTCTGTCCATGTAGTAATATTAGCAATCTCAATAAAAGGTAAAATATATCGATTGATAACTTGAAGATTAATTAGAATAATAAACGTCAGAAAACCTAATACAATAAGCATTTCCTCAAATCGCTGATCAATAAATTTTATTGTTTTTAGTAGTCGGCTATCTTTTTTCATTAGTGGTGTATTATTCTGCCTATTTTCCATTGCAGATAAATCTTGCCCCATAATTGCTCAGCTCCTAACCCCAGTAGAGGGATTTTTTAAGACTGGAATAGATTATTTAAAGATGTCCTTCCTTGTCTTTCCAAGCGTTTCAAGAATGATGTCGACATACTCAGGATCCGCTGCTCCCTCTCTCACAAACTGGTCCCAAACAGGCTCTACGGTTTGCTTCCATATTTTCATTTCCTCTGGTGTTGGTTCATAGACCTCAATTCCATAATCAATAAATTGCTGTTTTGCTTCTTCCTCTCTTTCATTTGCTAGAGCACGTTGCCATTCCGTTGCCTCTACTCCAGCTTCCATAATGATGTCCTGATATTCAATAGGGAGTTTATCAAATTTATCTTTATTCATAACAACGATGTCCGAGCTGTAATTATAATTCACCTCTGTAGCATAATTTAAGACCTCTTGATGTTTTGAGTCCCATAGTAAAGAATAACTATTTCCTTCTCCCTCTACTGTACCTTGCTGCAAAGCCGTAAATACTTCTGACCAAGCTACTGGAGTTGGACTTGCACCAAATTCTCTAAAATCAGCTTGTTCAATTCTAGAATTTGTTGTTCTAATTTTAAGCCCCGCCATATCTTTTGGAAGGTTAACTGGTCTTACGTTATTAACAACCTGTCGAAACCCATAATCAGGAAAGAAAATAACCTTGAATCCGGACTTTTCCATTTCTTTTCGAATGATTTCACCAGGCTTTCCATCCACCGCTTTATACACTTCATCTTTGTCCTCAAAGATATAAGGTAGATCCCATGCGGTAAAGTAATTTGTAAAACTAGTCATATTTGGAGTAGAGGAGCTAGCCAATTCTAGACTTCCTCTTTGGGCACTTTCAATTACTTCCCTATCACTGCCAAGTACAGAATCATGAAATGTATCAACAGTTATTTTTCCATTTGACTTCTCTTCCACTAATTCTGCAAATCTATCGATTCCGATGGATACAGGATGACTCCCAGCCTTTGATTGACCAAGTCTTAACGTTACTTCATCTGATTGACCGGCAATAGTATTTTGATTAAGTGCATCATTTCCAATAAGCGCAAAACTAACGAAGGCAAAAATAACCAGGATGATAATAACATTGGGTTTCATTTTTTTCATCTTATAACTCCCTTCTATTGATAACGCTTACATTTATGAAATGTTTATAATAGCTTTCTTTTTGTTTTGATACGGAAAACATACATATCTGGACGATATAGACCTTGATAAGACTCAACAGCTTTTCCAAATTGATCATAGATTACTCTTTCTGCTCGAAGTACAGTTGAAGATTCATGTATTTCTAAATGAGTGGCTTCTTGTTTATTAATTTGATGGGTTGTAATTGATTGCTCTGCTTCACTTAGATTGATATAAAGTTCATTTTCTAACAGATCGTATATCGTGGCCGTATTTAAATCAAAAGTTGAAAGCTTCATTCCTATTTCGAATGGATAAAAGTGCTTTTCAATTCAATTGCTACAGGAATGTTATCTGCAAAACGCAAACGTTCTATTAAATAGAGATCATGGTTCGTTTCAAATATATTTAGACCATTCTTCTGTGATAGTTTTCCGGAATATATTAACCTGCTACTCGGATTCATTCCCATTTTTATTACGGTATCGGTAAAACTATTCAAAGAAGTTAACCATTCCTGTATTGGAGGTTGTTTAGAAATAAATGTACCTTTACCATGAACCTTTTGAAGCTTTCCTTCATTTACTAGTTTGGAAACAGCTTCTCTAACTGTCGTTCTACTCACCGCATACATATCCATCAATTCTCTTTCACTGGGTATCTTTTCTTGATATGCTCCAATTCGTATTTGTTTTTCCAATAGATTACTAATCTGTACGTGTAAAGGAATTGGCAACTCTGCATTAATCATGTACATCCCCCTTTGCATTTAAACTAGTCGTGATGTCACGTTGTACGTACCAGTAATTTCAACTTATAACTCATTTATAGGTTGAAATATTATTTTCTTTATTAAAACAGTTGTCATTTTATAAGTCAATGGATTCTGTTAATTTAGATTATAAAGAATTATTATAAAAGTTATTATTATTTCTAATATATAACATTAATTCCAGTAAAATAGTACGTTGTCTATCGAAATTATAATCCATATGTAATCAAAAACTCATTTAGCTCTTGTACAAATGCCTTAATTGCAAAAAAATGAAGAAGGTGCGCTCCTTCCTCACTTTTTAAGCTTACCTACCTATATCTTTGTTATTTTAATACTGCGCCATTATACGTATCAACATTCATTTTTTGACCCTCTACAATATAATATTGCGTTTCTCCTCTTTTTACGACCCATGTCTGTATGGTATCGTCATCTGTTTGAAGCACAACAAAGCTCCAGTCCTCAGCATAAGTATCATTTAAAGCCTGCACGATCTCTGACTGAAGATTTCGCCCCTGCAGCTCCTTCATATTTAATAAATTTACCCCACCACGATTTCGAACGTCGGCTGCTAGCTCATCCGATAATTCTTCTAATGGGTGCTTTTCTAAATAATCCTCTGAAAAATATGTAGCCACCAATTCATCATTTTCTAACAATGCTGCTTCATACATATCTGATACTACAGATACAGCAGCCGGATTAAGGCATCCACTTAATAACAGTACAGGAATACATAGTATTACAATTACCAACCGTTGCATGACATATCCCCTTTTAATTCAACATCAATTAAATTGTAAGCTATAACGGACAAAAGTTAAACTATGAAAACAAAAAAATGATGCAGAAGATTCAACTCGAACCCTGCACCATTAGTAACGAATACGTTATTTAATAAACTACAGTTTCACTCATAAGCAATCGATCATTCCACAGCTGATTCATTGAATTCTCTGTACCATTTAAAGCAAAAACAATAATTAAAACGGTAATGATGAGAAGTGATAGTACGGTGACGATCCAAATAAGTTTGCGACCGGCCATTCGTACACCTCCTGTTTGAATTGGTCAGATTTGATAGCTTGTGCTCACTTACTGACCTACTACATTATATGTTTTCCTCTTCTATGTTAGAAGGGAACTAAAAAAGCGACATACTTCATTTAATAAGAAGTACATCGCTTTTTATTTCATGTGCTAGCACGATAACGCTACAGATCATAGCTGTCCGGATTTGTTCCCGCTCGATCATTAATATTCATAGCATTGATTTTTTCCATATCTGCTTCTGTTAGTGAGAAGTCAAAAATGTCCGCATTCGCTTTGATTCTTTCTGCAGTAATCGATTTGGGTATTGTAATAACATTACTTTGAACATTCCAGCGCAATATAATTTGTGCTGTCGTTTTCCCGTGCTTTTTCGCAATTTCGCTAAGTGTTAGATCATCAAGCAATTGACCCCGTTTTAATGGTGACCATGCCTCAAGCTGAATACTTTCCTTCGCACAGAACTCCCGCAGCTCTACCTGACTTAAATGCGGATGAAATTCTACCTGATTAAGGACGGGTTGAACACGACTATCCTTTAACAAATCTTCTAAATGATGTATATGAAAATTACTAACACCAATTGCCCGAACCCTGCCATCGTTATACAATTTTTCCATGGCACGCCACGTTTCCTTATACTTTCCTTTCACAGGCCAATGGATAAGATAAAGATCCAAATATTCAAGCCCTAATTTCTTCAAACTTCTTTCATAGGCTTCCAGCGTACTCTCATACCCTTGTTCATCATTCCAAACCTTTGATGTGATAAAAAGCTCTTCTCTAGGTATACCAGACTCCCCTATTGCCTGTCCAACCCCGCCTTCATTATCGTAAAAAGAGGCCGTATCAATACTGCGATAGCCATATTTTAATGCAGCTTTAACAGCATGGACTACTGTTTTCCCGTCTTCAACTTTATAAACACCGAGACCAAACCCTGGCATTTCTACATCGTTATTTAATGTTACTGTATCTTGCAAATGTGAAATCATGTCAAACCTCCCATTCCATTCTCTTTCTATCTTAGCTTTTTTTATGGACATTGTTAATCTATATGTTTGATCAATAAGCATAAACAAATCCCAGATAAACGATTAAATTGTTTATCTGGGATCTACATAACTTAAAGTGTATACCAATACTTCCCACCTCTAATTTCTCGCTGACACTCTTCGTTATACCGTAGATATTCCAAGTGGGCGAGTGTTTCACCAACCGCAAACCTTGTTTCATGAATGCTCAGCTTCCTTTTAAATAACTGCTCTCCAGCCTCATAGATCGTACATCCATTTTTTAATATATCCACAAGTACACCTAATCGTTCATCATGATGGGCTCTAATCTCATCAATCCGTTTACTTGCGCCATGGAATGGTTTACCGTGTGATGGTATAACTAAATCAACATCCAATTCTCGTATTTTAGCTAATGAGTTAAAATACGTTCCTAATGGATTCGGATCACCATGAAACCAATAGGAAATATTCGGTGTGATTCGTGCTAGAATGTGATCTGTTGAAAGCAATATATTTTTCTCTTTATTATAAAAACATACGAGACCGTCTGAATGACCTGGAGTAAAGATTACCTCATATTCAAATTTCCCAATTGGGATAGATGCTCCTTCCTCCAGATATTGATCAACCTTTGGATATGGTGTCACAAGTGGTACAAACTCCCTCGTATTCGCACTCATTTTAGTTGCAATGTCTGTAGGAATTCCTGAAAGCTGATAGTTTTCGTTCAGACCATTTAAGAAGTGCTCCTGCCATGCTTCGAACCCTGCCTCAGCGTCAATTTTGGACATGGTGACGCGTGCAGACGTTCTTTCCTGCAACCCTCCTGCATAACCAAAATGATCTGGATGATAATGTGTAATTAAAATATCCGTTACCGTTTTACCTTCCAGCTCCTGTTCCCATCGTTCTACAGTTGATTTATTATGAAGGCCTGTATCAATTACTTGAAAACCATTTTCCCCCTCTGCCAGAAAACAATTTACATGGTTTAAGCGAAAGGGAAGGTCGATTTTCACTAGTTTGATTCCATATTCATCTAACAACACAATTCACTTCCTTTTCTAAAAAGAACGCTTTAAGCATAGTTGCGGTTGACATCTATATTAGTTAACTTTCCTTGTTCCTTCCCAGAACATTTCACGTAACAGGTACTTTTGTAATTTACCCGTTGCAGTTTTTGGTAACTGTTCTACAAATTTCACAGCCTTTGGTGCTTTAAAATGTGCCATATTATCCCGACAATAGCGAATAACCTCGTCCTCAGTCAACTTCGCATCAGGTTGAAGCACAATAATGGCAAGCGGCACCTCTCCCCATTTTTCATCCGGAATTGCAATCACAGCTACCTCGTGTACATCCGGATGCTTGTACAATCCGCCCTCAACCTCTGTCGAAGATATATTTTCCCCACCAGAGATAATCAAATCCTTGGCACGGTCACGAATTTCAATAAATCCATCTGGATGGGTTACTGCAAGATCTCCGGTATGGAACCAGCCATCTTTAATTGTTGCATTCGTTTTTTCCTCATCTTTATAATAACCCTTCATGACTACATTTCCTCTTGTGATGATTTCTCCTAATTCTTCCCCATTCCAACGTACTTCCTCGCCGTCTTGATGAACAACCTTTGTTTCGCCATTAAAGGCAAGCTCAATTCCTTGCCTCGCTTTTATCGTTGCTTGTTCATCCATTGATTTGCTGTCAAACGCTTTTTTCCACTCACAATAAAGTATAAATGGAGATGTCTCTGTTAAACCATAGACATGAATCATATTTAAACCGAGAATCTCCTGCGCTTTATGGATCAGCGCTGCTGCAGGTGGTGAACCAGCTGTTGCCATCCGTGGTCTAGTCGTTATCTTTACATCCTTTGCCTTTGGCTCGTTCACTAGCATATTGATTACTGTTGGTGCTCCACATAACAATGAAATCCTCCGTTTTTCAAACAGGTCTAAAATAAGTGGTGGATCTACTTTTCGTAAACATACATGGGTAGCACCTGCTGCGGTAATTGCCCAGACTCCACCCCAGCCATTTGCATGAAACATTGGCAATGTATGTAGATAGACATCATCATGCTCCACACGCAAATGATGTAAAAAATTAGCCGCATTCATATAATTGCCCCGGTGCGTTAGCATCACACCTTTTGGATTTGAAGTCGTTCCGCTTGTATAATTAAGCGTTAAAAGCTGATTCTCATCAAAATTCACCGAAGGAAGCTTACGGTCTGATTGCACGCCACTTAGATAATTCTCATAATCGATTCCAGTTAAGGAAGTCTTTTGACCATCAACAGCAACAACAATAATCGTTTCCAACGATAGCTTCTCTTGAATTTCCTCAATTGGTTTAGCAAATTCCTCATCAACGATCAGCATCTTAGCATCACTATGGTTAATAATATACGCTAAATCGTTTGCAGTGAGACGATAATTCAATGGCACCATGACAGCACCTAACTGACAAATTCCATAGAAACATTCAAGCATATAATGCGTATTCGGAAGCATCACTGCAACATGATCTCCTTTTTGAATGCCAGTTTCGATTAAAGCTTGGGAGAGCCTATCCACCCGATTGCCAAATTCTTTATACGTAAATTCCTTTTCTCCATCAATAACAGCAACTTTTTCTGGATAATATTTGATTGCACGTCTTTTCCAATCTAATGGTGTTAGTGGTGATAACATCGTAACAACTCCTTCATCTTTAATAGTCTATGAGAATAGATCTTTACCAATAATCAATTTCATTACTTCTGAGGATCCGCCATAAATCCGTTGTACCCTTGCATCTGCATATGCTCGAGCAATCGGATATTCTGTCATATATCCATACCCTCCAAAAAGCTGTAAACAATGATCAATCACTTCTCCCTGAACCTCGGTACAGCTCAGCTTAGCCATGCTTGCTATTACCGTATCTAATTCTCCCTTAACTAATAGATTTGTACATTCATTAGCAAAGGAGCGTTGAACCCTTGCCTTCGTTGCCACTTCTGCTAAGACAAATTGGGTATTTTGAAAGGAAGCGAGCGTTGTTCCAAAAAGTTCACGCTCCCTCACGTATTGAACCGTTTGCTCAATTATCCCTTCCATTGAAGCTACAGCACTGTTTGCAACAATTAATCGTTCCCTCGGTAACTCGCTCATTAAAATCTTAAAGCCTTGATCTTTTTCTCCCAAGATAGCAATTTCTGTTACGAGAACATCTTCAAAGTATAATTCTGATGTATCACAGGAATGCAGACCAATTTTGTCCAGATTCGTTCCTCGTTCGAAACCAGATACAGGAACATCGACGATGAACAACGTCATTCCTCTAGATGGCTTTACATCCAAATTTGTTTTTGCAACCACGACAACAAAATCACAGTGTTGTCCATTTGTAATAAATGTTTTGGAGCCATTTAATTGATAAGCCGCTTGTTTCCTATCATAATTAGCGGTCGTTTTAATCCCTTGTAAATCACTACCTGCTGCTGGTTCTGTCATTGCAATTGCACCAATCAATTCTCCAGTTGCCATTTTCGGAAGGTAGTATTTCTTTTGTTTTTCTGTACCGTAGTTTAATAGATATTGCGCAATGATTGTATCATGGACCGATAAATTAGCGGCAATGGAGTTATATCCGAATCTACTAAACGTTTCAATAATCGTTGTCGAATATAAAAATGTCGTTCCAAGCCCACCGTATTCTTCAGGTACCTCTGGTAAAAGAAACCCTTGATTACCAAGCTTATTCCATATATCTCTTGGAATATTTCCTTGTTTTTCCCATTTTGTATAGTGTTCTTCAATTTCCTTTTTGCAAAACTCTGCTACGCTTTTTCTAAGTAGGCGAATTTCTTCTATCTCTTCGGATGTTGGATGCATTTTCTCCTCCCCTTTTTGATGAATGATAACTACTTACCTTTGAAGCTAGGTTTCCTTTTTTCAAAAAAAGCACGAATTCCCTCTTCATTATCTTCTGTCTGAAGGAGCAGCGTTTGTACAGCTGTTTCTTGCATATCGTTTGTGTCATAAGTTAGTTCCTGTGAATGATTAACCAATTGTTTTACAAACTGATTGGCAAGTGGTGGACCATCAACAATAAACTGAGCAAACTCTGTTGCACCTTCTAATAAATCTCCTTCAATTACGCGATTAATAACGCCTTTTTCATGAGCAACAATTGCTGAAATCGGACGAGCCGAAGAAATCCACTCCTTTGCAAGATTTGATGGGACCTTTTCTGATAAAGTCTTGATGAGGCCAAGATCTGGAATAATCCCGACATTCGTAAAACTGCAAACGAATTTTGCATCTTTTTGTGCAACAACAAAGTCTGCTGCAACTGCAATACTAAATCCAGCACCAGCAGCAAAACCATGAACCGCACTTACAACATATTTATCTAATTTCCTTATCGTTTGGATGATTGCTAAAGCACGCTTCATGTACTTCATAATTTCTACTGAGTTATTTAGGCTATTTATTGTTTCGAGGTCGCCACCAGCGGAAAACGCCTTCCCTTCTCCGTAAAGAATAATTGCCTTCACATCATCATCTTTATTTGCATCCTCTAAAGCAGCTACTAGCTCATCTGCCATTTCAATCGATAATGCATTTCGTTTATCTGGTCGATTCATTGAAATATAAGCAATCTTGTTTTCTTTTTTTACTCGTACCACTTCCGACATGTTGAGCCCCCCTTATTGTTTAACAATAGAATTATATTCCCGACTCACTTTTTCCTGCGCGGCTTGATATTGCTTGTTCAGTTCCTCGGTAATTTCTGCAATGGACTGTATCTTCTCGATTCCACCAACACCTTGTCCAGCTCCCCAAATATCTTTCCATGCACGTATATTTGGATCTCCTAGCTCGGAAAAGTCCATTTTTTTATTTTCTGGTAGGTTTTTCGGATCCAGACCGGAATTTATAATACTAGGAATTAAATAATTAGCTGGAACACCACTAAATGCAGGGGTATAAACAATATCATCGATTGATGATGCGATTGCCATACTCTGGTAACCCTCACTAGCCCCGCTCTCTTTCGCAGCAATAAAATGAGTTCCAAAATAAGCAAAATCTGCACCCAAAACCTGTGCCGCTAGAATATCCTCGCCCTTAGACATCGCACCAGCAAGTATGAGTGGTCCATCAAAAAAGCTTCGAACTTCATGGACAAAGGCAATTGGATTTAATACCCCAGCATGACCTCCCGCACCACTGGAAACTAGAATGAGACCATCACTTCCCTTTTCCACCGCCTTTTTTGCAAATTTGATGTTAATAACATCGGAGAGTAGGATTCCACCATAATTGTGGACTATGTTTACTACTGGACTCGGATCGCCAAGTGATGTAATGACAATTGGTGGCTGGTGCTTTTCAATTAGTTTAAGATCTTCCAAAAAACGTTTATTAGACTTATGGCTAATAAAATTAATTGCCCATGGGGCAATTTTACGACCTGGATTTTGCTCTTTCCGTTGTTCCAATTCCGACTTTATTTCTCCCATCCACGCATCCAGCTTTTCCGTAGTTCTGGCATTCAAGGCTGGAAAGGAACCAACGATTCCAGCCTCACAAGCATTAATGACCATTTTAGGATTGGATATTAAAAACATTGGAGCCATAATAACTGGTAGCGTCATTTGCTGCTTTAACTCGTTTAATTTCATTTCGTATAATCTCCTTTGCTTTTTTGTTTCCTTAAAATAATAATGTATTACTCTTTGGAAATTGCTAATTGTTTCTTGACTTGATCCCGCAATGCCATTTTCAAGAATTTACCGACAGACGTTTTAGGGATTTCCTCTAAAAATAAAACTTCATCCGGTAACCACCATTTCGCAAATTGCGGCTTTAAAAAGCCAAGAATTTCCTCTTTCGTTACATTCGCGTTTTCTTTAAGTACGACACACGCTACCGGGCGTTCCTGCCATTTTGGATCTGGAATTGCAACAACAGCCGCTTCATAAATTGCTTCATGTGCCATTAATGCATTCTCTAAATCAACAGAAGAAATCCATTCGCCACCACTCTTAATAAGATCCTTTGTACGATCGACGATTTTTACCACACCTTCCTCATCCATGGTGACAACATCTCCTGTGTGTAACCAACCATCACGGAAAGCGTCCTCCGTTCGTTCATCCTTGTAATATTGATCCGCTATCCACGGGCCACGAATCAACATTTCCCCCATTTCCTCTCCATCTGCAGCAACCTCACCATTTTCATTTACAACCTTAAGCTCAAGCCCTGGAACAATCATTCCTTGTCTTGATCGAAATTCCAATCGGTCACCTTCCGATAAATCTGATTGATAACTTTTCAACCTGGAGACCGTTGCAAGTGGTGACGTTTCTGTCATACCATATGCATGGATAAAAGGGATACCATACGTTGATTCAAACGCCTGTATCATTCCTTTTGGCGCTGCCGACCCCCCACATAAAACAGCTCGTAAGCTTTTCATGTTGTAGCTTCCCTGCTCAAGTGCTTTTAATAAACCGAGCCAAATCGTAGGAACTCCGGCCGTTATTGACACTTGGTTTTCTTCGATTAGAGACGCTAATATTTGCGGTGTAGGCGAAGGTCCGGGCAACACTTGATCTGCGCCAAGCCAAGCTGCTGCAAAAGGTATCCCCCAAGCATTCACATGAAACATAGGTACAACTGGCATAGCTATGTCAGCTTCCGACAAGCCAACTGTATTCGCCATTCCAAGTGCCATACTATGCAAGTAGATTCCCCGGTGCGTATACATCACACCCTTTGGCTTTCCAGTTGTGGCAGATGTATAACACAATCCTGCTGGATCATTCTCATCTAAATCTTCCCGAAATTCATATGTTGGATCAGCATCTTGTACGAGCTCTTCATATGAATAGAAAGGTTTTAGCTTGGACTCTGGTAAAGATGCTTCATCCGTCATTACGACAAAAGCCTCTACTGTTTGGAGCCTGTCCTGTATTCTTTCAATTAGTGGCAGTAAATCTGGGTCAATTAAAAGAATCTTATCCTCTGCATGATTAATAATGTAAACGAGATGCTCTTCTGAAAGCCGGATATTAATTGTATGCAAAACCGCTCCCATACTTGGCACAGCAAAATATGCTTCCAGGTGACGATGGTGGTTCCAGGCGAACGTTCCAACTCGATCCCCTTTTTTTACGCCTAGAGCTTCAAGCGCACTAGCAAGTGATCGCATTCTTTTCACAATTTCCTTATACGTGAACGTATGTGTCCCAGATAAGGTTCGTGAAATAACCTTTTTCTTTGTATAATATTTTTCTGTATGTTTGATCATAAAAGGCAGTGTCAATTGCGTGTTCATCATTGGGCATTTCCCCTTTTTTTTATTTAAAAAATATAGATATCTAATTCAATGCTCCTATTTCTCGAAGAATTAATTCCGTATGTTCTCCACGTTTTGGTGCCGGCAAGAAAGTTTTATTAGGGCTTTCCGACAATTTAATCGGGTTGCCAATTTGCTTCATTTTACCTAATTCAGGGTGAGATATTGTTTGTATCATTTCTCTTGCCTGCAGCTGCGGATCGTCCAGTGTTTCTTCCATTGTCTTCACTGGTGTAACACAAGCTTCCTTTTCAGAAAAGATATCCAACCATTCCTCCAACGTTTTCCCGGCAATAATCGTTTGGATTTCTTGTTTCATCTGCTCTTGTTTCTCCATTGGAGCATCTAAACAGTCAATGAAATCCTGTCTTTCAATTCCTTCGCAAAAAATCTTCCAAAACTTTTGCTCAATGCCACCCATCGATAGAAACCGATTATCTTTCGTTTCATATACTTGATAACAAGCAAACCCTCCGTTCAAAAGCTCTTCCCCCCGAGTTACTTCTCGTTCAGCAAAAACACTTGGCAACAGCATGTGCATCCAAGATACAACCCCATCCAGCATGGATACATCGACAAGCTGGCCTTTTCCTGTTTTCTCTCGTTCCAATAATGCTAGTAAAATCCCTACAATTGCCGGATATGCTCCACCACCAATATCAGCAATTTGTGTAGCTGGGATAACAGGTTTCCGATCCTTTTCACCCATCACATGTAATAAGCCCGCATAGCTAAGATAGTTTATATCATGTCCAGGTTTGTCTTTATATGGACCTGTCTGTCCATAGCCAGTAATGGTACAATAAATCAATCTCGGATTTATTTGTTTCAATGTTTCATAATCAAGTCCGAGCCTCTCCATTACGCCTGGACGAAACGATTCAATAGCAACATCCGCAGTTTCTACTAGCTTTAAAAAATGGCTCCGTCCTTTTTCTGTTTTTAAATCGAGACAAATACTTTTTTTATTACGATTTAGAGAATGAAAGACCGCGCTATCCGCATCAAGCTTTGGTTCAAAATCTCTTAAATAATCTCCAGCCACTGGATCCTCTACTTTAATTACTTCTGCGCCGAAATCAGCAAGCATTAATGTGCAGTAAGGACCTGGGAGTAACCGTGTAAGATCGAGCACTCGTATCGATTGTAAAATCACACCTTATCCTCCTTTCAGGGCTTAATCGAGTCGTTCAATAATCGTTGCATTTGCCATGCCATGTCCTTCACACATCGTCTGTAACCCGTAACGGCCACCAGAACGTTCCAGCTCGTGTATCATCGTCGTCATCAATCTTGCCCCACTTGCACCTAACGGATGACCAAGTGCGATAGCACCACCATTTGGATTTAACTTCGTTGCATCTGCTCCCGTTTCCTTTAGCCATGCAATTGGAACAGAAGCAAATGCCTCATTCACTTCAAAAACATCGATATCTTCAATCGTCAGTCCTGCTTTTTTTAATACTTTCTCTGTAGCAGGTATTGGCCCAGTTAACATCAATGTAGGATCAGAACCAACTACCGTTCTTGCTAAAACTCGGAATCTTGGCTTTAGCCCAAGCTCTTCTGCTTTCTCTCGTGACATTAAAAGGATTGCTGCTGCACCATCACTAATTTGGCTCGCATTTCCTGCCGTTATCGTTCCGTCCTCTTTAAAAGCCGGAGCCAGACTTGATAGCTTCTCGATAGATGAGTTCTCACGTGGACCTTCATCTTCCTTTAACATTGTTTTTGTTCCATCCGAATGTGTAACCTCAAGTGGCATGATCTCTTTTTCAAAATGACCTTTCTTTCTAGCTGCCACCGCTTTTTCATGACTGTTTAATGAAAATTCATCCATCTCGACTCTAGAGATTCCCCATTTTTCCGCGATACGTCCTGCTGATAAACCTTGATTAATAATTTCATAGTTGCTCGTTAATGCATTACTCAGTTTAACTCCTTGCATATTCGAACCCATCGGTACACGTGACATATTTTCAATCCCTGCTGCAACAACTACATCCATATCTCCGCTAATAATTGCTTGAGCTGCAAAATGAACTGCCTGCTGACTTGACCCACACTGTCTATCAATGGTCGTACCCGGTACTTCGATTGGATAACCAGCAATTAAAGCTGCTTGCCTTGCAATATCAAAAGCCTGTTCCCCCACCTGTGTAACGCAGCCCATAATGACATCCTCAACTAAGCCCGGTGAAATTCCTGCTCGCTTCACTACTTCTGCCAGTGGTTTTGCGGCTAACTCTTCGGCTCGAATACCACTCAATGAACCGTTCCGCTTTCCTACTGGAGTTCTGACTGCCTCGACGATTACTGCTTCTCTCATATTTAACTTCTCTCCTTTTTATTTCGGCTGCATCCGAATCGCACCATCAAGCCGAATTGTCTCTCCATTTAACATTGGATTTTCGATAATACTCTGCACTAACAGCGCATACTCACTAGGATTACCCAGTCGTGATGGGAATGGCGTCATTTTACCGAGTTCCTCTCTTGCTTTTTCAGGTAATGTTTCAAACATTGGTGTTAGAAAAAGCCCTGGAGCGATTGACATCACTCGAATTCCATGTTGTGCAAGGTCTCGTGCAATTGGTAATGTCATGCCTGCAACACCAGCTTTAGAGGCGCTATATGCAGCCTGTCCAATCTGCCCTTCAAACGCAGCAACTGAAGCTGTATTGATGATTACGCCACGTTCATTATGCTCATTCGGTTCATTGGAAGCCATTCGCTCTGCAGCTAAGCGAATAACATTAAACGTTCCAATCAAATTGATCTGAATAACTTTAGTAAATGCCGCTAAATCATGTACGCCTCTTCCTCCATAGGTTTTTTCAGCAATTGCTATCCCAGCACAATTGACAGCAACATTCACTTTTCTAAATCGATTCACCGCTTCATCTAATGCTCGCTCTACACTTTTTTCATCTGTAACATCCGTCTGAACAAAAAAACTACTTGTGCCTAGCTCTTCTGCAAGACCCTTTCCCCTCTCTTCGTTTAAATCAAGAATGATTGCTTTTCCACCATTTTTAATTATGTTTCTTGTTGTTGCCTCACCTAATCCCGATGCTCCTCCTGTAATCACAGCTACAGTACCTACTAGTTTCATAGATTCCACCCACCCTTACTTTTATTTATTTTTTAGTAGCATGAGCATTAAGTAATCTGCAATAACTGCGGCAATTTCTTTTTTATCTTTTTTTCCATCAGCTGTATACCACTGTGTCACCCAATTCATCGCTCCAAAAAGGATATTTCGAGCAATCTTCTTGTCTAAATTGCGAAATACTTGCATCTGGATTCCTTCTTGAATTATTTCGTCAAAACAATGACTATACTTTGCCTGAAGCTCGCGTAACTTTTCCTGCTGTTCTTCTGAAAAGAATTGTTCCGGCTTCAACATGAGTTCAAATCCAGATTGCTCATTAACAACATGCTCAACATGAACAACCATGGAATGTTTCAACTTCTCTTCTATAGATATGTCTTGTTGTTGGATATATTTCACATTTTCAATACTGCGTTCCAGCAGCATTTGGTGACTTTGATAGAGTAGGTCCTGCTTATCTCTAAAATAATAATAAACAGCACCTTTCGTCATGAGGAGGTTTGCGGCGATATCTTCCATTGTCGTTCCTTGGTAGCCTTTTTCTGCTAAAATACGAACCGCAGAACGTAAAATATCTTCTTTTTTCTTTGCTATCTTTCTTTCACGTAAAGACATTCTATACACATCCTTACCAACTAATTGAAATCGCTTTCATTTTTATTCTAGTTAGTTAGTTTTTGAATGTCAAGTATGTAGTCAGAAAATTTATATTAAAATTATAAATTATGATTATTCTTATCAAATAAAAAACCAGGATAATCCCTATATCCTGGTTTTCATTGTTTTTTTATTCCATACCTCAATATTATCCAATCATACTGTGCCCGCCATTTACGCTTATTACTCCGTTCCTTGCAGAACTAGAAATGATTAAGCTCCTGTCACGATGAAAAAGTTCACTTATTACGGCCAAAACCCCAGCCACTTCCACCACGTAAATACAACAATCAAGGTTACAATCGTACTCGCAATTGTAGACAAAATACCAGGAAGGTAAAAATCCTTTTGACTGACCAGTCCTGTTCCATGAACAACAACGTTTGGCATTGTTTCCACAATTAATATGTAGCCAAACAACATCGTTATTGCAGAAGCGAAGCTTATCACTACAGGATCCAATCCAGTCTTTAGAGACAGACTAATCAATACAGGCAGTAAAGTTACTACTGCAGTTGATACATTGGTAACACCCAGATGATAAATTTGCGATACTAAAATAACAACGAATATAGAAATCCACGGATTCGTAAACACATTTAATATGTATTCTGAGGTAATAAGAACTTCAAGTAACTCAATTGCTCCAGACTCAATTAAAGCAAATCCTAAAGAGAGAGTTGCCCCGATTAATAAAACTAAATCAAAATTTATATTTACTAACTTTTTCCATTCTACAAAGCCAAGTCCAGGCATCGCCATTAAAAATACTGCCATTAAAGCCGGAACTGTTGGATGATAGCCATGGAAGGATTCAGTCATCCACAGAAGTACTGTAATGAATAAAATTACAATACATTTTATTTCGGAGCTGGTAAGTCTACCCAATTCCTGGTTTTGCTCTCTCATATTTGATTGTAATATATCAAAGGAATAATCTTCAGGTGGAAAGCATTTCCATACAATATAAGGAATAACAATAATTAAAATTAACCAAATAGGAAATGTATACAGGAACCAATCCAAATATGATATTGTTCTGCCAACATACAATTGTAAAATCTCTATTGTTAATATATTACCTATAGCAGCTGTTAAAATTGCCGTGCCACTGATATTACCTGCATAAGCAGTGCCTACAAGCATAAGTTTGCTGAAATTACTTCCCTTTTGCGCACCAACCGATTTGAGTATAGAAACAACAACAGGAACCATTAATGAAGCCCGTACTGCAGTCGCCGGTATAAAAAAGGCTTGAATTTGCATAAGTAAAAATATCCCGATAAAAATACCCTTTGCAGATGATCCCCATTTTTGAAGCATCCAATAGGTGATTCTGTTCATTAAAGGTGTTTCATTAACCCCTTTAGCAATCATCATTCCAGCAATAATTAAAAACACAGCGGGGGATGCAAAACCACTTAATACTACATCTACGGAAGCAGTCTGCAAAAATAGTAATAGTACAAGCACGAAAACAGATGTCATCCCGAGGGGGAGTGATTCAAAAGCCCATAATAACAAACCGTAAACCATAATAGATATGGTTCCTTTTGCTGACCATGCTATATCTTCCGGCAATAAAAACAATAACCCTAAAAAAATGATAGTAGATAATAAAAACGAAACTGTTCTTCCTGATATTTTTATTCTATTGAATGGATGCTTGCCTTTCATTTTGAAAAACATAGATTATACCCTTCTCTCTGATTCCTTTAATCTATACTAAAGAGCAAAGGAAAAAATGAAAGGATAACGAATGATCCCGTACCATTAGAAATTGGTACGGGGCACGTTTTCCATTACGTTTTCAATGCTCATTCTACCCAGATGTGTTATATAAACATTATTATTCTTACTCTTTACATTTTCTAAATGCAGCTTGAGATTCTTTATACCAATCTCTTCCCTCAGGAGCGTTAATAACCGTGCACGGAAAATCTTCTATTTCCAGCTTCCGGATTGCTTCCGTACCCAGGTCTTCATAAGCAACTAATTCAACTGATTTAATACGTTTTGCTAATAAAGCACCCGATCCACCAATAGCTGCAAAATACACTGCATCATTCTTTACAATAGCATCGATAACCACTTGACTACGATAACCTTTTCCAATCATTCCTTTTAAACCTTTTTCAAGTAAACAAGGTGTATATTTATCCATTCTACTACTTGTTGTTGGTCCAGCAGATCCAATAACATCTCCGGGTCTTGCAGGCGTTGGACCCACATAATAAATAACTTGATTTGTTAAATCGACAGGAAGTTTCTCCCCTTTTTCCAGTTGCTCCACCATTCTTCTATGTGCTGCATCTCTCGCTGTAAAAATTGTTCCACTTAATAGTACTTGATCTCCTGCTTGAAGTGACTTTATTGTTCCTTCATCATTGAATGGTACACTGATTTTTTTTTGAACCATGCCTATCCTCCAAAATTCATATTGTTACGTAAAAGCTATTAAAATAGTAAATTATAATACTGCATGCTTATGTCTACTCGCATGACAGTTTAAATTCACTGCAACAGGAAGCGCCGCTATATGACAGGGAGCTACTTCAATCTTTACATCTAAAGTTGTTGTACTCCCACCTAATCCTTGTGGTCCTATTCCGAGTGCATTAATCGATTGAATTAATTCCTCTTCTAGTTTAGCAATCTCTGGATTTGAATGTCGCTCACCAACAGGTTTAAAGAGGGATTTTTTTGCCAAATAAGCACAGGATTCAAAATTTCCACCAATGCCGATTCCTACTACTAATGGGGGACATGCATTAGGTCCCGCCTGTTTCACTGTATTCAGAATGAACTTTTTTACTCCTTCCACTCCGTCACTGGGAGTTAGCATCTTAAGAGCACTCATATTTTCTGCACCCCCACCTTTAGCAGTCATTTGAATTTCCAGTTGATCTCCTCCAACTATTTCTACATGAATAACAGATGGTGTATTATCTCCGGTATTTTTTCTGGTCAACGGGTTATCCACAATAGAATAACGTAAATAACCCTCTTCATAACCTTTTCTGACACCTTCATTTATTGCTTCATATAAACTACCACCAGTAATATGGCATTCCTGTCCAAGCTTAACAATAAATACAGAAACTCCAGTATCTTGGCACATTGGAACACGATTTTCACTTGCGATAGCTGCATTATCTATTAACTGATTAAGTACCTCTCTCCCAATGTCTGATGATTCTGTTCGAGCTGCTTGCTCAAAGGCCATCATAACGTCTTGCCCTAAATCATAGTTTGCTTCTTGGCAGAGTAATTTTACTTTACTGACTATATCCTTATAATAAACCTCTCTCATTCAAAAAGCTCTCCTTTCCGTTTAGCGAGCATACTGTACCTACATTCCCAGATTACAGTAAGTTCATATATTTTTTGAATGTTTATCCTTATCACACTTTAAGTATGTTTAAATAAAAAAGCAGGCTAACATCTCATATCTTGCTCACTTAATTATTTAGTACTAAAACAAAAAAGTCACTCATTAATCGAGCAACTCTTGTATATCATTTACATCCTAACAATAACCCTCGACGAATCTCCCTTTGCCAGCTTATCAAACCCTTCATTTATCTCATCTATCGAAATAAAATCTGTCATCAGTTTATCAACCGGTAGTCGACCTTGTTTAAATAGATTGATATAATTAGGAATATCTCGATCTGGAACACAGCTACCAACGTAAGATCCTTTGATACTTTTTTCTTCGGCAGTTAAGCTGACATATGGGAAAGAGAAATGGTGTTCCGGATGTGGTAGTCCTGTTGTAACAGTGGTTCCCCCTCGTTTTGTAATACCATATGCAACTTCCATCGCTGGAACTACTCCGGCTGTTTCAAATGCATAATCCACCCCACCAACTGTTGCTTCACGTATAAGCTTAATCACATCAGGATCTTTTGAATTAAATGTATCAGTTGCCCCTAGTTCTTTGGCCTGTTTTAATTTTGCTTCATTGATATCGACTGCAACAACTCTGCTTGCTCCTGCTGAATCAGCGCCAAGCAATGCACTTAAACCGATGCCGCCAAGACCAACAATCGCGACTGTACTCCCCAATTTAATATTTGCAGTATTAACAACAGCTCCAACGCCAGTAATAACCGCACAACCAAATAGGGCTAGTTTTTCAAATGGAATATCCTTTTCTACTTTGACTAATGAATTCCTAGATACCACTGCATATTCCGAAAAGGCGGATACACCAACATGATGATTAACGTTTTCCTCATCATCGTGGAGTCTAATTCCTCCATTAATTAATGTCCCTGCTGTATTAGATTCTGCTCCTGGTTCACATAATGCGGGACGACCTTCCTTACATGGCACACAGTGTCCACAACTTGGGACAAATACACATACAATATGATCACCCGACTCCAAATCTGTAACACCTTCACCAACCTCTACAACAACACCTGAAGCTTCATGCCCAAGCGCCATAGGCAATGGTCTCGGTCTACTTCCATTAATGACAGATAAATCTGAGTGGCAGAGACTAGCTGCTTTTATTTGAATTAATACTTCTCCATGCTCTGGAGAATCTAATTCTAGCGTTTCAATCTTGATTGGCTTACTTTCTGCATATGGAGAAGCTGCTCCTGAAGTTCGTAATACAGCCGTTTTTACTTTCATACTTACCCACTCCTCATATAAATTTGGATATCTATTTCCTGCAAAATCTTAATAGAGTTTGATTCCAATAAATTTTGTGTCCATCATATCTTCCATTGCATATTTAACCCCTTCTTTTCCGACACCACTATTCTTCACGCCCCCGTAAGGAATATGATCATAACGTCGAACAGACACTTCATTAATCCAAACACCACCAGTTTCGATAGCATCTGCTACACGCATCGCCCGATTAATATCCGACGTAAAAACACCTGCATGTAATCCATAATCAGTATCATTAGCATGTGCAATTACTTCCGCTTCTGATGAAAATGACATTACACTGACAATCGGTGCAAATACTTCTGCGCAAACAACCTTCATTTCAGGTAACACATTTCCTATTACTGTTGGCTCTAATATTGCTCCGTCTCTTTTGCCTCCAGTCAATAATTCTGCACCTTGATCAGCAGCCTCTTTAACCCAAGACTGAGCCCGTTTAGCTGCTTCCTCTGTAATCATTGGACCCATTTCAGTTGATTCTTCAAGTGGGTCTCCTATTTTTAAAGATTCTACCTCAGCAACAAGTTTCTCAGTAAATGAATCATATATGCTTTCATGGACATAAATTCGTTGGGCGGAAACACATGCCTGGCCTGCATATGTATAACCTCCCATTACAATTGAGCGAACAGCACCATCCAAATCTCCATCTTCAAAAATAATGTTTGGTGCATTTGACCCTAATTCAAGTGTTACTTTTTTCCGCATTGCCATTTCATTTATTTTCCACCCTACCGCACCGCTTCCAGTAAAAGTAACTTTTTTAACGAGTGGATGCGTCACCAGTGGCTCTACAAGCTCCTGACCTGATCCCATAACTATATTTAATACTCCATCTGGAAGTCCCGCTTCTTCAAATATTTTATAAAGCAGTACAGAAGATAATGGTGTTTTTTCTGCAGGCTTCAAAACGATTGTATTTCCAACTGCTATTGCTGGAGCAACTTTATGAAGCACAAGATTTAATGGAAAATTAAATGGTGTAATAGCCGTTACTACACCCAAAGGAACCCGCTTGGATATACCAACTTGATTTTCACCACCGACTGCACTGTCCATAGGAATTTGTTCGCCATAAATCGACTTTGCTCCTTCTGATGCAAACCTTAAAACTTGAACAGCACGAGCGACTTCAACCCTGCTTTCACGAATTGGTTTACCAGCCTCCAATGTTAACACTCGGGAAAAAGATTCTGATTGTTCTTCTAATCGATCAGCAGTTTTCCGCAAAATATTTGAGCGCTTATGTGCAGGCATTGTCTTCATCGTATTCTGGAAAACATATTGAGCAGTATCAACTGCATCATAAACGTCCTCTAAATTTGCACATGCTATTTTTCCAATAATTTCATTGTTATATGGATTAATTACCTCTAAACGTTTTCTTTCTCCCTTTCTTTCCACTCCATTAATTATGGAACCAAAGTAATGAGCATTGACATCAATCATGTCGATCCAACCTCCGTTTTTTGTCATTCTAAACTTTAGAAAACAAGTCTCATGACAATTCTATTCTAGATGTCACGAGACTAATCTGTTAATCTTTCGCGTTACTCATAAAAACCTTCTGTTGATTTAATAAACCTTCTGAATTGCTCCGAGTCATGTCCAAACCAGACTTGTGAATTGGTTCTTTCTGCATATTTCTTAATCTTTTCCACTGCGTTTAAATATCCAAGAGAATCATAGATAATTCCTGGCATTTTCACTGGTGGACCATAGCTTTCTGATGTGTATACAGCATCAGATGCTAAAATAATCCCTCCCTCACCTGGCAATTCAATGTGCAATCCTAGTAAACCCCAAGCATGACCAGGACCAAAATTAAGGATTTTCACCCCTTTTGCAAGCTCTAATTCATCCTCATGCGGCATAACTGTTTTCCATGTTAAATCATTTGTAATCCATGCATTGACATCTGCCCAAATATAGGCCCCCATATCTTTAGTCATCGCATACTGCTTCATCGTGTTAGTGAGCTCTGTATCGTGAACGATAATAGTCGCATTCGTGAATAATTCTAAACATCCAGCATGATCTAAGTGTAGGTGAGAAGCAACTACATACTTAATATCTTCCGGTCTTGTGTTTAATTGTTCTAACCGATTAATCAAGTAACAGGACTCATCCTGAAACGAAGGAAACATCTTTTGAATCCCTTCTGGCCAGCGACCTTCTTCACCCATTCCTTCTGGGTTACAGCCAGTATCAAAAAGAATTTTGCCTTCAGGATGATCAATTAACACAGCATATACTGGGAACTCAACAAACTCTGCAGGGGGATTGGGATTGTCCACACTCGCTGGATTATGCATCGCTATCATATAGTTTTTGTCCATTTTCATCGTTCCTGTGTCCAATACATATAACTTCGGTTTGTTCATTTTTTCCCTCCATTTATTATATTTTGACTAAACACCTAAATTTCACCAACTGTTGGAGTTAGAATTACAAAATTAAATCCTATTAATCGTCACACCTCCCTCCATAACAATTATCCCCTTGTTACTTCTCTTGCCAAAGATCTGTCTAATGCTGGTTTTATGTTATCCAATGTAAATTCCGCATCAACTCCATCCGTTAAATCATAGATAGCTTTTGTACGGTCTTCCAACGTTTCATAGTCATTAAGATTAATAGTATAATTCGCCTCAAATTTCTTTGCTTGTTGCAGTCGATCTTCTACTCCGTCTATAACAATAACTGTTGTGCCTCCTTCTTTTGCTAGAGCTGTAGCATTTAAACCAAGTCCTCCTGCTCTTGAATAACAATAGATTGATTAAAAGTAATACATGACTTATCTAATTCAAAATAAACTTGTGATAATAACTCCTCATCTAAATTGTGTGTTAATATTCATCATCCCCTAAATTATAGCGCTTACATTAAATGGAATACAGTAAACAATTCATCAGTTTACTGTTCATTCATATTATGTGGCATTATTTTTATCAACAAGTATTAAAAAGTCGATTTTTTTCAATCTCTTCCACTAACTTAAATAATTACTTTTTTCTAGTAATGGCATTTCCTGAAAAAACTTCATAATATCATCGACAGATTCACGCGTTTCCAATGTCATTACCAGATTAACGATTGATTCACTTTCCACTGTTGGCAACCCCTTAGACAGCTCTAAAAATTTAGCAATTAGATTTTCTCTTGTTACAGGGTTTTCCGGATCACCTTTCGGGAAATCTGTTTCCATTGTAATCTTTTCACCAGTTTTTAAAATGACTTCGATTATTGCTCCCCATTTTTCAGGATAATTCTTGTCAATCGTTGGATCAACTTGTACCTCTACTTTCTCCATTACACTTCGAACATTCTGATCCCATAACGTCTTTTCATTAAAAGCATTAAGTCCACCTTCTCCTTTAACGAGTGCTAGAGCTGTACAAAATTGTATACTAAATTTAGCCGCATATTCAGTTATTGGGTTATTATTATCTGTTATATTAAGAGCAACCTGATAGGTTTTAACGACTACCTTTTGGATGGATTCAACTTCTATCGCTTTTTTCTTTTTCAAATTTATCATTAAATCCATCGCATGATGTGTGTGACGGCAGGATGCATGAATTTTAAATCCATTTTCCATAATTTTAAATTGTTCTCCAAGTCCTTTTGTTATCAATGATTCGTCATAGTTTTCACTCATCGCATTAAAAAAGCCACGATTACCTTCGAGAATTTTCCGTGCCCCTGTAAAGCCTTTTTCTGCTAGAAGTGAACTAATTACTCCGTTCATTGCTGCTTTTCCTGGGTGTAATTGCTTAGACATTGCTCCATCTTCAATAAATTCCCATAGTCCCGCAGCCTGTGTACCAGCACTACCTAAAGCATGTATTATTTGTTCTTCATTTAAATCCAGTAATTTCGCTACAGCCGCTGCTGCGCCAAAATTTCCACAGGTTGCGGTATTATGCCAATAGTAATAATGCGATGGTGTAACAGCTTCACCAATTCGATAGCATACTTCATAGCCAATTGCGATAGCAGTTATTAATGCCTTCCCTGATAGATGTTTCCATTCAGCTATTGCAAAAGCTGCTGGAATCACAACAGTAGCCGCATGAATAATGGATGCTTTATGAATGTCATCTAACTCTACAATATGACTTGAAGCTCCATTTACAAAGGCTGCTTGAGTAACAGATGTTTTACCACCAGTTATTAATGTAGCTTGCTGTGATCCTCCCATTTCAGATACGTAGGCATCAATGATCCGTATCGGTTCTTCCTCTGAACCAGCAATAGCCGAGCCAAAGTAATCTAAAATACATTGTTTTGTAAAATCCACAACCTCCTCTGGTAATCTGTCATAACTAGTGACCTTTACATAATTTGCAATTATTTTACTTAGTTCCACAAGCTTACCTCCAATTTAGGTTTCGTAACACTTCACTTAGACACTGATTTAGATTTGAAATAAACACATAAATAGTGCGCCTTCAATTGTAGTTCAAAAATTTATTTTTGGATATTGTAAAATTGGATACAATATATTGTAGCTTGTATTCTTTATTTTGTAAATAATTTTACTTTTAAATATATTTTGAGGCTTCAACCCTTTAAGGAATAATTGTCAAATCGATATTCCAAACAACCGGAAGCCAGTATAAGGTTGCAATTATTATAATGACTGCAGTAAAGATATTCATAGCAAACCCGACTTTTACCATATCCAAAATGGTAATTTTACCAGTTGAAAATATAATGGCATTAGGAGGTGTTGCAACTGGAAGCATGAAAGCCGCATTGGCTGCAAAAACACAGGAAATCATCAAAGCAAATGGGTGAAAATCTAATGCGATTGAAGCAGATGCCATGATTGGTAAAAGTATAGTGGCAGTAGCAGTATTCGACGTTATTTCCGTTAATAATAAAACAAAGAAAATGGAAATCGTAATCATCACCCACAACGGCATGTCATCCATCATTAAAAAGCTAGAACCAATCCACTCCGATAATCCGGATTCTTGGAATCCGGACGCAATTGCCAGTCCCCCACCAAATAACAATAAAACGCCCCAGGAAATGCTTTTGGAATCATCCCATTCCAAAATTCGTCTCCCTTTTTCTTTAGAAGCTGGAATAAGAAAAAGAAGCACGGTTGCAAGAATAGCAATCATACCATCCGTTAAAAATGGAAAGTAATTATTCCAGATAAAGCCTCTTGTAATCCACATAAATGCGGTGAATAAAAAGATAGCGATTACAATTTTCTCTTCTCTTCCACTTTTTCCAAGCTGTTGTTTCTCCTGTATAATTAAATCTTTACCACCGGGAATGGATTTAATTTGGAGAGGAAATGCAAAGCGGCTTAAATACAACCACGAAAAAAACATTATTAGAATCACGATTGGCATTGCAAATATCATCCAAACCCCAAAGTTTATATCGATATTGAAAAATTGTTGCATTTGAGCCACAAGTACCATGTTCGGTGGGTTCCCAACAATCGTTGCCATTCCACCAACTGTAGCTGCATAGCAAATACTGAATAATAATGATTTTTCAAATTTGCGAATATCTGACTTCTCGTGATCTACTGAATTAACGTTTTTTAATTGTGCTACCAAAGCTAATCCCATTGGCATCATCATCATCGCTGTCGCTGTTGCTGAAATCCACATGGACAAGAAGGCTGTGGCAAACATAAATCCAAATAATAAATTATTTGTTTTTGTACCCATCACCGTTAATATCAGAAGAGCTAACCGCTTATGAAGATTCCATTTTTCTAAAGCAGCAGCAAGAAAAAATCCTCCTAAAAATAAAAATATAATGTCATTCCCATAGGAGGAAGTGACTTGATTTGAGGTTACAGTACCAGTCATCGGCAACAACAGTATGGGCAGAAGTGATGTGACAGGAATCGGGATTGCTTCCGATATCCACCATGTAGCAACCCATAACGTTACAGCAATGACAGATTTTCCTTCATAGGATAAACCAGGTGGTGAGAAGAACAACATAATCAATATAAATAGTGCTGGACCTAATAAAAGACCAACTATTTTACTTGCAGGATATGTTTTTTTCGGTGCTGGAGATTGATTCGTTGTAGGCTTTTGTATTTTTTGCTCTTTCATTATGATGTTAGGAGCTGCAGATGATGAACGTTCTACACTTACGCTTTTCATTAAGTTTCCAATAAAACGAATCATTTTTCCCTTCCTTTCAACATTTAGGATTAGATTAACACCAATAGAAAGCGCTTACTTTATTTGCCACTTAACAACAATTAGATATGTTAATTTCAATTGTTGAAGGTTTAATCATTATAAATTTATCGTTATGAGTTAGGTGAATTTGACTACATATCCGCTGTCAAAACGGCTTTGTATTTAAACCTGTGAATAATTAAAATTATTCACAGGTTTATTTCATTGTTGTCCGTTATACATATGAAATTATCTATTTTAATAAGACCGCGGCATCCCAAGCACATGCTGACCAATATAAGCCAAAATCATATTGTTGTTCACTGGTGCAACCTGGTACATTCGTGTTTCCCTAAATTTCCGCTCCACATCATATTCATCTACAAATCCATTTCCACCAAATGTGTTAAGACAAATATTTGCTGCCTCCCAGCTCGCCTCACTCGATAAAAGCTTTGCCATATTCGCCTCTTCTCCGCAAGAATCGCCTGCATCAAACTTTGCAGCCGCTTCATATCGTAATAGATCAGCAGCCTTTATCGATGCATATGCTCGCGCAATTGGAAATTGGACTCCTTGATTTTGGCCAATTTTACGATTAAAAACTTCTCGTTCACTAGCATATTTAACAGCTTTATCAATAAAAAAGTAACCGTCTCCAATTGTTTCAGCAGCAAGCAGTATTCTCTCTGCATTCATACCATCTAGCACGTATTTAAAACCTTTTCCTTCTTCTCCGATGATACTATTGTGAGGGATTACCATATCCTTATACCACACTTTATTCGTTGCATAATTGAACATTGTCCGAACAGGTTCAACAACAAGTGCTTCTGGTTGGCTCTTTCTTATTTCACGCAAGTCAACTAAGAAGAGACTAATGCCTTTTGACTTTTTCTCCACTTGCTCTAATGGTGTTGTTCTAGCTAGTAATAGTAATAAATCAGACTGTAAAATTCGACTCGTCCAGTTTTTATGTCCATTAATGATATAACCATCTTTTGTTTTTTCTGCGAATGTTTGAATTCCGGTTGTGTTAGATCCTGCTTCCGGTTCTGTTATAGAAAAAGCTTGTAAACGGATTTCTCCTTTAGCAATACCTGGTAAATATTTCTCCTTTTGTTCTGTGCTACCATGTCGTAAGAGGGCTCCCATCGTATACATCTGTGCATGACAAGCAGCTGCATGCCCCCCTGCCCGGTGGATTTCTTCTAAAATAATTGTCGCTTCTGCTATACCATAACCTTTTCCGCCATATTCTTGAGGAATTAATACAGATAAGTAACCAGCTTTTGTTAGTGCTTCAACAAATTCATAAGGATATTCGCGCGGTACGTCTAATTTCCTCCAATACTCATTACCAAAGGATTGACATAGTTCTCGAACTTCCACCCTAAGCTTCTTTCTTTCTTCTTCATTCAATCGAATTGGCGCGTCTGTTTCTTTCATGTTAACCATATTGTTCAACCCCTTTTATTTTTATAAAATAACGGAAGTATGCTACCATTGTTCACTACATCCTGCCCAAATGCAGTGTACTTTTAATATCCCATGCCATCTCCCGCAGCCTTCATATTTTTTTAAAAACTTACTTGTTTGTTACACCTTTTTCCTGTTCCAGCACTTTTTCTAATAATTTATTATCCTTCATTGGTGCGTGTTCTTTCTTGTAAATCATAAACGTACGTTTATAAGTAATCACAATTTCCGCTCTTTGATTATAGCCACTCGTTTTTACTTTGACGATGCCAACATTTGGTCTAGATTTCGATTCCCTTTTCTCAAGTACCTCTGAATAAGAATAGATGACATCTCCCTCGAATACAGGATTTGGAAGACGAATTTCATCCCAACCTAGATTTGCCATCGCATTCTGCGAAAGATCAGTAACCGACTGTCCGGTTACTAGAGCTAATGTAAATGTAGAATCTACCAAAGGCTTACCGAATTCCGTTTGCTCTGAGTAATAGTCATCGAAATGAATTGGGTTTGTGTTCTGTGTTAGTAGGGTCATATAAATGTTATCTGTTTTCGTTACGGTTCTGCCCAATGGGTGCTGATAAATATCACCAATCTCAAAATCCTCATAAAATCGCCCATTCCAACCTTCTTTTAATCCCATTTTTTTCTCCTCCATATCCTTTTAATTTCGAAGCTCTTCTTGTGCTAACCCGATTTCCTCTAAAATTTTGTTTGTATGCTCACCAAGTGCTGGCACTGGATTCATCATCGTATCTATTCCTGAGATCGTAGCAGGTGGCTTAAGTGCGCTAATCTCTCCGTTTGGTGTTTCTACGTGCTCCCAACGCTTTCGTGCTGCTAGCTGGGGATGATTAAAGAAATCCTTCATAGTATTTAAACGTGCATTTGCGATTTTAGCTTTTTCCAACCTTTCGATTACTTGCTCGGAGGTAAGCTCTTCAAATGCAGTCTCAATAATCGCTTTCAGCTCCTTTTTATTTGCAGACCTTTTTGAATTCGTTACAAATCTTGGATCTTCTGTAAGAGCGTTATTTTTAAGAACAAGCTCACAAAAATGCTTCCACTCTCTTTCATTTTGAAGCCCAATAAACACTGTTTTACTATCGCCACAATGAAATGGTCCGTACGGATAAATCGTAGCGTGACTAGCACCAGAACGCTTTGGCTCATTTCCTCCGTATGCAGCATAATAGGCAGGATAGCCCATCCATTCCCCTAGTGCTTCGAGCATTGATACTTCGATAACCGTTCCTTCTCCAGTCTTTGTACGATTTAATAAAGCTGTCAAAACCCCTGTATACGCATACATTCCAGCAGCAATATCTGCAATCGAAATACCAGCTTTTGATGGTGTTTCTTCACTTCCGGTAATCGACACGAGACCAGCTTCACACTGAACTAATAAATCATAGGCTTTCTTTTGTTCATAGGGACCATTTTTTCCATACCCTGACACACTACAAACAATCAGCTTTGGGTATTTTTCTAACAATTCTTCAGGCTCAAACCCCATTCGTTCTAACGCACCTGGTGCAAGATTCTGTATGAGTACGTCTGCTTTTTCAAGCAAACGGCTTAGTGCTTCTTTCCCTTCATCAGACTTCAAATCGAGTTCAATCGACTCCTTTGAACGGTTGCACCATACAAAATGACTGGACATCCCATTAACAGTAGAATCATAACTTCTGGCAAAATCTCCAACTGCTGGCCTTTCTACTTTAATCACCCTCGCTCCTAAATCTGCTAATTGGCGGGTGGCAAATGGAGCCGCAATTGCTTGTTCCAATGCAATAACAGTAATCCCTTCTAAAGGTAACATTGTGTTCCTCCTCCAATTTATTACATGTCAATCAGTAATACTACGATGTTAGAATTCCACGTAGGAAAGTATTTTTCTCGCTCGTTCAGCAACAGGAACATCGATCATTTTTCCACCAAACTGAATAGCGCCTTCCCCTCTTTCTAAAGACCGGTTATACAATGCTACAATTTTTTGGGCTTCTTCAATTTGTGCTGTAGTTGGGTAAAAAACCTCATTCACAACCTCAATTTGATTCGGATGAATAACAAGTTTACCCTGAAACCCCGACTGTTTTGCAACTTGGGCTTCCTCTTCTAATCCTTTAACATCTTGAAAATTTGTGTAAACAGAATCAATTGGTGCTTCCTTTCCAGCTAGTCTGGAAGCAATCACCAATTTAGAACGAGCATACGTTAATTCAGGTTGCTGTCCATTTTGTTCAATATTTAAATCGAGCATGAAATCTTCTGCTCCAAAACAAAGACACAAAATTCGTTCACTTGCCTGAGCAATTTCATGGACATTATAAACCCCAAGGGCTGTTTCGATAAGTGGAATAATAGAAAAGGTGCCTTTTGCTAGGTTGTGTTTTCTTTCCAGTTGTCCAAGCAAGTAATCTGCAATCACAATGTCATCCGTCTGGTTGACCTTAGGTAATACGATTCCTGAAAGATTCTCTCCTATAATTCCATTTAAATCATCTATAAAATATGGTGTCGCAGGAGCATTTACCCTTACAAAACTCACTTGCCCTCTAGTTTCATTTATTGCCTTATTAACTTTTATTCTAGAAGACTTTTTACGCTCAATCGGCACAGCGTCTTCCAAATCATAGATGATCACATCTGCCGACAATTCTTTTGCTTTATATAAATATTTTTCCTGGTTACCAGGTACAAACAACCATGATCTATACATCGAAGCTCCCCTCCGTTCTTAACTCTTTTCTTATAAGAAGTACAATTCATAGTAAATCCTCAATAGGTGCGATCACTTCTTTTTCTAACCTCCATCGTAAACGCTTTCTATTATAATTTTGAATATTGGATATTGGATACAATTTTAATAATAGTATAACATTCTGAATTTGTAAACACATTTTTTAGAATTTTTACTTTAGTATGTGATGGTTTGTTAAAGGTATATTGTAACCTACGTCATAAAACTAATTATTCGTATACTAAATAACCCCCCAACTAGATAATGGGGGGCATACCTTACTTTATTTTTCTAAAGTAGTAAGCAATTCTTCACCTGTTCGTTGGATATGCTGTGTAAGAAATTCTGCAGCCTTGTCAGCATCACCTTCTACAATTGCCTCTAAAATAGCAGCATGCTCTTTATTTGATTTCTGAATTTGACCTGGTATTATTTGCGGAGTATCCAGTGCAAACCCATGGGAAACCGTTTCAATAAAACTTAATAAACGAGAGCTCTTACAACGACTTACTAACACATCATGGAATTTCGCATTATATTCTACATACGCTTCATTTGATACAGTTTGTAGCATGGATTGATGATATGCTGATAAAGCATCCACATCCTCTTTTGAAAAATGCTTCATACTTTTTTTTAATGCTAACGCTTCTAACATGGAGCGAAGTTCATATATTTCCTGAATATCTTCTTTTTTTATCTCGCGAACGACTGCCCCTTTATGCGGCTCCATTAAAATAAGTCCCTCTAATTCTAGTGTTCGCAATGCTTCTCTTATTGGCATGCGACTTACTCCAATTTGATCAGCCAGCTCTGTTTGAACTAGCCTTTCGCCAGGTTTAAAATCTCCTTTCAAAATTGCTTGTCTTAATACGCTACACACACGATTATGCAACATTTCTCTATCGCCAATTCTTAAATTTATCTTGTCAGTCATAAGGTTTTTCCCCAATCTAAAAGTCCGGATATTGTACACAATATTATAGCGGAGAAAGCGTTTAAATTAAAGTTTTTTCTTTTCAACTAAAATTGCGCCGGCTCAAATTAGCAAACTGACCCGTACAATTTATGAGAAGAAATGGTGAGCCACTATCTAAATCCACTTCAAATCATGATAAAATAAAGCTAAAATGGGACGAACCTTGTCCTATAAAGGAGCTAATTCAAAATGAGAATATTAATTGTTGGCTCAGGTGCCATGGGGAGTTTATTTGCGGGAAAACTCAAACAAAACGGGGTAGATGTAACAATATTCAATCGACTTAATGATCATGTAAAAGCAATACAGAAAGATGGATTAACGATAGTTGATATAGATGGAAATTCTTCTAACATCAAGTTTCCTATTATTACTAACCCTAATGAATTAACGAGAGAATATGATCTCATACTCGTTTTAATTAAAACTTTTGCAACTGAAATTGTACTGAAAAATTTACTACCATCTATTCATAGTAATGCACCAATTCTTACGTTGCAAAATGGGATTGGAAATAAGGAAACGATCCATAAACTCACATCTGAAAATGAAGTCTTTGTAGGGGGAACATGGGCGGGTGCAAGTATAGATAAAGCTGGTGTCATCTTGCATCGTGCTTGGGGAACAACGTTCATTGGTTCCGATCAACTCGATAAACACAATGATTTACTTTATAAGATTGCAACGATTTTTTCTAAGAGTGGCTTAAAAACAGAAGTATCAGCAAATGTTGAGGCAATTATTTGGAGTAAATTACTGGTAAATATAGCTTATAACGGATTGACAGCAGTTACTAGACTAAGAAATGGTGATACGATCCTCACCGATGAAGGAAAAATCCTCTTAGAAAAACTAGTTGATGAAGCAGTTCAAATTGCAAAGGTAAAGAGAATCCCCCTACTATATTCGGATCCCGTTACAGAATGTATTCGAATTGGAGAAACAGAAATTAGTATGAATATATCTTCGATGTTATCGGATATCCTTAATCAAAGGAAAACAGAAATAGAGGCAATTAATGGAGCGATTGCAAAAGAAGGACAGCGCTATGGTATACCAACTCCCTATAATGATATGATCCTGAATCTCGTAAAAGTCATTGAAAATAGTTATTCGAAAATTGTTCGTTAAGCAATAAAAAACAGTCTAATTCTAAGATTTAGACTGTTTTTTATTAGATTTCTAACTTCGTCAATGGCGGTTCCTCTTCCAAAAGCTCTATTACTTCATTATTTTCATTCATAATAGCAACGATTGGTTGATGGGAATCTAGCTCATCTTCGGAAACAAGTGCATAAGAAACAATAATAACGATGTCGTCTTTTTGAACAAGCCTAGCTGCAGCTCCATTAAGACAAATAACACCTGATCCTCGATCACCAGGAATTACATAAGTTTCAAGACGTGCTCCATTATTGTTATTGACTATCTGTACTTTTTCATGAGGCAGAATATTTACTTGATCTAATATATCTTGATCAATGGTAACACTACCTATATAATTCAAATCGGCTTCGGTCACCCGTGCACGGTGAATTTTACTTTTCATCATCGTACGAAACATACTCTTTCCTCCTAGTTAATATAACGATCAATCCGTTCTCCATTTTCGTTAAGGAGCAGATTATCGATTAGTCTCGCCTGTTCATAATAAACTGCAGTTGCAAGAATCACGGGTTGGTTAATGGTTGAAACTTTTTCCAATGAAGGGTAGCTTAACAATTCCACATAATCAATTTTTCCAGAGACATTACTTTCCAGTGTCTTTATAACTTCATCGATTACTTTTTTCGGATCTTTTTCCCCGTTTTGAATTAATTGATATCCTTTTTGTAAGGATTTGTAAATCCAAAGGGCTTCTTTTCTTTCACTTTCCTTTAAGTTAACATTACGGCTGCTTTTCGCTAGTCCATCCGCTTCTCTGACTGTTGGCATACCAACTAACTCAGTTGGAAAATTTAAATCTGCTATGAGCGCATCAACTACTGCTACTTGTTGTGCATCTTTCAAGCCAAAATATACTTTATCGGGAGAAATAATATGGAATAATTTTGTTAGTACTGTAAGAACCCCGTTAAAATGTCCCGGACGAGAGCGACCACATAGCACATCCGTCCGTTTTTCTATTCCCATTTGTATCATCATTGGGTTAGGATACATTTCAGTAGGTGTCGGGATAAACAAAATATCGACTCCTGCTTGTTCAGCAAGAAGTGTATCTCTGTCTTCGTCTCTAGGATAAGTTTCATAATCGTCATTAGGTCCAAATTGCAATGGATTAACAAAGATACTAGAAACTACGATATCATTTTCTTGTTTTGCTTCTCTCATTAAACTAAGATGTCCATCATGGAGAAATCCCATTGTTGCAACAAAACCTAGCTGCTTCTCTTTATATTTTTTACATAATTGTTTCATCTCTTGTATGGTACGAATTACTTCCATTGACTTCTCACCTTATTCTTTCTCAGGTAGTATACGCTCATCTTTTATAAAAAAAGAATGTTCATCTGCAGGGAATCTTTCCTGTTTTACATCCGAAATATAGGCCGATACTGCTTCTCTTCCAATTGTATTAAAATCACTATAAGGGTTAACAAATTTAGGTAATCGGTCGACACCATATTTCATAATATCATGATAAACAAGAACTTGACCGTCACAATTCACTCCCGCTCCAATCCCAACAGTTGGGATTTCAATGGAATCTGTAATTATTTCAGCTAATTCTTTAGGAATACACTCCAAGACAAGGGCAACTGCTCCGTGCTCCGTCACTTTTTTCGCATCAGCTAATAGTTGTTTTGCTTGAGCTTTGTCCTTCCCTTGAACTTTGAATCCACCAAGTACATTGACAGACTGTGGAGTCAAACCTAAATGAGCTACAACTGGTATTCCAGCTTCCGATAATCGTTGGATTAAAATCAGGATCTCATCCGATGCCCCTTCTACTTTTATTGCTTGAGCATTTGTTTCTTGAAAAATTCTAGCTGCATTGCGTAAGGAGTCTTCCAAAGAAAGATGATAGGACATAAAAGGCATATCAACTACAGTGAATGTGTTTGGTGAACCACGCCTCACAGCTTTCCCATGATGGATCATATCATCTACTTTAACCTGAACCGTTGAATCATAACCAAGTACAACCATCCCTAAAGAGTCACCAACAAGAATCATATCTATACCAGATTGTTCTGCATGTTTAGCAGAAGGATAATCATAAGCTGTAACCATTGTAATCTTGTCCTTATTCGCTTTCATCTTTCTAAGATCTATAACATTTAGCACAATAAAAGCCCCCCGTTGCAATAAAAGTAATGGTATTTGTCGAATTGTAAATCATTATACAATAAAGTAATGGAAGATAGTAGAGAAATTATTTAAATTGAACCTCATTCAACGTCCATGTTTTACTGCGGTCATGTGTGTAGGTCCAACTTAACAAACTAAAAACTCTCCAAATAAACCCTTACCTGTACATATCCCATCACCAACACATACATCACAACAGCAAACTTCCAATTATATTGAATCCCATTCTTAAAGCCACTTAATCCATTTTGCCCACTTAGCATAATAATCGGCATAATCACTGGCGAGAGCAAAATTGAAATAGAGCTGCCTAACGTAATTGCCAATACGATTAACTCTGGAGGATACGGGAGGTGAATGCTTTGTAATATACCAGCTACCAAAACCATCACGGTTAGTGGGCCTAGTGCGACAAACCCTAATAGGATTACCATAATCGGCAGGAAATACAATACATTTAAAAATGGTATTATTTCCTGTAAGGAATAAATCCCGTTCACGACGTAGCTTGCAAATACAGTTTGATTAAGCGCGAAAATTAATATTCCAGCTCCAAGCATGACACAAAGTTGATAGGATTGCTTAGCCATATCGGTTTTCACATAGCTTTTCGCTAAATCAAACAATTTGTTCATTCGACCTTTAATCATGTAATAAACCATAATCCAAATCATAACGACCAATGGAATTAATACAAGTAATTCCATTGTGACGAGAAAATTCAATATGAAAATAGAACCGAATAATGAAATAAACAGGACAATAAATTCTTTCACATTGCGGTGCATAACCTTTTTATTTGAAGTATGGCTTAGAAGTTCTGCAATTTCCGTTTTCAATCCAGCAGTCAAATTTACCCCATACTTCTTTTCTTCCGATTTTGAAAATAGAAGTGCAACAAAAATTCCACCTATCGAAATAATCAACCCTTGAACAATAGATAGTCCTAATGAAGCATTCATCGTCTCTACAACATAAGCAAAGCTAGGAATGCTAATAACCCAAAGCACAGACAGCGAAAATCCACGTAAAAGAGCAGTTCCTTTAAAATGCTCCCACGCTTCTCCTTTTTCATCTTTTAAAATCATATTTACAAACTGGTACATCATCGTAATCGATCCGAACAGCAAAAAATAAGCAATTATTTGTGTAAATGAAATCATACCAAAGTAAAATTTGCGACTCGTATTCAAGAAGCGATGACCAAATCCCATAATTGCTTCCAGAAACGGCTCTTCACGAAGCACCCAGCTAATCATCGGCACAATGACAAGGAGCCCAATGATATTTCGCATTTGCAGAAACCCATTCCAAAACCCTTCTATTAAAGATGTGTCAGAGAATAATAAAATGATAAAGCCAATAACAAACAATGAAGAAGGCATTTTTATCTTTGGTGGTGTGTATCTGACCACCGTGAATGTAAAAATTCCCATTCCACTAATGGAAAGTATTCTTAACAGCCATTCATTTTCATAAAAATATGTAACGAAATGCAAAACTGTAAACGTAATAATAGAAAGCGTTAAACACCAGTTAATCATATTTTTCATCGTAAAATCTCCTACACAATATATTAACCCTTATTCTTCCATAGTTTTTTCAATTCGTCCATAGCTTAACAGTGTGGATATGCATTCTATTTTGAGGGTAAACCCAATTTAGGTATAATAAAACAGCTTATCTGGAATAGTAAATTATCCGAGATAAGCTGTTTGAAAATGCCCTTTAAAATTATATTCGCAAACTAAATCACTGCATGTTCTTCATCTTTCACATCTGTTATAAACATATGTCCAGGTGCATGTGTAATTACCAATTCAGGTTTGCTTGCCATAACAGCCGCCTGTGGAGTAACACCGCATCCCCAAAATACAGGAACCTCATCTTCATGAATCGTTACAGCATCCCCAAAATCCGGGTTATCAATGTCATCAATTCCGATTAAATTCGGATCACCAATATGAATTGGTGCACCATGAACGGAAGGAAACCTTGATGTAATTTGTGTTGCCCGGATTGCTTCTGCAGGCTTCATCGGTCGCATGCTAACGACCACCGGACCGTGAAATACACCAGCTGCTTCACAGGCTATATTCGTTTTATACATGGAAACATTACGACCTTCTTCGATATATCGAATTGGAATTCCGTTTTCGAGCAGCGGCTTTTCAAATGTAAAACTGCAGCCGATAAGGAATGAAACAAAGTCATCCTGCCAATAAGATGTTATATCTGTAACTTCCTCTACAAATTCTCCGTCACGATAGATACGATATTTTGGAAGATCGGTTTTAATATCTCCATTTGGTGCAGTCTTTTGTGGTATAGACGAACCTACATCCGTAACTTCAATTAGCGGACAGGTTTTCGGGTTTCGAATACAGAACAATAAAAAGTCGTAAGCATATTTTTGCGGTAGAATCACAAGATTTGCCTGTGTATACCCTGGAGCAAGTCCTGTAGTTGGTTTCGCCCATTCTCCTGTTCGAATCATCTTTCGAATTTCACTTACCTGTTCATTCATACGAGCCCTCCTAAATACATTCATCATACTATACAATTCTTTTCATTCACCTTAAAACATGCAATCATATCGATAAGACATTCATCCAATAGACGTTCAAGTAATTAATCTACCTGACCCGCTCCTAAGCTAATCTTTTTCAATAATCGTTCCCGTTCCACATAAAGCATTTGTGCATCTTCCACTTGCACCGCTTCAAATTGCAATTCACTTCCAGTAAATTTCTGAGCTACAAATGGCAGGTCAATAGAAATAACTGTCGCAATCCTTGTATATCCACCCGTTGTTTGGCGATCAGCAAGTAGTATAATGGGCTGGCCATTTGCAGGTACTTGAATCGTTCCAGCCAACACGGCATCGGATAAAATGTCTGCTCCATCCACATGATTAAGTTCTGGCCCTTCTAACCGATATCCCATCCGATCCGATTGAGCGGACACTTTATAACTGGACGATAGAAGTTGCTCGATGGAGCTTTTCTCGAACGCAGATTGATCTGGACCAGTGATGACACGGATTTTTTCTGCATTCTTGTAATTAGGTATAAATTCCTGAGATAACCCTCTACCAGTCACACTTCCTAATGAAATGTTGAGTGGACGGCTAGCTAAGTGATCTCCCTTTTGTAAATATCGCCCTTTAAAACCGCCTATTGCAGCCTTTGTATAAGTAGATCTACTTCCCATAACAACGGGGGTCTCAATACCGCCTGCCACGGCAATATAAGCATATGCCCCGTCTTGCGGTTGCCCAAAAGTGATAATTTGCCCTTTCCTAACAACAATAGATTTCCATCCGGGAATCCGTTCTCCATTTAACTTAGGCGATAAATCAGCACCACAAATAGCTATTACGGTATCCTCAAGTATGCGGAGCTCCGGCCCCATAATCACAATCTCAAGTCCTGCTGCACCTCGAGGATTTCCCACTAGAATATTTCCAACTTGTAACGCGAAGCTATCCATTGCTCCGGCTACAACTACGCCATATTGCTGAAAGCCAGTTCTTCCAAGATCCTGAACAGAGGTTGCTAGTCCTGGCTTTACAACTTCAATAATTGTATTACTCATTTACTTCCCTACTCTTTTTATAATAATTCCATGCTCCGTTAATGCCGTACATAATCGTTTAGCGAACTCCAACGACTTCGGCTCATCACCATGAATACAGATCGTATCTACATTGATTACAATATCTGAACCATCAATCGCTTCTACTTTCCCATCTTTCACCATGCGAATGACACGACTAACTGCTTCATTTGCATCCTCAACCATTGCATTTGCAAGCGTTCGTGGTGTTAGTGAACCGTCCGGCTGATACGTGCGATCAGCAAAAACTTCTTCAGCAACAGGTAAGCCTGCTTTTTTCCCCGCTTTCACCAATTCACTGCCTGCAAGACCAAATAAAATAAGGTTTGGATTAATTGCATAAACCGCTTCAGCGATAGCTTGTGCAATTTCGGCATCTTTACCTGCCATGTTGTATAATGCACCATGCGCTTTCACATGATTCAATTCATTTTGATTGATATGGGCAAATGCTTGAAGTGATCCAACCTGATAAATCACAAGATTATAAACCTCCTGTGGATCTATTTTCATTGGACGACGGCCAAATCCGATTAAATCCAGAAGTCCTGGATGTGCGCCAATTCCCACCTTTTTTTCTGACGCTTTTTTCACCGTATGCTGCATCACATTATAATCACCTGCATGGAAACCACATGCAATATTTGCTGAAGAAATATAGTTCATCACGAGATCATCCTGACCAATTTTAAACGCGCCAAAGCTTTCTCCTAAATCACTGTTTAAGTCAACATAATAAGTCACGCTCTAAAACCTCCTTATTCCTCAAATGCCTCTACATAAGGAATATACGTTCCTTCATCTACTTCCTGTTTAATCACTTCATATTCTTCCTCACTAATTGGTATAAAACGAATATAATTACCTGCTCGCAAAAGAATTGGAGATAGACTGTTCGGATCATATAATTTTATAGGTGTTCTTCCAATAATCTGCCAGCCCCCTGGCGATTCAAGTGGATAAATCCCAGTTTGTTCACCTGCAATCCCTACAGATCCAGCCGGAATTGCTGAACGTGGACTTTCAAGTCTTGGTGTTGCAATCTCCTCCGACATTCCCCCGAGATAAGCAAACCCTGGGATGAAACCCATCATATAAATTAGGTATTCCGCACTTGAATGCGTCGAAACCACTTGTGATTCATCAAGATTATGCAGGTTGGCAACTGTTGCTAAATCCGGCCCTTTTTCCCCTCCATAGCAAACTGGTATATGCATGATTTCTGCAGGTGGAAGTTCCATAGCTGAAAGTCTATTTTGTAACTTCTCCATTTGAATTATTAATGCTTTATATAAAACCGTACATGGATCATATACAATCGTAACTGCTGTATACGTTGGAATCCACTCGATAACACCTGGTATTTTTTCCTTTTCTAATAACATACAAAAGCTACGGATTTGTTGGTTCGTTTCTTTTGATATATGTTCTCCAAACTGGATCCGTAATCCTGTATCACCGTAAGCACTTATTTGAAACATACGTATCCCACCATTAAAATTAATCAATTTTTGTTTAAAACCCGAAATTTAAACTTATAGAAATACCCTTCACTAGAACAACTGTGGTAATGTTTGAATTAGTGTTCTGATTCCAAGGAATGTTGTCAATACAACAATAATCACACCAAAAACCGTCAACCAGACAGGGTGCTTATAATCACCGACAATCTTTGTATTGTGTGCAGCTAGTAAAATAGATCCTAGTGTTAATGGCAAAATTAAACCATTTAGGGCACCAGCTAATACGAGTAATGTAACAGCCTGTCCAATGAATACAAAGACTATGGTTGAAAATAAAATAAAACCAATTATCCAATAGCGATAATATTGGTCAATTTTTTTGTGAAAAGTCCGTAAGAATGATACAGATGTATAGGCTGCACCGATAACAGAAGTAATCGCTGCTACCCAAAGTACAAGTCCAAACATACGATAGCCGAATTCACCTGCCGCATATTGGAAAACAGTTGCAGCAGGGTTATCCGGGTCAAGGGATACACCAGCTGAAACAACACCAAGCACTGCTAAGAATAGTAAAATCCGTATAGTGGAAGCAATTAGAATTCCCATGATGGATGTTCGATTTACTTCAGGTATGCTTTCCTTACCTGAAATACCCGCATCCAATAAACGGTGTCCACCAGAGAATGTTATGTACCCACCTACTGTACCACCAACGATCGTGATAATCGCATAAACATCAAGCTCCAAAGGTACGAAGGATCGATAAATTGCTTCGCCAACCGGTGGTTGACTAACAAACATTACATATGCAATAAGGAGAATAAGCAATGCCCCAAGCCATTTCACAACTTGGTCCATAGCTGCTCCTGCTTCTTTTGATAAAAATACAAAAATGGCAATTCCTGCTGTGATAACAGCACCGATTCTCGGATCAATTCCCATCATTACATTGATTCCAAGACCCGATCCACCAATATTACCAATATTAAACGCTATTCCACCAATCACAATGAATAGCGCTACAACAAAGCCTAACCCTGGTAAAACTGCATTGGCAATCTCCTGACCACGCATTTTGGAAACTGCAATAATTCTCCAAACATTTAACTGTGCACCGATGTCTAATATGATCGAAGCTAAAATAACAAAGCCAAAACTAGCCAATAGTGCTTCTGTAAAATACGCAGTTTGCGTTAAAAATCCTGGGCCGACTGCTGAAGTAGCCATTAAGAAAGCAGCGCCAATTAACGAATTTCTTCTGCTTTTCTTATCTTTCTCTGTCATCACTTGATGACCTCTATTTTTATCTGTCATGATGTCACTCTCCTATGTTGAAATACGCTCAGATTGATTGTCACTTATCGAATGGATGAATGAAAGATTTTATTATTATAGCACAAAACGTATTTTTGATAACTCATGAAGTAATTATTCGGTAAATATAGATTAAAAGTTGTTGTTGTAGCTGTAAAAAAATGAACAATATAACTCATTTTTCCCCATGTGAAATTGTCAAGTATATAGTTATTATGATGAGGCAAACTAACATTAGATATTTTAAAAATTTATTGTTTACATACAATTTAAACTTTATAAACAGAATAAAGTTTAAATTTTTTATATACAATATTGATCACACTTAGTATAAGCTAATGCTTCCTTATAAATTCTTAGATTTTCTCTATTTTACGCTCTATTATAGGAGTTTTATTTTTTTATATTCTGTGGTAAAGTGGCTTAAGAAAGTTGAAAATTGGTAGGTGAGCCTATTGGAAGAAAAGGCATCTTTAAAAATGATGCAAATTGAAGATAAATTTATTGAAAATATCGCGGATAATATGCGGATGTATGGCATTTCAACAACTGTCGGCAGAGTGTTGGGGATTATTTATATTAATAGAAATCCAATGACACTGGATGAGCTATCTGAAGCTACAGGAATGAGCAAAACGAGAATGAGTCAAGTTGTACGTGAAATGGTTGATCATAATATTGCCGAGAAAGTCTTTGAAAAGGGAGTTCGCAAAGACATTTATAATGTCGAGCAGGATTATTATCAGACCTTTATTTCCTTATTTACATCGGGATGGCAACGCGTAATTAAGCGAAATAGATTGGTTGGTAAAAAACTATCTGCTGAATTAGCAAATCTCCTTGAGAACGAAACAATAAATGAAGAAACCGAAGCTAAGATCAATGACCTATTAAACGAAACAAAAGAATGGCTGAACTATTATGACTGGCTCAACCGTTTAGTTGAATTTTTTGATAGTGGAGAAGTATTTAACTATGTCCCAAAAGAGAAATAGTCGGCAATTATAGAGCTTTTGCCAATTTTAATATAACCCTTCTCCATAAGTTGAACTGTCTTAAACGGTCTTTCAAAATACCCTACTTTTGCCAAACAAAAGCTGTTGATTTTATTAAAACCAACAGCTTTTATTTAATGGAATTCAAGAAATCCAAATTCCTCTCACTCCAAGATATCTTATCGCAATTCTAGTAATTTCTGCTTCAATTCTTCTTCCATGCCTTTTAGCTCTTGCTCTGCTTGATTTCGCTTTGACCGTCCCTCAGTTTGAATTTGAATCGTTTCCTCAATCGTAGAAACTAAATGCTCCTGTGTTTGTTTTAACGTATCAATATCAACGAGACCGCGTTCATTCTCTTTCGCTGTTTCAATCGTATTCGTTTTTAACATTTCTGCGTTTTTCAGCAATAATTCATTTGTTGTTTTCGATACTTGTTTTTGCGCTTCTACCGCATTGCGCTGACGTAATAACGTTAATGCAATCGCAACTTGATTTTTCCATAATGGAATAGCTGTTAAGATAGACGATTGAATTTTTTCGACAAGCGCTTGATTGGTATTTTGAATCAAACGAATTTGTGGAGCAGTTTGCATCGTAATTTGTCTGCTTAATTTCAAATCATGCGTCCGCTTCTCCAAACGATCAGCAAATTGCATGAGATCATTCACTTCTTGAAAATCCATTTGGCTTTGATTTATTTCTGCTTTTCGCTTTAATTCCGGAATTAATGTTGTTTCCATTTCTTCCAGTTTCACTTCACCGGCGGCAATATAAATATTCAATGCATCATAATAATCTCTATTTTGATCAAATAGCTGTTCCAGCATACCATTATCTGTAATCAATGCATCTTTACTTCGATCTAGCTTCACTCGAATACGATCGATTTGAGCACCTGTCTTTTGATACTTCGATAAAATTTCATTTACCGTACCGGAAATTTTACCAAACATTCGAGAAAGCAAGCCACGTTTTTCTGGTCGCAGCTCGTCTGGATTAACTTGCTCAAGCTTCTTCATTAAATCACTTAAAATCGAACCAATCTCGCCAACGTCCTGTTTTTGCACATGATCCAGCATTCCATGTGAAAAATTCAATAGCTTCGACTGTGCCTCTGTTCCATATTGTGCAATCGACCCGTTATTTTTGGGATCAATTTGATCTGCCAATTGTATCGCTCTTTCTTGATTTTCTTTCGATAATGTATGAATCAATTTCTCAGGCTTATCTGTTTCCTGATGTGCTACTGTTTCTGATGACGATTTTGATGACGGGAGTTTGCTCTCGCTCCCAAATGGATTTGCTAATATATCATCAATTGCTTGTGAAGGTTTATGTTGATTATGTTCACTCATTTCATCATCCCCTTGTTGTTCTTATTCATTCGATGAATGGACTGTTTCGCAACATCGAGTTCGAAATGTAACGTATCCATATCATCGTTAAGCATAACATGTAAATCCTTTCTTATCGTTTCTCCAAGGGTTGTAATGGTTTGACGTGTTTCCCTTAGTGAACTTTCCATTTCTCGAGTTTTAGCAGGCTGTGAAGCCAAGAATGCGTATTTTTCTGCTAGTTCAACAAGCGAATCCAAATGATTATAGAAAAAGCCTTCCGCTTGGTAAAAACGATTCGGATCACGCTTTGCATTTACATATATTTTTTGAGCTGTACGTGCAATTTCCAAATTTCGTTTGGCATCCTGAAGTGTCCGAACTCGAAATAATGCTTTTTGCAAACGGGACACCTTTTGCTTTGCTTCTTTCAAATTCGATTCGATAAATTTGTACTCTCTTCTTGTTAACCCATTCCTTTTCACATATCGATAATTTAAAATTTGCTTGGAAGTAATGAAAAACATAATTCCTCCCCCTATCGCAATCAAACTTGATACTAAGAAGGTTTGACTAAATGCAAAAAAGCCAACTAGCCAAGTTAATACAGTACCCATAAAGCCAAGCATGGATTGAATAATAAATTGTAAAAACGCCCTCAAATCCATCAACTCCTATATAAAATCCCTAATAGAACGAAATCAAAAAAAAGATGAAAAGAACAATACGTTTGTGACGGAACAGTTCCCCGTACCAGGGTTCCACAATATGTGCTAACTTCGAAGTGTCATTTTCACCAGACTTTTTGAACTACCTCTAAAGGCAATCGTTTAATAAATTCATTCCCCTACTATTATACTATTACGTCAGAGAGTCGCAATAGGTTTCAATTTTTTAAAATCCAAACAAATATGCCATAAGTTTTGTCGTAAGTTTTTAGTGAAACCATTCAAAACAAGTATCATACAAAAGGTTAATATATATTTGTACACACTTTACAAAATGTCTAATGAAGCGACTACAATTATTTATTATAATTCATATACTAGAATATTTAGAATAAACGTTCAAATTTCCATTTATTGGCAGCGCTTTCAATAATATAGAATTGAAAGCAAGTATAATCTACCATGTGATCTCAAATAAGATGGTGATAAAGTACACGTAAATTGCTATTGAAATTTACTTCTATATCATTTATCTTATATAATAATATCTGAATATTTATTAATTTTTATTTAGGGGTTATGTTTTGAAATTTAAAACTTCAAATACTTATTTAAGAGATCAAAAACAGTAATTCAATTAACAAAAGAACTCATGAAAATCCCTAGTTTTTATAGGTAAACAGTCCTAACAGAAGGCTGCGTTGCAATTCTTAAATGAATGAGGTGGTAGTATGAAACAACTAGGGAAAGAAAAACTACTCGAAGTAAAGGATCTAAAAGTTTATTTTGAAATAGGCCACGACAAAATCGCAAAGGCAGTTGATGGTGTCAGTTTTTCTATAAACAAAGGAGAAACGGTAGCATTAGTTGGAGAATCAGGCAGCGGTAAAAGTGTTACTTCCCTATCCATTATGCGACTAATTCCCACCCCACCCGGAAAAATAGTCGGTGGTTCTATTGAACTGGATGGGCAGGATTTACTTAGCTACACTGAAAAAAACATGAGAAAAGTCCGCGGTGAGGATATCGGCATGATTTTCCAAGAACCGATGACATCCCTCGATCCTGTCTTTAAGATCGAAAACCAATTGATAGAATCAATTATCTACCATCAACGGATTTCTAAAAAGGAAGCGAAACAACGTGCACTGGAGCTATTACAACTTGTTGGGATTGCCAATCCGGAAAAAGTATTACATGAATATCCCCATCAATTATCCGGGGGAATGCGCCAACGTGTCATGATAGCCATTGCAATGTCTAATAATCCAAAATTGCTCATTGCTGATGAGCCGACAACTGCTTTAGACGTAACCGTTCAAGCACAAATATTAAAATTAATGCTCAAAATGAAAGACTCGTTTAATTCTTCTATTTTATTAATTACGCACGACATGGGGGTTGTAGCAGAGACTGCTGATCGCGTGCTAGTTATGTATGGTGGACAAATTGTTGAAGAAGCGCAGGTTAAAGAATTATTTTTAAATCCTAAACATCCGTATACTGCAGCCCTGCTTCGGACCATTCCGAGCTTGGAACAAAATACGCGAAGATTACCTTCCATCCCTGGAAATGTCCCTCCTGCACATAAATTTCCAAAAGGCTGTCGCTTTGCTGATCGATGTGAATTTGCAATGGACATTTGCAGAGAATCTGCACCAGCGTTAGGCCGAATTTCAGATGGGCATCAGGTTCGTTGCCATCTCCCTTTTATGAAAGGAGGGCAAGAAATTGGAGAAGAAACAAGAAGTATTACTGGAAGTGTCTAATTTAAGAACCTATTTTCCTGTAAAAACAAATAAACTCCGGAAAAAAACCGTATTAAAAGCAGTCGATGATATCACTCTAACCGTTTTTAAAGGAGAAACACTTGGAATTGTTGGAGAATCTGGCTCTGGAAAATCCACCTTAGGACGAACTATTTTAAGGCTAGTCGAACCAACGGAGGGTGAAATTGTTTTCGAAGGTCAGCATATCGAAAACTTAAAATTAAGGGAACTGCAAGTGATTCGAAATCAAATGCAAGTGATATTCCAGGATCCATTTGGATCACTCAATCCTCGAATGAGAATTGAAGAGATTATTGAAGAACCTATTAAAATGCATACGAGATTATCAAAAATAGAGAGAAAAAATAGAATAAAAGAATTGATTGAAAAGGTCGGTTTATCGGAGGAAGCATTAAAAAAATTTCCCCATGAATTTTCAGGTGGGCAACGGCAACGAATTGGCATTGCTCGAGCATTAGCCATTAACCCCAAATTTATCATTGCAGATGAACCAGTAAGTGCTCTGGATGTTTCCATCCAATCTCAAGTTTTGAATCTTATGATGGATTTACAAGATGAATTTCACTTAACCTATTTATTTATCTCTCATGATTTGAGTGTCATTAAACATATAAGTGATCGAGTTGCAGTCATGTATCTAGGGAGAATTGTAGAAATAGGTACCAAAGAATCCCTTTATAAGAATCCACTGCACCCATATACAAAAGCACTTCTCTCATCCATACCTGTTGTTGATTTCGAAAATAAACGGGAAGAAATCATGATTTCTGGTGAGTTACCAAGTCCAGTAGACCCACCGGTTGGCTGTGCTTTCCATACGAGATGTCCATTTGCGATGGATATATGTAGGCTTAAACGCCCACAATTAAAAGATAAGAATGAGGATCAACAGGTAGCCTGCTTTTTATATGAAGAAGAACAAACAATTGAGAGAGAACCTAATCATTTAGTAGAAATTTGAAGGTGATTAATTTGCTGAAATTTGAGAATATCACAGATGTCCCTGGTATTAAAGTAGGTAATGTCGAGGATATAGAGGCATTAACGGGTTGCACTTCGATTTTAACTGAAGATGGTGCAAGTTGCGGTGTCGATGTCCGTGGTTCTGCTCCTGGCACAAGGGAAACGGATGCACTCGATCCAATTAATGCAATTCAAGAAGTACATGCAATTTGCTTGGCTGGTGGGAGTGCTTACGGTTTAGAAGCAGCGTCTGGTGTAATGAGCTATTTAGAAGAAAAAAATATTGGACTTCATGTTGGCGTTGCAAGGATACCAATTGTTCCTAGTGCTGTTATTTTCGACCTTGATATTGGTGACCCAAACGTACGGCCTAATTTTCAAATGGGTTATGAATCTGCTAAAAAAGCTATGGTTGGAGATTTTCCTCAGGGAAATGTGGGTGCCGGTTGTGGAGCAACAGTAGGAAAACTAGCTGGCACAGATAAAGCAATGAAGTCAGGGTTAGGTAGTTCCTCTCTTGAAGGAGTTTCTGATTTAATAGTCGGAGCGATTGTTTCAGTAAATGCTGTAGGTGATATTAAACATCCGGATACAAATACAATACTTGCAGGAGCTTGGGACTCAGATGCGTCCGTATTCATCAATTGTGTCGAGTACATAAAACAGAACCTCTCTCTCCCAGCTCAAGCAGGAACAAACACAACAATTGGTGTTGTTGCAATGAATGCAAAACTAACAAAAGCTGAGGCTAAGAAGATTGCTAGCCTTACACAAAATGCATTAGCACGAACAATATTCCCTGTTCACACCATGTTTGATGGCGATACAATTTTTGTGTTAGGGACGGGTACGAAAGAATATCCAGTGGATTACTTAGGGACGCTGGCAGCTGAAGCAATGGAAAAGGCGATTGTAAAAGCTGTGAAAGCAGCAGAATCTATTAATCATATGGAATGTTATGCCAGTATACAGAAAAATAAGGGGTGAATGCAGTGTTAAAGAGAAAACTTTGGTTATCATTCGTTTTGATTTTCGTACTATTTTTAATTGGTGCTTGTTCAAATTCCGAGGGAGATAATAGTTCAACAGCAAAGAGTGGTGAAACAACTGGACAATCATCGTCTGAAGCACAGGAAATTCGCGTTCGTATCAATGACGATCCAGACTTTTTAGATCCGCATCATGCAACAGCATCGATTTCCTTTCAAATGATTTTAAATATGTTTGAAGGTTTATTTATTCCGGAACCAGATGGATCCTTAACTGAAGGAATTGCAGAGAGCTATGAAGTATCTGATGATGGTTTAACGTATACCTTTAAAATTCGTGAAGGGGTTACCTTCCATAACGGTGAAGATTTAACAATAGATGACATTATGTATACATTTGAGCGTTTAATGGGACTAGCTGGTGGAGAAAAGCTATCCAATAACTTTGATAATGTTGATTCCATTGACACACTTGATGACACAACCTTCGTTATGACATTAAAAGAACCAAACTCGAACTTTCTATATTCATTAACAGCATTACAATCAGCGATTATACCAAAAAGTAATGACGAAAAACATAATGAAAATCCAATTGGTACAGGTCCTTTTGCCTTTGTAAACTACTCACCTGGATCAAGTTTGCAAATGAAAAAACATGAGGAATATTGGCAAGATGGATTACCACATTTAGATAAAGTAGATTTTATTTTCCAATCGGATGACCAAGCAGCTGTAATGAATCTATTAGCAAATGAGGTAAATCTAACCGGAATTCCTGGGCATCGTGTTTCTGAAGTAGAAGGAAACTTTAATGTCTCGCATCAACATAATAACTCTAGCTTAATTATTACATTTAATGGTGATAAAGAGCCGTTTAATGATGTAAAAGTTCGACAAGCTATTAACTATGCAATTAATAAACAAGATATTATTGATTCTGTATTTTCCGGCTATGCAACACCAATTGGTTCGAATATGAGCCCTGCGATGGGTGATTATTACTTAGACGGGCTTCAGGAGGTTTATAACCGTGATGTAGAGAAAGCAAAGGAGCTCCTTGCAGAGGCTGGTTATGCGGATGGATTTTCAACAAAAATAACGGTATCTTCACATAACGATATTTACACCAGTATTGCTCAGATTGCTGTTGAAAACTTAAAGGAAATTGGAATTGATGTTGAAATTGAGGTAGTTGAATGGGGAATTTGGTTAGAGCGAGTCTACTTCGGTCGAGATTATGAAATGACAACCATTGATTTAACAGGGCGTCCATCTGCTTACGAAGTTCTAAATGACTATGTTTCTGAAAACGATGCAGAAAATTTCTTCCTCTTTCAAAATGAGGAATTTGACCAAGTCATGACAGATGTTCTAATGGAATCAGATCGCGATAAGCAGATTGAATACTATCAACGTGCTCAAGAAATTTTAAATGAACAAGCACCGGCTGTATATATAGCTGATTATCAAATTCTATGGGGCTCTACGAATAATATTACAGGTCTAAAAAGTTATCCATTCTGGTTCCACGATATGAAGGAAGTTAAATTCGAATAGTGAAGGGCTGGTACTATGTTCTATATCATTCGTCGCATCATTTTACTTTTTATAACGGTAGCACTTGTGTCGGTCATTACGTTTGCAGTCTTTCAAGTATTACCAGGTGATCCAATACGAACGATGCTCGGTACTGAGGCGGATGAGACGCAAATTGAAAACATGAGAAGCGAGTTAGGTTTAGATCGTCCTTTATATGAACAGTACTTCACTTGGATTAAAGGATTATTCACTGGTGATTTAGGGAATTCAATTCGTTTTTCAATGCCCGTCAGCACATTACTAATGGAACGCTTGCCTGTGACATTATCTGTAGCGAGTATAGCATTAGTAATCGTTTTACTTGTTGCACTTCCTTTAGGAATTTTCGCAGCTCGTCGAAAAAATAAAGCTAGTGATGTCGTATTATCATCTGTGACGCAATTGGGGATGGCTATCCCCTCCTTCTGGCTCGGAATGATTTTTATTCTCTATATCGGGATGAATGTAGACTTCTTCCGAATAAATGGATATGTTCCATGGACTGAAAGTATCCAAGGTGCATTAAGTACACTACTATTACCAGCATTAACAATTGCTATTCCACAAATTGCTGTGAAATTCCGATATGTTCGGACATCGATTTTAGAACAAGTTCAGCTTGATTATGTAAGAACCATTCGAAGTAAAGGACTACCAGAGAAAATCGTTGTCTATAAACATATATTGAAAAATGCAATGATCCCGATTCTCACCATTTTCGGATTGATCACTGCCGAAATAGTAGCAGGGACAATTATCGTTGAGCAGGTTTTTGCTTTGCCTGGAATAGGACAATTGTTAATTACATCGATTAGCAATCGGGATTTCCCACTCGTACAAGGAATCGTAATGTATATAACCGTTGCTGTTGTCTTTATAAACTTTGTTGTGGACATTTTATATTCTGTCGTCGATCCACGAATCCGGTTACGTTAGGAAGTGTAAACCATGCAAAAACACAAAAAAAATATCAATCTCCTATTGGGATCGGGAATACTACTTATCTTTGTCGGCGTATTAATTGTAAGTTTTTTCTATACTCCTTACGATGTTAACTCGATGGATATTCCGAATAAACTAAAAGAACCAAGTGCAACACATATCTTTGGGACAGACGAATTTGGTCGTGATATTTTCAGCAGGATTTTAAAAGGCAGCCAAACGGCGTTTTTAGTTGGCATACTGACCATTGCTATCGGCGGATTCTTCGGTGTATTAATTGGAGGAATTGCTGGCTATGTAGGTGGTTGGCTTGATGAAGTGTTCATGAGATTTATGGATGCTCTCATGGCCTTCCCAGGCATTATTTTAGCTTTAATGCTTGTCGCCGTTTTTGGTCCAGGAATAATTAACACTTCTATCGCACTTGGCATTATTGCTATTCCAAGTATCGCAAGGGTAACAAGGAGTGGTTTTGTACAGCAAAAGGAAGCAGAATATGTGACTGCAGCCAAGCTAATTGGAGTGAAAAACTACAAAATAATGTTTAAGCATATTTTACCAAACGTTTCTTCACAAATTATCGTAGCTCTATCCATTGCCTTTGCAATTGCCATGCTAGCAGAAGCAGCACTCAGTTATTTAGGTTTGGGCGTACAGCCTCCAGATCCAAGCTGGGGAAGAATGTTAAAGGACGCTCAAAGCTATTTAATCAACTCTCCTTGGTACACGTATGCACCTGGTGGGGCAATCACATTACTCGTATTAGGTTTATACCTATTAAGCAACGCATTAAGGGATTTAATGGATCCTCGTTCAAAATAAAGGGATGGTTCTTATGCAACTTTCGCATAAGAACCATCCCTTCTTTACATGTCATATTTCACGGCAATATTTTTAATTTGAACATAATTATTCAAAGCTTCAAACCCTTTTTCTCTGCCTATTCCGCTTTTCTTATAGCCTCCGAATGGCATTTGAACCCCGCCACCTGCACCATAATTATTTACAAATACTTGACCAGACTTGACTCTAGATGCTGTATAATGAGCTGTATTAACATTTGAAGTCCAGATTCCTGTTACTAAACCATATTCCGTCTGATTAGCAAGCCCAATTGCTTCTTCTATATCTTCAAAGGTAAAAACAGTAAGAACCGGGCCAAAAATTTCCTCCTGTGCCAATATGCTATCATGCGACACTCCGTCAATAATGGTTGGTTGAATATAATAGCCGCCTGCACCTTCAACTGTAATCGGCTCTCCCCCAGTAAGAATTTTCCCTTCTTTTTTACCTAATTCTAAGTAAGACAATACCTTCTCATATTGACATTTATTTAAAATTGGTCCAATATCTGGATCATCTATTCCTCGACCAACTTTTAGTGCAGCAAATTTTTCTACCAATTGATTAACAAATGTCTCTTTAATCGATGAATGGACAAGTAATCTTGAGCCAGCTGAACATGTCTGCCCTGCATTTTGGACGATTGCATTCTTAACACCTTCTGCAGCCTTTTCTAAATCCGCATCCTGAAACACGATGTTCGGAGATTTTCCTCCTAACTCCAATGTTACTGGTGTAACACTTTCCGCAGCAGACTTCATGACAGTAATTCCTGTTTGTACAGAGCCAGTGAACGTAATTTGGTCGACACCTTCATGGGAAACCAGATAACTTCCAGCATTTGCACCAAGCCCTGTCACATGTTGGAAAATTCCTTTTGGCAGCTTACTTTCAGAGAAACCTTTTGCCAAGGCATCAGCTGTTAATGGCGTATCTTCTGCGCTTTTGACAATAACAGCATTCCCTGTTGCAATTGCAGCAGCTACACTTCTGGACATAATTTGAATCGGGTAATTCCAAGGGATAATATGCGCTGTTACTCCCATTGGCTCGAGTACGGTTACATCAAGAAGTCCATCCTCAATCGGAATGCTATCCCCCATAAGCTTATCTGCTGCTCCAGCATAGAATTCAAAGTACCTTGCAGCTGCCTCGATATCATTCCTGGCTTGTGTCATCGGTTTTCCAACATCAAGACATTCCAATTCACTTAGCTTATCTGCATGTTCACGAATGTAAGTTGCCATCTCCATTAACAACTGTCCACGCTCATGCGGTTTAAATCCCTTCCACTCCTTACTTTCAAAAGCTGCACATGCAACTTCTACAGCATTATCAATTTGCTTTTTCGTTGCATTCACAATTTCCGCTAGCTTTTCACCTGTTGATGGATTATATACTGGAAGCCATTCATCTTCCTCAGCTCCAACCCATTCTCCATTAATTAGCATTTTTATCTTTTCCATTTCTTTTCCCCTTTCTACAAACTTCTTCCACCATCCACATGGAGTGTTGCCCCAGTAACCATCTTTGCTCCATCTGATAACAGATAGTTAATCGCTTCCGCAATATCAGTCGGTTTAATTAATTCACCTAATGGTACACTCATTTTAAAATCGTCTAGTGTTAATCCATTCTCTTGGTCCTTCTCGGATGGAAATTGCACCAGCATTTGTGTTTCCGCTGGCCCCGGATGTAGTACGTTAACACGAATTTTATCTTGGGCAACTTCAATTGCAAGTGCTTTTGAAAAAGCTTCTACAGCACCCTTGGTTGCGATATAAGCTTGGAGACCTGGTCTTGGTCTTGCAACAGAAACAGAGCCAACATTTACAATTGCCCCTCCTTCTTGATTTTTCATGTAAGAAACGGCTTCCTTACATGTTAAAAATATAGAAGTAGCATTAATACCAATAATTTTATTCCAAAAATCTAAAGAAACATCCTGAATTGGAGTCGATGGTTGGGCTATCCCAGCAAGATTCACTAGCCCATTTATTTTTCCATATGTTTCAAAAACCTGTTTAAACACTTCTTTAATTCGGTTACTATCTAAAAGATTTACTTCTTCCTTTTGGAAGTTTTCATGCGTTATGTGTGTCATACCTTCTAGCGAAATATCAATACCAACAACGATTGCTCCTTCAGAAAGTAATGTAGATACGACTTCGTTTCCCATACCTCCCCCGGCACCGGTTACGATAAAAACTTTTTCCTGCTGCTTCATTCTCTCACCCCTCTAGAATTTTATTAACAATCTGATCAGCCAACTCAGTTGTCGACGCATTTCCACCTAAATCTGGTGTTAAGTTATCACCTTTCATTAACACGCTTTCAATTGCATTTAAAACTACTTCGGCTAATTCGAAATAACCAAAATGATCCAGCATCAAACTGATACTCCAAATTTGTGCAACCGGATTAGCTATTCCTTTGCCCGCAATATCCGGTGCGGATCCGTGAATTGGTTCAAACATAGATGGATACGTACCTTCCGGATTGATATTTCCAGATGGGGCAATACCAATACCTCCCGCAACCGCTGCACCTAAGTCCGTTAAAATATCTCCAAATAAATTACTCGCAACGACCACTTCAAATTCTTCTGGCTTTAAGACGAAAAAAGCAGCCAGGGCATCTATATGATATAAATGGAACGGGATCGAAGGATAGTCTTTCGATATTTCGCGGACGATATCATCCCAAAACGGCATCGAATAATTCATCGCATTCGATTTTGTCGCAACGGAAAGCTTGTTCTTCCCCTTTTGTTTGGCATACTCAAATGCATACTTAACAATCCGTTCTGTCCCATACCTTGTGAATACACTATTTTGGATAACCGTTTCATGAGGTGTATTCTCATGAAGTTTCCCACCGCTATTCGAATATTCACCTTCTGTATTTTCCCGAATCACCGTAAAATCGATATCTTCTACCGACTTGTAACGCAGTGGACTCTCAATCCCTTTTAATAGCTTAATCGGGCGTAAATTGACATACTGCTGGAAAGCTCTGCGAATGGGCAATATTAGCTCCCACACAGAAATATGGTCTGGAACCTCCGGTGCGCCTACCGCCCCAAATAGAATGGCATCATAGTCTTTCAGGATCTCTAAGCCATCCTCCGGCATCATCTCACCAGCTTCTAGATAACGCTTACAATTCCAATCAAATTCGTTTCGCTCAAATGAAAGACCCCCATGCAGCTCTTCTAATGCTTTTAATACTTTATACCCTTCGTTCATAACTTCTGGACCGATACCGTCACCTGGAATTGAGGCGATGTTAATATACTTCATTTTTTCAGCTCCATTCTTAGTACATCATACGTATTATGTATATGGTATAATAAAAAACAAGTGTTGTAAACGGATAAATCAAAAAATTCATTATACTCTCAAAAAACGAATACGTTGAGCTAGTTAAAGGAAAACAAGTACGAGGAGCGACTAGTTTTTTTGGTCTATAGCTAACTATGGAACCTCGTCCATTTTGTTAGAATTTGGTTTAAATACAATATAAATTTGGAGTGAATAGAATGAGTCATTTTAAAAAATTAAGTTCAGCAAATAAACGATCAACAGAGATTGTGTCACAAATTAAAACCCATTTATTAAATGGTTTATTAAAGCCTGGTGATAAACTACCAACCGAAGAAGAATTAGTAGAACAATTTGGCGTAAGCAGAACACCAATCAGGGAAGCAATTAAAACATTGGAGGCAATCGGGATTGTTCAAATTAAACGAGGAGAAGGCATGTTTATTACCAAACAACCTACGAGTGTTTCGCTTAATCCATTGATTTTCAGTCTTTTATTGCTCAATGAAAGTTTGGATAAACTGATTGAGTTCAGACAACACTTTGAAGTCATGATGATGAATGTAATAAAATCAAATTGGTCAGAAGAAAAAATTGCGAAGATTAGACAAGTATATGAAACTCAAAAAGAAACGCTAGTATCCGATATTTCTACTGAAAAATTAGTAGAAATTGATTTAACGTTCCATTTTGCGATACTTGAAACTACAGAAAATGAATATATGATGGAGATCGGTAAAACCATTTATGAATTGTATAAACCAAAAATGCTCCAGGCCAAACATACATTTGATGTAGAAAAAACCTTAAAAGCGCATAAATACCATCTAGAGCTACTTTCAACTAAAGAACCACTCACACAAAAGCAGATAGATGAAATGATCAAGTATAATAAAGAATGGATTGGATAAATGATCCAGTCTAGTTATTTACCATTTCTTATCAATATTCTAGATAAATCGCTTTACTTAACTTGAATTTTGTCGGGATTTTCTTTTTGGTGAATCCAACTTAATACGTTATGCTATTAGAAAATCAATAAAGGACAAAGTGAGGGATTATACGATGGAAAGAATCGGAATTGATGCTGGAGGAACGCTTATAAAAATAGCCTATGAAGAACGTGAAAATCTTCACGTTAAGACGTATTCCATCCAAGAAAAAAATGAGCTACTTCAATGGTTACAATTCATTTCTCCCAATGCTACATTACATGTAACTGGAGGCAAGCGTAATTTAATTTCTAACCAGCCAAGCCAAAACATCCGTCTTTTAGATGAATTCCAATCCATCCTAGAGGGAACGCGCTATTTATTAAACTTAGAAAAGCAACAAAGGAAAAAGGATTATCTTGTTGTAAATATCGGTACTGGTACATCCATTTTTCATGTCACACAGCATAAGTTTGAACGACTAGCCGGAAGCGGTGTTGCTGGAGGAACATTAATGGGGCTTGGTTCATTAATTACAGGAAAGAGCACATTTCAAGAACTTATTACATTAGCAGAAGAAGGTAATCATGAAAACAGCGATTTATTAGTGAGGGATATTTATGCACCAAATAAGCCTCCTATTTTTGGAGATCTTACTGCAGCTAATTTTGGTAAAGCCAATAACAATACAACAGCTACAAAAGCAGATCATATGGCTGCACTTATCCAATTAATCGGAGAAATTACGATATCACTTACTAGTCAAGTTGCATTCCAAAAAAATATAGATACCATTGTTTTTATTGGCAGTACGTTAAATGGTAATGCTCCTTTAAAAAATGTTTTAAGCAGTTTTCAAGATAAGCTATCCTATGAGCCGGTCTTTCTTGATAAAGGAGCATATACTGGAGCAATTGGCGCCTTACTAGCTTGATTATCGTCGCAGAGATTCAGTCATCACGCTAACAATTTCTTATCTATTCATGGAGTTCAATTGCTTTGGTTCATCGTAAACTTCAAATCGGAGCCACATGTTGGCTTCGATTCCGGATGGGAAAAGGTTTTTTGAAACAATCATTTCTTCGCCTACGTCCTCTAGTAAAATAACAGCTTGATTATTTTCAAACCGGTCGACTACTCCAGTAAACTCCCCCACCTTCTCCATATAATTATGACTACTTGTTTCTATACATATAAAGAGTCCACATACGAACACGTAAGCTAGGATAACGACGCTTCGTTTCTTTTTACGTTTACTTACCATCTTTAAGATACACCACCTCTTTTATTTTGTTCATGTACCAACAAACCATTGCTAAACTTGTCTGTACCGCTCAATAGAGTTTCGTAGTTTTTCATCCTGTCCTATTAACAAGCATAGATTTCACTACTATTTTTTGGTACGCTTAATGTGAACATTACGTAATGGAGGTTTACAATTGAATAGAAGATTTTTTCTAACTATGATTTGCATCATCTTTCTAACTGCTTGTGGACAAACTAGCACTGAAAGCAGTCAATTAGAGACAGCATCACTGGAACAGACTACAAATGATGAGCGAACCACTACGAGTGAAAATGAAGATGAAGATATAAGCCACACCTCCTCCCTTTCTGATTTAAAAGTTCATTACATCGATGTTGGGCAAGCAGATGCTACGCTTTTCCAATATTCCGATCAGGATAAGTCGTATACAATCCTTTTTGATGCAGGTGATTGGAAAGGCGATGAGGTCATCGATCACCTCCAGGCACAGGAAGTTTCTGCAATTGACCTTGTTGTTATTAGTCATCCAGATGCTGATCACATCGGCCAATTAGCTGATCTCGTTCAACGTTTTGAGGTTGGTGAGGTTTGGATGTCTGGAAATGAAAGCTCATCGCAAACCTTCAGGCGTGGTGTAGAAGCCGTTATTAACAGCGATGCAGATTATCATGAGCCGAGAACTGGTGAGGAATATGATATCGGTCCTCTTAAAATTAAGGTTCTTTATCCGGATACAATCACTGGAAAATCAAATGAAGAATCCATTTCCTTACTGCTCACATATGGTAGCACAAAATTTTTATTTACAGGTGATGCTGGAAAAAGCGACGAACGAAACATCCTAAACAGTGGAGTCGACATAGGGGCGGATATTCTTCACCTCGGTCACCACGGCTCAAACACATCAAGTGACCCTGCTTTTATTCATGCAGTTGATCCAGAAGTTGCAATCTATAGTGCGGGTATAAATAATAGCTATGGACACCCTAGTCAAGAAGTCGTCTCACATATTGAAGATGCTGGCATTAAACTGTACGGAACGGATAAAGATGGAACAATTGTAGTCACATCTGATGGAGATAACTTTCATATTGAAACAAACAAGAAAGATACAGCGACAGCAGATTCCAATACATCAAATAGTTCGGAGCATGATACAGGCGCGAATGCTGAAACTGAAGAAACGACAGGTGATAATTCTTGTATTAATATGAACACCGCTACGGTTTCTGAAGTTCAAGCAATCATCCATATTGGCCCAGAGCGAGCTGCTGAATTAATAGATTTAAGACCATTTAGTAGGTTAGATGACTTAACGCGTATTCCTGGAATAGGGCCAGCTAGAATTGCAGATATTAAGGATCAAGGTATAGCTTGCATGCATTAACAAGGAGGTATTCATTTGAAAGGGATACTAGATCGATTTGAAGGTGAAAAAGCAGTAATTCTGATTGAAGAAACGAAAGAGGAGTATATTGTAAACAGAAGTGCACTTCCAGAGGGAAGTAAAATCGATACCGTATTTGCTCTTGAAAAAAATCGTACTACATACAAAATAAAGTGTATTGACGTTTCTAACACAAAGGTTGCTTCACAACAATCGTCTGATTTAATGGCAAAACTTAGAGCGAAAAGCAGGGGTAGCAAATTTAAAAAATAGAGATACTATTTGTTGGAAAAAGGTTAGCTTTATCATTAATTTAGAGGATAGAGCTAACCTTTTAATTAGCTTCCTAGGGTAATTTAGTAAATTACCCCACTAAGTATAGCTTCGAAATCAAGCTTTACCATTAATGATACGTTGCAAGCTTACATTAAATTCTTTGCCCCAAATCATGATCTCATCAATGATAACTCCCTCTTGTTCTGCAATTTCCTTTGTTGACTGGACACCCTGATCTGGCTGAAATGCAAATATACTCCCTATCCCAACATCAACGTAGGTATCATAAATCTCTAATCGATAAATGTGATAATAAAACCTTCTACGATTCTCTTAAAAAATCCCCTCTAGGTAGAAACTCTTTACAGTCTCTATTACTTCGCCTCTTTCCTCTCTATTAATCTTTTATATAACATCAAAAATTTAAATTTTTACATATTTCCCACCCAACATCCATTATAGGAAATAGGTAATGCAAATTCAACAATAAAAACTAAATTTAACCAAATTTTTAGACACTTAGAACTTTTAATTTCTATCCAAAATAAATATTATGTGTCTATTAACACGAAAACCTACATTTATAAAAGGTTTCGCAAAACGAATAACTAGTAAAAAAAGACCATTTTCGATAAGTGACAGCCTTCTAGATTTTCTGTACAATGAAGTTAATTCTATCTACTCTTATACCACGCTACCTACTACTTTATTGGATAGATTTATTTTAAGCTACAAGTTGAATTTTGATCTAGTTAGAAAATATAGTGTCTGTTCCAATCCATGAAAGGAGTTACAGCAATGCCTGTTTCTTTATTTTGGCTACTCATTACGTTGTTCTTAACTTTCCCTACTACATTGGGTACCCTTGATCATTTTCCTATCCAATTGAAGCACGAATCCATCGAAAATGCGGACCGTATACATAATGAAGCAATAATCGTTGATAGTCATATCGATACGATGATGAACGTACTTCATGAGAACACATGGCTCCCAGATATCGATATCGGGGAAAACACTTCCCTCCATGCTGATATACCAAAGCTTGAGGAAGGTGGAATAAATGTAGGTTTTTTCGCAGCATTTACAGAGGGATATTATGATAATAACCCACGCAGTATTAGTCGTACACTTGCATTAATTCATGCACTTTATTGGATGGAGGAAAATAATCAGGACCATTTTCAAATTGCCAAGACAACATTTGATATTTGGAATACTGTACAAGCAGGTAAAATTGCAGCCGTCCCTACAATTGAGGGTGCTTATTCTTTAGAAGAGCACAACGCAATTGAATTGCTCCATCAATATCACGACCTTGGTATTAAAGCGATTGGTTTTAATTGGAACTATTCCAATGCGCTCGGTGAAGGTGCGAATCAAATATATGGAGATCCAGCAAGAACTCCTTCAAACGGTGGATTAACGCAGCTTGGTGCACAGGTTGCAAAAGAAATGAATAAGTTAGGCATGGTTATTGATGTCTCTCATATGTCAGAAAACACGTTTTGGGATGTATTAGAAATTACCGATGCACCTATTATGGCAACACATTCTGGTGTAAAAGCGTTAAAAAACCATCAGCGCAACCTAACAGATGAGCAACTAATAGCCCTAGCTGAAAATGGTGGTGTCGTTGGAATTGTCTTTTATCCGGTATTTTTAACGGATAATCCATCTGCCTATGTTACCGATATCGCTGATCATATTGATTATGCTGTTGATCTAATTGGTATTGATCATGTTGCAATTGGATCTGACTTTGACGGTTCGGATATGCCTTCAGACCTACAAAGTGCTACCGAGCTTTATAAACTTACAGATGAATTACAAAATAGAGGATACTCTGATGAGGATATTGAAAAAATCCTTGGAAAAAATACACTTCGATTATTACTTGAAGTTGAAAAGGCTGCAACTATCAATCCATATGCAAAAGGGTTAAATATCGAAATTAATCCGGAATATAAAATGGGAGAAATAATTGAGGAGACAACGCCAACTATAAAAGCAACTATTGATGCACCAGCAGATGCAATTAAAACGTTAGACTTCCGAGTGATTGTCGATGGCATTGCTTATGAAGCCGATGTTGATGAAAGCTCTTCTACGTTATCATTTAAACTAACAGATTCATTAGTCGAGCAATTTCATGTGGTAACATTTGAAGCTACCGACAAGGATGGAAAAGTCGAACGAACTACGCGGATTTTCTACTTGGACGAGGAAGCATAAATTAATAAAGGCAAAATAAAATATCAACAGAGATCAATCGTAATCCTGTTGATATTTTTTATATTTTTTGTAGAATATTTTACTACAAGTTGATTACTACTAGTGTAACCCCTACTAGGCAAGTTTCCAGCGAATCGTTTTTGCTTTATTATATCGGTCTGCAACTGCTGGCCAATTGACGAGGTTCCACCACGCTTCAACATAATCTTTTTTCTCATTTAAATACTGCAAATAATAAGCATGCTCCCATACATCAAGGACTAACAAAGGAATCATATCTTGTTGGGAGAGGTTTTGGTGCTTTTCGGCTTGTAATATTTCCATTCTTCCTGAACGTGGCGCCCAAACAAGCATCGCCCAGCCTCCACCTTCCACTTGATCAGCTGCTTGAGTAAAATGCTCCTTAAACTGTTCAAAACTGCCAAAGTCACGCTCGATTGCTTGAAGTAATTCTCCTTCCGGTTCTCCTCCCGCATCAGGTGCCATAATCTCCCAAAATATCGTATGCAAATAATGGCCAGCACCATGAAAAGCAGCCTCTCGCTCCCAATGTTTAATCAGGTCAAAATCACCTGTTTGTCTCGCTTCTTCCATTTTCATTTCAGCTTTATTTAGTCCATCCACATAACTTTGATGATGTTTATCATGGTGTAAATACATAATTTCCTTCGCGATATATGGTTCTAATGCGTCATAGGGATATGGCAGTGGCGGCAGACGATGTCCACCTATTGGCACAAATGGCTGCCTTCCCTCTGCACGCACAAACGCTTTGTTTTGCTCATACAACGCATAAACTTGTTCAACTAATTTCGAGATATCCTGTTCCCCAATAGGTTCTCGATCTTTATCTGTAAACACGTTTTCAAATTGAGCTAATATGCTAGCAAACGCTTCCTTTGTCCGTCCTTCAAAATACTGTAAATCATATTCGAGTTGTCCTTTGTTTTCCTGATACCATTTCTGCACTTCTAATAAGTATGAATTCATAAGTCCCTCCTAGATGCCATGCTGATACCATCGTATGTGTCAATTGCCTATACGTTCCTCCAACAAAATTTATGTTGTTAGCTTCTTACTTATTCCGAAAGCTTTGATATCGTCTCTGCCAACAAGAAGCATCTTTCTGTCAATGAATCTATTTCTAAATATTCATCCTCATTATGAAGACCACCACCAACGGGACCTAATCCATCAACGGTTGCTACTCCTAAATTAGCAGGGAATGAAGCGTCAGAGCCACCTCCAGTATGAACGGCTTTTAATTCAATTCCTATCGCATCTGCAACATCTTGAATCACATGTAAAAGTTTCTTGTTTGCTTGGTTTAATTCAAGGGGAAGCCGGTTAATTCCTCCCTTTAATGTAATATGCGTACCTTTAATATCAGGTTTAGAGCAAATCTCTTCAATTCTTTTTCTTACATACTTTGCTTGATCACGACTCGTAATTCGAACATCCACCATACCCTTTGCTTCAGATGGTACAACGTTAACCGCATCTCCCCCTTCAATCACACCGACATTGATCGATATTCCTTTTTGTGCATTATTCAGCTGCTGCAGCTTAATGATTTTATGAGCAAGTTCTTCAATCGCACTTTTCCCTTCTTCGGGGGAGACACCGGAATGTGCTGCTTTTCCTTTCACAGATAAAATATATTTTCCACCACCGCGCCTTGCCGAGACAATGGAGCCATCTTTTCGTGCTGGTTCCATAATCAATGCATATTTTTTAGTAGTAGAAATTTCCTCAATCAGCTTTCTGGATGTTGGTGAACCGATTTCTTCATCACCATTTAAGATAATCGTTATGTTTTTATACGCATCGTTATTGTGATGGTATAGCGCTTTTACTGCATATAGTAGTGTTATTAGACTTGATTTCATATCAATAATTCCTGGTCCATAAGCGCGATTGCCCTTAATTTCGAATGGGCGGTCACGTACCGTTCCCACAGGAAAAACAGTATCCATATGAGCTACTAGTAAAATATCTGTTGATATATGTTCATCATATTGAATGACAATGTTATTTCCATACTGTTTGTTCTTTTGCATCGTAATCTTAAAGCCCATTTCTTTAAATGGTTTTAGCAGTATTTCTGCTACTGCATCAATGCCTTTTTTATAATTCGATCCACTATCTATGTTAACTAATTGCTCAATTAACCCAAGCATTTCCTTTTTATGATTCAAAATGTACTTCTCCATCATGGTTACCTTCCCTCGAGTAGATAGTCCCTTTCCCCTCACTTAAAGGATAGTGACAGGCTACAAAATGCCCGGCTTCTTTTTCTTCAAATAATGGTTCTTCCTGTGTGCATAGCTCTGTAGCATATGGACAGCGTGGATGAAAAACACAACCTGAAGGTGGATGAACTGGGTTTGGAATATCTCCTTTTATTAATACTCTATGTTCTTTCAAATCCCGCTGTGTGGGGTCTGGTACTGGAATAGCGGATAAAAGTCCTTCGGTGTACGGGTGCTTAGGCTTTAAAAACAGATCTTCCTTTGTTGTTAACTCAACAATTTTACCTAAATACATGACAGCAATGCGATCACTAATATGTTTCACAACAGGAAGACCATGTGCGATAAAAAGATACGTAATCTGAAACTCCTTTTGAAGCTTTACAAGTAGATTTAAAATTTGTGATTGAATCGATACATCAAGCGCAGATACAGGTTCGTCGCATACAATTAGCTTTGGGTTTAACGCGATTGCTCGGGCAATTCCGATACGTTGCCGCTGTCCTCCGCTGAATTCATGAGGAAAACGCTTTGCATAAGATGGATTTAATCCAACAACTTCCATTAAATCCAGCACTCGTTCTTCTAGCTCTTTTTTAGATAATGACTCGTGGGTGCGAATTGGTTCTGCTATTAAATCAAATACACGCATTCGTGGGTTAAGGGAGGAATAAGGGTCTTGGAAAATAATTTGAATATCAGATCGCTTCTTGCGTAATGCTTCCCCTTTTAATTTTGTAATATCTTCGCCTTCAAAGTAAATTTCTCCTGCAGTTGGTTCTAACAACTGAACAATCATATTCCCTGTCGTAGATTTACCACATCCAGATTCTCCAACAATCCCAAGTGTTTCCCCAGCATCAATAAAAAAGCTAACATCATGTACTGCTTTTAAATCATTTTTATTCCTCTTTAAAAAGCCACTTTTGATTTCAAAAAACTTCGTTAATCCTTTCACCTCAAGTAAATGGTCTTCACGCATCACTACCCCCCTTTCATTCATGTAACCAACATCGAACCGTATGTCCTGGTTTAATCTCTTTTAATTCTGGATGAACAGTTCTACACGTTTCCATAACTGATTCACAACGGTCGGCGAATCGGCAGCCAATTGGGTAATCAAGTGGATTTGGTACAGTGCCAGAGATCGATATAAGTTCTTCTTTTAATTCATGCACTTTTGGTGTACTAGCGAGTAGTCCCTTCGTATATGGATGTTTCGGATGCTTAAATAATGTATAGACATCCGTCTCCTCAACGATTTGACCACCGTACATGACAATGACTCGATCTGCCATCTCTGCAACGACACCTAAATCATGGGTTATGAGCAAAATTGACGTTTCAAACTCACGAATTAATTCTTTCATTAAAGTTAAAATCTGTGCCTGAATCGTGACGTCAAGTGCTGTCGTTGGTTCATCTGCAATTAATAATTCGGGATTACAGGAGAGTGCCATCGCAATCATCACCCGTTGTCTCATCCCACCACTTAAGGCATGTGGATAGGAATGGAACACCTTTTCAGGCCTTGGGATGCCAACTTTTGTTAACATCTCAATTACTAACTGTTTCGCTTCTTTCTTACTTTTATTTTGATGTTCGATAATAGATTCTGAAATTTGATTCCCCACCGTAAACACTGGATTTAAAGAGGTTAGCGGCTCTTGGAAGATCATTGCTATTTTATTGCCACGAACTGCTCGCATTTTTTTCTTTGAATAGTCTACTAGATTATGACCTTCAAAGAGAATTTCTCCTGATTCGATACGACCTGGCGGCTCAATTAAACGCATCAACGATAGCGAGGTTACACTTTTACCGGATCCTGATTCCCCTACAATCGCCAGTGTTTCCCCTTTTTTTATCGATAAGGATACATCATCAACCGCAGGCACAGTCCCTTCTTCTGTATGAAAATAGGTTTTAAGATTTTTAAGTTGAATGAACGATTCCCCCATCATTATTCCTCCTTAACATGCGTGTTCAAAAGGAAGATGAAAAGACCGAGCAGTTCGAGGCCGCGTAGCTTTGAGCAGCGGAAAAGCAAGCCAACGAGCTTCCACAGGATGTGGTGACTTCGACGTTCGACACAGGACGTGTCGGTAATTAGTCGAAGGTCTTCTACTCCTGATGCGTCATTTTCACCGGACTTTTTTGAACAACCTCTTACCAGTATCTATTTTGTACGTGGGTCTAGAACATCACGGAGCCAATCACCTAAAAAGATAATACCGAGGACCGTTATAGTTATTGCAATACCCGGAAAAGTTGCTAGCCACCAGCTTGTAGCTAAGTAGTCCCTTCCATCACTTAAAACCGTTCCCCATGATACAGTCGGGGGTTGTATGCCTAAACCAAGAAAGCTTAAAGAAGATTCTAGGATAATCGTTGACGCTACACTCAATGTTGAAATTACAATAAACGTGGAGATAACATTGGGCATCAGATGTCTCGTGATAATTTTATTATTTTTTACACCAATGGACCTGGCCGCTCTTACAAAATCTCTTTCTTTTATCGATAAAACCTCACCTCGCACCAGCCGTGCATATGATGTCCAATTTGTTAAGCCAAGCACAACAATTAGCGTCATAATACTCGGACCAAAAACGGCTAAAAAGACGAGTGAAAATAGAATTGTTGGTATGGCAAGAAATGAATCTACAAAGCGCATTAAAATATTATCTAAGAACCCACCGTAAAACCCGGAAATTAACCCGATACTAACACCAATTATGCCAGACAAGAGAACTGCCGCAATGCCGACAAGCAACGATACTTGAGAACCATAAATAATTCTGCTTAAAATATCTCTCCCAAGATTATCCGTTCCTAGCAAATGCGCTGTGCTTCCCCCTTCCATCCATGAAGGTGGCACATGCAAGCTACTTGGATTAATAGCATTTGGATTATATGGTGCAAGTAGTGGTGCAAAAACAGCTACGAAAACAATAAAGAGAACAATGAGCAGTCCTACTGTTCCTGTCTTACTTCTGAGTAATAGCTTACTCCATCTTTTAAACGTTCCATTTCGCTTTCTCATATATGCTTGAGAATCCGCATCTATTATTGTTTTCGATTGTTCCCCCAATCATTCACACCTCCTAATCCAATTTAATTCGGGGGTCTAGAATACGGTAAATGATGTCGGCTAATAGGTTCATTAGTATGACGATTGCGGCTATAATCATGACACATGCTTGAACAATTGCCATGTCACGCGTATTAACAGCCTGTATGAGTAATTGCCCAATTCCCGGCCATGCGAATACTGTTTCGGTGATTAAGGCACCGCCAATCAGTGTTGATGTTTGTAATGCTGTTATCGTTACAAAAGGAATAAGTGCATTACGAAAGGCATGTTTATAAATTACTTGCACCGACTTAATTCCTTTGCTTTTTGCAGTGCGTATATAATCCTGATTTAATATTTCAAGCATGCTGGAACGGATCAACCTTGTCATTTCAGCAGCAATCCCTGTTCCTAATGTGATAGCAGGAAGGATAAGATGAGCAAAACTCCCTCTCCCCGAAACCGGTAATACACCTAAGGTTACGGAGAAGAATAAAATCAGCATAATACCGAGCCAGAAATTCGGCATCGCTTTTCCAACAACTGCAGCACCAGTAGCGATTAAATCGATACTTGAATTTTGCTTCGTCGCTGACCAGATTCCAAATGGTATAGCGACCATAATCGCAATAATAATTGCGGCAATCGCTAACTCAAACGTAGCTGGCAGGCGCTCCCAAACGACAGACAATGCATCTTGTCCATAGCGAAAGGATTCCCCAAAATCTCCCTGAACCACACGAAAAACATAGCTGCCATACTGTACATAAAATGGTTCATTTAGTCCGATCGATTCTCGTAACTGTTCAATCTCTTCCAATGTAGCATCGTCTGGAAGCATAAGCGCAACAGGGTCACCAGCAATGAAAACGAGTGTAAAAACAATAAATGAAATGATAAGTAGGACTGGAATAATTTGCAGCATTCTTCTAACGATATAATTCACCGGCTATCGTCACCTCCGAATTGCCTTTCATGGAAGAATGGAGGCCTCCCCACTCTTCCAACAGTTATTTTCTAGTGATCGATTCAATATAAATCATCTCATCCATTGTTGGTGTATAATCAATCCGATCAACCACCCCTATATTTATTGACTCCTGATGCAGGACTAGATGGGCAACATCTTCAGCAAGCAGTTTTTGAATTTTTATATATTGTTCATTTCTTTCTTCGACATCCATATTTTGCTCAGCAGCGACTAACAATTCCTCTACTTCATCATTTTGATAATCAAGCTGTCCAATAAAACGGTCATATCGGTAATAATCCAAGGCATTAGCGGCATCAAACATCGAGTTACCAAGCCCTAATAAATAGGCATCTTTGTTCTCTCCCGCGTTTCGCAGCTCAAGATAATTACTCCACTCCATAAACTCGATATGCATGGTTACCCCAATTGCAGCTAACATTCCAGCTACCATCTCTGCAATTTCTGCATCCTGCAGGTAACGTCCTCTTGGCGAATGAAGTGTCATTTCAAAACCATCTTTAAACCCGGCTTCAGCTAATAATTCCTTTGCTCTTTCCGGATCATAATTGTACGTATCATATAAATTTGCTGCATGGCCAACATCTCCCGGTCCAACACGTGTTATCGATGGTGTACCAGCACCGCCTAAAATATTGTCTACAATTGCCTGATTATCAATCGCTAAATCCAACGCTTCTCGCACTCTTTTGTCTTCTGTTGGATACCCTTCCGTCGACCTTAAGAAAATCATTAACGTTCGGTTAGAAATTCCTTGTGCCAAATAGGTCCCTTCATTTTCATTTACCCGCACCCAATCACTCGGCGGAATATTGACAGCCATATCCACCCCAGCTGTTAGCAATTCCGAAACCCTCGTTGAATTCTCTGGAATAATCCGATATACAATTTCATCCCATTCTTCATTTTTGCCGTTAAAATAATCCTCAAAAGCTGTCAGCACAATGCGATCATCCCGAACCCATTCGACAAACTCGAATGGCCCAGTCCCTATAGGATTTGCAAGAAAGTGATCAAAACCATTTTCTTCAATATAATTTGCAGGTAAAATACTTGAGCCAATTCGTGAAATACGATTTAAGAGGGCAGGATCCGGTTCATGTGTATGAATACGAAACGTAGTATCATCGATAATTTCAACTTCCTTAATTTGTCTGTAGTTTGCATGATCCAGAAGTGTCGTATCAGTTGCTGCACGTTCTAGGGAATACTTAACATCTGCTGAAGTTAAGGCGTCCCCATTATGAAACGTCACTCCATCCTTCAATTTAAATTCCCATGTTAGGTCATCGATATTTTCATAGCTTTCCGCTAAATCCGGCTCCATTTCTCCTGTGTCGTTATTACGTTTAACCAAGTAGTTAAACATATTAATATGAATCGCTTCTGTTGAGGTATTATTGTGATTATGCACATCGAACGATACCATGTCTGTTCCAAGTGCAATCGTTAGTGTACGATTATCTTCGTTAACCTCTTCCGTTTCACCAGTTTCGTCTTTATTCTCACCTGTACAACCAACTAAAAGCCCGATTGCAACAAACAGCATACAGATAAACCAAAGCTGTTTTCTCTTCATTTTATTGCCCCCTTTGGATAAAAAGTTCTATTTCTATTGAAAATCAGTAAACCCATTATTTTTTCATTAAGTTGTAAAGTGATTGAGAGAACTAGTGGATTTATACGATGGTTGCACTGTGAGAGTTGGCTAGCGAGAGGATAGATTAAGACTTCGATTATATTCAATTGATTATATGTTGTTGGATAAAAATTGATGATTATTTTTCTATAGGGCTATGTTCGAAACTTTGGGATCTAAATCAATGTTTTTGTCCATTAAAAAGATGAGTAAGAAATAATCATTCTACTCATCTTTTTAATTCTTTATTTAAGGAAGTTTTTCCAAATTACTATCGGTCAAGTGACAGGAAACCTATCTATTTTAGGTTTTATATCTAGCAAACATAGAAATCGCCTGCTTATATATTGCTTTAAATGCTGGATAAATCCAAAACTGTCTGTAAAACGACATTTACCCCTTGTTCGCAATCTTTCCAAGTAGTCAGTTCATCTTCGGCATGACTTTTTCCATTCACACTTGGCACAAAGATCATAGCAGCAGGTAGATACGTCGCAATAAATTGTGCATCATGTCCAGCACCACTCGGCATGCGTTTATATGAATAGTCTAGAGATTTACAAGAATCTTCTAAAGCGTTTACAAGTTTATCATTAAACCATACTGTGTCACGCTCCCAGAGTTTCCTAGCCGTTACTTTACATTTCTCTTTACCTTCCGATTGTGTTAACCTCTGAATAATTTCCTCCACCTGCCAAATCGTAGTCGCTTCTTTATGGCGTGCCTCAAGTGTAAAAACAACTTTATTCGGAATCACTGTATGGATATTCGGACTTACATTCAGCCGACCAATGGTATAAACAAGATCACTGTCCAATTTGCTCATTTTCTCTCGTATTTCATTGATTAAGGAATTGGTAGTAAATAAGGCATCTTTTCTCATTTGCATTGGAGTAGTTCCCGCATGGTCAGAATCTCCAACTACTTCAATTTCATAGCAGCACATGCCTACCACACATTCTACTATTCCGATATCGATGGATTCACTTTCTAAAACAGGCCCTTGTTCAATATGCAACTCCAAAAAAGCCTTTGCATCTGTCAAACGGTTTTCTTTGCTTCCTTTATAACCACTTGCATGTAAAGATTCAGCAAATGTTATGCCATTTTTATCGGTCGATCTCAACATCTCATCTTTATCGAACCTTCCTGATAAGACCCCTGAAGCCATCAGCGAAGGTTCAAATCTAGCACCTTCTTCATTGGTGATATTGGCTACCACGACCGGAATCTGTGGCTTGATATTATTTTCGACCAATATTCTTACTACCTCAAGGCCAGTTAAAACACCTAGTACACCGTCAAATCTCCCACCTTTTTCTACGGAGTCTAAATGCGATCCGATAACAACTGGTGGCTTGTCATTTTCCACTCCTTCTAGCGTTGCATACATATTACCCATATCATCCCATTTCACCGTCATCCCTAACTCTTCACAGACTGATTTAAAATGATCCCTTACTTTTATATCGATTTCGGATAATGCTAAACGAGTGACACCGTTATTTTTTGTTCTTCCAAAGTCTGCAAATTCTTCCACGGTTTGTTTTAATCTTTCTCCATTAATTAATACTTTTTGTTTCTCCACTGGAACTCCTCCTGCGTTTATTGTTTTTGAAGTTGTCGTTTAATTAGTAGTGTCGTTACATACTTTCTACTGTCAGCGTTCAAAAGCAGAATGGACTTCATTTTCATTAAGCCCTCTTTTTGGAACTCCACCTTATCACCGTCCAGGCTCCCTGTAATCGCAGTGATTTTATAACCATTTTTAACAAACTCATCAATTAGCTGTTTTTCTTGTAAAAACGCTTGATAACTTGACAATGTGATACCCCCTAATCTAATCATTCTATTATTTGCCTGCTAATTTAGCTTTTTCTAATCATATCCCTTTACCGAATACAATCGACCTCTTCTTCATTTAAAATAAAACCGAATAGCTGCTTAATTTTTTTTATTCATCAAGCAGCTACGGGGAATTTCATAAGTTCAATTACACGCTTTTAACTTTTTCTTCTTCATTCGTTTGCACAGAATTAAATTTAGCTCGTTTTAAAAACTTTCCTGTCCCTGGTTTGGCAACTAATTCCTTGTCCTTGATGACAAATTCTCCACGAGATAGAACTGTTACAGGCTGACCAATTATCCTCATTCCTTCTAAAGCGCTATAATCAACGGCCGAATGATGTGTATTAACGGAAATCGTACGTTCCATATTTGGATCAAATAAGACGATGTCAGCATCTGTCCCAGGCGCAATCGTTCCTTTTTGCGGGAATAAACCAAACAGTTTGGCAGTCTGCGTCGAAACCATGTCAACAAATTGATTAATTGTAATGCGTCCTTTTTTCACACCTTCTGAGAACAGAACGCTAAAACGATCTTCGACAAATGGCCCACCATTTGGAATCTTTGTGAAGTCACCTTTTCCCAAATCCTTTTGTCCATCAAAGTCGAAGGAACAATGGTCGGAACCGATTGTTTGCAACTCGCCACTTTTCAAGGCATTCCACAATACTTCATGATTTGATTTATCGCGTAATGGTGGAGACCATACGTATTTTGCACCTTCGAAATTAGGTTTTTCCAAATAGGTTTGATCAAGTACTAAATATTGTGGACAAGTTTCTCCGTAAACAGAGAATCCTTTGCTTCTAGCTTCGGCAATTTGTTCTACTGCTTCTTTACAAGTGACATGAACTACATATAATTGAGAATTAGCTAATGCCGTTAATTTCGCAGCACGGCCTGTTGCTTCACCTTCCAGTTCTGGTGGACGAGTTAAGGCGTGATAGATTGGATCGGTATTGCCTGCTTTTAACGCTTCTTGTGTCAAGTGTTCAATAACATCCCCATTTTCTGCATGTACCATAACTAATCCACCATGGTCTCTTGCAGTAATCAGGGTTTGGAAAAGTGTTTCATCATCTGCTTGTAAAACATTTTTGTAAGCCATAAATACTTTAAAGGAAGTAACTCCTTCTTCTTCAATAATAGAGGGTATTTCCTGTAAAATATTTTCATTTGCTTCTACGATTTGCAAATGGAACCCATAGTCAATCACTGCTCTGCCTTCTGATTTGGCATGCCATTTTTCCAGTGCACTTTTCAGCGTTTTTCCTTTTTCCGTTAAACAGAAGTCAATAATCGTCGTTGTTCCACCGTGTGCAGCTGCAATGGTTCCGCTTTCAAAATTATCCTTTGTTACAGTTCCGCCAAATGGCATTTCCATATGAGTATGCGGGTCAATGCCCCCAGGAAAAACGTAAAGTCCTGTTGCATCAATAACTTCTGCATAGACATCACTTAAGTCCTGTCCAATCGCTTTCACTTTTTCATCTTCAATTAACACATCCGCTTGATAAGTGTCTGTTGCTGTGACAATCGTTCCATTTTTTATAATTTTTTTCATCTATGATTCCTCCCTCAAATAAAAAATCTGCAGCCAGTAATTAGCGTCTTTCCAGCATTTGAATTGCTGCCTGACGGTCATTCCAGGACATCGGGGCTTCAGTTGGAATTAAATCAATCATGTCAATCGCGCCATCCACCGGACAGACGATGGAGCATAGGTTACAGCCAACACAGTCATCTTCTCTTACTCTCAGAATATCATTTCCATTTTCATCTGTAAGCATATCAATACATTGATGGGATGTATCTTCACAGGCAATATGACATTTATTACAATTAATGCAAACATCATTATTAATACGGGCAACCACTTTATGATTTAAATCCAGGTTACTCCAGTCCGTATACTTGTCAACAGATTTTCCTATTATGTCACTTAGGGAATCAATCCCTTTTTCATCCAGATAATTTTCCAAGCCCTCTGTTAAGTCATCAATAATCCGGAATCCGTGATGCATTGCTGCTGTACATATTTGTACACCACCCGCACCCATCAGCATAAATTCCACGGTATCTTGCCACGTAGAAATTCCACCAATCCCTGATATTGGGATATTCACTTCTGGATTTCTTGCGCATTCTCCAACCATATTTAATGCAATTGGTTTCACTGCTGGTCCGCAATATCCACCATGTGCCCCTTTTCCGTTCACATTTGGAAGCGTGTTCCATGTATCTAAATCTACACCTATTAAACTATTAATCGTGTTAATTAAACTGATGGCGTCTGCCCCACCTCGAGCAGCAGCCTTTGCTGTTGCTGTTATATCTGTAATGTTTGGGGTTAGTTTAGTGATGACCGGTACCTCAGCAGCTTCCTTGGCATACATCGTCGTCATTTCTACTAAATCTGGATGCTGACCAATAGCTGAACCCATTCCTCTTTCAGACATGCCATGTGGACAGCCAAGATTCAGCTCAAACCCATCAACTCCGACGTCCTGAACTCTTTTTACAATCTCATGCCATTTTTCACGCTTAGGCTCTACCATCAAGGAAGCGATAATGACTCGGTCAGGAAAAAGCTTCTTCGTTTCATAGATTTCTTTCAAATTAACATCTAATGGTCGATCTGAGATTAACTCTATATTGTTAAAACCAGCAACTCGCTGTCCGTTAAAATGAGAGGCGCCAAATCGAGAGGTAACATTTAATACTGGCTCTCCTAATGTCTTCCATACGGCCCCTCCCCATCCTGCTTCAAAGGCACGCTGTACTTGATATCCGGTATTCGTCGGGGGTGCAGATGCCAGCCAGTACGGATTAGGTGATTTGATTCCAGCAAAATTAATACTTATATCAGCCATTTACATCCTCCTAATTAATTAAATCTATTATGCATAATCTGTTACAGATTCTTTAAAGCGTTCGTGAATTGCTAATGCCGTATCTTTTCCTTGTTGAGCAGCAGTTACGACCATGGCTTCTCCAAGCCCTTTGCCAAAAATCATGTCTCCTGCAGCATACACTTTTGGATTAGATGTTATAAAAGTTTCTGGATCGACTTTTACAACCCCACCATTATGCTTCAAACCAAAATCCTCAATCATTTTCATATGTCTTGTTTGACCAATGGCTTTGACAACTATATCTACATCCATCAAGAATTCGGAGCCTTCTTTTTCCACTGGTCGAGGGCGTCCGTCCCCACCAACCTCATGTAACTCCATCTTCACACATTCCATTTGTTTTACATGACCATTTTCATCACTGATAAGTCGTTTTGGGTTGGTCAGCCATCTAAATTCCACACCATCTTGTTTGGCAAACTCATATTCAAAATCATAAGCGGTCATTTCTGCTTCTGTTCTACGATAAAGAATTTTCACATTGTCAGCACCAAGTCTAACAGACGTTGTCGCACCATCAACCGCGGTATTCCCTGCACCGATAATAACAACACGTTTTCCAATAAACTCCTCTGCATAATCACCATTTTTCGTTCTTTCTACCAAGTCAATAGCGTCGTATATTCCTTCTAGTTCCTCGCCTTCAATTCCAAGCATTGGAACTTTGGACATTCCAATAGCTAGTACTACCGCATCATATTGTTCTACAAGATCATCCGCAAAAATATCCTCACCGATTTCGGTATTCGTTCGAATTTCCACTCCTAAATTTTCCACTTGTTCCACTTCCCAAAGTGAAATATCTTTCGGTAGACGGAAAGGAACAATTCCAAATGTATCCAACCCACCAGCTTCACTTTTAGCTTCAAATATAGTTACTTCATAGCCTAATCGAGCCAGTTCACGTGCCGTTGATAAGCCAGCAGGTCCACTGCCGACAATAGCAACCGTTTTCCCGTTCTTTTTGCCTGCTTTAAATAATACTTCTTCATTCTTAATTGCCCAATCTGTAGCAAATCGTTGCAAATCCCCAATTGGAATGGGTTTGGTAGAGTAATTTAGTACACAGGCACCTTCACAGAGTTCTTCTGTTGGACAAACTCGTGCACAACTAGCTCCGACTGGATTTGAATCCATAATCGTTGTTGCAGACCCCTTCAAGTTCCCAGAAACAATCTTTTTAATGAATCCCGGAATATCAATCCCTGTCGGGCATGCAGTGATACAAGGTGCATCATAACAGTATAAACACCGATTCGCTTCATCCAGTGCTTGCTCGGAGTTAAAACTTGGTTTAGATTCCTCAAAGTTTGCTGCAAGTGCCTCACCAGATATAAGATTTTTTAATAAATCTCTCAAAGATAAACCTCCCTTTAAAACTCTTTTTAAAAATGAAATAGAAGATTACTATATACTTATGCGGTAACCTATTAGCAAATCACCATTTTAACTATAGCAATCTTCTTATTAAGGATTATTTACTTTTTTGGCTGGAATAATTTATTTAGTGGTGTAAATAGAAAATCGAGGAAAGTGTGATACCAAAAATTTATTGAGTAAGACGTGAATCTACTAGTAGGTATTTTTCGTGCATTTAATATAATAAATTTATTATTTTCATCATTCGACAAATGGTAAAATCGCTATTTATATTTTAATGTAACAATATAAGTTATTTTGCTAAATATATTTCCATGTGCTTTCAATAGTGGCTTTTTATCCCTCCTTAATCTTAACGGAGCTTACCATTAGTAATTCTGGTAAGCTCCGTTATTGTTACAGATATATTAAACCCACTTCGTCGTAATAACCTTCTTCCTCGTATAAAAATGCAATCCATCTTTTCCATTCGCATGAAGGTCGCCGTAAAAAGAATCTTTCCATCCAGAGAATGGGAAGAATGCCATTGGCGCAGGCACTCCGATATTGACACCAAGCATCCCTGCATCAATTGTTTCTCGGAACCTGCGAACACTTCCGCCATCCTTCGTAAAAATACAAGCGCCATTCGCAAAACGGGACTGATTGGATAAATCAATTGCATCATCTAAGTTCTTCACCCGTGCGATTGATAATACTGGTGCAAAGATCTCATCTTGCCAGATTTTCATTTCTGATGTAACGTTATCAAAAATCGTCGGTCCAACGAAATAACCTTTTTGCTGTACTGCTTCATCATTTCGACCATCACGAACGAGCTTTGCTCCCTCTTGTTCTCCAGTTTCAATATAGCTCAGTGTTCGCTCTTTATGTTGCTCGCGAATAACAGGTCCTAGGAAAATTCCATCATCTAACCCATTGCCAATTTCAATTTCATTGGCCTTTTGCGTTAACAGAGAAATAAATTCATCCGCAACAGAATCCTCTACCGCAACAACTGATGCTGCCATACAACGTTCACCTGCAGAACCAAATGCTGCATTCATGATTTGGGTTGTTGCATTATCCAAATTAGCATCTGCTAGAACGATCGAATGGTTTTTCGCACCAGCTAAAGCTTGCACACGCTTTAAGTTATCCGTTCCACGTTTGTATACATATTCTGCCACTGGTTGTGATCCAACAAAAGAGATTGCTGCGACTTTTTTATGATCTAATAAACCATTAACGACGTCATGTGCCCCATGCACAATATTAAACACACCATCTGGTAACCCTGCTTCTTCTAGTAACTCCGCTAAACGATTGGCCAAAAGCGGGGTGCGTTCAGACGGCTTTAAAACAAATGTATTTCCAGTGGCGATTGCCATCGGGAACATCCAGCAAGGTACCATCATCGGAAAGTTAAATGGCGTAATCCCACCAATAACACCGATTGGGTAACGGTACACACCAGACTCTAGTTCTGTTGCAATCGACGGAAGCTGTTCTCCCATCATTAAGGACGGAGCGCCTGCAGCAAACTCTACATTTTCAATTCCACGTTGCACCTCTCCATAAGCTTCTGCGTAACTTTTTCCATTTTCAATCGTAATAATTTTCGCTAATTCTTCCCAATTGTCTACTAGTAACTGCTGATATTTAAATAGAATGCGAGCACGTCTTGGTACCGCTACTTCCTTCCAAGATTGGAATGCCTCTGCGGCTACCTGTACGGCATGATCAACATCCTCAAGTGTTGATACAGGTACGTTTGCAATGACCTCACCTGTGGCTGGGTTGTACACGGCTTCTGTTTTATCTGTGTTCGCTTCGATCCATTTCCCACCTACATAGTTTTTTACTTCTTTTACTGCTGTTTGTGTCAATTGAAATCCTCCTAGCACGGTTTTATTATTGAAATATAGTTTCCACCAAGTCTATCATTTTTGCATCTTACATATATGATCGATAGTATATCTGATTTCAGTACATAGCTACCTTATTTATGCCTCATTCTCACTAAATACTTTTCGTAAAACAGAAATTATAAAATCAATATCTTCATCTGTAGAGGATAATGGAGGACTAAGTGTCAAGATATTATTATATCCAGCAACCGTGTCTCCATTTTTGCCAATAATTAATCCCCTGTCCTTACAATCCGCAATCAGTTTACCTACACGTTCCTTCGAGCCTGGTTCCTTTGTCAGCTTATCCTCAACAATTTCGATTCCAGCGATTAAACCAACTCCGCGTATATCCCCAACATAACCATAATCTTTCAACTCATCTAACCCATTTAGCAAACGCTCCCCTAATTCTACAGAGCGGTCAACTAAATTTTCTCTTTCCATAATTTCAATATTTTTTAATGCTACTGCACATGCAGCTGGATTGCCACCAAATGTATTCACATGACGAAAATGACTATTATCTTCATTGCTTTTAAATGATTCGTAAATATCCTTTCGAACTGCGGTTACAGATAGCGGTAAATAGGCACTTGTTAAACCTTTTGCCATCGTTATCATATCTGGCTTTATATTAAAGTGCTTGTGTCCAAAAGATTTACCTGTTCTTCCAAATCCACATATTACTTCATCAATTATCAGGAGTACTCCGTGACGCTTACAAATTCTCTCAACCTCTTCCACATAAACAGGATCAGGAATTAATACACCGCCACCAGTAATTAGTGGTTCCATAATAACCGCGGCAATCGTTTCCTTTTGCTCCCAGATAATCGTTTCTTCAATTTCTTTCGCTTTTTGTAAATTATATTGCTCGACAGAAATTCCTTCTGGTTTTCGATAGTTATCCGGTGGTGCAACATGTAAGAATCCGGAAGAGAGTGGTTCATACTTATATTTCCTTAATGCTTGCCCTGTTGCAGATAAAGCTCCCATCGAGCTTCCATGATAAGCACGGTAGCGCGAAAGAATTTTGTAACGGTTTGTATCGCCATTCTGTTGATGATATTGACGGGCAATCTTAAATGCCACCTCATTGGCATCTGAACCGCTATTCGAGTAGAAAATCATATACTCATCGTCAAGCATTTCATTTAATTTCTCTGCTAACTGAATTGCTGGAACGTGGCTTTGTGTCATTGGAGTGTAAGCCATTTTTTTTACCTGCTCATAAGCAGCCTGCGCTAATTCCTCACGTCCATATCCAACATTGACACACCATAATCCAGACATTCCATCCAAGTACCTGTTTCCTTCATGATCCGTAATCCAAGAACCTTTCCCTTCCTCCACAATCATTGGAGAACTTTCCTTACTATAAGGTGAAATGTGATGCCAAACATTTTGACGGTCTTTTTCAACTAGTGATTGTTTTTGAAGCGTTTCCATTTTTACCTTCTCCTTCCACTTTTTAATTTATCTTTTTAACGAAATGTCCACCTTGTACTTCATGATGCTATTTGTTTCCTTCTACAAAAGTCTAAATTATTAAGTTTGACATAACTTTCTTTCTATTACATAATTATTTTATATTGTTTATTCAAAAAAAGCATTTTACATAAGGTAAAATAGTTCAACTTTTTATTTTACAATCTGGAGGGCAGTCCATGGAAGATTGGAAAGTAACCATAAAAGCTATATTAAACAGAGACATATTTAAACACGCGATATTAATTGCAGGAGAAACAGGAGAAAATCGTGAAATCAAATGGACACATATTTTAGAAATGGAAGCGTTTGATTCGTTTATAAATGGCGGGGAATTAATTCTTACTACAGGCTCTAACATCCAATTTGACTCTTCGGCTGGAATACCTAAAATTAAAAAATTAATCGAGAGAGATGTTGCAGGAATTTGCATCGAACTTGGAACACATGTGAAATCGGTAGATCCTGCAATTATTGAATTTGCTAATCAACATCATTTTCCTATTATAGCATTTGAACGAATCGTCAAATTTGTAGATATCACCCAAGATTTACATACTATTATTATTAATAGTCATCATCAAATGCTGAAACACCTCCATGTTCTTTCTAATCAATTTAATGAATTATCCTTGGAACCAAACGGTATTTTAAAAATCCTAAAAAAGCTATATGATCTCTTTCATACTACTGTTTTACTTATTACCGATGATAAAAAGATATTTTACTATCCACTTAAACTTAAAGAACGTACAGAATTTATGCATGCGCTGATGAACAACTCTATAAAAATGGAACCATACAAAGATCTTCTATTGGATCATGAATATTACACTGCTTTTCCGATCAAAGGGCTTGGTCACTCATGGGGAAATCTCTGTTTACAAAAAAGAGAAAATGAGTTGGACGAGTTTTCATTTTCAGTATTGGATCGTGCTTCCCTAGCAATTGCACAAATCTTACTTCGAAACAGAACAATTGAAGAAAGAAAACAAAACCAAGAAGAGGAAATTGTTCAAAAGTTACTACATGGTGAGGAATATGAATCTTCTATTGCACATAAATTCCTGCCAGCTCCAGCTAAAAATTGTTATTATAGACTGATTCTTATTGAAAATAATTCATTTAAAGAAAACATGAAAGAAGAAGATTGGGAAGAGATAAAGCTCCAGCAGTCTATTATTCTGAGATCAATATTTAAAAAATATGGTTTCTTTCCTGCTATGTCTGTCACCAAAAATAAAATTGCAGTAATAGCCTCTTTCTATAAAAATAGCAATACAAAAAAAGATATTGATAGTTTTTCTTTAGTAACGAAAGAAATTCACAACATTTATGAAAAGAACATTTTCCATGGGAATGATTATGGTATCGGGATAAGCAGTCTCCAAAAAGAGTACGCGAAATTGGATAGCTGCTATCATGAAGCAAATGAGGTACTCTTTATCCAGAAAAGGCAGATTTTGAATGCTTTATTCTATGAAGAAATTGGAGTTTATCGTTTATTATCAAAGCTTAATCAAGGTGAGTTAGAAGCATACGTATCAGAGTATTTGGGTCCTTTATTAGAATATGAACAAAAAACGAAGAGTAACTTACTTTTAACGCTTTCCATATTTCTTGATACCATGGGATCCAAAAAAGAAACCTCTGATCGTCTCTATATCGTACGTCAAACACTGTATCACCGTTTGGAAAAAATAAAAGAGTTACTTGGAGATGATTTTATGGAACCTACCAATCGGCAGGCAATTGAACTAGCAGTAAGTGCCTATGAAATGTTGAATTACAGTAATAATAACTAATATAAGGGATCTATCCATGTAAATGATAAGACGGCTCGTAGTAGAGGTGACTCTAAGAAGAAAAAATAAGTGTGATACCTACCAGAATGGATGTGCAATTGGTAAAGGTATCACGCTTATTTTTTTAAAACCTTCTTTGTTTAAACGGTACAACCTGCTTACCGTACGTTTAGTTTAATTGACGTCACGTGAACATCAGGTCGTCTGCCATGGTTCCATTTTCCATCCAATGCTCGTTCGATCTGTGCACCCAGTTGCAGAAGCAATCCATCATTTCCTTGTCGTGCAAGCGCGTGAATTCCTAATGGGAGCCCGTTTTTAAGCTCAGCCATCGGTAACGAAATGCCTGGAAGTCCACAAAGATTAGCAATCGAAGTATAAGCAAATATGCTCCAAAGATTCTCAAACCAATCATGAACAGATGGGTTATCACTAGTAGTCAAATATTCCTTCGTTCCAATCTTCGGTGTAGGTAATGCCATTGTTGGGGTTAAGATGATATCCCAGTCCTCAAAGAAGGTGCCCAATTTACGGGAAGTACGATTAAAGGCAGCTTGCATTTTTGCGCGGTCCGTATAGGAAGCAATACGTCCTTCTTCCCATACTTTAGTACACATTGATTCGATCAAATCGACAGGTGGGCGTTCTAATCCTTTTTGCTCCAACAAATCTGCAATTACTTGTGAAAAATTCATGATATAGCATGAAGTCTGCGCACCGTAAGCAGTTTGGAAATCAATATCAGGAATAACCCACTCGACATGATGACCAAGTTTCTCAAGAAAACGTGCTGACCGTTCCAGTTCTGCAACAATTTCCGGTGTGGCCCGGTAGTCCCCCCACTCATGCGAAACCGCGATACGTAGTTTATCTGGATCCCGACGGATAAGCTCAGCGTACGGTTCCGTTGGCATCCAATATGGCATGAACTCTCCAGGAGCTCCACCTCTGCAGCTGTCCACAAAGGCAGCGGTGTCACGGATTGTGCGTGTAATGCAACCTTGAGCAGAAACAGCTCCCATCAAGTCTGAACCATAAGGTGCGACTGAAAAAACACCACGAGACGGCTTTAGACCGATGTTTCCATTTACACCCGCGGGAATTCGAATCGAGCCACCACCATCCGTCGCATGAGAGATAGGTATGATACCTGCCGCGACTGCAGCTGCTGTACCAGCAGAAGAGCCACAGGTTGTATAGTCTAGATTCCAAGGATTTCGTGTAACATAGACTGCTGGATTCTCGGCAGAACTGCAGAGCCCAAACTCTGGTGTTGTCGTTCTGCCTATAATATTAAGACCCGCTTTACGAATCTGCTCGGTCAGGAAGCTGTCGGCTTTAGAACGATTTCCTTGCATAAAAAGAGAACCCATCTCCTGCAGACGCCCTTTGACAGTTGGGCCTAAATCCTTCATTAAAAAAGGTACTCCCGCGAATACTCCGTCCGGATTCGTTCCATCTTTCATAGGGTCATGGACCGCATCATCAAAAATCTCAATAACAGCGTTAATTTCAGGATTTAAGGCTTTGATAGCAACGGTAACCTGCTTGGCCACCTCTTGCGAAGAAATTTGTCCATTCTTTACTAATTCAGCAAGACCGATGGCATCAAGATCAGCCCATTCATCCCAGTTCATCACTTTTTCCATAAAATTTCTCCCCTTTAAACCCGCTCTGATTGGATAGTTGTACATGGTTAGAATTAATCATCATTCCATAAAGCGATTTCATAAAAAACAGTACAAATCTATTGTTATTCCTATCCTACAAGAGATTAATTTAATTTGCATTTTACAATATGTCTAATAATTCGAAAATTTTCATGCGAAGTGTACATAACACCATTAACCTTATATTGAGTAAAAAGTAACAATAATGATGCATAACCAGAAGATCGATTATGCATCCTCCTTCTTATTATTTAATACGATTACATGGTTTCCCTTTTATCCAGGATAACTTATTATCTGTTAAATTCATAACGATACTAAACACGGTTTCCATCCCCACTAGGGCAGTTTCTTCGTTTGTATCGTTCGTAACATGGCTACAAATAGAATTCGGATAATTTTCATGATTGGATAGGAAGTGAAATAGATCTTCGGCTTCTAAATCTTTTTCTTTTAAATCTTTCACTTGGTTACGTATTGTATCAAATCGATTGTAAGAGTTTGGTACTACCTCTTCCCTAATTAAGTCTCTCATTTCCGTTGAACAGAGATGATTGGTATGGACAAGCGTCCCATTTGTTGCTTCCATTCTTGCGGTATGAATTGGTGAAACTTCCAAGCTTGCTGCATTTCCCGACTTCGATGCGATTAAAAAATGTGCAGGAGATGCCATTTGATTACGATCGACTTTAGAGATAGCTTCTTCAAATGATTCCGATTCTAAAATAGCTCTTAACCCTAAATGAATAGGGACTTTGGGTTGCCATGTATTGGTTACTAATGCATTGAGACACACACCAACACCGGCACTGTTGCAACCGATTTTCCCAATAATTCCAGCTTCTGTAACGATTTGTACTGTTGGCATATTGTCTTGCTGAATTTCAAGGTGAACTAAAGAGTCTATTTGTGCACCTTTCCAATCCCAGTTTTGTGCTAACCATGTTTTAGAAGTTTTCGGTTTCGTTAATGCAAAAGAAGTACAACCATCTGGTGCGGTGCTTAATGCAATCTCACTTCTAGCGTTCAGTGCAAGTATGTCTTCAAATTGTACTGCTGCTCCTTTAGCTAATCCTTCCATCTCCTTCATGTAGTTTGCATGATATTTTTCAATTGCGGTAGCATGTAATAATGCTTTATCACATGCTTCCTTCCAAGAAATTCCAGATGTTTCTTTAAACAGCTTTTCATACGTTTGTATGCTGCTGTGCACCTGCTTTTTTGCGAGGCTTCCATGTTCAAATCCTATTTCATAGGGTGTTCCTGATAGAGTATGAACGGTATCTACATTCGATAGCAATCCACTCATGCTTGGACACCAACCTTAGAATTTCTATATACGATATCTCCATCAATCATCGTCCATTCTACTTGGACATCTGGTATCTCATCGATATCTGCATTTAAAATCGAACGATCGAGTAATACTAAATCAGCAAGTTTACCAGTTTCAATACTTCCTTTCATGTTTTCTTCAAATGATGCGTAGGCTCCGTTTAATGTATACATACGAATTGCTTGGTGTAGAGACACTGTTTTATCTTCACCGATAACCTGACCTGAGTTTGATTTCCGGGTCATAGCAGCATGGATACCACGCATTGGATTAAAGTCTGTTACTGGGCAATCAGAAGCGATTGCTGCAGGAATTTCTGCCTGTTGATAATCACCCATTGGGTACATCGAATTGGCTCTTTCACCATAATTTTTAACATAACCATCACCATACTCAAAGAGGAAAGCTGGATTAGGAATTGGTACGACATTTTGTTTTCTCATTCGTTCAATTAAGTCAGGTGTTGCAATTCCTGCATGTTCAATCCGATGTCTCGTATTTTCTCGTGGATGTAATTCATTTGCTTTTTCAATCGTTTTTAAAAGCATATCGATTGCAGCATCCCCTTGCGCATGGGCAGTAATTTGCCATCCTTTTTCGTGAGCAGGTATAAATAGTTCGTCTACTTCTTCTTGCGAGAAATAATGTATTCCATAATTATTTGAATCACTTGTGTAGCCTTCGCGAGTCCAAACGGTTGGTCCACTACTGCTACCATCAAGGAAAAGTTTTACAGGACCGATTCGGAATTTATCATCTCCTAAGCCAGTATAGATTCCAGCCTCAACCATATGCTTGACAACCTCTTGAGCATCATTTAGAGCACCAACCATAGCATAAACTCTTTGTTTTATCACGCCGTTTTTACTATCAGCTTGCAGAGATCTGAGATTATCTAGACCATAGCCAGTAGCATCGTGAATGGATGTAATTCCTTTTTCTGCAAAATGTTCAGAAGCGACTTTATGTGCATTCGTTAGTTCTTCCTCTGAAAAAGATGCAATCGAAAACATCTTCATATGTGCATTTTCAAGTAATAATCCAGTTAGCTCACCATCAGCATTGCGATCAAACTTTCCCCCATCAGGGTCTGGTGTATTTCTGTCAAACTTTGCAATTTGAAGTGCTTGACTATTAACGACTGAAATATGACCACATGTTCTCGTAATCATGATAGGATGCTCAGTCGTAATAGCATCTAGTTCTTCTCTTGTTGGAAAACGTTTGTCCGCAATGGTTTGCTCATTATATCCCCATGCCCTAATCCATTCTCCCTGTGGTGTTTTACTAACCTTTGCTTTGATTTCCCTCAGTAAATCATCAATTGATTTAATACTTTCGCTTTTACACGAAATCGATAAACTATTTGTTCCGTACATTGATATATGCAAATGAGAATCTATAAGTCCAGGAATAAGTGTTTTTCCCTTTAAATCGATTATTTCACTGTTGTCCTCTTTTAATTGTAATATAGTTTTATTGGAGCCAGCTGCAATAATTTTGTTTCCCTTTACAGCAACCGCCTCAGCTATTTGGTCTCTCTCGTTTACTGTAATAATTTCTCCGTTAATAAGAAGATATTGCTTTTCCATGTAAAGACCCTCCTGTAGTATTTATTTTATTTCAACACGTAATGATGGTGGTGCTTCATCCTCGTAAAGTTCATCAACCATGTCAGGAAAGAAACGTTCAATTGTCTCTCTAGATACGGGTTGAGTAATTAATGAAGCAACAACAAAGATTACAGTGTTTGCAGCTAATCCCCAAATACCAGCATGTATATCTAATGGATGAGGAATTACAAATGAAAAGATTACCGTTATAATGAAACCTGCTAATATCCCCCAGAAAGCACCGTGTTTGGTAGCTCTTGGCCATAGGAAAATACCAATAATTGCTGGGAATGCCTGTGCAATAAATCCATATCCAATTAGTAGAATATATACTAGACTTGCAGGTTCCAGAATAGAAATTGGCGCAATAATAAATGCCATAATTGGGAATATTAATCGTCTTGTCCATTTCCCTGTTGTTTCCTCATCCCATTTAAAGAGCGGTTGCAATACATCTTTACTATAACTAAGTGCAGTTGCATGAACACAAGGTTCACTAGAGGACATTGCTGCAGCAAGTGTTCCAGCACCTAGTAGACCGGCAACGACTGCGGGCATCGTATCAACTGCGAGTTGAATAGCAACTTGATCTGGTGTGCCGATATTAGGATACATGAAGACCCCAATAAAGCCTACAACGATCATTGGAATTAGTACAACATAAAATGTAGGTAGTAAAGTTGCAGATTTTCTGATAGATTTTTTTGAATCAGCTCCCATCCACTGGATCCAATGTGTTTGCCAAATGGAAAAGAAAGATATTAAAATTGATGTTGTCCAAAACGTAGCATTCATATCACCCAATGCACCAGGAAGTGTTAAAAACTGCGGAATATCCTCTTTTACGCGCTCAAAAATTGGTGCAAATGAATAACCACCAGTAAATTGCTTCGTTGCCCATAATCCAACAAAGAAGGATACAAATAACATTAAGGCTCCTTGAAATGCGTTTGTTACACCAATTGCTTTAAGTCCGCTTTTATATAGATAGATTGAAATTGCACCCAGGGATAAAAAGACACCAACCCAAGTAGGAATTAATCCATAACTCATGACATTTAGAATATAAGCTGCACCAGTTGTTTGAATTACTGCATATGCTAAAACACCAATTGAGGTAACAATAGATGCTATACCACCTAAAACTTTACTTTCATAACGATCAGATATGGCAGTGGACTGGGTGACATGATTGTATTTTTTACCTAATTCCCAAACTTTCGGTCCAAAATACCAAGCAAGTATTGCCATATACGTTAAATAAACAACAACATATAGCGCAGGGACTCCCTTTGAATATGCCCAACCAGGAGAACCCATAAACGTATAAGCACTTACTCCGCCTGCCCCGATTAATAAGTACATCATAATCGGACCCATACTCCTGCTGCCAACCCCCCATTCTTCCACGTTATCCATGTTTTTCCCTTTTCCAGCAAAAAATCCTAAAATAACAGCTATGAATATATAAGCAACGGTTATTATAAAGGGGATGTACGCAACCATCAATCGACCCCTCCAATCTTATTAATGAATGCCATGGAGAAAGTTGTTAAGAAGATAATCAAAATAGACCAGACCATAATTAAAGGTAGCCCAAACACAATAATTTCTTGATTAAATATATTTATGATTGGCCAGCCTCCTAACAAAATAATAATAGCTATTAGACTTACACCAAACCAACCTTTTTTTGTTTTTGGAAGTTTAAATGTAGCTTTCATAGTAGTACCTCCTTGGATTGAAATTTAATTAATATCTAACTAGATGAGGAGTGCCAGAAGTACATATCAGCATATTGTTCATTATTCTATCATCCTACAAAGTTACAATAATTACTTTTCTTCAATTAGAAGATAGATATTCAATTACTTCGTCTATATTTTTATCTGGGGAAAAACAGGATAAAATACTTTTTCAATTGTTCCATCTTGAATGATAAGTATAACTCTTTTATTAAGTGACATAGGACACCTCAAATAGTGGCAGGTTTAGAGAATTCGATAAGGCCAAACCTTTTAAATCATTACATGCACCATCATCAAGTGGTACAGGATGGTTGTTAGGGAGTTCATTATAATTATTAGTTGTCATTGATCAAGAGTTTTCTATACCTTCTTAGAACCATTCCAGCTCAAAAGTCTTTATACTAGCGATATACTTTTAGTCATTCCTCCTTAATTTTGTTATAATTAATAGAATATTTATAATTATAGTTATTGTTGTAAGCGATTGCATTAATCACAGTGTAAAAAATATTAGTTCGTTATGTTACAATCTGTCCAAACCTTTTCATTTAAATCACAGAAAAATTTACGATCTCTTGCTAAAACACTACTAAATAATTATTCTATATTTAGGAATACTTTTCTTTTGAACTGAAGTATGATGTGAAATCAGTCTAGGAATTGGAGTTAAACAAATGAAATTTATGAATAACAGCTATGTTAAAATCTATCGTTTTGATGATGCAGGTTTCTACTGTAAGCCTAACACATCAAAAGCTTTTCATCATGTATTCGAATTTATTAATGTAGAAGTTACAGACTTATTTAGTGTTAACCAGTCTATTCCTAAAGCAAGATTACATAAGCCTGAATTTAATGATTATAACTGGTCTGGATGTTTTTGTTTTCTTGATAATTTTAATAAGGATTTGGTTAGTGTGACCGGTGCCTTATCAATGAGGAGTAAAGAACAATTGAATTTGGCTCTATTACCGGGAGACACTAAAGTATGGGTACGTAATTGCAGCCATTTTGGTAAGGAAATGCCGTTTTTTAAAGAATTTACCTACTCATATACACATGAAGAAAAAGAGTATCATTATTGGGATGAAAGTCGTTATGATTGCTATCGATGGGTTAGATTGAGTGCAGACTTAGCTTTAGAACGCACTCGATTATGGAAAGAGTCAAATATAGGAGAGTCATTACCTGAATGGCTAACGGAGTTTTATTTAATGGAAAGTCAATTAAAACTGTTTCTACCGCCTCCTTTATCTACAAGAACTAGATTATATATAAGGAATTTATTGCGAAAACGCTAATACTTCCGATTACTGATTCAAGATTAATTATTTTTAAAAGGGAGTTTTAATTTGAAGAGACCTTTTGGTAGATTCATAGCGATTATGATATTTTATATTGCTCTTATGTTCATTTTAAGTTTCATAAATGAAGGTATTGGTATTGAAGTTTACCTATCCTTCTTTGTATTTTTTGCATTACTCTATGCCGATATTGAAGCTTTGCTTTCTTTAATAAATAATGGTAACTACTTAGTTATAATTGGTTTTTTAATCCTTATAATATCAGTTATCACTTTTGCTGGAGGATTATGGGAAGAAAATAATAAATTCATTTATAAGCCGTTTATTATTGCCATAGCTGCAGCTGCTGTTTATATTACTTTTAGGGATCTATTGGATATAGCTGATTTTTCAGAACGAGCAAAAAAATAATCAATATTTGTTCATTTATAGCCGTATCTTGCTTTATAATTATTATTTTGATGGTAACGCACCCTTTTATTAGTGATAGAGTCGAAAACTTAAACACAGATTATCTAACTTTCATTTCTTTGGGGATAGCAATATCTACAATGGGATTAAGACAATAGAAACTAAGTAGTAGTGAGAAAAAGGATACTAACCCGAAAAGAGCTATAATATGTAAAAAGCTTTAAAATAGTTTAAGGAGGAATTGTATTATGGCTCATTATTTTCTTGTTAATGGTTTCAAAGTTTCAAAGGAAGACAGAACTGAACACCTTGTTAGTTATAGGAAATATATACCTGACTCCAAAAAACCAGAAATCTTAATTAATAATTTAGATATAAGTTTACTCTGCGTACATTTATCGGAAAAATCACAGAATGCTAATCTAATTATAAAGGCCACTAATGATACTTCAGCAGTTCGTTTACGAATCCCCTTTTCTTCAACCACACCGTAGACATGTCACCAGCAATTATATTCCCTAATGCATAAAAAAGAGGAAAATATTTTGCCTCCGAACGGCATTCCAAATATTGTTTCCAATAATACTAAAATGAATAGAATTACTTATAATTACCAATTTCATACGTCTACCAATATTAATATCGGACTTTGTAATCTTAAATTAAGAGTAAATGTTATTGAATGTTTTCCCAACACCTTACTAGTAATATTAAAAAATACGTATTTACTGCTATTTATTGACATTGATAATTTACATTTTCTTGCATATAATAAGAACAAACGTTCCAAAAATGAATGAAAATGTGAGGTGAATGCAAGTGGATTATTCGAATTATCCGCGTAATGATATACTTTGTATCGATATGAGATCCTTTTATGGAAGCTTAGAGGCTATGAAATTGGGCAAAGACCCGATGAAAGTCATGCTTGCTGTTGTTGGTGACCTTAACCGCCCAGGGAGTATTGTACTTGCTGCATCTCCCGCCCTTAAAAAGCGGTACGGAATCAGTAACGTAAGTCGTTATTACGAATTACCCAACGACCCTAATATTATTGTTGTACCCGCACATATGGGGGACTACTTAAAAGCATCCATAGAGATAACCAAACTATTACATGATTACGCTCCACCGGAGGCGATACACTAATATTCCATAGACGAGCTATGGGTGACAATTAACGGCCTAGAGCGGCTTTTCGGGAATCGCTGGGAGATTGCCCGAAAGATACAGAAAGATATATTAGACCGGTTCGGTATCACATGCTCTATTGGAATTGGTGATAATAAGTTTCTCGCAAAGGTTGTCATGGATTTGCACGCCAAAAAGACAAGGATTGCGGAATGTAAATACGAGGACGTAGCCGAAAAAATATGGCCATTCCCTGTACAAGATATTTGGGGGATTGGTCACCGTATGATGAAAAACTTGCACCGCATGGGGATTGTCACTCTCGGTCAAATCGCAAATTATAAATTTGAACGTCTGCAACAGCGTTTCGGTGTCATGGGGGAGCAATTATACTGGCACGCATGGGGGATCGACTTAAGCCCTGTTTTTGGCGACTTCACCAAACATGAACAAAAGAGCTTCGGGCATGGAATAGCACTCTTGCGTGACTACTCGAAAGAAGATGTGGCTACCTGTATTCTTGATTTATGCGAAGAAGCATGTCGCAGGGCACGTACTGCAGGTAAAGCTGGAAGAACCATACAGCTCGGTATTTCTTACTCCAGAAACACAGCTGGTGGATTTTCTCGTTCGAGATCCATTGATATTCCCACCAACGTGACCATGGATATGTACGACGTCTGCATACAGTTATTCCATGAATTTTATGATGGTCAAAGCAAGATTCGGCATGTGCACGTTGGATTAACGAAGCTACACGATAAAGAAGATGTGGATATACAACTTGATTTATTTGAAGACCGTACGAAGAAAAATGATATAGGGTATGTAATGGATGCCGTTAGAGATAAGTATGGTTCTACTGCTATTCTTCGTGCCTCCAGCTATACAGATGCAGGAGTAACACTAGAACGGAGCAAAAAGATTGGTGGACACTATGCTTGATGTCCTAACTTAGTATTCTTCGCAAGGGTATTGAGGTTATCCATTTATAGTATAAGGAATCCTAAAGACGTGATATAATAAATTTAAGTGCATAAGGTTTTTCATGGGTGGTGGCTCTCTCCCTTTGTAGAAAGGGGGTGTTGCCAATGACAGTTTACGAGTCCCTCGTAGTTATGATTTCTTTCAGTACGCTGATCGTGACGATACTGTCATTTAATCATAAAAAATAACCACCCTGAGCCTGGCAGCTAATAGGGTGGTTATTTAATCCGCTTTATTTAGCGAGTCGCCCCCTTGAAGGGCTATTGCACCAAACCGTTTGGTGTTCCTAGCACCAAGCGGTTTTTATTATCTTATGAATATCTATCTATAGTATACCCCATTTTTGTCTAAATGAAAACAAAACAGACTATAAGAATACACTTACAGTCTTATTTATAATTTTTTTTAAAACAAACTAAGTTGCACAACTTCAGATACAACTTCTTTTTCAAAGTTTATTTCAACTAATGGTTCAACCGTATCATTATCTTTTGATTTATTACGTTGATAACAAAAGCAATGCTTCTTTACCTCTGGATCAATATCTTCATAATAGCATTTCCTCTTCCCATATAAGCAAATGTTGTAGCGAGAACATGAAGCGAAGCCCGCTTTACTAAAACCAGTCTTTGTAAAACCTGCTCTTTGATTTTCTTTTAATGTTGCTGTCCCTTCGAATTCAGCAGCTGCATTAATTCTTCATTTGACATAAATAATTCCCCTTTAGATATATTATGCTTTTATAACAGATAATCGGAATATACAAACACCCACAAAAGTAAAAGTTTGCGGGTGTATCGATTTATCATTATTTATTCGCTCCCTCTAACTACAAGATTCTTTCCTTAGTTATTTTTTCAACTCCATACCTTACTATATTGAAACTTTCCATTTCTTCCTTTGCTTCAATTTTAGCTTCCCCATCATTTTTAGCATTTAAATAAAAATGTTTCCAAACTGTTCCGCTCGGTTTATAAAAGAGCTTATATTCAACTTCTTTCATTATTTTTCTCTCCTCATATTTATATCCACTTCGTATTTCACTCTTACTATGACATATTCAAGCATATACGATTGAATATGTCCCATCCTTGTTGTCTTGATGTATGATCAATAGAATACATCATCCATTTCATTAGTGATTACAGCCACTGAAATGTACCACCTAAAATGTGAGGTGGTAATCACCTGTCATTTACTGGTATATTCCGTGTCATTCTGTGGTAAAAACTATGTCTGGCTCAACATTTTTTCTTGGGGAGTGTTAGAAAAGATGCAGATTTATAACGATAAAAGATTTGCTATACAAGTTTTTATGCAAATTAAAGAACTCGCTCAGCAAGTATAAAAGCTGCTTTAGTAACGTTTCAGCGACTTGTATATAATCCCGTATAAACAATGTTCCAATAAAAAATCGGTAAACGCTGCTACAACAACGTTTACCGATTTTTCTTATGCCCTCAAACTTGCATTTGGTAACGTTATTAATTTTTATTTTGTATATTATATGAATCTTTTCAGTGTCGTTAATTAAACGACCATTCTCACTGTATTTTAGAGAGAATGACGATATTTCTAAATTATTAGATTATACAATTACTTTTTATAAATTTCTTTTAAAGCTTCTTTTAATGCCATTGGTTTACGGCCTAAAATCATTTCAAAATCGTCACTCATGGAAGGTTGTATTGCTTTTTAATAATGCGTAAATCCAATTAATAGCTTGTTTGCACATGCAATTATGGCTACTTTATAAGGCTTTCCTTCTTCTCGTTTTTTATCATAAAATGCTCGTAACTTCTTATTACGCGGGATGATTTCATCAGTTGTTTTCTGTTTGCGAGAATCACGGATTGCAGAGCGTACTGCCATAAATAAGGCATGTCTTAGTCGGCTAGATCCTCTTTTAGTAATACGATTTACGGTTCCTTTAAATCGTCCGGATTCAAAGAGACTTGGGTCTATACCGGCAAAAGCGACTAGCTTTTTAGGATTATCAAACAAATCTATCTCCCCAATTTCTGAAATAATCGTTGCAGCGATTTTTTCACCAATACCGGGGATAGATTGGAGAAGCTTGAATTCTTCTATTTCATTTGCCAAAGCATCTTTTTTATCTTCAAGTTTGGATAGGTGCTTTTGGTATTCCATAAGCATTTTTATATACATTTCTTCTATGCTCAAGATATGACTCTGATAAAGTGTTTCCTGAAATGGATTTCGGATCGCTGCAGCTATGAGCTTTTCAGCCTTTGATTCTGCCCATTTCACTGAACGACTTGGACAGAACTCATGAATTTTCTTATCTAAGGTCCCTTTATCTATTTCTAAAACATCTTTAGATGTTGGGTATTCTAAGAGAGTGAATAAAGAAACACTAGAATATAAATCCCCAAAAACCCCACGATATTCAGGAAATACCTGATCCAACACAGAATGAAATTGTAATTTAGTTTGTACATATATACTTGTGATATTGTCATGTTGTCTTGTAAGATTCCGTAAGTTTAATAGGTGTATACCACGTTTCTTTTGTGGTTCCAACTCTTCTTTATAGTACAGCTCGCAGAGGTGTCTTGCGTCAATAACGTCAGTTTTCACCTTACGTAAACTGGAACTCTTTGCCCTATAAGAAATTAAAGGATTAACAATGATTACCAAGTAACCATGTTTATCTACATACTGAATTACCGGTGTATGATAATGTCCAGTAGATTCGAGTACGACTGAAGGTCTTACCCCAGCTATATTTTCAATTTCAATTAAAAAGTGAAGCAACGTTTCTAATTCTTCCAAGGTATGCGAAACTTTAAAACTAGCTTTATAAGGTTTCTTTTTATCTTGAAAACCTTGAACCTGACTTTCTCCTTTAACTACATCCAGACCAACAACTGGATTCATTCATTATCTCCTCCTAAGAAGTATTTGCCGGTACCCCTATCCTTCTTGCAGTATCATAGCTTCGCTTGTTATACGAGATCTTTGTCCCAACCAGCCTCAATCATGTTTCTACAAGTAGGGGGCGAACAGTTTAGTTGACGAGATCACAAGTCCCACTGGTGCTTCCGTTCTGCCCCGGCTACAATGTAATCATAAGACCATATAAAATAAGGTCAACCAGAAATATTTAGCAACTGGTTAACCTTATAATACGAAATGGTGCTTTAGTGAAATAAGGATTACTTTTTAAACTTTATTCTAAAGGTACTGAATCTCAATGTTTTTCCAATTAAACATGTTCCTATTTTTTCTGTTGCCGAGAACATTTACTTAAGTAAAATATTAGCTTAAGCTAACTAAAAATTCATACATAAAATCACCCTAGTAGGTGCTTTGTTTTATAATTCAAAGAACGATTAGCAATAACTGGATATCTCACCATTGATATTTTGTTTCGGACCACTTGTATAGTTGTTACAATAGAGTTGAAGTAGTACGTATGTTTATAAATCCGATGTTACTGGAAAGAGTATCAGAGCCATTCGTCTCGGAGGTATATATCACCGAACTCAAATTTGATGGAATTCGTCTAATACTCTCTAAATTCAACAACAAAAATACGCTTATATACGCGACATAATAACGAAGTAATAGCAATGTTTCCTGAAATATATGAAGGTCTGGATATACCAGATGGAACAGTTCTAGATGGAGAACTTATTGTACCTGGAGTAAATGGAGCACCTAATTTCGAAGCAATGATGGAACGATTTAAAAGCAAAAAGAGCCAACATCAAATTCAGTTTTGTGTATTCGATGTTATGTATTATGCTGGTGAAAAGATTACATCCTCTACCACTTATCGAACGTAAAGATATACTGAATCAGTTGGAATTCAATTCTGAACGGATTGTACAGGTCCAGTGGATTGAAGGGAATGGAGTACCTTATTTCCATTTGGTAGAGGGTCAAGACCTAGAAGGAATTGTCCTGAAACGGAAGGGATCTAAGTACCAGATAAACAAACGCTCTGATCAATGGTTAAAGGTGATCAATTATAAATACATTGATGTAATGGTAACTGGAATGGTTAAAAAAGACCGTTCTTTCTTATTAAACTCTATGGAAGACGGGAAGGCAATTGGATTAATGGAATTTGCACCTGTTAATGAAAGAAAAAGGATTTATAGAGAAGTGGAAAATAACGGTGTGAAAGAAACCGATAAAATTATACGGTTTAATCAAGGGATTCCTTGTAATGTGAAGTTTCGTAACTGGACCAGTACTAATAAATTAAGAATACCATCCTTCCATAAATTTGTTTCTTAGAAAGGGCATACATATGCTCTTTCTTTATGACTGTGTCTCCGTTGTATCGCTGTTATGAATAGAAGTCTAATAGAAATAGGTCAAAAAATAATAGCAGAAAGAAAAAGGTGATCAACTTCAGTAATCACAAAATGATTCCACTACTACTAACATTGACTTTTACCTTTGGATTAACAAGGATATGCTCATAATAATTTTCTCCCCTTATTTCTTTCCATATAGATGGATGAAAGGCAATGAGTTCTCTGCCTAATCCAAGTAAGTCACTTTGATTAGCTGCAAGTTTTTTGAACAGAGCATCCGCTTTTTCAGTGAGAATCTTTGATAATCGATTTTCCAAAAAATTGATCATTTCCTGCTTATCTAAATGGTCTGGAGGATAGTCAACAATCTCTACGTCCAATTGCAGCATAATATCAGCATGTACCTTTTCTTCTTTTTCCAGCTTAAGTTTTCTTGATACGCTTTTTACATTATAGCTGACGGATCCG
>NZ_PIJY01000015.1 GCF_008304605.1 Oceanobacillus polygoni | reverse complement strand
ATCGAAACTTTCGGTTACGAAGGTGTTCTTAGGAATCTCCATCTTCAAATTTCGTAGGAAATTAAGGTGGAGTAGTTCAAGTACGGTGCTACCAATCATTTTCGGATTTGAAAGAGCAAAGATCTGGTACCAGAAGCGACAAGAGAAAAAAGAAAAACCCCCTTCGAAGCGAAATGAAAGGGGAAAGCAAATTTGGAATAAATATGGTTTGCCTGGACTTGCCTTGCTAGGTCCGATTTTGACAGGAATCCATATTGCTGCGTTTCTAGCAATGACACTTGGCGCAAGGAAAATAAATACGACGGTATGGATTACAGTCTCTCTTGGAGTCTGGACACTCGTATTTGGATTGGCAACTGTTTTTGGGTTAGACATCTTTATACAATAAGTCAGTGTACGCTGCTTTTAGGGAGCAGTGAGTGTTACTTTCCATTCTTCAAAAGCTGCTTCCTCATAGCTAGCTACTAATCCCTTAGCTGACAGATCAACTTTCGGTATAACTTTCAGTTTAATAATAACGTCAAATGGCTGTTCAAATGGGAAATCATCCAATACGACTGTGTTCTCATTTTTCCAATGTAACTGTAAGTGAGCATTACAGAATTCTTGTAGTGCTTGACTCATTGGAATGCCTTCTTTAAAAAAAGAATGCTCGGACTCCTTTGTGATACCTGGTTCGTTTATACAAAGGTACAAAGAAAGGTTGTCACTAAACTGAACAATGCTGTAATGAAAGTTAAACAAACGTTTGTTGAATTCGTTTCGTGCATCCATAATTGCTTGCTGTCGTGTGTTTTCCGCAGTAACAAATTCCTGAGCTTCAAGAGAAGTATGATTTAACAGGAAGCGTTTGTAGTGCTCGCTGCAAAGAAGGGCAGCATAAGAATCTACTTGCTCGACAACATCAATCCCGTGTTTATAAAGAACAATTTTCGGTAAAACCGGAAAATCATAAAAGGAGTAGGGGATCCCATTTTCGTCGTTCAGAAATGGTTGTTTGTCAAACTCCTTCCAGCCGCAGTCATGCTGATATGCTGCAAATTCAACGGAGCTTCGTAAAGCTTCTCCTAGAAAGTAATCTTTCTTCCACTGTTTCACAATATCACCGGAAATAGCAGCATGGTGATCCTGCTGAATCAAAATAAAATCGTGATCACGTTCTCGAACAATCATTCCTAACCATCCTCTCCGACTTTACGTATCCCTAGTATAAGCAAAATCTAGTGTCGATGGAAATAAAATAACCTCCTCATTCGCATAATGGTACAGGCGAATGAGGAGGTTATTTACATTAGACGATTAAATTGTAATCGTTTATTTAACGCATAAATAATTGGAATACCAATTGCTAATACAGCGAACTCCCCAACAGCTGTTGTAAACCATGTCAACAGGAATGGAAATTGCAATGCTAGCTTCAATTCGAATGCAATGATAAACATATTGAATGTAAAGACAAGTGTATTAGCAACAAGTAACACCCATATATTTTTAATATATTTTGCTAGTAGAATGATAATAGCTAATGAAATTGCGGAGTGTGCTACCCCGAAGACTAAATCAAACCACCCTAAAGGTGAAAATAATAGGTTATATAAAAATACCCCTATTACAATTCCGAAAAAGTAGCGCTTATCGAATACGATGAGGTGGTTAAATACCTCAGAAACTCGGAATTGAATATTTGTAAATCCGAATGGAACAATAAGTGCGGAAACAGCAATATACAACGCTGCTATTAACCCATTCACAACAAGTGTTCTTACCTTCATAATGAATCTCTCCTTAGTTTTTTTACGTGGGATGGTTACGAACCACGTGTTTGAGAAAATAATCAAACTACTATATTATAAATGGTTTTCGGTGAAAAGCAAGATTTATTTTTATGATACATTTTACTCGAAAATTGATATACAAACGGCGCAGCTTATATCCAGGAAAATTTTACCGTTAATAACAGAGTCAATGTTCCGCATCCTATAATGGAAAAAATATATTTGGAGGTAATTTCATGACACACTTAAGAGAGATCATGACATCAAATGTTCTTACAGTTAATGAAACACAGAGCGTACAGGAAGCTGCAGCATTAATGAGTGAATATAATATCGGAGCTATTCCAGTAATAAATAACAGTGACCAAATGGTTGGAATTGTAACCGATCGTGATATTACCCTTCGAACGACAGCTCAAGGCGAAAATGCACAAACACCAGTATCTCAAGTTATGACTGCGCAGCAAATCGTACAAGGTACACCTGACATGGATGTTCACCAAGCGGCAAATTTAATGGCTCAGCAACAAATTCGTCGATTACCGGTAGTCGAAAATGAACAAATCGTAGGGATGGTTGCCTTAGGTGATGTAGCAGTACAAAATCAATATGCAAACGAGGCAGAACAGGCATTACAAAGCATTTCAACTCCTTCCGCACCTCAACAGTAGTAAGGAGTTGCTTTTATCGTCATAAAATAATTGTTAGCACAGACCGAAACCTTAGTCTGTGCTAATGTGTTTTTTTAATAAGGGTAGTATCAAGAGATTTTACGCTTATAAGTGAGAATTAAATGTTACCAACAATGCCCTTATTGAAACACTGGAAACAAGGGATTTGTTCCAGGCTAATTTTTATAATCGAAAGTGATAAGATTTAAGTTGAAATTTTAATTCTTTTCCGAGGAAATTGTTACGATTCATTCATTTAGTATTACTGATTCAAAGTGAATCCTACTTAATGGCAAATAAACATTTGGTATACATTGACTAAGGAATTTCAAAATGATAAATTAGAGTAGCTATTAAATTGCGTATAAGGCGATTTTTTTCAATAGTTCAGTGTTACATATATATTAATTCGTGTTACCGCAATGCTGTTCTTTGTAGAAAAGGCAGTATGGCGTCGATACAATTAAGGTTCGCTTTTTATAGCCGTTGTGAAAAGTCGAACAGACAAGGAGGAAACCATGGATGATTCAGAATTAAAAAGGTTTAGTATATCAATGGAAGGGCATTTGCTTCGGAAATTTGATGATTTAGTGAAACAACGAGGATATGAAAACCGATCGGAAGCAGTCCGAGATTTGGTTCGAGATGCGTTAACGCAACACTCCTGGGAGCAGGATGAACAAATTGTTGCTGGGAGTGTTCTTTTGTTTTATAACCATCACCAACGGAATCTAGTAGACGAGCTTACAAAGATTCAACATCGTATGCACGACAATATCCTTGCTACGACACATTTCCATCTGAACCAAGCGAGCTGTTTAGAGTTAATTATCGTAAAGGGAAAAGCTAAAGACATCCAGCAGCTAAGTTATCAGCTAACAAGTATAAAGGGTGTAGATTACGGTAAGTTTACATTGGCTCCTGTAGAGCGAATCTAATTTTGGACTAAAAAATATATAGAACATGGAGTGAAGTTAATGAATAGAAAAATAGTTGGAATCGGCTTATTGACCGTGCTTATTTTTGCTATTTTATTAGCAGGCTGTACACAGTCGGATTCCGATCAAGCAGATGATGCAACAAATGATAGTGAAGAAAATAATAAAGATGAACTTGTATTAGCATTTGGATCAGAGCCGGAAACCGGATTTGATCCAACAACAGGCTGGGGGCGCTACGGCTCTCCGCTATTTCAAAGCACGCTTTTAAAAAGAGATGATGATCTTCAAATTGTCAATGATCTTGCTACTGACTATGAAGCAGATGGTGAAGTTTGGACGGTAACATTACGTGATGATGTGACATTTTCAGATGGAGAACCTTTAACTGCTGAAGATGTTGTGTTTACATTTGAAACGGCGATGGATAATGGATCTGTAGTAGATCTTAACAGTATTGACAAGGTAGAAGCGGTAGATGAATACACTGTAAAATTCACTTTAGAGCAACCGCAATCAACATTTGTTAATGCTCTTGTAGCAACGGGGATTGTACCAAAGCATGCCTATACAGAAGACTATGCCGAAAATCCAATTGGATCTGGTCCGTTTCAGCTTGTACAGTGGGATAAAGGGCAACAATTGATTGTAGAGGCGAATCCGGAATATTACGATACGGAACCTCATTTTAAAAGGATTACATTTTTATTCTTAAGTGAGGACGCTTCCTTTGCTGCTGCTCAAGCAGGTGAGGTGGATATGGCGTATATACCAGCTGCATTTAGTAACCAAGAGGTACCTGGTATGAAACTTGAAGCAATAGAGACGGTTGATAACCGTGGAATTGTCTTTCCATTTGCAGAGTCAGGAAAAGTTACGGAAGACGGTTTACCAATCGGTAATGATGTGACAGCTGACGCGGCAATTCGTCAGGCGATCAATATTGCTGTTGATCGTCAAGCTTTAGTAGATGGTGTGCTTGAAGGATATGGTACACCTGCATATACATCCGTTGATGGGCTTCCATGGTGGAATCCGGATACGGTAGTTGAGGATGCTGATATGGATCGTGCACGTGAACTTTTAGAAGAAGCTGGATGGGAAGATACAGATGGTGACGGGATTTTAGAAAAGGACGGCTTGAAAGCCGAATTCTCACTTTATTACTTAGCAAGTGATGCGATACGTCAATCACTTGCAATATCTGCTGCGGATATGGTGGAGCCACTTGGAATTAAAATAAATGTTGAGGGCGGAAGCTGGGATGTTATTGGTCAACATATGTATTCAAGTGCTGTATTGCTAGGTTGGGGCAGTCATGATCCGCATGAGATGTATAATATTTATGGTAGTGATAATGCTGGAGTTGATTATTACAATACGGGCTATTACGAGAATGAAACCGTTGATGCCTATTTTGAACAAGCTCTTGCAGCTTCTAGTGAAGAAGAGGCTATCGAATTTTGGAAAAAAGCTCAATGGGATGGCGAAACCGGCTTAAGTGCACAAGGTGATGCTGCGTGGGCTTGGTTAGTAAATATTGATCACCTGTACCTTGTAAAGGATAATTTGGATATCGGTGAGCAACGCATTCATGTCCACGGTCATGGCTGGCCGGCAACAGATAATATCGTTGATTGGAAATGGAGTAACTAAAGGTGTGTTCAAAATGATTAAGAAGCTAGGATTTTTTCTTCTAATGAAAGGGATACGAATGGCTACATTATTAGTAGCCATTTGTTTTATCTCCTTCCTATTAATTAAAAATTCCCCAATTGATCCTATTCAAGCTTATATTGGGGCGGATATGTTAAATGTAGGCCCGGAACAGCGTGCAAAGATAGCTGCGTATTGGGGGCTTGACCAGCCAGTTGGTGTGCAATTTTTAAACTGGGGATCTGCCATCCTTTCCGGTGACTTAGGTACGTCGATGATTTACCGTCGTCCAGTTGCTGATATTATTGGCGAACGTTTTGTCAATTCCCTTGCGCTGATGCTAACAGCATGGGCATTATCTGGGATTATTGGGTTTATTCTCGGTGTTGTTGCCGCAATGAAAAAAGGTACTTGGATTGACCGCATCATAAAAGGATATTGTTATACATTGGCCTCCACACCGACATTTTGGATGGGGTTACTTGTGTTGATTGTTTTTGCGGTGTGGTTGAAATGGTTTCCGGTCGGTATGGGAGTTCCTGCTGGTGTACTTGCAGAGGACGTTACATTACTCGACCGAATCAAACATCTCATTCTACCGGCAATCACATTGAGTATTCTTGGTGTGGCTAATGTAGCACTCCATACACGCCAAAAAATGATCGATGTGCTTCAGAGTGAATATGTTTTATTTGCCCGTGCGAGAGGTGAACGTGGCTTTGTGCTTTTTTGGAGACATGGATTACGCAATGTTGCTTTACCGGCAATCACCTTACAATTCGCAGCGTTTAGCGAGTTATTTGGTGGAGCTGTACTAGCTGAGCAGGTTTTTTCTTACCCGGGTTTAGGTCAAGCGACTGTTGAAGCTGGCGTAAGAGGAGATGTTCCGCTTTTATTAGGGATTGTTATTTTTAGTACGTTATTTGTTTTTATTGGGAATTTAATAGCAGACCTGATTTATAAGGTGCTCGACCCAAGGATGAGAGGAGGAGAACATTATGCTTTCTACTCCAGAAGAAAAAAATAAACAGCCACTCCTAAATCAGAGGAGACGGATGTTGCTTACAATTGTTATTGCACTTCTATTTTTACTAAGTGTCGTATTAGGTGGATTATTCTTGGATGAGGGAAGGATAGCGACCAATCTTAATGAGCGAAACGTTCCTCCATCATTTGATCATTTATTTGGTACAGATTGGCTTGGGCGAGATATGTTTACCCGAACAATCATGGGCCTTTCACTTAGTATCGGTGTTGGATTGCTTGGGGCGACAGGAAGTGCGCTGATCGCTCTAGTTCTTGGAATGACTGCTGCATCAATGGGGAGAGTGGCTGATCGCGTTATTTCCTGGATCATTGATCTTTTCTTGAGTGTTCCACATCTTGTAACGCTGATTTTAATTGCTTTTACATTAGGTGGAGGATTTAAAGGGATTGTGATTGGACTGATGCTTACACATTGGCCGAGCCTTGCTCGCGTTGTTCGAGCAGAGGTGCTGCAAGTTCGTTCAGCGGAATATGTTCAAATGTCGAAACAAATGGGGAAACCTCGTTGGTGGATTGCATTGCATCACATTTTACCACATATAAGCCCGCAAATTTTAATTGGCTTTATGTTACTGTTTCCGCATGTCATCTTACATGAAGCAGCTGTTACATTTTTAGGATTAGGACTTTCACCGCATGAGCCGGCAATTGGAATTATTTTGTCTGAATCGATGAAGTACTTATCTTCCGGTATGTGGTGGCTTGCATTCTTCCCGGGGCTTTGTTTGTTAATTGTTGTAAGGACATTTGACCAAATTGGAGAATACCTCCGAACGCTCATTGATCCTACACGAGCACATGAATGAACGTAAAATGTGCTATTTCCATATGAAAAGGAGGTAACACATGCCTATTCTTGAAGTGAAAAATTTATCTGTTGCCTTTACGCAATATACAACTGGATTTAAACAGAAGAGTCACCAGGTTATTTCAGATTTGAATGTTACGCTTGAAGCAGGGAAAATACTTGCGGTTGTCGGTGCGAGTGGTTCGGGAAAAAGTCTGCTCGCGCATGCGATCTTAGGCGTGCTTCCGACGAATGCAAAAGTCAGTGGATCGATGACATATGTGGGAGAAGAGCTCACACATGCTCGGAAAATCGCATTAAGAGGGAAAGAAATTGCCCTCGTTCCGCAATCGGTAAACTATTTAGATCCACTGATGAAAGTGGGTAAACAAGTTCGTACGTCGGTAAGAACTGGAGATCCGAAAGAAGCGCAAAAGAATGTGTTCGAACGCTATCATCTAAAACCAGAAGTGGAAGGGATGTATCCATTCGAGCTCTCCGGCGGGATGGCGAGGCGAACGTTGCTATCTACAGCTATTGTCAGTGGTGCTAAAGTAATTATTGCCGATGAACCTACGCCTGGTCTTGATCCTACTGTAATGAAAGAAGCACTCGGAAATTTCCGAGAGTTGGCAGATAGTGGTTGTGCTGTCATGTTGATTACCCATGACATTGATTCTGCTCTATCCATTGCCGATGAGATTGCTGTCTTCTATGCTGGAACGACGGTGGAGATTGCGCCAGTAACGGACTTTACTGGAAAAGGAGAGGCATTACGGCATCCGTATAGTAAAGCTTTATGGAGAGCTTTACCCCAAAATGATTTTATCCCGATTAAAGGTTCTCAACCTCATTCAAGTGCGTTGCCCCCGGGATGTTTATTTGAACCGCGCTGTCCTTGGGCAACATCCGATTGCAGAAAAGGGCGACCGGAGATGAGAGAACTAAGAGATGGTACAGTGAGGTGTATTCATGCAACTTGAAGCAAGGGATATTGGATTTCGTTATGGAAATGGAGCTTGGTTATTTCGTGGCGTTAACCTAACCGTAAAGCCTGGCGAAATTGTAGGTATTGTTGGACCAAGTGGACAAGGGAAAACAACCTTTGCTCGTATTTTGGCGGGCTTTGAGGAGCCAATTGAAGGGACGGTCACTTTGGATGGATTTTCGGTACAGAATAAGGGATACTATCCAGTCCAACTCGTATTCCAGCATCCAGAAAAAGCAATCAATCCACGTTGGAAGATGCATAAGAGCTTACATGAAGGCTGGAAGCCGGATCAAGCCTTATTAGATACATTTGGTATTGAACGTGAATGGCTAACACGCTGGCCGGGAGAACTATCTGGTGGAGAGCTGCAACGATTTTGTGTCCTAAGAGCATTAGGACCGGAAACACGCTTTCTGATCGCGGATGAGATGACAACGATGCTCGATGCCATTACTCAAGCACAGATCTGGCATGCCGTTCTGGAGATTTCTAGGAAACGAAATATGGGTATTGTTGTCATAAGTCATGAAGCAAAGCTGATTGAAAGACTTTGTGACCGAGTGATTGAGCTAGTATAAAAGAATGAGAGCTAGACGTGGGGGTGTCCGTTTTGGGGCACCCCCATTTGTATGCTAGGTAATAATCCGCTCTTTTCAACCGAATAGAACATTTATCAGTTTCACTCTCTGATCTTTAACATCTGCATTTGCTTATTAAACAACGTTGGGTAGGATAAAAGCCCAAGCATAATGCTAGTAACTGCTGCAGTTGTTAAAAGTAGGAACAAAATTAACAATTGAAATTGCACAGCTTGTGCAGGATCTGCGCCTGCGATAATTTGCCCGCTCATCATTCCTGGTAATTGCACGAGCCCAATTGTTTTCTGGCTTTCAATGGTCGGAATTAAGCTAGCTTTAATGGAGTGGATTAAAGGCATATGAATCGCTTGTTTCGGTGTTCCGCCAAGAGATAGAATTAATTCGGTTTCTTCTTGTCGTGTTTCCACTTCGGAAGTAAATCGATTCAGAAATAGGATAGAAAGAACCATTGAATTTCCAATAAGCATGCCGCTAATTGGAATAATATATTGAGCCGCTGGCGGTGTGATTTGTAGACCGAGTAAAATTCCTTGTGTTAGTCCTTCAACAAAGATAAACGTAACGATTAGCTTCCATGTTATTCCTTGAATAGCAGCTCCTTTTTTCCGAGCATTTTGTGTAGCAGCTCCAATCATTAGGATTATCATACATACAAGATAGAAAAAATTATCTGAATCAAAAACGAATGTAAGGAGATATCCAACTGCGAGCAATTGAATAATCGAGCGAATTGTCGCGATAATCGTATCTTTTTCCAACCCTAGTTTCAAAGTTTTAGATAAAACGATAGGGATCAACACGAAAATAAGGGATAAAGTTAACGTGAGAAAGCTCATTCGACTTCCCCCTTAATAAAACGTTTCACTTTAGCGTGCTGTGGATGATGAAGTAAACTGATTTCTCCAGATTCAACTAGTTGCCCGTCCATCATCACCCACGTGTAGTCACCTACAGATCGTGCTTGCTGTAAATTATGTGTAATCCAAATGATGGTTACTTTATACTTCTCGTTAAGTTGTTTAATAAGCGTTTCGATATCCAGTTGGGAAACCTGATCCAGTGAGGATGTGATTTCATCAAGTAATAAGATGTTTGGCTTGTTTACTAAAGTTCTCGCAATCGATACTTTTTGCCTTTGTCCACCTGATAGATCCTTTACATTTCGTTCTAGTATATTCGGATCTAATCCTACATCATTTAATAATTCCTTTGCCTCGTTTTTATGTAACCTCTTATCCTGCAATATTCGTGGCATGGAAAGGTTTTTAAAAACATTGCCGCGAAGCATTGTTGCACGTTGTAGTGCGAGTCCAAAGGTTCTTCTTAATTGTGTTGGTTCATAGTAATTAATATCTCTTTCATTCACTATAGTTTCTCCTGAACTGGGAGAAATTAAGCCATTACATAGTCGGAATAACGTTGTTTTTCCAGCTCCCGAAGGACCGACGATTGTTGTGATTTTTGCTTTCGGAAAAAAGCCATTAATATTTTTTAAAATAGGTAGCTTGCCGTCGGAGTAATTTACATTTTTAAATTTTATTGCTACAGGATCGCTTGATGTCATTTGTGTTCCCTTCAATCATTTAATAGTTACGAATAAAATGTTTAATTCGATTGTACTAAAGTTAATAAAATAAGGATAATTTAATTCCATGAAAATTAAACTTCTAGTAATTATTCAGTCTAACTTGACGGGTAAGATAATACATAAAGTAATTAAGTTATAATTTATTACATCGGAGACCTAATTAAAAGGTGGTAAATTGAATGGAAAAGAAATTTTTTGAAGCGCCTACGATTCATGTTGGAGAGGTTAATATAAATGTACGTGACCTATCAAATTCCTTATTATTTTATAAGGGTATTATGGGATTCCAAGTGTTAAAACAATCGGAACGGAAAGCAGTATTAACAGTTGATGGTAAACGTCCGCTACTCACATTAGAACAGCCTAAAGATGTGACTCCGAAACAACAAAGAACGACTGGCTTATATCATTTTGCTATTCTGTTACCAAGTCGTGCTGATCTTGCTGCATTTCTAAAGCATTTTATTCAAACAGGCTTAGCAGACAGGCTCGGGTTTGGAGCTTCTGATCATGTAGTTAGTGAAGCATTATATTTTTCAGACCCAGATGGGAATGGTATTGAAATTGCGCATGATCGGCCATCTTCAGTGTGGGATTGGACAAATAGTCAGGTTACGATGCGGACAGACCCACTGGATGCAGAAGGGGTTTTAGCCGAGCAAAAAGGAGAATGGGAGGGAATGCCTGCTGATACCCTTATGGGGCATGTTCATTTACATGTTGACGATTTAGATGCGGCAGAGAAATTCTACATTGATGGATTAGGATTTGATATTGTTACGAAATATCCTGGTGCGTTATTCACATCGCATAACGGCTATCATCATCACGTTGCTGTCAATGTGTGGAGTGGAGTAGGTGCTCCTAGACCAACAGCGAACAGTATCGGACTTAATTGGTATACACTTGTATTCCCAGACGAATCTACTAGAAAGAAAACAATTGATCAATTGGAGCGGGTCGGAGCTATCGTGACCAAAGAAATGGACGATTATATGACGGAAGATCCGTCCGGTAATAAAATTAAATTAATCATTCAATCCTAATACGTATAATAAAACACCGTTCCCATGCTTATAGAGCATCGGACGGTGTTTTCCTTTTTAGTTACTATACCAACTAGCTGCTGCTTTCACTTCGGTCATGGTTAATTGATGTCCGTGGTTTTCCCAGTGTAATGTTACGTTAGCACCAGCAGATTCCAGTAGAGAATGGAGGTCTTCTGATTCTTGTGCAGGACAAATTGGGTCATTTGTTCCAGCGGCGATAAATACTTGTTTGCCAGAAAGATCAGGTAAATCAATTCCTCTTCTTGGAACCATTGGATGATGTAAAATGGCGGCATTTAATGCGTCTTTGTAATGGAACATTAAGCTTGCTGCAATGTTTGCTCCGTTTGAATAGCCAATCGCCACGATATGATTGCGATCAAATTCATATTTGACTGCTGCTTCATCTAAAAATTCATTAAGCTCTGTTGTTCGGAAAATAAGATCTTCTTCATCAAAAACACCTTCAGCTAACCTTCTGAAAAAGCGTGGCATTCCATTTTCGAGAATATTTCCACGAACACTTAATACATTTGCTTCTTTATCGATAATCTCTGCAAGTGGAAGTAAATCCTGTTCCGTTCCCCCGGTTCCGTGTAGCAACAACAATGTCGGTTTGGAAGGGTTACTTCCTTTTTTAAATATATGTTTCATTTGGCATACTCCTCCTATTTAGGTCGTTCTAGTGAAAATAATGCGCCAGTTTTTGCGTAATTACTTCCTGCTAAACGACTTACAGCTTTTAATTTATCTTGGTTAATTCTTCCCGACTCAAAAATGTGTTCATCCACATGAAATCGAACGACCTTTCCAATTAAAAGATCCGTATTAATCGATTCACCATCGCCTAACTCAATCGCTCGTTCCAGTGTACATTCAAATCGAACCTTAGCTTCTTTAACCCCTGATACGTCAATCGTTTCACTATCAATAAGCGTGAAGTTCGTAAGGTCTAGTTCACTTTCTGTCGCTGGAAGTGTTGCAGCTGTTTTATTAATCGCTTCAACGTTGTCCTCATCGACAATATGCACGACAAACTGTTTATTTTCTAGAATATTCCGGGCTGTATCCTTTAACTGCCCATCTTTTCGCTGGATGGAAACAGAAAGCATTGGCGGATTAGACGAAACAACGTTAAAATAACTGAATGGTGCCGCGTTAATTGTGCCATCCTGTGCCAAACTTGTTACAAATGCAATTGGTCTTGGAATAATGCTGCCGGTTAACAATTTATAATTTTCTCGTTCTGTATTGTTTTGTGGGTCAAAGGAAAGCAATTTCAATCCTCCTTGGCTAAATGAAAATTGATAAGTACATCTAAATTCGTTATCACTGTTCTTCACTTTTTTTGCCAACAGTTTTAAGCACATGAATCATTGTCTTTTTCTCTTCGTCAGAAATACCGACAAACAAATCTTCAATTACCTTTTGATGCTTTGGAAAAATATCTTCCATCAACTGGCGTCCTTGATCTGTCAGTTGAATATAGACAACGCGACGATCATCCTTACAATTACTACGTTCGAGCAGATCTTTGTTTTCGAGTTTATCGATAACGTAGGTAATGGATCCGGTGTTGATAAGAACAGCTTCTGAAATTTGGCGAATCGTTTGTCTGCCTTTGTGGTATAATGCTTCTAATATAGCAAAATCAGAAGTACGCATGCCGTGACTGCTAATATCCTTCTTAATTCGTTCTTCAATCGATTTGTATGCTTTCATTAATACGACATAAGCTTTTAATGATAGGTTCTCACTCATTATTTTCCCTCCTAGAGCGTATATGATATATGTTATTCAGAAATAATTAATTAAAATATCTTTAATTAATTATAATTATATAAAATGTGATGATTAAAGTCAACCATTATCATATCGTGCTTCCATCGTCAATTCTAACTTGATTCTCCTTTCCGAATACATGTAAACTAATAGGAATAGCAATGGTTATCGTGGTTATCGTCAGGGAATGGAGGAAGGTAAAATGGAGAATCAGCTAACGGACTTTATTATAAATCTACAGCAAATTGAGTTTTTAGCTCCAAAAATGAATCAAGGAATTGGAGTTATTTTTGTGATTCACGGGGAGTTGACCGTTGAAACAAATAGTCGATTTTATCAATTGCAAGAAAAAGACGTGCTCGTAATTAATCGGAATCAGATTTATCAAGCGAAAGGCAGTCAACAAAATCATGTACTATTACTACAAATTTCCGACCAATATATGCAGCAGCATTATGAGGCATATCCGAATAGTCGTTTTGAATGCTTTTCTGGCGACGTGGATATGGAAAAAGATGCTGTCATTAACCGGATTCGTAAGCTTTTGGCTGAACTAATGATTGCCTACTTTCGAGGGGGAGAGAGCTATCGGATTGAGCTCCAATCTTTTATTAGTGAAATCCTGCTCATTCTTATTCGACGCTTTAAGCAAAAAGGGAGGATTCAGGAGCGGATTGATACTGGGGATCAACGAATAAGGCACATCATTCATTATATGGAAGAAAATTATCAGCAAAAAATTACGTTAGATGATGTAGCCGACAAGTTTTACTTATCGTCCAGTTATTTATCGCGTTATTTTAAACAGAAAGTTGGGACTGGTTTCAATCGCTATATGATGAATATTAGGCTGGAGCATTCCGTAAAGGAACTACTGTATACGACAGATTCCATATCTCATATCGCGATGAATAATGGATTTCCGAATGTAAAGTCATTTGTGCATTATTTTAAAGAAGTGTATAAACAAACTCCGAAATTATACCGAGAAGAAAATCAGGAAACTGGCATGGACACGATGAAAACGTATGACCTAAAGGATGCAGTTGATATTATTCAATCATCATCTATTATCGGTGAATTAGGAATGTTACTGACGGATAGTGATATGACATTCACTAGTATAGAAACGGAAGCTGAAGAATTAAAGCTTGATATACGGGAGGTTAGCCCAACTAAAATTAACAGGCCGATTCATAATCTCGCTATTGGTGAGTTAAGTGAGCTGTTAAAGGAAGGGGTGAGACTGCAAATTTTGATGGCGAAGAAGGAAATTGGCCTCGAAAATATTTCGGTACGTAAATTAATTGGTGGTTCTACGTTTATTCCTCCGGTAGAGACGGATGAAATTATCGCGACTACTTCCCCGTATTACAATGCAGATTTTGTCTTGAATTTTCTGCGTAAGCACGATTTAGGACTGTTTATTCGTATTGATTACGCTGAGATTTCTAGCGATGAAGAGAGTTACGTACGAGAGCTGCAAGATTTTATAAAGCATTGCTTAAATGTGTATGGGACTTCTTATATTGAAAAATGGTACTTTATGTTTTATGAACCATCTGTAACAGCTGTCCGTGTGAGTGAGCTTGAGCGTGTCTATTTAAATTTATATCGTTCGCTTAAGACGCTTGTCCCCAAAGTTAGGGTAGGAGCCTTTTTGCCATTTTCCTATAAAGAAGAGAAAACGAATAAGAGTCATACGTGGTTAATAGAGAAAAAACTTCCGATCGATTTCTATGGGTATGAAGCAAATCAAAACGAGATAATCGATTTTGAAGAGCTTGGAGATGATCGATTTTCACTAGCAGAAGGGTATATAAAGGAAAAAACAGCTAAAGTGAAGACGTATTTAAAGAAGCATGGGAGAAATCAGCCAATTAGCTTAATTAGCTGGAACACACTCTCTGGAAACACGAGATTTACGAATGGAACGTTTTTCCGTGGCGCATTAGTGTTGAAAAATGCCTTAGATTTAGCGAATGAGGTAGATTCAATAGGCTTTTGGATTAATACAGAACAACATGAGAAGTCAGGACGAGATCGGAAAATTCGGATGGAAGGACTGGAGCTCTTTCACTTTTTTAGTGGCAAACGTCCTGCTTATTTTGCGATGCAGTTTTTTGAAAGATTAAATGGTGACATTATTGCACGTGGTTCAGAGTATGTCATGACTAAAAATGATCGTGGCTATCAGCTTGTTTTAATGAATATTAATAATGTGAATCCACATTTTACAATTGAAGAGACGTTCCTCAAAAAATTAAATAAGGAAATTCGAGTGACGATTTCGGGCATAGAGCCAGGGGACTATCAGATTCGTAAACGTGTTTTTGATAAAGATCATGGAGCGCTTTATACGAAATGGTGGGACTTAAATAGTAAATACGGGATGGATGAAGAGGTTATCAACTATATAAACGAAACAAGTAAACCATCACTTGAATTATTTGATCAGACGATTGATGGTGATTGGAGCATGTACGCTTACATGTCATTAAATGCAATTCATTTCTTTGATATACGTAGAGCTTTTCATTAAGCAGCAATCGTGATAATAGTAGCTACTGCCATCCTATCTAATTGTATATATATCAAAAAATAACGGTTATTTTTTTACCGTTATTTTCTTATGTGAATTATTGAACATATTTTAATGGTGATTATAGTGAAAAAAGCCTTATTTGTAATGAAGGATTTCCTTATACTAAAAGTGTGGTAAGGATGAGCTCAAGAAAGACCGCAGGCATTATTATCCAGTAATGACTTGTTCATATTAGGAAAGAATGACGTTTAATGATTATGAAATAATTTTTTTAAAAAAGGAGAGGTTGTACAATGGATACAGCTTACAAAGGCACCAATAAATTGATTACAGGGATTGTATTTGGAGTTATTACATTTTGGTTATTTGCCCAGTCAATGGTTAATATTGTACCAGCAGTTCAATCGGATTTAGGTGTTTCATTAGGAGCAATTAACGTAGCAATTAGTTTATCTGCTTTGTTTTCTGGTATGTTTATTGTAGTAGCTGGAGGTTTAGCGGACCGAATTGGTCGTAAAAAAATTACGTACGTTGGTTTAATCTTGAGTATTATTGGTTCTTTATTGCTTGTGTTAGCCAATGGAGCATTTCTCTTAATTCTAGGTCGTATTTTACAAGGGTTATCTGCAGCTGCGATTATGCCTGCAACGATAGCATTAGTGAAGGAGTACTTTGAAGGCGAAGATCGTCAACGTGCACTAAGCTATTGGTCAATTGGTTCTTGGGGTGGTTCAGGTTTCTGTTCGTTCTTCGGTGGTGCTGTCGCAACATCGATGGGATGGAAATGGATTTTCGTTTTCTCCATTGTCTTTGCAGTACTCGCAATGTGGTTAATTAAAGACACACCTGAAAGCAAAGCGGAAACAACTGGAAAATTCAAATTTGACTTCGGTGGTTTAGGAATATTCATTGTGACGATGCTTGCATTGAATGTATTTATTACACAAGGTGCAGAATTAGGTTGGACAAGTTTAGCAACAATCGGACTTGCAATCGTAACGGTTATCGGGGTTATTGCTTTCATCAAGTATGAAGCGAAACGTGATAATGCACTTATTGATTTCAAAATGTTTAAAAGCAAAGCCTATACAGGTGCAACAATTTCCAACTTCTTATTAAATGCAGTTGCCGGTACATTAGTTGTTGCGAACACATATGTACAGGTTGGACGAGGATTCTCAGCATTTCAATCTGGAATGCTTTCAATTGGGTATCTTATAGCAGTGCTTGGTATGATTCGTGTAGGTGAAAAAATCATGCAAAAAACCGGCGCAAGAAAGCCAATGGTTTGGGGAACGACTTTAACCTTAATTGGTGTAGGTGTTATGGGACTTACTTTCTTACCAGATCTAATGTATACAATTGTTGTGTTCGTCGGATTTATCCTATTTGGATTAGGTTTAGGAATGTATGCAACACCTTCAACTGACACAGCTGTATCCTATGCTCCAGCAAATAAAGTTGGGGAAGCTTCCGGGGTATACAAAATGGCAAGCTCACTTGGGAATGCATTTGGTGTAGCAATTTCAGCAACGGTATACAGTGCAATAACATTAGTAAGCAGTGTTGAAGTAGCAGCATCATCAGGAATAATCGTCAATGTAATCTTTGCGGTATTGTCATTGATTTCAATTATCATGTTAGTTCCTAGAGAAGCAGGAGAAAATGAAGATGACCCTGTAAGATCGTCAACTGTACGTCCAGCTGACGTAAAACAGTAATGATTGAAAGCATTTTGATTGGAAAAAAGGAGGCAGTGTTGTAATGAGAAGTAAATTGATGGAAATGTTAGAAGCACGGAAAGATGAAATGGTTGAAATTCGTCGTTACTTACATGAAAATCCAGAGCTTTCTTTTAAAGAAGAGAAAACTGCTAAGTATATTGCCGATTTTTACCAAGGTAAAGATGTAGAGGTAGAGACAAATGTTGGCAATGGCTATGGGATTATTGTAACAATTAAAGGTGGAAAACCAGGAAAAACAATCGGACTCAGAGCGGACTTTGATGCCCTTCCAATTACGGAAGAGGCAGATGTCCCATTTAAATCCAAAAATGAAGGAGTGATGCATGCATGTGGCCATGATGCCCATACAGCATACTTACTTGTTCTTGCTGATTGTTTAATCCAGCTGAAAGAAGAGTTAAACGGGACAATTAAAATTATTCATCAGCATGCTGAAGAGGTTCCACCAGGTGGTGCGAAAAGCATTATGGATTCGGGTAAGCTAGATGATTTAGATGCGATTTTTGGTATTCACGTATTACCGATGGATCCTGCTGGTGTTGTTGGTTATCGTAGTGGCTATACATTTAATGGTAGATCCTACTTTAAGTTGAAAATCCAGGGAACTGGTGGTCACGGTTCCTCACCGCATACTGCTAATGATTCAATCGTAGCTGGGTCACACTTTGTAACGGTTGTTCAAACCATTATTAGTCGCAGATTGAACCCAATGGATGCTGGAGTTGTCACAGTTGGATCCTTTGATGGCAAAGGTACATTTAATGTGATTAAAGATAGCGTAGAGCTCGAAGGTGATATTCGTTACATGAGTAAAGAAAGTCAGGAAATTATTGAGCAGGAATTTAGACGGATTGTAAAAGGGCTTGAAGTGGAATTCGGAGTGACATGCACATTAGAATATAATGCTGATTATCCGCCACTGTTCAATACGTTAGAGTATACAGAATTGGTAGCCGAAAGCTTGAATAACGCGAATGACAAGGATATTAAAGAAGTAAAACAATATCCACCTTTATCTCCGTCTGAGGACTTCGCTTATTATTTGGAGAAAATTCCTGGCTGTTATTTCTTTATCGGATGTACACCAAAAGGCGTAGAGAAACCTTATTTCAACCATCATCCGAAGTTTGATATTGATGAGGACGCTATTCTAGTTGCTGCAAAAGCAGTTGGACATGTTGTATGTAGTTATTTTGAAAAAAATAAATAGGATAAAGAACTCCAATGCATAAGCTGCATTGGAGTTCTTTCTTTCGTTGGATGCTTATACATATTTATTCCTAGTAGGATAGTATTGAGTTTTGACAGACGGATTATGAAGGTGTATAATCTACGCTTGTATCAAATAATTAATAAAACTTTGAGGTGAACAATGTGAAGAAATTATTATCTACTAAGATGGGGTTCTTCGCTATCGCTGTACTCCTATTTTGGATAAAAACGTATTTTATATATAAACTAGAGTTTAATCTTGGTGTTAGTGGTACGATGCAAGAGTTTTTATTATTTCTCAATCCGTTAAGTACGGGACTATTAGTTTTGGGGTTAGCACTCTTTGCTTCTGGTAGAAAAGCAGGAGTATGGATTATTGTGTTAGATATCCTTTTAGCCTTTATCTTGTACGCGAATGTCGTTTTCTATCGCTTTAATAGTGACTTTATTACGATTGCGACGATGATGCAGACAAGTAACTTTAGTAGTCTAGGTGGTAGTATTGCGAGTTTAGTAGAATGGCGCGATATTCTCTATGCATTCGACTTAATTTTATTGGTTGTATTGTATTGGAAGAATCGTACGAATTGGTCAATGGAGCGACTAAAATTACGAAAACCGCTAATCGTATTAATGGCTGGTGTCATGGCATTTGTTATTAATCTAGGATTAGCTGAGATAGATCGTCCACAGCTCCTAGAGCGTACGTTTGACCGTAACTATTTAGTAAAGTATTTGGGTACCTATAATTTTATGGTTTATGATGCTATCCAAAGCTTTGAGACATCGACACAACGTGTGCTTGCTGATAGTAGTGATATTACAGAAGTAGACAATTATACGAAAAGCAAGTATGCAGAACCGAATGAAGCATATTTCGGAAAAGGTGAAGGGAAGAACATTATTAAAATTCATCTGGAGTCCTTCCAATCCTTTTTAATAGATTTTGAGTTACATGGGGAAGAGGTTACACCGTTCTTAAATTCCTTAGTGAACGATCAGAATCAAGGATTCACGTATTTTGATAACTTTTTCCATCAAACGGAACAGGGAAAAACGGCTGATGCCGAGTTAATCATGGATACGTCACTTTATGGCTTGCCGCAAGGGTCTGCTTTTGTGACGCGAGGGAAAAATACGTACCAAGCATTACCGGCAATTATGGAACAGGAACAGGGCTATACAAGTGGAGTATTCCACGGGGATGGTAAATCGTTCTGGAACCGTGATGAAGTGTATAAGCATCTCGGTATTAATGATTTCTATTATGATATCTTTTATGATATGAGCCCAGACCGGGTTATCAACTACGGATTAAAGGATAAACCGTTCTTTGAAGAATCAATGCCATTATTAGAAGAAATGGAACAACCATTTTATGCGCATATGATGACATTAACGCACCACCATCCTTATTTAATTGATGAAGAGGATGCAACGATTGCACCTGCTGAGACCGGAGATGGTTCGGTAGACCGTTATTTCCAAACAGCGCGTTATTTGGATGAGTCATTAGAACAGTTCTTTAATGACTTGAAGGAATCAGGTCTGTACGAGGATTCAATTATTATGATTTATGGTGACCATTATGGTATCTCAGATAATCATAATCGTGCGATGTCAGAAATTCTAGGTGAAGAAATTACATCATTGAAAAATGCAGAGCTTCAGCGTGTACCATTTATGATCAAAGTTCCTGGTGTTGAGGGACAAGGTACGAATCATACCTATTCTGGTCAAATTGATGTTATGCCAACGTTGCTGCATATTTTAGGAATTGATGCACGTGATTACATTCTATTCGGTACGGATATGTTTTCTGAGGATCATAAGGACTATGTGCCATTCCGAAATGGTGGTTATATGACGGAAGAATACAGCTTAGTAAATGGTATTTATTATGACAATGAAACGAAGGAAGTTATTGAAGAACCAACGGAAGAGATGGAAGAATTAAGTGAAACAGTTCTACATGAGTTGGAGCTTTCAGACCGGGTGTTGAACGGAGACTTGCTTCGTTATTACACACCGAATGATGAGTGGGAACCAATTGATCCTACTGATTATGACTATAATTATAAGTTAGAAGATAGTGAAGAAGAGGAATAAGGGAAATGGCACTGACGGAAGCGTCAGTGCCATTTTCATTCTCTTAATCATCAAGACTAAACATTTCGATTGCTTCTTCTCGAGCTTGTTCATACGCTTCAGGTCCTTTAGGGGCTGCTAATCGTCTAATAACATCTTTTTCTTCCTCGCTTAACATGTTTTCAAACATACTTTCTAATTCTGGTTGAAATGAACGGAAAGAGTCGTTATACGTTTTTTGCTCCTTTTCACTCAAGGTTTCCTTCTCGATAATCACCCTATCGTAATATTCAATTGACTCCTGAAGATAAGCTGTTAATCCATTTGTGTCGTTTTCGACATCATTCGAGCTAGAACACCCAACCATAAGTAAGAAGCATACGAATAGATAAAATGTGAATTTTTTATACACGTCAACACCTCTGAGATTTTAAAGATATACACTTACTTTTAAATCCTCGCCTCCTTTTAAAAAATCGTATAGATAATTATATGATAAAATTTAATTTGAAGAAGGAAAGATTTTCTGAATCGTGTTAGGAAGGGGCAGATGCATTTGAAGCAAATTTTATTGGAATTTTTATGGTTTTTTTTGGCTCTATTTATTTTAAATGTAATCGTTAATGCGATCTTCCAATCATCTGTAAATTTAGCAACAGCCTTCTCTACAGCCTTAGGTGTATCAGCAGGTATTGTTTTTGTAGGGCATTGGGTACAAAAGAAGTTAGAGGCAAAGTAAGTTTGAAGACGATGGTCATCTTTATCTAGAGATAAATAAGCATGCTGGAGTAATCCGAGCATGCTTATACAATCGTTTATTCTTCTTCCTAACTGTTGTTTTCAAGCTCTCGTTTTCTTTTTAAAAGGGCTTGGAATTCCTGGTCTAATGCTTCAGATGGCTCTATACTAAGCTTGCTCAGGACTTCCGTTAGCTTTGTTTCAATAACAAGTAGCTCTTGTTCTTTTGAATCGGCAGCTTGTTTTGGAACATAATTTTTATACGCTTCATAGTTTCCTTCAAACAACGTTATTGCTTGATTTTCGATTGCTAAAATCCGGTTAGCGACATGCTCAATAAATCGTCGATCGTGGGAAACAAGAAGTACCGTACCTTCGTAATCGGATAGAAGATCCTCTAATGCTTCGACCGCTTCAATATCGAGATAGTTCGTCGGCTCATCTAAGACAAGTGTATTTATATTGCTGACGAATAGTTTTGCAAAAGCTACTTTAACGCGCTCACCGCCACTTAGTACTTCTACTTTTTTATACACATCATCCCGGTAAAAGTGTAACCTTGCAAGCACAGTGCGAATGAAGGTTTCATCCTGTATAGAGGTCGAGTGAACGTTTTCCAGAATGGTGTCTGTTGTATCAAGAACGTCCAGGTTCTGGCTGAAATAACCAATCTGGGCAGCGGGTGATACCGTGATACCATCTGTACCATTCATTATTTTCTTTAGTAGTGTTGTTTTACCAACACCATTTTTACCGATAATTGCTATCTTCTGGCCGCCGCGAATATAGAAGCTTGCTGGCTTCCAGAGGATGCGATTTGCAACTTTTCCGGTTAATTCCTCTACCCGAATAATAATCTGACCTGTGAAAGCTTCCTGATTCGGTAAATTCATTTTAATAGCAGGCATTTCTGTTACCTTTTCTACTTTTTCAAGCTTTTCTAATCGCGTTTCAATCGATTTTGCTGTTTTTTGTAGCTTCTTCTGCTTTTTTGCAAAGTATGGCTTTGCTCCAGTAATATTTGCTTCAGAAGCGCTAACGTTCTTCGGTTTTTTCGTTGCGCGTTGTGCTTTTTGCTCCTTTAACTCGATTGCGTTTTCCAACTGCTTTTTCTTTCGTTGGTATTGTTCATATGCACTTTCTTGCTGTCTGATTGCTAGTTCCTTTTGAGCGATATAATTCGAATAGTTCCCTTTATATACATTTATTTTTTTGTCGTCAATTTCCCAGATCGTCGTACAAAGGGCATCTAAAAAGCTTCGGTCATGTGACACAATAACAATGGCTCCTTGCCGTCTTTGCAGCTGCTTTTCTAACTTTTCAATATGCTCCGTATCCAAGTTGGTTGTTGGTTCATCAGCAAGTAAAAGGCCAGCTTGCGTTGCTAAAGATTGATTAATATATTCCTGCGTAACCTCACCACCACTCTTTGTTGTATTCGTGTTTTTTAATTGGGGCAGCAATTCACAGGTTACTTGCTGTGTAATCATACCTTCACTTGGCTGTCGCTTTCCAGCAAGCAGTTCTAGTAGACTGGTCTTCCCACTGCCATTTCTGCCAACAAGTCCAATTCGATCTTTATTTTGGATAGCTAAATGATCGGCTGCAAAGAGTAAACGATCTTTGACTTCATATTGCAGTCCGCTTAATTCCATTATGACCATACCTATCATCTCCGTTCTTTTATGTGGAGACCAAAAAAGCCTCCAAATTCTTTTCAGAATAGGAGGCAGAGGTGCACCGAAAAAAGAGAGACTAATCCCTTTTACTGGAACACAAAAGTCTACAATCCTATTCTGAAAAATTCGGTGAATCGCATGATGAAAAGAGCAGATAAAATCCGCTGATTTTTTACATACGTTCACTTGAATGTTTTCGAAAAATAGGATTAGTTTTTCATGTCCCCTTGGTTCACCCTTCCGCTTATAGAGGTAGTTCAAAAAGTCCGGTGAAAATGACACATCGAATTTCTTCGTTGGTTTGCTTTTCCGTTCCTCACGTATTAATTGCATACGTTCTGGTACTCAAAACTTCGCCGCCTCGAACTTCTCGGTCCTTTCCATCCTCCTTTTTGAACACGCACTAATAGAGTTAATTTTATTATAAACGAATGAAATGCTTTGATGCAATACCCTGCTTCTAACTATTTGTAGAAACTCCGTCACAAAAAAGAAGATTATCTTTGGTAAAATAAATATGTTGAGGACAGGAGGATTCCATGATGAAAAAAGTAATCCGAAAGCAAGAAGCAGATACATTTATTGAAAATTTATATAGAGAGCTTGGCAAAACGTCAGAAGAAATTGCCGCAAGACTGGATGAAATTCAAGTAGAACTGAATGAAAAAGGGTACTATGAGCATACGTATGAGGAACTGGCTTATGGTGCAAAGTTGGCTTGGCGTAATTCGAATCGCTGCATTGGTAGACTTTTCTGGGAAAAGCTAGAGGTGATTGATGCAAGACACGCTACGCGTAGTGAAGAAGTATTTACTCATTTGCTTAATCATATAAGAAATGCAACCAACCAGGGGAAAATCAAACCGATGATAACGATCTTCGAACCAGAAATACATGGATATAGACAGGTGAAGATTTGGAATCACCAGTTGCTTCGCTATGCTGGATATGAAACGGAGAATGGGATAGTAGGTGATCCAGCTTCTATAGCGTTTACGAAGGAATGCTTGAAGCTTGGCTGGGTTGGTGAAGGAACTGCATTTGATTTGCTTCCACTCGTTGTTCAAATTGGTGATCATGACCCGGAGTTTATGGAAATACCAAAGGAATATGTAATGGAAATTCCAATTGAACATCCTGACTTTTCACTGTTCGGTGATTTGGCAGTAAAATGGTATGCTGTACCAATTATTTCCGATATGCGCTTGGAAATAGGTGGAGTTGACTACGTTACCGCTCCATTTAATGGCTGGTATATGGGAACAGAAATAGGAGCGAGAAACCTGGCAGACGAAACGCGATATAATTTTCTTCCTACAGTAGCGAAACAGATGGGATTAGAAACAAAACATGAAAGCAATTTATGGAAGGATCGTGCACTTGTAGAGCTAAATGCTGCTGTATTAGATTCCTTTAAAAAATATGGGGTATCTATTGTCGATCATCATACGGCTGCAAAGCAATTTAAAGTTTTTGAAAATCGAGAACAGAAATCAAATCGTAAGGTTACAGGGAATTGGACATGGTTGATTCCACCACTATCACCAGCAGCAACCCACATCTTTCACAAGCCTTATGATAATCAAGTTCAAAAGCCAAATTATTTTTATCAATCAAATTACTATATGTGATAAAAAAGAAAAGCATGCTCCGATGAACGGAACATGCTTTCACTTCCCCCTAAAAAGGGGTGCACGCGGAAAATTAAATTCATCTTCTCCAAACTGTTCTTTCTGACGACAATTTTACAACCCGTCATTGCAGTTTGGTTCCACTGACTGTGTTTATTACTTTAGAGACCGCTGGAAGAGCCTTCCAATCTGATCCTCATGTGTTCAGTCAGTATACCAGTTGCACTTTCACAAAAAACTACTTACTGTGTTGAAAAACTAACCGTGAAATGGAACTTAAATCGTTACAGTTCCTGACGAGTCTAGCAATCGCCAGTAAAGCAAATTTTCCGCCAAGGCTGTGCATTTCCTCATTGGAATTCATTTGTAAACAAGTTGGAAAATGAAGAGGTTACATTTTCGCAAGTTGTTTGCAACAATCCTCCCAATGCAGTTCGCCTTGTATTAATTTGTATTCCCGTATGTATAGGAACTAAACCTATTTTAATTATTTTTTTTAATAAAAGTTAAATAAATCCTTTACAAGGGGATGTAATTTTTATATAGTAATGATACCTAATAATTCTAGGTAGGTGAGAAAATGTTTAATCGCGAACTTGTAAAAGGCAGTACTTCTTTGCTTGTATTACAGCTTTTAAATGAACGTGACATGTATGGCTACGAGCTTGTAAAAGAAATGGATCGTCGTAGTGAAAACCATTTGCAAATGAAGGAAGGGACACTCTACCCAGCACTTCATAAGATGGAAAAGCAAACATACATTGAATGTTATTGGCAAAACCAAGAAAAGGGCCCCGCTCGTAAATATTATCGCATTACAGAGCAAGGGAAAGAAATCCTTGCAGAAAGAACATCGGAATGGCATCGATACGTTCAGGTGATGAACAACCTTATTGGGAGAAACGAGTCATGACAGAAGGGGAACAACACTTTTTAAATGAGTTAGAACAAGAAATTGGGCGTCATCCCAATAAGGAAGAGATTATAGCGGAATATCACCTGCACGTATTTGACCTGCTCCAGGAACGATCAATCGATGAAGCGAAAGTATATGATGAATTGGTACATAGACTCGGTTCGCCAAAGGAGATTGCAGCACTATGGAAACAAGAGTCATCCGTAACGCCTAAGAAAACACAGCAATTATTTGTGTTTTGTAATATTGCCATTTTCACTTTTGGGGTGCTGCTTACAATTGGCTATAACGCATTTGATTGGGACTGGTTGGAAAGTTTATGGGCGGGCTTAACAAATGCTACGTCTATTATCGTACTTATTTATGGATTCTTTTGGGCATTGCTCGGTTATGAAATTGGCAGAGAGTTTGGGCCCCGTGGTCATAAATTGTTGAAGAGGACATTTTTGTTCTCTGTTGTACCTAATTTGACCTTGATGTATTTAATTGTTTTTAAGCTTATTCCACATCACTGGTTTCAACCGTTATTGAGTACGCCGTTTATTATTATTTGCATTCTTTGTACGGCGGTACTGTACCCAATAAGCTGGCTGGGGTATCGATGGGGAAGGAAAGCTTCGATATGAAATGGGCTGAAGACGGGTAATGCATTCAGTCCTGGTTCGTTATTATTTTTTGCCTATATACATAGAAATTCTATGTATATAGAATAACAAAGTATTGGAGGGATATGGATGGATGTTCAAGTGACGAAAAGAGATTGGCTGTTTTTGCTTGTATGTATTGGACTTGGAATACTTGCAGAAATTATTTTTTTCCATGGAGAAATTGGCTTATCATACCTCGTTTTCATCGCAGTGTTTTATGCTGTTTTTTTCTTAAAGATTAGAATTCCGTATCAACGTCGCAGAATCGGTTTACTGCTTATGGCTGCAGTTTGGATACTAGCAGGGAGTTATCTTTTTTACAGTAGTACCTTGTTTTATCCTTTAAATTTAGTTTTAATACCTGCTCTCGTTTTCTTTCATCTAATCATGATCACGAGTCCGAACAAGATTGTCTGGAGTAAACCAACGTTTGTAATCTTATTGATAACGAAATTGAAAGAAGCAATTCAATATAGCACGAGATTTTGTAGGGTAACGGTTAAACCGATGAACGAAGAAGCAGGCAAAACGATAAAACGTATTGTGATTGGTTTGGTAACAGGTATTCCATTATTGTTGGTTATTATAGGATTGTTAATGTCAGCGGACAAAGTATTTCAGGATATGATGTTAAAATTGCCGTCGTTTATGATGCGGTTCAATTTTACGGAAGATCTATTCCGTCTGATTGTTGTCATTGTTCTTTCTCTTTTATTCTTTGGTATTTTTCAGGTACTGCCTAGAAGAACTGAAATAGAAACGAATAATGTTATGAATCCAGAAAAAAAGCATATATATTTGGATAGTGTTATTGTTGTAACAATCTTAGCGATGCTAAATCTGGTTTACGCAATATTTGTAGCTATACAGTTTACGTATTTTTTCGGCGGGGGATTACAGGCCGAACTTACTTATGCGGAATATGCAAGAAGAGGATTCTTTGAATTGATGATCGTAACATTGATTAATTGGACATTGCTGATTTTTATTTTGAAGCGCGTAAACACTCCGAATAAAGCTATGAAGCTTACATTAAAGATACTTAATTCCTTGCTAATTATTGTGAGTGGAGTGATGCTTGTCTCTGCGTTTGGGCGACTAAGTATGTATGAAGCTGCTTACGGGTTTACCGTGGATCGAATTTTAGCGCATGCATTTATGATCTTTCTTATGGTGATTTTTGCATATACCTTTATTCGAGTGTGGATCGAGAGGCTAGCTTTATTGCATTTCTATCTGATTACGAGTTTATTGTTTTATGTTGTGTTAAATGTTATCCATATCGAACAAATCATCGTTACAAATAATTTAGAGCGTTATGAGCAAACAGAGAAGATTGATATTTATTATTTGAGCACCTTATCCTACACTGGGATAGAGGCTTTAATAGAACTATATAAAATGGAACCAGATTATCCAGACTTACAACGCTTGTTGAAAATCGAACAACGAAAACTAGAGCTTGAGCCGAATTCTTGGCAATCGTTTAATTTTAAGAAGCAAGAAGTAATTGCAAAAATTCAAAGTCTAGAGTTATGAGTTTATGGAGGTGTAGCAGAATGCGGAACGTAATACCAAAGCATGTTGCTATTATTATGGATGGAAATGGCAGGTGGGGTAAGAAAAGAGGTTTAACAAGGAGTCAGGGACATTATGCAGGAGCCCAGGCAATGGAGCGAATGATCGATGCCAGTATTGAATTAGGTATTCAAATACTGACGCTATATGCTTTTTCTTCAGAGAACTGGAGACGGCCAAAAGACGAAGTTAATTATCTCATGCGCTTACCTGTGAAATTCCTTAAACAAAAGCTACCAGAGTTTATGAAAAGAAATATTAAAATTCTCGTTACCGGGAACATGGAAGCTCTTCCGACAGCTACAAGAAGAGCACTGGGTGATTCTATTGAAGCAACAAGAAATAATAATGGGCTGATTGTTAATTTTGCCTTTAATTATGGAGGGAGAGACGATATTCTCCAAGCTGTGCATAAGGTTATCTATGAAGTGCAGCACAATCATGTAGAATTAGAAAAGCTAGATGAATCACTATTCCAGCAGTTTTTATATACAAAGGAATTACCAGATCCAGAGCTAGTCATACGTACAGGTGGAGAGAAAAGAATGAGTAATTTCTTGTTATGGCAATGCTCGGCATCAGAGCTATATTTTAGTGACATGTTTTTCCCTGATGTAAATAAGCAGTTATTAGAAGATGCGATTGGTACGTTACAGAAACGGTATTCTTTCGTGTGAAAAACACCCAAAACAGTGTGAGGTGATCTGTTTTGGGTGTTTTTTGTGTTAGATTATAAGATTGCTAATCAACCTAGTAAAGGGAAGCGTAAATTATATTTTTAGTGGAACCATGTTAAACGAAGGTTCCATGATATCTATATGATTTCCATCTGCATAAAAATCGGCTAGTTTTCCTCTGTATACGAGCTGAAAGTTGCCTGATTCTTGAATGTCATGAGGTGTTATTAAAGATAACGGCTTCGGAAAGTCTACAATGTCACACTCCTTTAGAACGGATGCAACAAATTGCGAACAAAAGAAAGCTTTTTCTCTTTTAATTGGCTTGTTTAAAATAACTCCAAACAGACCTAAGAAATTATAGCGATATTGTTCTTTCTCTGCTTCTATCTTTTCCAAATATGCATTGATTTTTTGAAGCTGAGCTTCATTGACGGTACAGCTATAAATAGCTGCGCTCGCATGCTTGAATAGTCCAGACCGCATATTTTCCTGGACAAATCCACCAATGAAAGGGTTTCGAGGTTTTTTTCTGCCGAAACTATAGGCATTCACTAACTGTGGATCAAAGGAAATGGAAGCGTGATTATATGGTCTTTTTGTATATGATTTTATTAATCTAGTAAAAACGGTTCCTGTATCCGTTAAAAGTATATATAACTTTTTTTCATTCAATAACAATCGCCCCTAAACTCATCATGAAACATTCAAATGCTGCCACCTTATAGACGAAGTAAGATGGACATAGGTTTCACTTTTTATGATTAATCTTTCTTAATAGTAATCGAGAATAGGTAATCTAATAAGCAACCTGAGTAATATTTCATCCTAGGTCTGAAGACGTATTTACTCTAACCTAATGCGGCGAGCGCGCTTTTGTTGCATCTTGGCCATCCAAACGATCAGGCCTGTGGTTGGAGTGCGCTCCTTAGTTATCCAAGCCGATTAGACCCATCATCAAAGCGCGCACCCCGTCTGCAATCAAGTCCAAAAGACAATCATCTCTAAAACCGAATTGGGCTCTTCACAAAGGAATACATCTTGTTTGATTGACATATTTATGTTAGAGTGATGGTACTATAAACAGAAATGGAGGTTTTCCTTGTGGCAACTATCAGACTTCGAATCCAAGGATTGAACAATTAATTGAATATGTTCAGCTCTGCCTGTGTCGCAGAGTAAATGGGATTGGTCTGCCTTTTCGTAAGGAAAACTTTTATATACGGTTTTTTATGCAGAAAGAAGGGGAGTAGTCTACCTTCTTTTTGTTGTCTAAAAAATGAGGTTGCCTTTAGTGATAAAGACAACTGTATATCCCTTTACAAAGCACAGGCAGAAGTCTGTGCTTTATTAAAATTGGAGGAAATTAAATGAATAAAAAAGCAATATTAGTTGGCGTTAATACGTCTAAGCAGGAAGAAGAATTTGCTTATTCCATGGAAGAATTGGGGAATTTAGCGGAAGCCTGTCAAATTGAAGCTGTTGGGGAACTGAAGCAGAATTTGAATCGAATCAACCAAGGCTACTATCTTGGTACAGGTAAAATAGATGAATTGAAGGAAATAGTTGAAGCGGAAGAAGCCGATATGATTATCTTTGATGATGAATTATCTCCTTCCCAAATCCGTAATATTGAAGAAGCAACGGAATGTCAAGTCGTGGACCGCACGATGCTCATTCTGGAAATCTTTGCGAATCGGGCTAAAACGAGGGAATCGAAGCTTCAAGTAGAAGTAGCTCGGCTTAAATATATGCTGCCACGATTAATTGGCAGCCGTGAATCACTTGGTCGTCAAGGCGGTGGATCTGGTCTGATTAATAGAGGGTCTGGTGAAACAAAGCTTGAGACGGACCGTCGTAAAATTGAAGAGCAGATTGCTAAATTAAATCGCGAGTTGGAAAATCTCGTCAATCAACGGAAAACACAGCGGAAGCAACGTGAAAAAAATGATGTACCTGTCGTTTCTCTCGTTGGTTATACAAATGCAGGGAAATCTACGATGATGAATGGTGTATTAGATTTTTTTCAATCGGGAATAGATAAACAAGTATTTGAAAAAGATATGCTCTTTGCAACGCTGGAAACTTCGGTGCGAAAGGTTGAGCTGGAAACGAATCAAACCTTTCTTCTAACGGATACGGTTGGATTTATTAATAAGCTCCCACATCACCTTGTAAAAGCATTTCGCTCTACATTGGAAGAGGTTATCGAAGCAGATCTTCTGATCCATGTATTGGATGTATCGAATCCGAATTATCAAGAGCATCGCAGGCTAACGAATGAAATTTTAGCTGCAATTGGAGCGACAGATATACCGATGCTCTATGCCTATAATAAAGCCGATCAAATGGAAATGAGTTATCCTGTAGTTGATAACAATCACATTTACTTGTCTGCTAAAAAGCGTATCGGTATTCGTGAATTACTCGAGTTGATTAAGGCAAATATTTTTAAAGACTATGTGATTTGTGAACTGTTAATACCTTATCAAGAGGGGCAGGTTGTGTCCTATCTTAATGAGCAAGCTAACATTCTTGAAGAAGCGTTTGAAGAGAATGGAACTCGGTTACGTGTAGAATGTAAGCCTTCAGATGCAGAAAGATTTAAGCAATATCAAATCATCGAGGATAAATAGTAAGCATTAACATGAGAAAGTGGTGAATTACATGACATTATCAAACACACAAGTAGTTGTTAAAGCAAAAGAGCATGGACTTTATATTACGCTGGACTCTTTAAAGTACAATGAATCGGGCCTTGACTTTCAGGTGGTATTCGCAACAGATGAAAAGGGGGACCATTGGGTATTACGCTTTCCAAGACGTAGCGATGTTATCCCATCTGCAAAACAAGAAAAGCGAATACTAGATTTAGTAGTGCCTGAGATTTCCTTTCAAGCGCCGAAATGGGAGATATTTTCCGATGAATTAATTGCTTATAAACTTTTAATTGGAATCCCTGCAGGAACGATTGATCCTGAAAAGAAAGCATATGTATGGGAGATTGATGAAAAAAATCTGCCCGAGGCTTACGTAGACACATTAGGGAAGGCTATGGCTGAGTTGCATCAAATAAATCATGAAAAGGTTAAAGAAGCAGGTTTAACGGTGCAAACTGCTGTAGAAATGAGAGATGTAATGCGTGAGAGAATGGAAAAAGTAAAGGCAACGTTTGGAGTGAGTCAACCGCTTTGGGACCGTTGGCAAAAGTGGCTTGCGAATGAATCCATGTGGCCACAGCAAACAGTCTTTATCCATGGCGATTTGCACCCTGGACATATTTTAATTGATGAAAATGCTCGTGTAACTGGATTTATTGATTGGACGGAAGCTAAAGTGGATGATCCAGCAGCTGATTTTGTATCTCATTTAATGGCATTTGGCGAGGATTCGCTCAAACAATTAATTGATGCATACGAAAGAGCTGGAGGAAAGGTTTGGCCAAATTTGTTTGAACATGTGGTCGAGCTTCAAGCAGCATATCCAGTTGGTATCGCTGAGTTTGCAGAGAAATCAGGTCTAGACGATATGATGGAAATGGCGAAGCAGTCGCTCGGAGTAGGCGCTGAATAAAAGGAAATAAGGAAATGCCCCCGCTAGGTTATACTGGCGGGGATTTTTCATGTTCAGAAGCTAATGTAATTATCCGTCATAAAATTCCTCCAACTTTTGTTTGAAAATCTCCCTAAACTTCTCTCTATCCTCATTTGTAAAAGCTTTGGGCCCTTTTGTACGCTGTCCGCTTTTTCTCGCCATTGCACTCAAGTATCTTGTTTGCAGGAGTTGATCAATATTGTCATTCGTATAGATAAATCCTTTATGGTGCATTACCATACACCCTTTCGCAAGACCAAGTGATGCTAGTCCGTAGTCCTGTGTGACGATGAAGTCGCCGTTTTCTGCAAGTTTCATAATGCGGTAGTCAGCTGCCTCTGCACCTGAATCAACATAAACGGTTTCTACACCTGCGGGATTTTCTGCATGGGAAAAATGCGACAGGCTTGTAACTAAAATCACTGGGATCTTAAACATACCAGCTTCCTTTATAATGACATCTTTTACTGGGCATGCATCTGCATCAACATATATTTTCATTTTCTTCGCTCCTTAATTGATTGTGATAATAATCGGATAACCTATATTTGTCAACTGAAATACAATTTAAAATTTATATTAATATGCACTTTACAATAGTGTGCGTCATACACTATAATGATTTTAGGAGTTGATAACATGAGCGATGAAAATGAGCACTTAGATAAATTAATGCAGGAATTGCGTCGGGGAACGATTACGATTGGGGTGTTAAGTCAGTTGTCTAATCCCCAATATGGATACTCCCTCGTTACAATGCTGGCAGAGAAAGGAATTCAGGTCGAACCAGGGACATTATATCCATTGCTTAGAAGACTAGAAAAACAGGGATTGCTTGATAGTAAATGGGATACGAATGAAGCTCGACCGCGTAAGTACTATTTGTTAAGTGAAACAGGAAAAAGTGTATATGATTTGCTTGTCGTTGAATGGAAAAGTATTGTGGAAAGCTTAAATCATGTAATTGAAAATAAAGGAGATGATGAGAATGGAGCTGATTGAGCGATATATCTATGCGGTTACGCAAAAAATACGGCAGGAACAAAGGGAAGATATTGCGAAAGAACTGCGTGGTTTAATTGAAGATATGCTCGAGGAACGTGTTGGAAGTAGAGACATTAGCGATAAAGATGTGGAAGAGGTTCTACTGGAATTAGGAACCCCAAGGAAATTGGCAGATAAATACCGTGGCGCAAAAAAATATCTAATTGGACCAGAGCTTTTTGATTCATATTTGATTGTCTTGAAAATTGTACTTGTAACAGTTGCCTCAATATTAGGCGTGATATTCGTGGTGCAAACCATACTCGATCCTGTTTTGATACTCGATCATTTTGTTGATTTAATTGTATCGACCGTAACCGGAATTCCGATGGCTTTTGCTTGGACGACATTCGGATTTGCACTGCCGGAGTATCTAGGTGCATACAAGATGAAGGATATCCAGATCGATGCGGAGTGGAGCCCAGCTGATTTAGCTCCTATTCCAGATGAAAAACGACAAATTAAACGTGGAGAATCGATTGCCGGAATTATATTCTATGCTGTATTTATCGTCATACTAGCATTTTCAAGTGACTATTTTGGTGTATGGGTATTTAACGATGGCTTTTCAGGAGTTGTTCCATTTCTAAATGAAAGAACATATGGTATGTATTTATTGTTTATCCTGCTTATATTTGGCTTTGGCATTATCAAAGAATGTCTGAAGCTCGTCTCTGGAAAATGGACATATAAGCTAGCAGGGTATACGTTGATATTGAATGCAATCTCTATGGCTGTCATTTTGCTTATGGTTAATGGACCAACCTTCTGGAATCCTGATTTTATGAATGAGTTAGCCCAGGCTGGTGTTGTCACAGCTGGCAGCGAGGGATATGAAGTCGGACAGAAAATCTGGGAACAATCTACATTTTGGATTTTCGTATTGCTCGTCATTGGATTAATTTGGGATGCGGTAGATGGATTTATTCGAGCGCGGAAAAAATAAGGGAACTGTATGTTCTAAAGAAGCAGAATGGTTAGTAGCCATTCTGCTTTTTTACAATTCCAAGTCTTGTCTCAGCAAGGAATACATATACATATCATCAAATTTCCCACAAGTAAATTCATAATTTCTTAGTAATCCTTCTCTAATAAATCCCTGTTTCTCTGCTAGCTTTAGTGAAGCAATATTAGGTGGCTCTATTAAGGCTTGAATTCGTTGGAGCTTCAATTGTTCAAATCCGTATGCTATAACAGCATCCAGCGCTTCACTTGCAATTCCCTTACCCCAGTAATTTTTATGTAATTCATAGCCAATTTCACTTCGAGAATGCTGTGAAGCGATATTAAGAAAACCGCAACTACCAATAACCACATCTTCCTCTTTTAATGTAATTCCCCATCTAATCCCTGTTTTTTGTTTTAGTGTCGATTGATACCATGAAATTTCATCAAAGACTTCTTTTAGTGTTTGAAAAGGTTCAAGTCCATAGTGTTTCATTACCTCTTGATCTGAAAGGTATTCCAAAATACTAGCTGCGTCTTTCTCTTCAATTTCTCGTAATCTTAACCGTTTCGTTTCAAGTGTCGGGAAGGCATTCATATCAATGTTCATGAAAACTACTCCTATTTATTTAATTTGTTTAGCTGAAGTACATTTTATTAGATTTCTTTCAATCTAATTTTACCATAATACTGAAAAGTGTTACTGCTTTAAATTCCATGTTGTAATTATTTAATTTAAGTAATATACTAAGTCACATGAGTAATGCACTAGTTTAGAGAGGGGGTTTGCAGGATTGATTCTTAATGCGGATGGCTCCAAACCAATCTATATTCAAATTTCTGAATGGATTGAAACGGAAATACTGAACGGCAACCTTACAAAAGATGATAAAGTTTATTCGCAATATAAGCTTGCAGAATTATTTACCATTAATCCAGCAACAGCAGCCAAAGGATTAAATCTTCTCGCTGATGAAGGAATTCTGTATACGAAGCGAGGTCTGGGGAAGTTTGTGACCGAAAATGCACTCACAATCATTATGAATAAACGAAAAAACCAGACATTAAAAGGACTACTTCAGGAGGTTGCTTTGGAGGCAGAACGATTACATGTTACGGAAAATGAATTAGTGAAGATGCTAGGGCAAATTATGAAAGAACGCAAGGGGGATTTGTGATGAATGTAGTGGAGTGTGAAGGTTTAACCAAAAAGCAAGGGCAGCTAAATGCTTTACATGATTTATCATTTACGATTAAAGAGAATACGATAACTGGATTGATTGGCCGAAACGGGGCAGGTAAAACAACGCTTTTAAAAATTCTTGCAGGCTATTGGTATGAAACAGCTGGAGAAGTCCGCGTATTTAATGAACAGCCGTTTCAAAATCTCTTCGTATCTACGAATGCGATTTATGTGGATGACCAAATGAGTTTCTCTGGAAGATTACCATTAGCAGATATTTTAAAGGAAGCTGGCAGGTTTTACCCGAATTGGGATGCTAAGCTTGCTAAACGATTATTTGACTACTTTTCATTTCACCCAAAGCAAATACACGTTCATCTGTCAAAAGGGAAAAAAAGCACTTTTAATATGATTATTGGTTTGGCATCGAGGTGTGCGTTGACCATGTTTGATGAGCCAACGACTGGAATGGACGCGTCGGTACGAAAGGATTTCTATCGGGCACTGCTAAAAGACTACTTAGCTCACCCGAGGACGATTATTATTTCGAGTCATCATTTAGAAGAAATTGAAGATTTATTAGAAGATGTTTTATTAATTGATCAAGGAAAAAAATACTTCCATCTTTCCATGGATGAGCTGAAGGAATATGCTGTTGGGTTATCGGGGAGAACAGAGGTTATTGAACAATGGACGGCAAATAAGGAAGTCATCTATAGTCAACAGGTGGGAAAAGATACGACGTATTGTGTTGTAAGGCAGGATTATTTTCCGTTAGAGCAGGCGAAACAGCTTGGGATAGAAGTATCTTCTGTAGCCGCTAGTGATCTATGTGTCTACTTAACTCGCAAACAGAAGGGCGGTATTGATGATGTCTTTAAATAAAGTTAGCTTAGGAATGGTTGTGAAAAAACAATTTCAATATAAGCTGAAGGCATATGCAAGTGTGTTTAGCTCATTGGTTGTTCTGCAACTCATTGCGATTCTCTTTTCGCTTGGAGGCAATGGATCAAGTGGTTCGTATAATAATAACTTATCTATAAATACGACGCTCTATACCAATACAAGCGTACTTATATTAACAATGCTCTGGATTGTCATTCATGCGATTATGATAACAACGAAAGCCGAAAGGGAAAATGGATTTACGTTTGTGTCCAATCAATTAAGTAATAATCTGTCTAATGCTTTGTTTTTATTGTTAGCTAGTATTGTTGGTGGCGTAACTACGATTCTAGCGGGGTTTTTACTGCGTGTTATTGTTTATTTTTTCATTGATACGAATCCAATTATAGGAACTGGTTTTACGTATCAGTTAAGCGATGTGCTTATCGGAATCGTTGCTATGATATTCTATTTAATACTTTTAGGCTCATTTGGTTATTTATTAGGAATGATTACACAGCTACACCGCATGCTTCCGGTAATTGTACCTGTTTTAGTAATTGGGATAATCATTACCATTGCACAAACCGAGTCAGATGTAATTATTAGGCTAAGTGAATTTTATTATCAAGAAACGAATGCGCTATTCTTTATCTTAAAAATTCTCGTAACGTCAATACTCTGTTTTCTTGGTGCAATCCTAGTTTCGAATCGATTGGAGGCGAGACGATGAGCATGATTTCAATGCTTCTTCCATTAGTTATTTTTGTTTTCATTATCGTGGCAATTGCCGTAGCTGCTGGGAGGTTAAGTAAATTGTTTACTGCTAAAAGAGGGTATTGGATGCTTTTTGGGTACTTCTTACTGTTAATTATTTCTGTTGGAGTTTATTATTTCTCTTCAGTTTCGGAGGAAGAGAATGTCGAATCTAAGTATAACGATATGAATCGTGGGGATCTATACAATGTGCTTTATGAAGGAGCACCAATTGAATCCTACCAACAATATTTAGAAAAGGAATGGGAATTTCCATATGAGGAAGATACGCTTCATATTGATTATTTAGGTGACGATATGAATACGATAAATGTTGCTGTTGAAAGATACGATGGGAATTCAATCGAAGCGGCATTTTATCAAACACCTACTTATGTTAATGGTGAAAATGTACAAGAATACATGACCCCGATTGATCTTCAATTGTACTCTGATCAGTTGGTAATTGAATTAGCGGAATTAAGGGAATTAAGATTTTCCTCCTTTGCAAAAGAGTTTCCGATGCAACAATTTAGGGAGGGAAATGATGATTGGTGGTGGAGCGGCTATGGAATAGAATGGGGAACCCAGCTGCTTTACTTGCGTATACCGAATGGGATTGAGACTAGTAGTAACTATGATATTAATATTGAATATTTGAATGTAAGTGAGTGAAGGTAAAAAACGTGATACGTATTTAAGTATCGCGTTTTTATTTGCATAACAATTCATTTTGTTGTGTAAAAATACATTTAGCGCTATAATAATTCCATTCAAATACTAAATGAAGAATGGAGCAGCGTATGATTACAGCATTTTTAACTTATTTTCTATTGGGGCTAGCACTCTCACTGACACCGGGAGCGATGACTGTCCAAATGGTTCAACAAGCATTACGGAATGGCTTTTTGAGTGGTTGGTTTGTAGGTTTAGGTGGCATGACGATTGACTTTACATTAATTGCGCTTATTTATTTTGGCTTTTCTCAATTTCTAACAAATCCAATGGTTGAAACCGTAATGTGGTTTGTTGGTTTTGTATTTTTATTAATCATTGGGATTGATAGTTTAAAAGAATCAAAAACACCGGTTGACTTCAGTGGAACGGCTCCGAAGAAATCGGTAGCAAAAGCATATACATCAGGGTTCTTGATGGCGATTTCACCAGCTAATATTGTTTTTTGGATTGGAATATTTGGACCGTTGCTTGTATCTTCTTTAAGTGATGGAGCTGGCACACACTTTGTAGTTGTCGCAGCGGGAATTCTGGTTGGTATACTCGTACATGATATTGGATTAATGAGTGTCATTCATTACACGAGGCGATTTCTAAATCAAAAGATTCTAAAAGGTGTTTCCATCCTTGCTGCTTGTATTTTATTTGGGTTTAGTTTCTATTTTGGATATGAGTTTATTCATCAATTTTTATAGGGAATTAAAAAAATCTTGCTTCATCCTAATGGAAGCAAGATTTTTCAGGTGGGTTCCTTAAAACCCCAATCTCCCTGCATATTCTTCTGTTTCCCAGTCTTGTCTCATTGTTCTTCGCTGATTCTCTTGTAAGTCTTTTACAATTTTATCAACATCTACTTGCTTTTCATAATGCCACTGGAGAGCAATCGACATATAGAGCTCATTAAGCTGTGCAATGGACAGTCCTTTTGTTTGCTTCGCTAATTGAGCAAGCGTAGCCACATCTAAAAATTGTGTTAGCCCTTTTTTGTGCAGGTATTCATTTCGCAATGTTTCATCAGGCTGTTTGATTTCATAAGCACGGTCGAAACGTCCAGCTCGATTAATCAAGGCAGGGTCAATCTTTTCTGGATAATTCGTTGTCCCAATTAAGAAGATTCCTTCCTTAGATGTTGCGCCATCTAATGTATTTAAGAAAACAGAACGAGCTTCTTCTGGCATGGAGTCGATGTCTTCAATCATAAGAATCATTGGAGCCATTTTTGTAACAGTCGAGAAAACTTCCTTAATGGAGTAGCTGGATGTATATTCTGTAATTTGCCAATAAACAACAGGAGCGGCAACACTACCTGCAATGGATTTGACGAGCGTTGTTTTACCGTTACCGGGAGAACCATATAATAGAATTCCACGTTTGTATGGAATATTGTAGGTTTTGAAAAATGCTCCACCCTTTAAGAAGAATTCATCAATCGAACGATAAATATCTGTTTTTACATCTTCTTCTAAAAGTATATCTTCTCGTTTAATTTGATAGGTAATTTCTTCTCGTGAACGCTCTAAGCCATCCTCTGTATCCGTAAGTACGTTAATTCCATCAAGCATGAATTCCCTTTGCTTTTCAATGATGAAGTTAAGAAAGCTTAATAAAGCTTCGTCGTTTCTCGCAAAGATAAAGTCTCTTACATATTCCATATGACTTTGATAGAGTGGCATTTTTACGATGGCGACCTCATAGTTTGGAAAGTAAAAAATATTATTTGTTAGAGAAGGTTTAATCATATACTTATCCGTATCGTTATATGTAATGGCTGATGTACCTACTGCATCATAAACACTTGCTAGAATTTCGATATCAGTATCATTTCGAGAAAGGATTTGCTCAATCGTGTCGTCAATTTCCTCTAATCCTTCTTCTGCTTCATAAAGCTTTAAGTCAAAACCAAGCTTTTCGATGAATAGTTCTTTTACTTTATCAATCCCTACTGCATAATCGTAATAATGTGGAATCGTCGTACTATCTGTATCACTGAATTTAATTAATGATGGATTCTTTTTCAATATGCATGTCCTCTCGCCTTCTGTTTAGTTTATACGTGATTTTTTATGAAATAATTCTGATAGTTATCAAAATCATAATACCATATACCCGTGATTATGTAATGAAAAATTTCCCATCTAGCTTGAAATAAAACGCGATATTTTTCCAAAATAAAAAGGGCTTTAACAGCCCTCATATCTACCATCAATCAAAGCTAGAAAACAAATCATTCAATGCTTCGCTCATGGATGGATGCGTAAAAATATTATCTTTTAAACGTGAGTACGGTAATTTAGCTTCCATCGCAATTCGCACGGTATTGATCATCTCACTGGAATCAGCGCAAAATAGAGTACATCCTAAAATTTCATCTGTCTCTGGGTCAACAAGAGCTTTCAAAAGACCATCTGTTTGTTTGATGATACGTGCATAGGGAATTCCTGCAGCAGGAATGGATGCTAGCTTATAGTCAATGCCCTTTTCTTTGGCTGTCTTTTCATTTAGACCAACATGGGATAAGACAGGTTCGATGAAAACGGAATAGGGTACATTTTTTCGTTCCTTTTTGGAGTAAGTACCTTTACCAAATAATTGATCACGAACGATACGGAAATCGTCTAGCGAAATATAAGTAAATTGTGGACCGCCATTAACATCGCCTAATGCCCAAATATGATCTACATCTGTTTTTAAGTAATCATCTACAAGAATAGCTCCTTTTTCATCCTGTTGAATGGAAGTATTATCTAGACCTAATCCTTCCGTGTTTGGCTTCCTTCCTGTTGCAAGTAGTAGTGCACAACCATATGTTTCTTCGGTTGTATCGCCTGTTTGATAAGTTACTGCAACGCCACTATCTTTATTCTTAACAGATTGTACCCGGCTATCTAATTGTATTGTAATTCCTTTTTCCTCAAATATCTTTTGTACCTCAGTTGCAATATCACGATCATCATTTGATAAGAACTCTTTAGAGCTGTCAATCACCGTAACCTCGGATCCGAAGTTTGCATACATCGAAGCAAATTCAAGTCCAATATAGCCACCACCAACGATAATTAGCTTTTCCGGGAGTTCATTACGCTTCTGAAGGGTTGTAGAAGTATAGACATAATCCGTTTCTTCCAGTCCATCAATTGGTGGAATAATTGGGGATGAGCCAGTATTAATGAAGAACGTATCTGCAGTGAGCTCAAGGGATTCCGTATCAGCGTTTAATTGTATCTTGTTATTATCTATAAATGTTGCTTTTGCGGTATATACCATAACTGTTTCTTGATCATCGAGCATATGGAAGTTCTTATCTCTTAATGTAGAGGTTAACTGATCCTTTTCTTGAATCGATTCCTGGTAATAATCCTCATTAGATTCGGTTGACTTATAACGATCTTGTGATTGGAAAACAAGCGATTTAGTTGGGATACAGGCAATGTTAATGCATGTCCCACCGTACATTTTAGAAGATTGCTCTAACATGGCAACTCGTTTTCCAGCCTTAGCAAGAGACGATGCCAATGTTTTCCCGCCTTTTCCAAAACCAATAATTATTGCATCAAAATGTTCCATCAAAATCACCCTTTCATTAAACTATTACCTTAAAGGTTAGGAATTAAACAAATTAAGTTGCTTTAGTAAACAGTTGGCGATGGAGCTGTTAAACTATTATTAAAAAGGGAGTGAGTCGATTGAAGCGAAAAGTGATCATGAATGGGTATGAAATTGATGCCTTCCATTTCCAGGTGGAGGCATTGCAGAATGAGAACCGAAAAGTGAGCTTTGATTTTAAAGTAACGAGTGAAGAATATCATGATTTAACTACCATGCTCTATAAAAACGATTTTATTATACAGATTCCTGAAGAGAATCTTGAATTCCAAGCTACAATCCACAATTATGCTACTTCGATTACAAATTTGTACGAAGCTGGTGCTGTTGGGGATTTCAGTCTCGAATTAGTCGAAAAGTAATCGTATTTAGCCGACAGCTTGCGCTAATCATGGATCACATGCGATAATGGGCAAAAATGGAATAGGATGAAAACATGACAAATATCGTTGAGTTAAAAGTGAAACCGGATTTTATCAAGCATTATAAAAATAAATATCCTCTAATTACAAAGGACGCAATCGCAAATCCAGGGGCTTTGTCTGAGGAGGGGATGATTGTTCATTTAGTAGATCAGCATAGTCGGTTTCTTGCAAAGGGTTATTATGGCAAGCAAAACAAAGGTCTAGGCTGGGTGCTATCTTTTAATGAAAATGAAAAGGTGGACACGGTCTTCTTTAAGAATAAAATACTAGCTGCAATCAATAAAAGGCAGTCGTATTACCACGACGAAAATACGAATGCATTTCGTATCTTTAATGGAGAAGGCGATGGTATTGGTGGATTTACGATTGATTATTTTGATGGGTATTATTTAATCAGCTGGTATAGTAAAGGAATCTATTCTTTTAAAGACAAGGTTATTCGTGAACTTGATGAACTTGGCGATTATAAAGCGATTTATGAAAAGAAACGCTTTGATACAAAAGGACAATACGTCGATGATAATGATTTTGTAAAAGGAGAGCAAGGCGAGTTTCCGATTATAATCAAAGAGAATGGCATGAACTATGCGGTTCATTTGAACGATGGTGCAATGGTGGGAATTTTTCTTGATCAACGCGATGTGCGAAAAGCTATTCGGGATAAATATGCGAAAGGGAAAAATGTGTTAAACACGTTTTCCTATACGGGTGCTTTTTCCGTAGCAGCTGCACTTGGGGACGCTACAAAAACGACGAGTGTAGACCTTGCGGGGCGTAGTAAAAGTAAAACGATCGAGCAGTTTGCTGTAAATGGGATTGATTATGAGCAGCAGGATATTATCGTGATGGACGTGTTCGATTACTTTAAATACGCAAAACGAAAAGAATTGAAATTCGACCTCGTTGTCCTTGATCCGCCGAGCTTTGCTCGCTCGAAAAAACATACATTTAGTACTGCGAAGGATTATCCAGGCCTGATTCAAGATACACTAGCGATTACGGAAAAGAACGGCATTATTGTGGCATCTACGAATAACGCTTCTTTTGGAATGAAGAAGTTTAAAGGATTCATCGATCGAGGATTCAATGGAATGAAATATAAAATTCTTGAAGAGTTTTCACTGCCATCTGACTTTCAAGTGAATCGTAATTTTAATCAAGGTAATTATTTGAAGGTAGTCATTGTACAGAAATTAGGTTAGCAAAAAAACCGGCTTTGATTTGATTCAAAGCGGGTTTTTGGTATTTAGAAGTAGTTAGACAGTGGTTGGTATTTTGAGGTTGCTACTCTCATTTGATTAGTCAGCGCTTGCCCCAATCAAAATCATACCCATATAAAAATATATTAAAAAGTTATTAAAACACTTGTATATTTATTCTAAATAATGCATAATAATTCATATATAAATTACAAGAGGATGTGAGTTTTATCATGGTAGGAGTAAAGGAAGTCGATTTGATAAAACAGGAGCTAAAAGGTCGGGATTTTCTAACGCTTTCTAATTATACAACGGATGAGATTAATTATTTATTGGAATTAGCGGATTATATTAAAAAGCAGAAGCAAGAAGGGATTCCTTTTGAACCATTAAAAGGAAAAACATTAGGGATGATTTTTGAAAAATCGTCAACAAGAACGCGTGTATCATTTGAAGCTGGCATTTATCAATTAGGCGGTATGGGTATTTTCTTAAATTCAAAAGATATTCAGATTGGTAGAGGCGAGACAATCGCTGATACGGCGCAGGTGTTATCTGGTTATTTGGATGGAATTATGATTCGTACATTTTCTCAAGAGATGGTTGAGGAGCTTGCAGCATACTCAAGTATCCCTGTAATCAACGGATTGACAGATTTGTATCATCCTTGCCAAGTGCTCGCAGATTTGCAAACGATTAAAGAAGTAAAAGGGACGCTAGAGGGCAAAAAGGTAGTTTATATTGGAGACGGAAATAATATGGCACACTCTCTTATGCATGGAGCTGCTAAAATGGGGATGGAGTTAGTGATTGCAGCTCCTGCTGATTATCAGCCTAATCCAGAAGTAACAGCAAAAGCACAGGAAATAGCAGCGGAACACAATGCGAAAATTAGTATCGAGGTGGATCCCGCTATAGCTGTTCAAGATGCAGATGTTATCTATACAGACGTATGGGCAAGTATGGGGCAGGAGGAAGAACAAGCAAAAAGAGAAAAAGATTTTGACGCATACCGTGTAGATGCAGCTTTGTTAGCAAAGGCAAAATCGGATGTTACATTTATGCATTGCTTGCCTGCACACCGTGGTGAGGAAGTGACTGCGGAAGTAATTGATGGAGAACATTCTGTTGTCTTCCAGCAAGCGGAGAATCGTCTACATGCACAAAAAGCATTAATGACAGCATTGATGAGCTAATTTTTTAAAAAGGGCTATCGCTAGAAGGCGGTGGTCCTTTTTGATGTGCGCCAGGCATGGCGACTATCTAGGTGGTGAAAGTCCACTGTGGGGGTACACATCAACTAACCACTAGAGAAACGCAA
>NZ_PIJY01000014.1:79197-91628 GCF_008304605.1 Oceanobacillus polygoni | reverse complement strand
GAAACATAGATTATCTATTTTTGGAGAAGAAAGTGTTTCAAATTAATTATCGAAAACTGTAACTTTCTACTTGACGGTTACACCAGTTGAGATATCCTTCGAATTTAATGGAATATGATATATGATACGCCGAGAAGGGAGGATATATATACGATTGTGAAATTGTCAAAGACCACAGAGGTTTAAGTAAATAGAGTTAAAGGCAGCGAAGTCATCCTCACTGCCTTTTCTTCATTCCTAAAGTTTTCTATCTTCTAATGGACTAATATTAATGACAACTGGTGGATTTTGCTTTAATGATCCATCCTTTTGAATCAGTGGTCCTGATACAACACATTGTCCTTTTTTCAAAGTGGATAGCCTTTTTTCCCAATTTCTTTTCTCTTGCGTATCCTGCGCCAAGTTAGCGGCTATGGAACTAATTTCATTCTCTGGCGGCATGAAATAAATCTTTTGACTTGCACCTTGTAGGCGGGAAACCTCATCAGAAGAAAATTGGCCTCTAAATGATTGTGTCGCATAACAACCTGACCAACCAAACTTTCTTCCTTCTGTAAGGATTTTTGCACTAGGTGACTTTTCACGATGATCTAAATTTTGCGCTTCGTCTAATATAACTGTCAAAGGGTTATCTTTATCTCCATGATTTAATAAATGATTCCAAAGATCCCACAATATAAACTCCGTAATCATCATTTGCACTTCTCGATTATAGCCTGTCAATTGAATGATAAATACTTTCCCTTTTTGATTAATAAGTTGTTGCCAATCATAATAAGAATCACTATTAAAAGGGTTTTTATCAATAAGCGGCTTAATTTGCGAACGAGCTGTTTTCGCTGGACCAGTGCTATCATTTTCTAATTCTTTTAGCATTAATTCCAAGTTCATACTATCCCCATAGTTCTCTAACCCTCTAAGAACCGCTTCGTAAATAGCATTTTGTTGCTGAATACCTAGGTCTTTAAAAACTGCAGAAAATACTGCTTTTATTCGTTCTGCAATGTCTGTATCATCTTCATCGATATAGATGTCTTCGTCTAATTCTTTCTTATTTCTTTTAAAAGGATTAATCGGGAACTTATTTAAAGCAACTAAGAATTGTTCTAAATTATCGCCCATCAATTCCTTAAATTCAGGTTCTAGTTTAGAACTTTTAAACCCATCTGTATAATCGAAAATTATATTCGATACCCCTTGTCTCGACAGTTCTAATAGGACACATTGAATAAAGTAGCTTTTTCCTTGTCCTGATTTACCCGAAATAAGCAAATGACGATTTGCTAGCCCTGGGTGTCCATATTCCCAGTAAATATCCTTAGTCGAACCTTCCACAGAACCAAGTAGAATACTAACATTATCATTAGGTAGTGTTTTCTCTTTAGTTGAATTATTTAATTCATTTTGCGTTGTTTCGGAATCTTTTTCGTTTTGTGATTCTACCTCTGCAAGAACTTCTGTTGTACGTTCGCGCTTTATATATTGATATTTATTGAATAATAAAGTCTCTGGATTAATATCAGTATTACCTTGCTGAATTTTATCTTTTAAATTTTCTATTTCCTTAATTAATCCGGTATATCCATCATCCTCTGTTAGTTCAATCATTAGAATATCATCTTCAATATTAACTGACTTCCACGTCTGCTCTTTTTTAAACGATATTACAGCACCCTTACCAATAAAGGGATTTAAATGGTTACCTAATTGATAATCATCATTCAATAACATTTCCTTTAATTTATATAGTTTGCTATATTCCTTCTCCTTCCAAATCTTATTCTCAATTAATTTTCTCATATTAGAGAACATAATTTGAATAAAGAAGTTTCGAAAGAACTTATTTTTAAATACTGTTTTATGACTGATACCTTCTTTAGCAAGTTGTGTCTTAAACAATTGATGCGTTTTATCAATCTGACTTTTTCCTTTACTAATTGCTGACCTTGAATTAATACCAAGTTTTACCTCAACCGGGTAATAGTGAACAGATAATTTATCTTCTCTTTGTTCAATTCCAATTAATAATAAATCATCACTATGTACGCCAGAAACATTCAAATTCTTTGCAGAGAAAACACCTTCATTTTTCGTCAGTTTAGTAACCCCAGCAATTCTCAATATTTCTTCTAGTGAAACTGGAACCCAAAAGATATCATCATGATCTAATATACTTAATACATAATTAATAGCTGATATAATGCTTAATTTTTCTCGGGAAAACTCGCCCTTATTACTGATAATTCGTAAGAGCCACTCTCCGTTAAAACTATTAAAGGCACGTATCGCATTCTCGATTTGTTCTGGTTTTGCTTTTATCTCCCTACTGTTCAGATACTGTTCAATTATCGATTTATACTGCTCTGATTTGTCCGTGACTGTTATTGCATCATATTGTGTAGAAGACGAATATTGATCACTATAATGAATAACAAGCAAGTTTCTAGATGAACTTTGGAAAAAGTCTAAATCTACATTAGGTTCAATAAAAGTAACCCAATAGGATGCATCATAAAGTTGATCTAAAATGGATTCATTATAGTTAGCAGTTCTCGTAACAATTGCTTCATCTTTACGATACGGTTTAACACCATTATTTTCTAAATTACTTGCTAATTCATTCATAGATTTTGCCATCATAATCAAATAATTTGACTGATTTTCAGCGTTTCTCATACCAAATCCTGTTCGGTAATCATTTTTTGTTTCCAGATAGGATTGTGATGAAATTAATCCTTTTAACGATAGTCCTGTCTCTATCTCTTTCATTTTATTTGAAGCAGGGGCATCATTTGAAACCATTTTATAAAAAGATATATGCGCATAATCATATGCCTCCTGGTAGGATCTTCTATAGTAGAAGATATTACCACGTATGATTCTTAAAACATCGACAGCATCTAGATTCTTTGTTTTTAAAGAAGTAATACTAAACGTTTGTTCTAACTCTTCTACTTCATCAATCATTGAAAACTGTTCAAATGCACTCGACTTTTCTTGATTATAAATTGCTACCTCTATAGGAACAATCCCAGATAATCCTTTTTTCTCAATTTGTTTTTTAAGAAAAAGAATTAATCCCCTAACAACTTCCTTATCATTTGTTATATTTATAACATTTAACTGGATTGGAGATCTTGCATTTTCTAAGAACAAATAGGGAAAATGTTCAACAAATTGATTTAATTTTTCTTCTACCACATGTGAAAGAAAGGCATTGGACTCTCCAATGGCTACCTTCTGAATTGGTTCATAAATGAGCCATTGTGGTACTGTTTTTTGACTTACCGGACGATACATTTGATTAGTATTACCATAAATGTACGGCAAAAGGTTATTCGGCTTTAACCTTTCTAAGATATGCAAGTCTATAGATTCATCCAGCAAGTGATTTTGAACTTCTAATTGATAAGCAACATTTAATGGATGAAGTGGGGTAAAAGAGATTCTATCAATTTCATTAATAATCCCCAATTTAAAAAGATTTTTACCTTCTTCTTCTAATATCGAGTCCTCTTTTAATTCAGAAACACACTGAATAAACGTCTTAATATATTCGAGAGATAATTCAGTAAGGGTATCATTCATATAAGCTAAGCTTGGGATTAAGTCTCTACTTCGATAATAATCTAACAACTTATGATAGGCATTTACCAGCTGCTTATCTAACGCCAAAACTTCCCCTTTTAGTGATGAAGCCGCCCTTCTAGCAAATAGGAATCCACTTTTTATCCATTCTATTTCATCAAGTAGATAAGTTTTTACTTCATTACTTGCTGAAAATTCACGTGTTTTTTGCTTTAATTTATTGGCGATTTCATCGTAATGAAAATCTTCCTCATTCTCCCTTTTCAACTTCCATATACGCATTCCACTAATTGGGGTAACCCTAGAGATTTCTTCCTTTATCATAAATGGGATTACAGAATTTATATGCTCTATTTGGAAATACAGATTATCATCATCCCACGCCGGTGATTCTGTTGATATCTTCACTCCTATATCCTGTAATTGTATCACTTGGTCTGCATCTTCCACTAAGGCCTCTTCAGCAGACCCATCCACGTTACCGAACATAATTTCTTCATTTTTTCGGTTTAACGTAATTCGTCCTTTTTTCACATTAATTTCAAAAAGTGTTTTAATCCCTTCTAATAAAATCTGATTGCATTCTACTACGGTTATATTAAAGATATATTTAGACTTTGTTTGGTTATTATGTGTATAGACAGCTTGATAAAAAGAAGTAGTTCCGGGCTGATGAACTAAATTCACATTGAATTTTTTTCCTGATACAGTACAAAAATCCATTGACTTTTTATGGATAAACTCTTTACGTAACCGGTCATCAAACTCAAACGACAACTGGACATTTTCCAATTTATTTGGGTTAAATACAATAATATGCCGTTTTCTTTGGCCAGCCTTTGTCTCCATCTGCGGTTTTTCCCAATACACTAATCCTTCAGAAGTCAAACCTTTTTTTGCCTCTATATATTCAATAGGCTTATCTGATTGCAAAGAATTTTCATGAGAACTTTTAATAGCACTATATTCATTTTCTGTCCAGTTTTCCTTTATCAATAGTTGTATCCCTTTTTCATCAAAAATCTTCTCCAATTGACTCTGAAGGTTTTCATATTCATGAATATACTGAACCTGATGAAATAGAGAATGGTTATCTTTAAGTCTATTTCTCATTTGATTTTTGGAAAATTGGTCTAAATTTGCATCATAAAAAAGACCTAGATGTGCATAATCGCCTTTCTTTATTTCTCCTTTAGATAAAAATCCTAGAATTTCTGCATAATCCAATAAAGAAGATTGAATAAACGCTTCTTCTCTTTTCTTTTTCAAATGAAATTTTAGCACTTCTTTATGATCAGGAGAGAGTAAATCATTATTATCAATTTCCTCCTCCAAGGTTTTTAGAATCGATTTAACATTTAGTGGCATACCTTCCTTTTGTAGGTCACTACTTCCTCCACGTATGCTATCTAGATTCTCATAACAAATACTCAATAGGGCTGTTTTATACCAATCATTCCTTTGTAGTCCAACTTCGTTACGTAAAGTGACTAGAAAATCAGGTGTTACATTACCATTGGTGGCAGCAACTACAACTTTAATATCTCCTATCACCAAAGCAAACGTTGAATAAGGTTCACCCTGTTTATGCTGATATCTAAACTCATCAGCATTGTTATTTCCCTTCAGGAAGTCATAAAAGAAATTTACTTCCTCCTTATTATCAAACTGGAGGTAGAAACGCTCCCCACCTGTCAACTTTGATTCTTTAAAATAATCAATCAGCTTATCTGCAAGGTACTTATAAAATTGGTTTAACATATTGTGCATCTCCACTATCACTTTTTTTATCTAGTAAATTTAATTTATCAAATAAAGCTACAATTTCCTCTTTTGAATATTTATCAAAATAAAGTCCACGTAACTCTAACTCTACAAATACTTGTTTTAACGATTTTCTTTCATCTTTCAAAGATAATGCTGTCATTAATAGTAATAAATCCTGGGAGGCATTTAACATATAACCCAATGATCCTCTTGTCTTCATAAAATACTTCTTTCCAACTTCATCAATGGAAAGCGGATACCTTGACTGTGGCCCTTGCATTGTTGATTTTTCATATGTTTCTTGTATACTTTTAAACAGCTCCATTACCAATTCATCATATTCAAGATTTTCGTCTATAGAATTATTAGTAAGTGATAAGATAGATCTGTACTCTTGCATCCATTCTCTAATCATTCTTTTTAGAACGCCTTGTTTTTCTTCTGAAGAATTTTCATAGGTTGCTTTCAGTTCCGGATAACTTTGTGAATTATTTACCCCAAATAATATGTTCAAGTGCTCAAGAACATTTATATCTATTAATAAATTTTTGGAGGCATCTTTAATAGTTTGATATCCAAAAGCATATCCTTTACGACTTTTACTTGTAGGCTCCCAATCTAATGTATAAAAAACCTCATTATTGTAATATAAATCTCCCTTTGTTTTCTGAGAAAACTTTAATGTTATCTGGGTGATATAGAAGAAATAATAATAACTAAGGAATAATGCATAATGATTTTTAAAATAATCCTCATGAGAAAACAAGTATCTAAAATCTTCTTTAAATATTTTTGTTATATGGTTTAGTTTAGTTCTATATTTCAACTCTGTATTTTTCTCTTCTAACCCACCTAGGTTCGTTAATACTAACTTTGATATTAAGTCGTCTGAATGAGTATTTTGAAAAAAGCCCTTAAATTCATTATCTCCTTCAATGAAAACATCTGCTAAAAACCTAGAGATTTCCTGCTCTCCTTTTGATTCTACGCTTTCACTAAACGGTAAATATTGAAACATATACGGATGGAAAACTTTTAAACTGCCACCATTATCTAATAAAAACATGCTTAGTATCTGTTCTAAATATTGTTTATCTCTATCTTCAACATTCACATTCATACTCATTTGTTTTATCAACTCACCATTATTAAGTCTTTGGTTTAATTGCATTCCGGATATTTGGCGAGTAAATCCACCTAACACCCCATCAAAACCTTCCTTAAATTTTGGTCGTTCGGTTCCTCTAGTCACAAAAGGAAGAAAGCTACTTCGCTTATTAATGGCATGTTTTAAGCTCTTCTTTTCTTCTTTAACTGATAATGCATCTCTTAAATCTTGTAAGTTTCTTGGTTCTATCATGATTAATCCCTTCTAAACGAATATTCTTCATAGTCATCGTCATAATTCAATCTAAACATCATATCAGTTTGATGATTAACAAAAAGTAACTCCTTTTTACGTTTACCGTGCTGCATTAATCGGTCAATAAATTTAACATATTGAATATAGTTTTCCTCATCTTTTTTATTTGGGCGGTAACCCCTAGATAATCTTATAATCATTTCATATAGTGGGTAATCAATGTCTAAAAATTCAGGGTTTTCTTTATTCTGGTCTGCTAAAGCCAACAAAATGGAAAGTTGAAACCTTTCTAATGTTGTATCATTATTTTGCCTTAAATGATTAAAAAATGGCTTAATCTCTAATGACTGAGCAATTTGAATGTGTTCATTATTAGAGTTTATATAGATATACCGATCTTTTGGAGTACCATTCCATAGAAAAATAGAATCGTGTACTAACGATTGAATTTTTCTTAATCCAGTTCTATCACCTTTATTAAAATGATATAAAAAGTTGAGATATTCATTATATGCATCATCCACAAAGACGTTTTTCATTTCATTAGAGCCTATAAAATATATCATTCTAAACAGTGTACGATTATATAATTGACGTGAGGATTCGGTTAAACTTTGAAAAGCACCCATCCCTTCGAGCTCATTCTTCCACTCAACCAAATTAGATAGGTTAATATACTTTTCAAATGTATTAATTATTTGCATGGAATTATTTAACTCTATTAAAATAAGATCCATCTCGTTTGACCGATTGTGGATGGGGTCTAGTTTTTCAAATGTTGATAAAAGTTGCGAGCGGTCTTTACCTTCAAAAATTAAGTTAAATAACAGACCTTTTGTTTTGTCTGATGCATCTGCGTTAATATAATCAACATCTATATTTTCCGGAACTAAAATATCATAAATAAAGTTGAGCAAAGATCTAGTCGAGATGATTACTTTATATTTAATATGAGATTGAATTAATAGATTTATAATCGTTTCCCTTGTTTCACTCAACATTAACAGTTCGTAATTGTTCATGAAAAATCCTCTGATATTTCTCTCTTCATCTAATTTATAAGCTCTATAAAAAGGATTATTATCAATCGGTTGTGTAATCTTTTCTAACAACGTAGCATAATAATCGGATGAAGCGACTTCTTCAGTTAGTTGAAATGGTTGATAATCACTAAAACTTATTAAGTGAAAATAATCTGATTCCTGCTTAGTTGTAATTTCAGTAGCCTCAAAAACCTTAGCCTTCTCAATAAATTTAGATAAGATTTTAAAGTTATCCTTTGCATATTCTGATTCAATAAAATTATTTAATACTCCTAAATTAATTGCTAGTATCAATTTAGTAGAAGAATTTTCTATTTGAGTGTCATTAAATGGTGATAATCTATCTGCTAGTGTATCCAACGAACTCTTATGAGGATCAAAACTTTCCGTAGCATCATTGTGAATATCAAATTGATTTATAAGTTCAGGGTATTTGTGCTTGATATACGCTAGAAGATGTGACTTACCATCTCCAACACTGCCACATAATAAGATTAACTGTGATTGCATAAAAGTAGCTGCTTTATCCAAGGATTCCTTTAATTCACCTTGAATAGATCTTTCCACATGTAAATACTCTTTAAATGAACTAAATTCATTAGAGTTTTCAATCGCTTCTTGAGAAGATTCCTTTAACTTCGATAGCTCTTTCAATAAATAGCTATCTTCATAATCAAGTTGTTGATTTTCTTTATGTTTCAATAATTGAACCGGTCTAGATTCTTCTTCATATGTAGCAGCAAGCTCATCTTTTGCATAATAATCTCTAGTAGATTCTTGTAAAATCAACTCTATTTTTCTTTCTAAACTAGAAGTCTTCTCCTCTAGCTGAACTATATAATCCATTTCTTGCTTAATTTCTGGAATCTTATACATCGGAGCAACAAATGAGTAATCACCATATAATTCCATTAACCATACACTAATTTCAAATAGCCTTTTATGTATCTTAAAGGCATTTTCCAAATCCATACCCACATACTCATGAGAAGATTTATTCCCTAATTGACGTATAGTGTCAAATGATTTCGCAATCTCCTTATTTAAAATTCCATCTTTTTCGAGATATTGTATTCTCTCGTATAATTTCATATATTTTAAATTATTTAAATCCTCATATTGCAAGATAACCTCATTAAGTAATTCCTCCGCAAATAATCTACCTTTCATCAAAACTGTTTGAGAATCTTTATAAAAAATACTCTCAATCTCACTTCCAAGAGCAGCCAACTTTGGGAACCCACTCTCCAAAAACGAAAAATTATTGTTATCCAACTTTTACACCTCAGTAAGTATTATTAAACTAATAAAAGATAAAACTTTTTATTAAAGACTAGTACAATTATATCAGATTTGTAAAGGTATTAAATATGTGTCTGGGAAATTAGATTTATTTTATGTATATGACATAAAATCTAAATTTAAGCCCAATAAGTAATTAAATTTAATGCTATTTCAATTTAAGAAAATTAGAATAAAAGTTTAAAAAGCTGATACATATGTATCAGCTTAAAATAACCCTAATTGGACTATTTCAGTCTCACTTAATTTTTCAATTTCTTCTATACGTTTACCCATTGTCGCAATAAGATCTACAACTAATGCATTGCCCATACAGAAATACCTCATTCTATCAGTCATTCCTGCAGTCCAATTATCATTAAATCCATTTAATCTTTCACATTCAATTGGTGTCAAGAATCTCTTTCTACCATTAACCTCAACTATATGAGTACTTCTATTTTTAGAACCTTCACTTGTGAGCATCGTCCGCCCAGGTAAATCTAAAGAATCCGTAGGTGACATTCCACCCTCTGAGAAAAAGTACTTGTGCCCATCTGCTGTTGTTCTTTCAACTTTCTTAGCACCACGTAAATACTCAAACTTCTTTTCTGTATCTTCAGTTAGATAATATTTTTCATCTATTTCTTCTTCGTCTAATAGAATATCTCTTAACGGGGTAGGCTCCATATACACAGGGTCGGTATGTGCCGTAAGGAATTTTCCATCTCGCATAATCCCAGAAGTATGAAAACCGAATGAATAGTTATCTGAAATATCAACTCTATCAGTTGGCAATTCTTCAATGTCACTTATTCTTCCTAAATAAGGGTCTTCCTTCACAGGAAATGCCTTTGCAAAAAAGCCTTCCTTAAAGACAATTTCTTTTTTATCGAAATTACGTTGCTCTCTATCGAATAAAATATCTCTCTTATATGCAAATATAAATACCCTACGTCTTCTTTGGGCATGGCCATAATCTGCAGCATTAATTACACGCCATTCCAGGTTATAATTTAACTTATGAAAAGTAGCAAGCATCACCGCAAAATCACGCCCTCTTTGTTTAGAAGGGGATTTTAATAATCTATCGACATTCTCAAGAAGTACATACTTGGGGTGGGAGTTTTTAAGTATTCGTTCAATCTCCCAGAATAATACTCCTTTTATCCCTTGTATGCCTTTTTCTCCTGATAATGATCTAGCTACTGAATAATCTTGACATGGAAACCCACCTACGACTAAATCAGGAACAAGCTTTTGAAATACATTATCGGAAACTTTACTGATATCTTCATTACTGTGTATCCCATCTTTGAAATTCCGTGTATAGCATTCAAACGCATCTTGGGATTTTCGTGATGGTTCCCATTGATTTGCCCAACTAATATCGAATAAGTCTTTATTAGCCTTTTCTAAGCCAAGCCGAAAACCACCTACGCCAGCAAACAATTCCACTACACGAAGTTTTTTTTGGTGTCCCATTTACGAACATCCTTTCGCTTTTCTTACATTATAACTTATATTATTAAAAAGATTAAGATCTTTGTTTATTAACATCCATTTTGGATTTGCATATACCCAAACCAATAATTCATAATCAAATCTAACAATTCAAATATATTTGTTCCTGCAACCATTAATATAACAATTAATTTTATCATATCAAAAAGGAATACTCTACAATATTTTTTTCCATTTCATACTGTTGACTATATATGGAACTAATCTAGCCATACTAGAGTTATGTTATGGTATTATTTAACTAATAAGGAGTCGGTTAATATGAAGGAATTTAATTCAAAAAAGGAATTACTAACTTATGCTGAGCAAGCGGAAACATTAACTTTTGGTGAAATAGACAAAAGTTCAAGATTAGATAACAAAAAGCTTAAAGGTGGCTTAGGTCAAATAATTGAAGAAAGTTTTTTCGGTTATGAAATTAACTCAAATAAAGAAGCCGACTTTAAAAATTTAGGAGTAGAGTTGAAAGTTACCCCAATAAAAGAATTAAAGAGTGGATTGATATCGGCTAAAGAAAGGCTAGTTCTAAACATTATAAATTATGAACTAGAGTATTTAAAAACATTTGAAACATCTAGTTTCTGGTTTAAAAACTCAGAACTCCTAATAATGTTCTATTTATGGAGAACTGATTGGAATCGTTCAGATTATCCAATAATAAAGTCTATTCTTCATACTTTCTCTGAAGAAGATTTGTTAATTATAAAACAAGATTGGGAAACAATTATCGAAAAAATTAAAGCAGGAAAAGCTCACGAACTTTCAGAAGGAGATACTAATTATTTAGGAGCAGTGACTAAAGGAAGTTCGAGTAAATCAACTCGTATTCAGCCATTTAATAATACACCTGCTAAACAAAGAGCATTCTCCTTAAAACAAAGTTATATGACTGCTTTGGTAAGAGATAGTATCACAGAAAAAGATTTACAAAAGGCTACAAGCCTGAAAATAAGGAAAAAGAGAACGAAAAAAAGGAGTCCAGTAGTTAAGGATATAAATGTATTAAAACAGAAAAAATTTGATGACTATGTAATAGATTTATTTAACTCATATAAAAATCGGACTAGAGAGGAACTAGTTCGCCATTTTAATATTGTGAACAATAAAGCCAATCAAGCTAAACAAATAAACTATTTAATAGCTCAAAAAATACTTGGTGTTGGTGGAAGTTCGAACGAGATACATGCCAAGGAATTTGAAAAGGCAAACATTGTGGCTAAAACTGTAGAATTAAAAGAAGGAAAAGTTCCCGATGAAAATTTAAAAGTCTGTGAAATTAATACATTTGAAGAAGTGACGCAAGTAGTTTGGGAAGACTCATTATTATATGATAAATTGCTATCTACACGGTATTTATTTATCATTTTCGATAGATTATCAGATGAATCAGTTGTGTTAAAGGGAGCAAAGTTTTGGTCTCTGCCAGTAACTGACCTTAACCAAATTGTGAAACAAACGTGGGAAGAAGAAAAGGAAAAATTTAAGGAGGGGGTTCAATTAACCTACAAGAAAAGCTCAAATAAAAAAGGATTCATAGTATCAAATAATTTAGTAAAAGAATCTGATAAGAAAATTATTCATATACGTCCTAGTGCTGGAGAAGCACAGTACTGTCCACCATTTAAAAATGAAAATAATATATATATGAATAATGCGAGAAGGTTACCAGCACCTGCCAAATGGATAAATCGGCCAGAAAATCTAAAAAAAGAATTGCAGGACAATTGGATGACAAAACAAGCATTTTGGTTAAATAAAAGTTATATTTTTAATCAAATTAAAAAACTATAATAGAACTGTTGAGTGTAATCGAGAGAAACGAAATGGCAAAACTTAATCTTAACCCCAAATAGTACATCAGAGCA
>NZ_PIJY01000014.1:0-78881 GCF_008304605.1 Oceanobacillus polygoni | reverse complement strand
CGTGGAGACAGGTTGATGATAACCTGTCTCCACGTCTTATCTAAAGCAGAAAATCGGGAGTGTAAACTAAACTGTGTAAGTAAGAATACGTACGGTTCTTACTCACACAGTTTTTTATTTGGTAGAATAAGAGTAACGAAAAAGGAGCGTGATTGATATGGCAAAGCCTAAAAGAAATCCTAACTCCGAAGAATTAGCTAACAAGATTATTGAAAAATATCAACCAGAATCGGTAGAGGACATGCAGAATGCACTCAAAGATATATTTGGCCCTATGTTTGAATCCATGTTGAAGGGTGAAATGAATCATCATTTAGGCTATGAAGCGAACGATAAAGGGGAAAAAGAAACAGAAAACAGACGGAATGGCTATGGAAAGAAAACCATCAAAACGAGCACCGGTGAAGTGGATATCAAAGTACCAAGAGATCGTGATGGTTCCTATAATCCAGAACTGATACCGAAACGGCAAAAGGATGTCTCTGCGATTGAGAGTAAAGTGATTTCCATGTATGCACGCGGGATGTCGCAGCGGGATATTTCTTCAACGATTGAAGATATTTATGGTTTTTCAGTGTCCCATGAAATGGTATCGGATATTACAGATCAGGTTCTTCCTGAGCTGGAAGAATGGCAAACTAGACCGTTAAGTAGCTGTTACGCCTTTGTTTTTGTAGATTGTATGTACACAACGATTCGCAATCAATATGAAACAAAGAAATATGCCGTCTATACCATTTTGGGATACACGATAGAGGGCAATAAAGAGATTCTTGGTTTATGGCTTAACGAAACGGAAAGTAAGCATAAATGGATGCAGATTTTCGATGAAATTAAGGCAAGAGGAGTCGAAGATATTTTCTTTCTATCCATGGATGGGGTAAGTGGTTTAGAAGAGGGATCACGTGCGATTTTTCCGGATGTCATTGTACAACGATGTATGGTTCATTTAATTCGTAACTCCGTCAAATATGTTCCTAGTAAGGATTATAAAGCATTCACCAAAGCGTTAAAGAAAGTCTATGGTGCACCAAGCCTTAAGGCTTGCCTAAGTGCTTTTGAATCTTTTCAACAACAATGGGCTGCATATCAAGGAGCTATTGATGTATGGACAAGAAACTTCCACCATGTAGAGCAACTTTATGATTATGGGAGTTCCATTCGTAAAGTTATGTACACCACAAATGCGGTAGAAAGCATCCATTCCAGCTTCAGAAAAGTAACCAAAAAAGGAGCATTCCCCAACGAGAACGCTCTATTAAAAGTATTATTTTTACGAGTAAAAGAACTCGAAACCAAATGGGAAGGTGGTCATATCCAAAACTGGGCAATGGTTATGAACCAACTACTTCTCCATGAAAATCTAAAAGAGAGGGCTTTAAAATATCTTGAGTAAGTTTGAACTTACACACTTTATTTGACAACCCCAGAAAATCTCTCCATCATTTCCCAGCATCTTCTTGTTCCCTCTATAGTACTGAAAGACATTCTTGTAAATAGACATTCCATATCACCATCTAAATGCTTCGTTCTAACAATCTCAAACCTCACAGACTGAAATTGTAAATAAGACTTGATATAGTGGGATACTATTTTGTTGTTGAGATTGCTACTTCACCACAAATCAGATACCTCCTCTAATAGCATTCAAATCAATCAAGCAAACACCAATCTATAAAACCTGAGCTAGCATCCTCTATCTTTTTCAGATAATTAACTATTCCATCATATATACCCAGATTATTCAAAACCTCAAATTCTTCTACTTCATATAATTTTAGTATCCATTTATTATCATCTTTTTTTATGTAGCTACTTCCTTCCAGATCTTTAATTCTACTTATGTCTATATGTTCCATAAAAATATCAGGCCGTTTTGCAATGTTAAGATGGTCTATCAAACTTAATTCATCACAGACTAAGCATGTAGAACCGACAATCTCACCATCTGGATATAATTCGTATGTCAACTTTGTATCATCTAGGTATTTAAAAACTTTACTTTTATCGTCTCCATTTCCCAATCTGTGTAAATAACCCTTAATTGATGGTTGGATATGAAATTTAGTAAATTTAAAAGGACTCATTTCAAAAAACATTCGACATAATAAGCCTTCCCAATCATAACGCTTTAAGTAATAAGGTCCAAATTCTGCAAATGCTATTTGGATTTGATAACAATTTTCTGTTTTAATCGTCCGTCTAATCTTATTGAAATTTTCAGTAAACAACACCCGAAAAATCGGCTCAATATTTTCATCATCAATTTCTTCATAAGTTATTATTAGCACAAAACAAAATATGAACAAATAGTCTTGAGTAAACCGGATCCACCTACCATCATTCAATATCAAATATTCAAATACTATTTCTTGCAAAGGCTTATTATTTTTCAAATAAATTTCATAAGCCTCGCTCGAGAAAAAACTATCTGTACGCATAATTGGTTCATCCTGTTGCATAAATAAATTAAAACATTCTGCACAGAAAAAAACAAAATCAGAAATTAATTCTTTATTTTCTCTGCAAATATACATCAGCATATATATACTTAATTCTCTTTCTGTTTTAGGTAATTCATAATCTTTGTATTTAAGCATATCTAAAAACAAATGAATTGATTCATTTGTCTGAAACATTTTATAAATAAAAACGGGTTCTCTCATTTTTATTATCTTTATTATTTCCATCTTTTTTTGATCACTTATGTCACTCGCCAAGACGATATCATTCATTTGTTCTTCTTGCTCTATCTCTGTTTCAGTTAACCCATAGATCCACTCTCTTGCTCTCCATTTAACTTCTTGGAAATCTCTTTTTCTTTTACTAATATAATAGCTTTCTGAGTGACTTATTGAGCTAAGTCTATTATCAGCAGTAGGTTTTCTACCACATATAGCAACAATTTCTGCTTCAAACTCTTTTGTATAAGGTAAATCAAATTTATTAAGGATATCTGGTATATCATCAACAATCATATCCAATTCTATTTCCATTCCATAATCATCTAGAAATGCTACTTCAGAAAGTATAGTACCCTTTATTTCCTGTTTAATTTCTTTAGAATATGAACGATTAAACACTTCATAATCACTTGGAAAAGCTTTGCTAAATTCTCTAAGTGCTAAATAATGATAAACACTAAAAGATTCCTCATAATATTTAGCGATAATCTCCCTTCCATTAAAGTGCATGCCTTTTTCTGTACAGTGCACTATAATACCTGGGAAATCATGTAAATCAACGTATTTGTTTTCAATTAATCCATCACCACCCATTGTTACGCAATACATTTTTATCTTTTCTTCTATAAATTGAAAAAGCAATAGGTGACTTTTAGTATTACTAATACGTATAATCCGGTAAATTCTATCTAGTTCTCCGTATTCGCTAAACCTCTCATAATGCTCCCAATTCCAATCATAATCAATAAAACCCATAGCATATTTATCATAATATTGGATACAATCTTGAACAATTAAGTCCTCTACAATTTGGCTACAGTCACCTGAAATATGCTCTAATAAAAAGAGTATTTGATTGTAGAAACAACAACTATAAAGAACTTTCCCAACATAATGGTCTGCATATTTCTTAAAATAGTTATATAGAAAATCTTGTGCTGCCGGAGTAGTGAACCTTAACATTACTTCATCATAGTTATCGTCTAAATACGACTTGACCATTGTCTTTTCTAATTCTGTGAGACAATCTTCTAGTTTCTTAATTTTGATCTTATCCTTGGAATTGTAAACAAATAACTCATAACATTTCTCCATATCTTTGTAACTCATTGGTGCAGATGATATTAGCAATAATAGCGATACAACTCTTGCTTCTATCGATAGTTCGTTGAATATTTCCTCCCAAAAAGAGGCAGGGTTATCAAGATAATCGAGAAGTTCGAAATAATAATTTTCCGGATGAATATTACCATCTAGTTCTTTTTCCAAAAAGAGATTTAGTACTCGAGGATTATAATTCTCACTCAAAACTATATCCTCTGATTTTTCATAGATAAAATCCACATACTCATATTCCAATTTTGAACCATATAGATGACTATAGAGAATATTTGCTTTCTCTTCGTTGCTATACTCATTTATTGTACATACCAAAGCCAATCGTTCTATTTTTTCTCTTAAAATAGGATGATTTTGTAACCCTTGTTGCAAAACATACTCTCTAGTAGTTAAAATCAACCTTATATTTCCATCTGATTCTTTAATGTGCTTTATTAATTTATTTAATTGATATTCAGAATTCCTACCGGTATGTTCATTATGAAAAATACTTCCCCAAAAATCGTCTAAAATAAAAACTTGTTTTTCACTTTTATCTAGCATTTCATAAATATCTTTTATTGAATTCACCCAAATAAATCCATTTAAATTATTAGATTGAAGATATGATAACGCTAGCAAATATGCCATTGTTGTTTTACCAACACCAGGTTCACCTGATAAAATAATAACATTATTTTTCAAACTTTTTTCTAATGCTTCTTGGTACTTCCTCGTTGAAACAAAAATCTTAGAAATATCTAATGCTTTTTGCAATTCAAGCTCAGATTCTTTATAAATAGATTTGTTTATGGAATTGTTGAGCATTTTTGAAAGCACATTCATACTCGACAGCCATAGTTTATGATATCTTAATTCAATTTGTTTATAAGAATCTTCTGCTAAAAGCCTATTCATATCGATTTTGCTTAAAATATCCGTAGTTGTTTTAATATAACCATCAAATAATTGAATAATTTCCATTTTTTCTTTCCAGCTAAGATCTAATGATACTCCTAGAATATATCGATCGGGGTTTAATTTTTGAATCTTTTTATACTCCCTTTTTAAGCTCCTATAAAGACTTTTATAATTAGGTTGATATCTTTTTGCTTGTACTATAGTTGTTCTATCTTTATCAATAAACAACCCATCAATGCCGCTGTCTTTACCTTCCTTAAAAGTCTCAACCGTTATACTTTCTCGTACTTGAACAATATCACAAACAAATTTTTCAAATTCCATCGGTTCAAGCAATGCGTGAAAATCATAATTTGACAATAGACTTCCCCCTCGTACATTTGATTCTATAAGTATTGAACCATTTCCCGAAAAAACAATCATAATATTAAAACATGTTAGGAGTATTATACCAATACCGGAAGAAAAAGAGTACAGTGTAAAACTCTACTCACTTATTGATGAAGCAAATGTGTATCAAAGAATTGGAAACACATTGTTGTATATTTTTAAGCCTCTACTGCGTTTTACTTGTTGGCCACTCAAACTGATAACAATCACAACTATATATCTTCAATTGATACCACCAAACAAAAAAGCCAGCCCCACCGCTCTACAAAAACGGTAAGGACTGACCCCAAATCTAAAGTTACTTTAAATTAAGCCGATTAATTTGCTCAATTACTCCAGGCAGCTCAACCATTGACTTGATTGTAAAATCTGCGCCATTTTGTTTAAAGGTTTGTTCTGTTTTAGCGATAATTTCTTCTTGCTCCACTTCAGACAGCGCGTCGAATTCCTCTGAGCTTAGACCCATTTCAGAGCTGCCGATAATAACGCCTACGGACCAAACCCCTGCGCTGATTGCCTCTTCTATATCTGGGATTGTATCCCCTACTTTTACGACGTTCTGAGCTGCTGATAATTTTAATGCTTCCATGTTTCGGTATATCATATAAGGATACGGTCTTCCTAATGAATTTGTTCCATCAGGTGTTATATAAAAATCTGGGCTATAGCTTTTTTTTGCTGCTTCTGGAACAACAACATCCATCATCTTTTGCGTGTAACCGGAAGTGGAGCCAATTTTCAGCCCTTGGCTTTTTAAGCTTTCCACAGTTTCAAGAACCTCTGGCTTCGGATCGGTATACGTTGCTAATGTTTCCAATAGAGATGATTCAAACGCATTAAATAGGTCCTCTACATCTTGCTCATTAAATGCTCTTCCATATTTCGCTTCCCACAAATCGGAAATTCTCGGCATCTCCAGCATCGCACGAATATGATCAATTTTTAGCAGTCCCATTGGTTCTCTTGCCTCTTCTATTGTCACGTCTATTCCAGCATCTTTAAAAACATTAACAAATGCATTTACCGGTGCAAAGCATCCAAAATCAACTGTTGTTCCTGCCCAATCAAATATTACGCCTTCAACCTTTTTCATTTTACCATCACTCCCATATATTCTTCGATTACACTGCATAATGTTTCGATATCTTCCTCATGAATTTCCCCAATATTCCCAATTCGAAATGTATTGACCTCTGTCAGCTTTCCCGGGTAAAGAACAAACCCTCTCTCTTTCACATAAAGATAAAAGTCCTCAAACTGAAAGCTATCATGCGGGTAAAGAAACGTTGTAATGATTGGTGATTGCTTTTCATCCGTTATATACGTCTGGAATCCAACCTTTGCTAATTTCTCCCGTAATAGTTGATTATTCTGCTGATAACGATGAAATCTTGCCGGAATACCTCCTTCTTCTATTAATTCATCAATTGCTTTGGAAAATGCAGCTACAACATGGGTTGGAGAAGTGTAACGCCACTTTCCGTCCTTGTCCATTGCCTTCCATTGGTCATACAAATCTAGTGATAAACTGCGAGCATTCCCTTTACATGCTTTAAGCTTATCCAGCTTCGCAATGACAAAGCCAAACCCGGGAACACCTTGGATACATTTGTTGGCACTGCTGATTAAATAATCAATACCGAGAGCACGGACATCCATTTCCACTCCAGCAAAACTGCTCATCGCATCGATAATCAGTGTTTTCTCATATGCTTTAGCAAGATCGGAGACCATCTCAATTGGATTTAGTATTCCTGTTGTTGTTTCACAATGAACCATGACAATATGTGTAATCTGTGGGTCCTCTTCTAAAATACATCTTAGTTCAGCTTCATCTGGATATGCATTGTATGCAACGCTATATTGCTGGTATTGCAGACCAATAGAATCAGCTATTTTGACAATACGCTCTCCATAAGCACCATTCGTTATGATTAATGCTTTATCCTGCTTTTTCAATGAAGTTGTCATCACCGATTCAACTGTGAATGTACCACTTCCTTGCATTAATACAGTTGTATATTCATCAGCTGTCACTCCTGCAAGGTCAAGGAGCTGCGTTCTTATTTTTTGGGTAATGTCCTTATAATCTTGATCCCATGTACAGCGATCAAAGAGCATTTCCTCTTTCACTGTAGCTGTTGTTGTTAATGGGCCTGGCGTTAAAAGCTTGTAAGAATTCATGTTTTCTTTATCCTCCTTCATCTATCATTTAATCAGAAGTTGCTGGAAAGAAACGTTTTTTCAAACGAGTTGAAACTACCTCTAATAGAAAGGCAACAATGAGAATGGCGTAGGTAATAAAGCCAACCTCCCGCATATCAAAATAGAAGCTGGAAGCCATAAATAAATCAAATCCAATTCCGCCTGCTCCAGCAGCCGCTCCCATTGCCACAGCTACACCAAAGTTGATTTCAAACCGCAGGAAAATCCACGATAATAAATAGGTAAAAGTGGACGGTAAGACACCGCTTTTTACGATATGCCACCAGTTTCCACCAGTTGATCGCACTGCTTCCAAGATTCCCTTATCAACTTCTTCAAATGCTTCCGAAAATGCTTTAACTAAATATGCAATCGAATGAAACAGCATACCAAGAACCGCCGCTTCACTTCCCAGCCCAGCGGCAATCGCAAAGATCAACACCCATAATACCGTTGGAACAGCCCGAATAAATGCAACAAATACGCGAATAATTCTAGTTAAGCCTAAAGGGGCTAAATTGGTTGCAGCCATCAGGGAAAGGAAAAAGGCAATAATCGCGCCAATAATCGTAGCTAAGAATGCTAGACTAAGCGTTATCCCAACTTGATAAATGGCTTCTCTTAAACCGAAATGACTTAATGCTGGCTCAAAAAACATCACTTTCAAGTTATACGCTGTTTCCGTAATCGCTGAGCCTAATTCCAGCCCAGCATAGTTAAAGAATAGAAAGGCAACAAATGTCAAAATAGTAAGAACACCTAATGTGCTCCTTAGGACTCGATCCCCTTTATTACCCGATTTTATATGAATACGGCCGTCTTTCTTTCGCTTTATATAGGTTGCTTCCATTATAGAATCACCTTCCGCACATAATTTGAAATAAGGTCGACAACAATAACGATTATGACAATACATAATGTCACAAGCGCTACGGCATTATAATTTAACATCTTATAATACATATCAAAGGTATATCCGATTCCTGTCCCTGTTAAAATCCCCACCAATGTAGCATTTCGAATGTTGGTTTCTACCATAAACAACACCCAGCTGATCATCTGCGGCAAACTTTGTGGAATAACAGCCTTCCCTACAATTTGGAAATAGGTAGACCCTGTTGCAATCAATGCCTCGACAGAACTTTGGCTCGCTTCATCAATCGATTCAATAAATGCCCTTGTTAAAAAACCTACCGTCCCAACAAATAGCGCGAGAAAGCCTGTTACGGAATTTTGTCCAAAAGAAATGAGCAAAACCAACGCCCATGCAACGACTGGGATATTTCTTGATACGGAAGCAATAAAACGGGCAAATACACTTAAAAAATTATTTACTTTTGTCACTTTTGAACCTAATACCCCTAAGAAGAGCGAGACAACAGCTGCTATCGTTGTTGCCGCTATCGACATAAACGTAGTTTCAGCTAGTTTTTCCAAGATGGTCGGCAATTTATCGAGCGTTTCCTGCGTCACCATTAGATTAGAAAACATCCAGCCGATAGCTTTAGGGATTGTCGCTAACCCATCTACAAAGTTAAATGATGTAATTGCTGCTGATAAATAGGTTAGAACGATGATGATGAGAAGAAAGATTACTGTCTGCCATCTGTTTTTTCGCATCTTTTTTTCATTCACAGTCATCTCTCCTTACGCGGTTATTAAATCTTCCGTTTTGGTTCCGTAAATTTTGTTAATTTGCTCTTCATTAAGTTCATGACTTGTTCCAGTAAATACAATTTCACCTTTATTTAAACCAATGATACGGTCTGAATAATGTTTCGCCACATCCACTTGATGTAAATTCACCAAACATGTAATGCCCATTTCCGTACTGATTGATTTTAAAAGATCCATGATAATCTTAGAGGAATTTGGATCCAATGAAGCAATCGGTTCATCACATAGGATAAGCTTTGGTTCTTGAATAAGCGCTCTGCATATCCCTACACGTTGCTGCTGGCCACCACTTAATTGGTCACATCGCTTATATGCGTGTTCATGTATTCCCAACTTCTCCAACAGGTAAAAGGCACGTTCTTTTTCTGCTTCTGTATATCTTCCTAACAATCCCTGCAGGGTTGTTTTATAACCAAATCGACCATGCAGTACATTCTCAATCACTGTCAAACGAGGGACGAGATTATAGTGCTGAAACACCATCCCAATATTCGCTCTTACATTTCGTAGTTCTTTTTTATCTAAACTTCCAACATCACGATTGTTAAACATAATCTTTCCTTCACTAAATTCAACCATTCGATTCATACAACGCAGCAAGGTAGATTTACCAGCACCAGACGGACCAATGATAGAAACAAGTTCTTCTGCTTTTATTTCAAAGTTAATATTCTTTAATATTTGTTTGTCGGCTGTATATGATTTCCCAAGTCCTTCTACTCTTAACAATGACATGTGTATTGACTCCTTTTTTAGAGCTTATTTAGTGAGGGCGCGTGTATAAACAGAAGTACACGCTCCCTGTTTTCACTTTTCCTTACTAAAATTACTTTGAAATTTCGCGAATTGGATCATACCATTCATCTTCCACTGGCAACAGTCTTTCTTTATCACTTTTAGAGAATAAAGCGCTCTGTTCTGAATCCTCTCAGGGGCAAAGATTTTTTCATTATTTGCTACTTCATCTGAGGTTAATAGTTCTTGAATTTTATCAAAATCCGCTTGTCCGATGACATCCATATTCACAACAAATGGTTCATTTAATACTGGGTCGGAACTCATTAATGTAAATTCTTTGCCTGTAACTGAATTGAAAGGCTCGGCTGCATTGTCTTTCACGCGATAAACACCACCAGCAGTATTTTCTTCTCCTTCAGCAAGCTCCACATATTCTTCCACACAAGTATCACAGAATGCTGCAACATCTGCATTGCCCGATAACAAATTGACTGCGGAACCTTGGTGAGAGTTGCCAAATAATACTTGGGAGAACAATGGCCCGCTTCCCATTAAGTCTTCTTCCGTTAAATCTGCATATGCTTCTTGTTGTGAGAAATGTTCAATAATAGTAGATGATGGAACTTTAAACCCTGATGTTGAACTGTTTGATACGAATGAAAATCTTGTATCTGCAATCGTATCAAGAGAGAATTCCCCATTTTCTTTAAACTTGTCTTGCTCGTCCACATTCACCGCTAACCAGCTATAGTATTTAGCATCATCCAATATTCCGGATTCACCGGATTTTACGGCTAAGGTTTGAACCGCATCATTTCTGTTATTTGCTTCTACATATCCTTGTGAACCCATGAATGCAAGGTCCGCATTGTTGCCTGCTAACGTTTCAATCGCAATCGAGTAGTCCGTTGTTAATTGATGCTCTACCTCTTTACCTGTAGCCTCTGAAATAAGTCTTCCAATTTCATCACGAGATGACTTCAAATCATTACCAGACTCGTTCGGATACCAAACAATTTTAATCACATCATCTGCTGTTGCACTACCACTATTACCGCCACCACATGCCGTTAACAAAACAGCGAACACGGCGATCATTATCAATAAAAGTTTTGTTTTCATATTTTACACTCCTTATCCTTAATAAATAGACCGTAATATTTGTTTGACATCTTCCTGTGTTAAAGCAACTGGGTTATTATCCATCCGACCCTTTGTAAAGGCATTTGCGGCAACTTTTTCGATTATTTCTTCATTCGCATTGTAATCTCTGAGCTTGCTTGAAGAACCTGCTAACTGATGAAAATGCTCAATAAGACCTTGAACTTCACTGCAGCTGCTTACCCCAAATGCTTGTAATAGCTTATCGCTCTCCATAATCGAGTCAAAATTGATTTTCATTACGTTAGCCAATGTAATGCTTGCAGCTATCCCATGGACCATTCCAAGTTCCAGCGTTAGAGGATAGGATATGGAGTGGCAGGCAGTCGTCCGGGTGTTACTAAAGGCAAGACCTGCGTACAAGCTACCCAAAGCTATTTCATTTCTATATGTAACTTCATTCGGATGATTTAATACCTTCTCAAAGTTGCTGACAATACGTTTGATCGCTTCTAATGAATAGATTCTTGAAATTTCATTGGAGCTTTTTGACCAGTAAGCCTCTGTCGCATGACATAATGCATCTAAAGCAGTTGAAGCCGTTAATCCTTTCGGTAATGATACGGTAAGCGTTGGATCAATGATGGCTGCATAAGAATACAAGTGTTCACTATCAACCGACATTTTCACTCCGTTGGCGCGATCCCAAATCGTTGCCCAGCAAGTAACCTCAGAACCCGTACCTGAGGTAGTAGGAATGCCAATCCATGGTACAACGTTTTGATTTTCTGCATATTGTTTTTGTTCAATCACGGTACGTAATGCAGAGACAGACTCTATTTTCATATCCTTTAAAGCAGCTAATGATTTCGAGAGATCCAGAACACTGCCTCCTCCAATTCCTACGATGCACTGATAATCAACGTTTTTAATTTGCTCATAGTAATGAAACAAGTCTTCCACATCAGGATTGGATATGTTCACTTCTATCTGCTTTACTTCATAACCCTCCAGGCATTTATAAAGGTTACGTCCAGCCTCGGATTCTGAGAAGTCACCTCCTCGATGTAAAAGGGCAATATTGCTAAATTGAGGTTTGATCGTATGTAGTACTTCTTTCATGACATCTATGGTATCTATTTTAATTTTGACAGGGTTGTAAAAGTTCCCCATTTGGCCATTTCCTTTCTTTGTTAGCTTTTGTTTTGCTGCACAATGCAAGATTAATCCGTATTCTGCAGTTTTACAAGGGGTTTTACAGTTAATTAACAAAAAATTAATGCTTTTTACATAGAATGTATGCTTTTTTTACTTTACAAATTGCTTTTATTTGCTTTGTTTTGCTATTTTTTAATATATGTTATGATTTGTATATACAAAGGAAGATGGGAGAGCTGGATGATGTTACAGGAGCAAAGACATCAAATGATTGAATCCTTTTTAAAACAGCAAAAAGCTGTAAAAGCTTCAGAGCTTGCTACTTTATTAGATATCTCCATTGATACGGTCCGGAGGGATTTAGAGGTTCTTGAGAAAAAAGGAATCGTCAAACGAGTTCACGGCGGGGCTGTTTTAACTCAAAAAAGTGATAATGCACTAAACAGACTTTTTAGTGAGAGAGAGGTCAAAAATCAAGAAAAAAAACATGAAGCTGCCTTAGCAGCAATTGAATTAATTGAAGAAGGGCAGGCAATTGCACTAAACGGCGGGACAACGACGATCGAAATTGCGAAGGTACTTGTTAACAAGTTTAAGCGATTAACAATTATTACAAACGATCTTCGTATTCTATCTATTCTTGGGGAAAATAAAAACTTCAACGTTATCCTCACCGGCGGATTTTTTAATCCAGAGGAATATACGTTATATGGGAAACAATGCGAAGAAATCCTTTCTGATTTTAATATTGATATTGCTTTTCTTACGGTAAACGGATTATCACTTGAACATGGTTTAACCGATTTTAGAATGCATGAAGTAGGCGTTATTCAAACCATTATCTCACGCTCAAAGCATAAAGTAGTCGTTGCGGATTCATCAAAGTTTGAGACATCTTCTTACATCAATGTGTGTCCATTAAAAGATATTAATCTAATTGTTACGGATAGCTCACTTCCATCTGATATCGCAGCGGAATATAGTAAACAGGATATTCGGATTCTTTCTCCACACTAATCAGAAATGAGTTGCAGTAATTAAATGAAAAACAGATTAGCTTCCTTCCAAATAGGATAGATATCTATTCATAAATTAACCTATGATGGTAAATTTCTTGTTACTGCTTCCTGATCTATTCCTGAACAGCCAAGATACGCGACAATTTCTGATATAAACGCTTTAGAGTCAAAGACAGAATTTGTCGCGTTCAACTAACTAGTCCACTAACCTACTTTTCGATTTAAGAATTCTCCGGTTTCCTTTCTCAAAGAATTTAAACTAATTTTGAAATTATGCTTTAACCCCCTTTTTCCCACGTTTAGGAAAGCTGGGTTTTGAAAGTCGAAAAACAGTATCACATATTGTCTTACGATGTCGAAATTCTATTAATTTTCTTGAGTATATTACGGTAATTTATATGTTATCTTTTAATTAAGGGCCCGATATAAAGTAATCGTTCGAACTATTTTAGTCTTTATAAAAGTATCGCTGGATCGGTAGCTTGTTTCAATTATCTGTGAGGTGATTTTTGATGAACAAGGTTTTAGCAATCTCAATTTTAGGAATGGGTTTAACTGGTGCCGTTTTAATCATTTCGATCTCTCTGTTGTTTAAATCTCCAATGGGAAATGTGTTGACGATGGTTACTGCTGCTTCAACAGCAGCTTTTGTTATATTCACTGTCTCGGCTTTCGTATTTCGTCGGCGATTAGATGAAAAAAGAGAGTAATATATATTAAATTAATAAAGTCGTAGACAGGGCGACTACTTATAGCAAAAATTGTGGTTTAATGCAGTAAATGTTTTTTTATTTCTTTATGAACTTTAGGTGTCATAACTTAACCTAATAAAGAGGTATTTTTTATTTATTTCAGTAATCTCAATATCATCGTCTTTTTACTGTTCTCCTGTATAAAAGGATAGAACTTGTTAAGGGTCATTAATATCCCCTAATAAAATGGAAAGCTAACCTCAATCAACAATCGATTCAAGATTAACAAGCCTATCCCCTACACCAGATTACTTTTACCAACCTGCATCGCCACCTGCAAATCCCCAATCTCCTTCTGAATCTGCGGAAAACCTGGAATTTCCGGAATACGCCGTGTCTTCGGTATCTCCATTTGTTTCGCCGATTTTGCCATCATTTCAAAAACAAGCATCAGCTGTGCTAAATCATCATCTTTAATGGATGGTAGATCTTGCTTTCTTGATGCAGCTTCCAATAAATAGCCTAACTGTTCAATCGAGAAAATAACGGACCATAATTGCTCCAAAGCCTTTTGATTACGTGGTATTTCTCCTAAAGCTGTTCGATAAACGAGACTTAAATTCTTCAAGTTGGTGTGCATTTTCTTTGATTCACTACTGCTCGTAATATCCACATCGTCCTTTGAGCCAGAAAACATTAAAGCCAACAATTGCATCTGGCTACGAATCGTTTTAGCAATTAAATGCGGAAGACGACTGGATGCCGATCTCCTGCCGAAAAGGAATATGCCAACGAGTCCAATCGCACAACCAATCAGAATATCCGTAATCCTTGCTGTCGCAAAAAAGCGTAAATCATAGATTTGCGATGTGTTTTCCGCCATAAATATTGCATTTGGTGTAATGAAACATACAGCAATCGCATAATTTCTTGGGATAAATAGCTCCGTCAAGAACGTGAGCAACAAAATAACCAAGATGATAAAGATACCATCTGGATGGGTGGAAAGAAGCAAAGCTGCAATCAGGACTCCGACAATTGTTCCCAATGACCGCTGGATGGCACGGTGAAATGTAGTGATAATGGTTGAACCTAACATAACAGCGCCACAGGATAATACAATCCAATAAGAACGATCAAACTCAAATGAAAAGGCAATGATGGATGCAATAAATAGGATAAAACCATAACGAATCGCAGAAATAAAGACGAAGGAATTTTTATGAAAGCTTCCCGACAGTGTCTCCTTCAACGACCGCTTTGGAACATGTATTTCTTTCCCTAATCGTTCATCGTCTCCATTTAAAATGTGCGTTGCTTCATTTAGCATCTTTTGTAAACGAAGGTTGGTTTCCGTATCATTCATGAACTGGATTGGTTTATCCGGCGTATGTTTGTCTATTTTATTCGCTATTTCCCGAAGCGTTTGAGCAATTTCTGACGGAGGCTTTGTGTCAGGTGTAGCATAGAATTCGATAACCTCCGCATAAATTAAATTTGCTTGCTCATATAAATAGTATAGTTTTCTAAATTCAGCCGAATTTTGCCAGGATATATACGCCCTCGATAATGTATCTCCAGTGTCTCTTAGCGTTTGTAGGGTCTTTTGTCTTTCTTTACTAAACTCCGCTGTCCCTATCACATCAATTAAAGATGCCAGCTCTATATACACACGCTTGATCGCGTTTCTCTCTGGGCCGTGGGGATTAATAAACCAGCCGCTCATTGCAAGAACCCATGCGAAAGCCCCACCTAATAAAGTAAGCCCTGCTCGCATCGGTGCAAGGGAAGGATCAATTGGCATAGCCGAGGTTATGGTGAAGACTAACACAAAAAATATTGCCGCAGGTCCTGGAATTTTCAACGCCCCAAAAAGGAAGGTAAACAGAAAGCCAAGTACACCGACCATCAATGAGAATAAAAATGGATAAGGCGCAAGCAGCATTCCTAGACCAATTGATAGTGATAGGCCAATCATAACAAAAAATAACTTCTTCGCACGTTCGGCATATGGTTCATTAAACATATACAGATATGTAAAACCGCCAATTCCAGCTGCCAGACCAGATTGTAAGTCACCGAGCATCAATCCAACCCCAGCCGGAAATGCTGCACTGACTCCAGCGAGAATTGCTTTATTCCATGGTAGGGGATTTCTTTTAATTTCAAATGCTTGGATTAATGTTTTTATAAATGTTGAATCCTTGAAAGTTGTATGTTTTCCCATCCAAGCTACTCTCCTTAAATAATACCGCTCATCTATATTAATTATTCTACAACCTAATATAATTATAGTATAAGGAAAACGCTTAAAAATATAAAAGAAGGCTTTTACTTCATGGATTAATAGAAAGTTCCTTTTTACAAACAAATTCTACTGAAAGTAATGTTTATTAATAAGAAGACTAAATGGGGATTTGAGGTTCTAAATCACTTTTTATAATATGCTAAAAAGCCCATGTTTCCAACTGTAAACATGAGCTTATCTATGACTAAACCTTCAAAATTTTATTAGCGGTAAATTCGTCTATTACTAATGAATTTATATACTCACCACGAATTGCTGCAAGAGTAATATCATTTTTAAATGAGTGAGCTACCACTCCAATCGACCACTTTTTCTTTTTTAAAGAATCTAGTGGTACACCAATAACATAGTTAGCTGGAAGCTTAATCATTTCTCCCTTTTCATCAACCATTTGAGCTAGGATATGACCAACTGCTCCCTTTTCAAGATATTCTCTTCTTTTCTTCTCGTCTAAATAGCCTGACCTATGCAAACTTGAATTTTCTTCTGAAAGTGAACCGAGTCCCATTAATACAATATCGCAGTTTTCGGCAACTTGTAATACCTCTTGGATTTGCCGCTGATTGAGAAGAGCATTTTTTACTTGTTCATCAGAAACAACCGCAGGGGAATTAATATATTTATAACTGCCCTTGAATCGCTCAGCCAATTTATATGCAAGTTCAGGTCCGTCGATAGCTGGATTCCCACTCCCTAGAGATCCTACTAATTGGATGACATCAACATCGGTAAGATCGGTTTCAGTGATGGAATCGACAACATGTTTAATCGTCCTTCCCCATGAGATGCCTATCAAGTCATTTATTTTAAGTAAACCAAGCAAGAATCTTGATGCCACATACCCAACGCGCTTTAATGTTTCATCAGCGTTTTCGTCATCTGTCTTAACGACTAAGACATCCTTTAAATTAAATTTATTTTTAATTTGGTCGGACAACTTATAATCGAGTTCTACAGGTGTATTAATGTTAATACTCACAATGCCTCGTCTTTTGGCTTCTTGGATCATTCGTGACACTGTAGGCCTTGAAACCCCTAACATTTTTGAAATCTCTTGCTGACCCATTTCTTGTTTATAGTATAGCTCAGCCACTCGCAATACTTGATGGTCCTTGACACTCATTTGCTCTCACCTTTAAAATTTATTTACCATAATCATAACATACAGCCCTTCTATTGATTAAGAAAAAAGCACCCCTCTCAGGGGTGTTTACTTTCGATTGAAGGTGTTTTTCCATAATTACATGTTTTCATTTTGTTATCAAAACTTATGCCTTTTTCTGCATTGGTGCTTCCGCTTTTATTCTTTCTGACTTAGGATGATTTAAGTCTGTAATGTTTATACCTTTTCTCTCTAAACGCTTTACTAAGAAAGTGATGAACAAAGGTAACCCTATAAGACCTACGACCACTGCAGTTGCAATTTGAACGGTAGCTACTGCCACTATCGGTGCAAATGCAGGACTTGCTGCGGCGATTATGGCAGGAGTAGCAATTGCATTACCTGCTATCGTTCCTTCTGAAGCACCAACAATCGGGTTCCATCCAAACCAGCTGTATACCAAGTAAACTCCTCCACCAGTTAGAACAATCGTCAAGATACCGATAAGCACTCCACCAATTCCACCTTCAACTAATGACTGCAGTGAAATTCCCATTCCAATACAGAAAGCAAAGAATGGAATCAGTAAATCTGTTCCTTTTGAAAGAAGACTACGCATATCCTCATCAATATTTCCAAGAATAGCACCAAGTACTATTGGTAGTATAACCGAAATTAAATCTGTAAAATTAAAAAGGCCCTCTACAAAACCCATCATCCCAAATAAAGAAAGGCTTATCATTGTAAGAAAGGGACCATCACTGATTGCATTAAACGGATACGCGGCAGTATCATCTTCTCGACCATACTGTCCAGCAATCGCCAAATAAACTGAACCGGCACTATTACTCATACCAGCGAGGATAGCAATCGGGGCCATTCCAAGAAACAACCCTTCCATGCCAGCGACAGAAAAACCGATTAGAGCGACAACAGCAGCAATGAACCATTTCATAAAAAGTAGGGTAAGACCTTTTTTAAAAGCAGAACCAATCATATTGACACGAACTTGAGAACCTACACATACTAGAAATAGAGCAATAAATGGCATTGTGCCATTTACTAGCAATGCTTCGGTAAATCCTCCTATTCGTAGAAGACCTGGGGCGATTGAATTAATAATCATTCCTAGAAAAAGCGGAACAATCACCATTCCGGCTGGAATTTTCTCAATGGTCTTTTTGATTTTCATTCTACATACTCCTTTTCAAATATAGATTCTCAAATAATCTAATCATTACTTCTATAAAATGAATATTTCTTCTGCATTTATTTTGTACGAATTCGACCGCTCTCTTAAAAAATAATTGGTAATTAAGCGCTTTCAACTGTTTCGGTACTGCTTTTCGACATTGGGAAAAACATCCCGTCTATTGAGTACCTGTAACAGGTAATAGCTTGCTTATAAATCAGGGGGAAAACAGCTTGGAAGTGGCTTCTTGAAAACCATTTACCCCGCTATCCATAAAGAATAGCAAAATCAAACTAAAAATTAATTTCACCTCTTTACCAAAGTAACACCAGCTAAACTCAATGGCTTTCAACCTTAATTAGCGAACAATGTCTGCTCCTCTACTTTCTAACAAGCCATTTAATTCCTTTTCATTGGTATTAACAACTTCGCCATATTGGCTCAGCGCTAAAGCAGCTGTGAGGACTCCATATTTAAGCCCTTTTACAAAATCCCTCTCTAACCAGCCGTGTAAAACGCCACCAGCCAAACCATCACCAGCACCTATTCTGTCTATAATTACAACCTCGGGGGCGGGCTCCTCATAAATCACACCGTCTTCTAATCCGACAACACCCGCCGCGCCTCTTGACATAACTAATTTGTTAGCATTTGAGATTTTTTGCAACTGACGAATGATTTCATGATCATTCCCCTCACAACCGAATACAGATTCAGCATCACGCTTCGAGCAAAATAACACTTCTACGTTTTGAATCATCGGCAACATCGTTTCATATGCTTCTTCTACCTCCCACAAAGTGCTACGATAATTGACATCGAAGCTAATTGGTACTCCGGCTTCATGTGCTCGTTTGATTGATTCTTGAACTATTATTTTTGTGTTTTCGGATAATGCGACCGTAATCCCAGTTAAATGAATAATCTTTGAGTCTAGTAGATAAGACCAATCGACATCTTCCTTGAGAATATTGGTAAAACAAGTATTTTTACGGTCAAAAATGACCTTTGTCGAACGAGGAGGTGCTGCGTACTCCACATACAAGGTTGCTAAACGGAATTGATCGGACCAAATAATCTGATCTACATTAATCCCGTGACTTCGATATTCATTTCGAACCCTTTTACCTACCGGTGTTTCTGGCAAACAGCTTATCCACCCAGTTTTCCAGCCTAAACGTGATAAGCAGCCTACTACATTCCCTTCAGCTCCAGAAACCCCGATTTCAAAAGAACTAGCTAAGTTTAATCTTTTCCCAGCTGGGACAGATAAGCGAAGACTTCCTTCTCCGATAGTTGTAACATCGAAGCTCATAATTTGTTCCCCTCTCTTTGTTTTTACATAATTTCAATATAAGAAATTTATATATAATAAACGGCCTATTTGCAATAACAAAAAATTCCACTTATTCAAATTAGTAATTATCTTTTAATAGGGCACTCGCCTACTAATAACTTAACAGACTTACCTTGCTTCCATAGCAAATTGGCTTCTATTACTAACAGGACACATTGTTAAAGCGATTACATTTTATCCACTTAAAAATTAGAGCAGTTCTTTCTCACACCACTTATCAATAGTAACGACATTAAAACACCAGCCTTTTCTCCACTGTCAAAAGCACCTTTGCTTTTACAGTAGTCGTTGCGATTCCAATCGACCGCATTACATTTGCAAATTAACAAGCGGAAGCAATAGGAATCTCTCCCCCAATTTCATCAATAGGATGAGCCAGCAAATGTCCAACAGCACCTAATTGGAGCAAACTTCCCTTTTCTTCTACATCCAAAAAATCCGATCAAAAACAGGGGTATGCACGTTGGTTCCTACAAATCCTGTCTCATTGACTCTTCCAAAAGCCTTGAGACTGTGAGCCTGGAGACCCCATAATTTCTGATAGCTTTTGCTGTTAGATTCCGCTGATAATACAATTCAGCCACCCGTGTAATCTGGGCATATTTTTGGTCCATAACGATACTCCTTAAATTGTCGTTTTCTTCTGACCGTAAGTATCATTATAAACTCGGTATCCTTGTTCGACGACGTCTTCTGGTAAAGGTTCAACTTTTGTTCTCAACATCGCATAATGAACAGATTGTGCCGTTTCCTCTAATATAACGGAGGTTTTCAATGCTTTTTCCGATGTCTTTCCAATTGTAAAGATACCGTGACTACGAATTAAAATAGCCTCTGAATTTCCGATTTTCTCCACTATCTCTTGTCCAATTTCCTCTTCACCAATGATGGCAAAATCAGATATTGGAATCGTCCCTCCAAAAACAGCAGCTGAGGTTGTTGTGTAGATATGCAACGGTTCCCCGGTTATAGCGAAGCTCGTAGCATAAGGAGAATGCGTGTGAACAATACCATGAACGTCATCGCGATGACGGTATACATATAAATGGGAAGCAGTATCAACAGAAGGTTTTAAATCCCCATCCACTACTTTTCCATATAGATCAACAACCACCATTTTCTCTGGTGTTAGTTGATCAAACAACACTCCACTTGGTTTGATAACAACATAATTGGTTTCCGGATCTCTTGCGCTTACATTCCCACTTGTCCATAACACTAAGCCGTTATCTACAAGTGCTATATTTTGAGCACATACGGTCTTCCTTAATTCCTCAAGTAGCATAATCTTGAAACCTCCTTAAAGTGCTTCTAATTGAGTTTGCTTTATGTCTTCTTGCTCTTCCTTTAAATCAAATGCTTTAACCTGTTCTTCGGTAATATTCAAGTTCCTGTCTAATACTTTTTCAATCGTGTTTAATAAACCAAGAGCATCTAAACCAAATTTACGCATTAAATATTCTGCAGAAGCTCCATGTCCATAGGTATCTGGAATACCTATCTTCGTTAATTTTGTTGAGATTCCATTCTCAGCCATCACTTCTGCAACTGCTGATCCTAAGCCACCAATTGCCGAGTGGTTTTCAATTGTAATGACGCCTTTTTTCGATTCCTTAAGAGCTTTGACAACCCGTTCATCAGTAAATGGTTTTAAAGTAGAAATATGAAGGTGTTTCACATGAACGCCTTTCTCTTTTAATAAATTGACTGCCTTCATTGCCTCTTCTGTACAGATACCACTAGACAATACAGTAATATCATCACCTTCATTTAATATTCTTGCAGTATTAAACTTCAATGGTTCATTTTTCGGAAACAAACGAGCCAAACGTCCGCGTAACATCCGGATGTAGACGGGTCCATTGATATCATCGGTGGCATCTAAGACGGTTTCAACGTCGGTCGCATCACCTGTTTCAAAAATCGTCATATTTGGGACACTTCTTAGGACAGAAATATCCTCGATCGCTTGGTGAGTAACTCCACCTGGTGTCATGATACCCGGAAGGAATCCAACTAAACGCACCTTTAAGTTTGGGTATGCGACCGACATAGATAATTGGTCATATGGCCTTCTATATAAGAAGACAGCAAACGTATGCAGGAATGGAACATAACCTTCCCTCGCCAAACCACCAGCCCAGCTTAGCATGTTTTGTTCAGCCATCCCCATGGAAACAAATTTTTCAGGTAGTTGTTTTTTGAACTCAGCAATCTCTGTTGATCCTGTTAAGTCTCCAGATAAGACAAGAACGTTTTCTCTTTCCTTTCCATATCTCACCATGTTTTGGGAATGTGGATTATTTACAAATTCAACCATAATTACCGAACCCCTTTCTTCATTTTTTCAAGAATCGCTTTAAATTGTTCAACTTCATGGTCGCGAAATCTTACAAAGTGAAGATTTGGCTTTCGATAATCCAACTCTGGTAACCCTTGAGCAGAATTGGTATAACATAAAACGAACAATGGTTTGCCTTCAGTTGGTGCTTGACTCGCCTTCACTAATTCCTTTATATTGTGTCCATCAACAGTGACACAAGTTCCACCAAATGCCTCAATTCGAGAATTGATTGGTTCGATATTCATGACGTCTTTAGTCCAGCCATCGTACTGTTGACCATTAACATCGACATAAACAACAAGATTATCTAATTTATAATGAGCAGCAGCTTGGATCCCTTCCCAAGTTTGCCCTTCCTCTAACTCTCCGTCAGACATGAACAAGAAAACGCGTCCTTCTTCATTCCTCATTTTTCTAGCATGAGCAATTCCTCCTGCCTGGCTTATCGCTTGACCAAACGAACCTGTTGTCAATTCAAAACCAGGGGAATGTTCCGCACCGATTTGTTCGACAATGCTTCCATCCACATTAAATTCTTTCAGTGAGTCTGGCGACAATCTTCCCGATTCAACCAAAGCCGCATAAATCACGACGGCATAGTGTGCAGGTGAAATTAACAAACGATCGTAACCTGGTCCAGTTGGTCCGTTATAAGCGGCACCTGTAACATAGTCTTTATTGCTGTTTCCAGGTATTCCCCCAAAAGCAGGAGCATCAAACGGAGCTTGGCTTTCTCCTAATTTCATTAACCCGCCATATAAAACAGCAACCGTTTCGGCACTAGAAAGAGCTTGACTCAAATAACACCCATTTTTTTCAATGGTTAATTCTAATACCCGTTGGCGAATCCCATGAGCCATTTGTTCCATTTTTTTATATTCATATTGTTCATCCAGTTTTAGCTGCGTGCTTTGTACAACATTTGATCCAACATCCATGTCCTTGCCTCCTTAATGATTTCCATGCTATTTCTGCTGTTGTCGTTCCACATTTCTAATCCAAAAGGTCCATCGTATCCAGCTTCGAAAAGGGTCTCAAACACAGCTTTGAAATCGACGATTCCTTCACCAAATGGAGTTCTTCTAAATACCCCTTCCTTCGTATCTTTAAGATGGATACCAATGATATGATTGATGTTTTCTGCTAGCGACTGTTTGACATTAAAATGATGCGCCGTTAAATTCCCGACATCCGGATACATCTTTAACCAAGGTGATTGAACTTCTTCGACGATTTCTTTTATTTGTTCAAGAGAAATGATGTCTCTGTCGACATTCTCAATACCGAGCATCACCCCTGCTTGACTGGCAAGTTCAGCGGATCGATACATTCCTTCTAAAAACCTTTTCTTTGAATCATCCGTTGTAACTTCATGTTCAAGCGTATAGTAACCGGCAATTTGGATTGTACGAATGCCCATACTTGATGAGAAATCAATCGCCTGTTCCATAATTTGCATTGCTTGTTGTCGAATCTCCACTTCTTTACTTCCGAAAGGAAAATCACGATGGACACTTAGAACCATATTGTAGAAACGGACTCCACTGTTTAAGCTAGCACGAAGCCACGTTGCTTTCTGTTCTGTAGACCACTGAAACCTTGGTAAACGGTCTTTGTCTAAAGCCATTTCAAAAAAAGAATATCCAGCATCAGCTATCGAGTGTAAAACGTCTTCAATATCCTTATTGAGTGGCAACGCCTTCTCATAGATTCCTAGTTTTATTGTTTTCATGAGCAGCTCCTCCATCATCCAAACACATGAATAATTTCATCTTTATATTGTTTTGCTGCTTGAAAAGGTTCAGGGGAATTAGCGATTTTCCTTCCAGCAATAAAGCAATAAACCGGGACATCTTTAAATAGTTTGATTTCGTCAACGGATAATCCGCCAGTAATACTCAACTGAAAGCCTTTGTCAGCTAAATTCTTTAGTTCAAGGATGACTTCTGGGGTCCACTTCACTTCTTCCTCTACCACTTCGCTGGAACGGTGATAAATTAACTGGGTAATCCCTAAAGATCGCCAGTAATCGGTTTGTTCACTTGTGAAAGATTGATTTATTTCTATCTGTACGTCTTTATTTTCGCGTGATTTTACTTCCTTAACTACTGCCTCAATCGTATCATTTGAAGCATCACTCATGACCGTTACCCAATCAGCACCGGAGTCGAAGGCCAATTTGGCCAGTTTTCCCCCAGCTTTAATAATGCGAATATCCGCTAACACGATGTGCTCTGGAAATAGGCTTTTCATGATACGAACCGCCTTCATTCCATTTTCAAAAGCTAGCATCGTGCCTACTTCCATCACATCCACTTGTGATTGAGCTTTTTGAGCAGAAGCTAAAGAATTCGACAAATCATGATTATCTAAAGCTAGCTGTAATTTGGGTCTGCTCATTTTTGCACCTCTACTTTTCCATTTGGTAAACTCTTGCAGGGTTATGAATCATAAACTTATCAAGCACTTCTTGACTGAATCCTTCATCAAGCAATCTTGGTAAGAAACGTTCTTTAATCCAGTTGAATCCTGGGCCATATCCGTATACTTTATGGTGTGATCTTCTTCCCATATCATTGGAAAGCATGATTTGATCTTCGTAACCATCTGCAACTAATTGTTTAAGCAATTCAATTCTCATGCTATCTGGATAATATTTTGCTTTTCCTGGACCATCATAGATGATATTTGCACCCGTCTTTAAAATTTGACGATGGTACCATAAATCAGGAACACGGTCTACGTGGGCAACGATAAATTTACTCATATCAAATCCTTCGTCTAACACAATTTCACATTGCTCAATCCCCATCGTTCCAGCCGTTGTATGAGTGTGGAAACATGTACCGGCTTCTGTCGCTGCACGCGCACCTGCTCTTAACACTTTCTCTTCGTTTGGGGTAATGTGATTATAAGCAGTACCAGCTTTAATCCATCCAGCTTTAACAGTCGTACCATCCATCCCTACCTGGACATCACCTAACATTCTCTCTGCAACATAGTTAGTTGACCATTCATTTAGTTCTGGCTCCATGCCATGCTCTTCACAAATGTACCCTGTACACGCAACAACATGTACGCCTGATTCTTGAGAAGCTGTGACCATTCCTGGAGTATTTCTTCCCCATGATTCTGGAGTTGTTTCAATAATAGCTCCACCACCTATTTCTTTAAATTCTCTTAACATTTGAATTGCCAATGGAACACTGTCTAAATGGTGGTCCAGATTATTTTTTGTTCCTTCCCCCTGTGGATTTGTCAAAATATGTTCATGTGCCATTGTAAAGCCCATTTCTAATGCCTCGATATCTCCTAATACTGTTCTAACTTTTCCTTTTGCCATACAAAAACTCCTCCCATTTTTTGAACAAATGTTCACTCGTTTGAACAGATGTTAAATATAAATCTAATATAACATATAAAAAGCGTTTGCAAAATACCTTTTTTCAAAAAATTTACTTCATTACAAAAGATTAAATATTAATAATATTTAATCTTTATTAACTGCGGATATAGAAGAGTAGAAGTAGTTTTCAGGAAATATAGAAGCTTAGTGTAGGGAGGTAATTAATATAGAGAATAGGAGACCGTAGGACAATAAACATCCATTTATACATCAAAAAACACAACATAAGTGGAAAATATGTTGTGTTTAAATAGTAAATAAATTCTAAAGCCTTTATTATAAATTATAGTTGTCAGGAAATTCGTTGTTCATCATACCTTTAGACGAGTATCACTGAATACATTTAAGTATCCTGCATTATCCGCTCCCCTATTTTTACCGAACCTTGATCTTCCTTCTGCCGTAAAATATTTGCCACTCTCTTCAATAAAACGAATCACTGTATCAGTATCGTCCATTCTGTAATACTTGGGAATATATACATGTTATCCCTCCATCTATCTTAATATATATTTCAAGGGACACCCCCAAACTCAAGCCCACCACATATCAACAGGCCTCTCCCGAATCAACACATCCTTCAAATTCCCAACAGCCGCCTTAAACCCTTCATCCACAGACATCAGCGGATCCTCATGTTCAATACTCACCACATAATCATATCCATATGTCCTTAAAGCACTAATAATATTGGACCATTCCTGCGCGCTATGTCCATAGCCGACACTTCGGAATGTCCAAGCGCGTGTCTGCACATTGGAATATGGCTGCATGTCTGTTAGGCCGTACATGTTTACATTATCCCAATCAATGTAGGTGTCCTTTGCATGGAAATGATGAATCGCATTTTCCTTGCCAAGGATCTTGATCGCTGCAACTGGGTCAATTCCTTGCCACCATAAATGACTCGGATCGAGATTTGCGCCAATAGCATCATTTGTCGCTTCTCTTAATTTAAGCATCGTGTATGGCGTGTGCACAAGAAAACCAGCATGCAGCTCCAGTCCAACTTTTACACCATGGTCTTTTGCAAACTGTCCCTGCTCTTTCCAATATGGAATCAATTTTTTCTCCCATTGCCACTCGAGAATATCCGAATAGGCTGTCGGCCAAGGTGTTACCGGCCAGTTCGGATATCTGGAATCCTCATTGGAACCCGGTGTTCCTGAAAATGTGTTCACAACTGGAACATCCATCAACTCTGCCAAGCGGATGGTTTTTATAAAAATGTCATGTGAATCCTGTGCATGCTTTTTGTCTGGTGACACTGGGTTATCATGGCAGCTGAATGCACTGATCGTTAAACCACGTGAGTGAATCTTATCTAAATATTCCTTCCGCTTATCTTCACTGTTTAAAAGCTCATCAACGTCGCAATGGGCATTTCCTGGGTTGCCGCCAGTGCCAATTTCCACTGCATCCACGCCAGCTTTCTTTACGTAATCGAGCATTTCTTCTAATGGTTTATCTTGAAATAATACGGTGAATACGCCAAGCTTCATACTCTCTCCGCCCTTCTAAAAATTAGTTTTGTCACGGCAGTCAAGGGATGGCCCCTCCGAAAACTGCCTTCTAACATGTCTTATCTAAAATTGACACTTGATCTCGTCTCACTGCTTCTATAAATTGCTTCGATAATTTTGGAAACCTTCATCGCTTCTTCAGGCTTCACAACTAATTCCACCTCACCAAGACAGCTCTCAACAAAATTTTTAGCCTGGGCAAGTCCTGCTGCAGTTTCATCATGCTTCGCTTCAGCAGTGCTTTCCATCATCTTGCCAAGCTTCGGCTGGTACAATTCAAATGGGTACACATTCAAACCACCGTCAGATCCGGATAGGCTGAGATGAATTTTATCTTCTTTTATATTCGCAGCCCATGAACATTCGAATTGAAGGGAAATGCCATTTTCAAACGTCATGTAGGCCGAAACGTGATCATCCACCTCAAATGTTTGATGGTCAAAAATTCCCCAGTCGTTAATTTGGTTCGGGGATTTGCTTAGCCGGTTATATGTCGTTCCCATCAATTCCACAGGCTCCTGTTCACCAAGCAGCCAGATTGCTAAATCAAGCATGTGACAGCCAAAATCAATTAAGCTTCCACCGCCCTGCAGGTCTTTATTTGTAAAAACTCCCCAGCCGGGAACCTTTCGTCTTCTTAATGCCTGAACTCTTACAACAAGTGGATCGCCTATTTCATTATTCATCACTGCTCTTTTGGCAAGCTGACCAGCCTCTGTATAACGGTAGTGATAGCCAATTAAAAGAAGTTTTCCTGCTTTTTTAGAAGCTTCGAGCATCCTTTCACATTCTGCTGTCGTAATTGCCATCGGCTTTTCACATAGTACGTGGACTCCTGCTTCAAGTGCCGCTACGGATATTTCACAATGGAATTTATTTGGCGTACAAATCGCTACTGCATCCACTTCTTTGAATAAATCATGGTAATTCTCGAACACATAAGGAATGTCATATTTTTCGGCAACCTCACTGGCACGCTGCTGATTCATATCATGGACTGCTGTCAGCTCAACCTTGTCCTGTAATTGCAAGAAGGCAGGGATATGTCTGCTTTGAGCAATCCCGCCAGCACCGATGATACCCATTCGTAATTTTTCCATCGTATCACCCCTTCACACTGCTGATTTTCCGAGTTGCACTTGACTCCAAAGCACCTAAAATAACTTCCAAAGACTTCATGCCCTCTTCGCCGTTTATCAATGGCTCGCGATCTTCCAGAATGCTTTCCACGAAGTGATCGATGACATGTGTTGTCGTCTGTCCACCGGACTCATTGGTTTGGATACCGCCAAGTTCATAATTCACCACTTCACCTGTTGCATATTGGACAACCAAGGAATATTTCGGATCATCCTCCAGCCGCAATATGGCTTTTTCCCCGTAGATAATCGTGGAATTATCTTCTTTCGCGTTGTATGCCCAGCTTGCAGCGAGCGTTCCGATAATACCGCTTTGCGTCTTCAGAACACAAACGGCATTATCATCTACATCGGTATCTCCCTTTGCACTTGTTTCAACAAATGCCGCTACCTCGGAAAATTCCTCCCCAAGCAGATACCGCATCAGATCCGCCTTATGTACACCAAGGTCTCCCATTGCACCAATAAAGGCTTTTTCCTTGTCAAAAAACCAGCCTTCTCTCCCATCAGCACTCCATGTTTCAGGTCCGCCATGGCCAAAGGTTGTCCGGAAGCTGTAGATTTTTCCTGTCTCACCGCTTTCAATTAATTGCTTTGCTTTTTGATGGGAAGCAACAAAGCGCTGATTATGTCCAATCATCAATTTTTTACCGTTTTCCTTTGCTGCTTGAATCATATTCTCTGCTTCTTCACTTGATGTTGCCATCGGCTTTTCGCATAAAACATGCTTGCCAGCATTCAGTGCCAGAATGGAAACAGGTGCATGCAGATAATTTGGCAGGCAAATACTTACCGCATCCACATTCTCGGTTTCAAGCAACTGTTTATAGTCTGTATATGCTTTGGCGCCGTACGTTTGCGCCATTTCCTCCGCACGTTCCTCCACGATATCGCAAACCGCTGTGATTTCTACATTCGGATTCGCATCATATTCAATCAAATGTCTCTGTCTCGCAATGCTTCCACAACCAATTACTGCAACCTTTAATTTCGCCATTGCTGTCACCCCTATTTCGATAATTTCTCAAGTGGCTGTCTGTTGCCATATACATGCTTTGGTGTATTGGTATTTGCAGCCCATTTCACGCCATTTTGGATTACCTTCTGAATTTCCTCGTTGTGATAGGTTGGATAGGTTTCATGCCCAGGACGGAAATAAAAGATTTTGCCACGTCCACGTTTGAAGGTTGCCCCACTTCGGAACACCTCGCCACCCTCAAACCAGCTGATAAAAATCAATTCATCAGGCGTTGGAATATCAAAATGTTCCCCATACATTTCTTCTTTTTCCAGCTCGATGTATTCTCCCAGCCCCTCTGTGATTGGATGTGTCGGATCCACAACCCAGAGTCGTTCTTTCTCATCCGCCTCGCGCCATTTCAAATCACAACCAGTACCCATCAGCTTTTTGAACACTTTGGAAAAATGCGCCGAGTGAAGTACGACAAGCCCCATGCCATCCAGCACACGTTGCTTAACTCTCTCCGCAACTTCCTCACTGACTTCTTCATGCACTTTATGCCCCCACCATACGAGCACATCTGTTTCAGCCAGCACTTCTTCTGTCAATCCATGCTCCGGCTCATCGAGTACAGCTGTTTTTGTTTCATGACCAGCTTCTTTTAGAAAGGCTGCAATTGTTTCGTGGATTCCATTCGGATAAACCGCCGCAACTGCAGCGTCCTCCTTCTCATGTCGAAATTCATTCCATACGGTTACTTTCATTTTGTTCACTCCTTGATTTTTATTGTATTCATCTAGTTTCAAGAGATATTTTAATCAAAATATACTGCCTTGCCAGTTCTCGCAGATTCATAGATTGCCTCCAAAATTTGTGTGACAACCAATGCTTCTTTCGGCTTCACAACCGGTTCTGTATCATGCAAAATACATTCAATCCATAAACGCATCTCGAGATCCGCTTCACTTTCAGTTTCTCCTTCAAAAAAAGCGACGCCACCAGGTTCCAGTTCGACATTTGTCGTATATAATTTACCGAAGTCCTCGCCATGTATCCGGAGGCCATCCTTCATATCAGCGCCACCCCTGGTTCCGCTTAAGGAGCACTTCGCCTCATCCACATCAAGTGAATTCAGTGCCCAGCTTGACTCCAGGACAATAGTCGCGCCGTTTTGCATTTTTATAAAACCAAATGCAGAATCCTCTACCGTAAATTCATCGGGATCCCAGGATCCAAAAGCATTTGCAGCGTCTTTTTGTTTCCCAAGCTTATGGAAGACAGAACCCATCACCGATTGCGGCTGATAATTATCCATCATCCATAACGTCAGATCGAGGGCATGGGTCCCAATATCGATAAGCGGGCCGCCTCCCTGCTTTTCTTCATCCAAAAACACACCCCATGTAGGAACAGCTCGTCTTCGGATTGCATGGGCTTTTGCATAATAAATTTCTCCCAAATCTCCACGTGATACGGCTTGATGCAGGTACTGGCTGTCCGGACGGAAACGATTGTTATAGCCGATTGTCAGCTTTTTCCCGCTTCTCTTGGCTGCTGCAAGCATTTGCTCTGCTTCTTCTGACGTCTTTGCCATCGGTTTTTCACACATCACATGCTTTCCAGCTTCAAGCGCAGCTATCGTAATCTCCGCATGGGACACATTTGGTGTGCAAATGTGGACAACATCAAGATTTTTATCCTTTAGCAGCTCCCTGTAATCCGCATAGACTTTTGCATCAGCTGTTCCAAATTCTTTTGCGACTGCCTGTGCTTTTTCAATGTTTCGATTGCAAAAGGCCGTAACCTCAACCTGGCTGATTTTCTGTAGACTCTTGAGATGCTTTTCCACCGCAATTGCTCCACAGCCGATTATTCCAATTTTCAACTTGTCCTTCATATGAAATCAACCTCATTTTCCGTGAACTATTCTTTAACAGATCCAGATGTTAACCCAGAAACAATTCGTTTTTGGAAAAATAATACCAATATAACGATTGGAATCGTCACAATGACCGTTGCTGCCGAAATATCACCCCATGGGATGGAATATTGACTCTGATACATCGAAATCCCAACTGGAACGGTTCTCCATGCATCATCACTGTTAATGGTCAATGCGAATAAATATTCATTCCAGGCTGCAATAAATACAAGGATTCCGGTTGTAAAAATGCCAGGTGCTGCTAATGGCAGGATAATTTTCCGGAATGTCTGGAATGGACTTGCTCCATCCAGCTTGGCAGACTCCTCCAGCTCATATGGAATCTTTTTGAAAAAGGTCGCCAGAATCCAGATTGCTAGTGGAAGACTGATCGTAATATAAGGGATAACGAGTCCCATGTAGCTATTTCGTAAACCAAGATCTGTTACTAGATTGAACATTGGCGAGATAATCGCGATTTGCGGGAACATCGATGCAGCAAGCACCAGTCCCAGGATTAAGCCTTTTCCTTTAATCGGCAATCTCGTAACTGCATATGCCGTAAATGACGCAAATACGAGTGATAAAATGGTCGTTAAAGCAGATACCGCAAAACTATTAATCATATACCGCACCAATGGTCTGTTCGTTAGCGCTGCTTCATAGGAGTCCAATGAAGGGTTGCTTGTGAACCAGCTGAAAGACGAGAATATTTCTCTTGGTGGTTTGATCGATGTTAAAAATACCCAGATGAATGGAAACATCACAAGAAAAACAAAGATGATCAGAAACAGATAAAATCCAATTCCACCGCGTTTATTCATTTATACCCCTCCTCATTTCGTACGGCCATCAAATAAATCAGAACCGATTAATTTCACATAGATTAAACTGATGATCGCCACACTGATAAATACAATGACAGAAAGCACAGAGCCTTCCCCGAAATTCTGCTGGGCGAATAATGTTTTATAGGCATAAACGGAAATCGACTCCGTTGCGTTTGCCGGACCTCCACCTGTCAATACATAGATCAGGTCAAATACTCGGAATGCATCAAGCGTTCTGAACAACAATGCAACGAGGACCGATGACTTCAAAAGTGGCAATGTAATGCTCCAAAATTGCTGAAACTTGTTGGCTCCATCTACACTTGATGCCTCATATAATGATTGTGGGATAGTCTGCAGACCTGCCAATAATAGCAGTGCCATGTATGGTGTTGTTTTCCAGACATCTGCAAGAATAATGGAAAACATGCCGCCATTAGATGTCGTCAATAGCCAAGAGGATCCAGGAATTAAATTAAGCGTTTCCAAATAATGCGCAATAATCCCTGACTGACCGTCATACAGGAACCCCCACATCATCGCTGCTACTGCGGTCGGAATCGCCCACGGGATTAACACAGATGCACGGATAATTCCTCTTCCTTTAAATGCCCGGTTGATCAGGAGAGCAATTGCCAGACCAAGGGCCAGCTCAAATGCCACGGAAATAACTGTGAAAAATACGGTATTCCCCATCGCTTTCCACATCCGCTGATCCTTCATGTACTTTCCGTAGTTATCCAATCCGATAAAGTTTGAGTTTAATATATTGCTTGCTGTCGATGCGAGCAAATCAGAGGATTGCTGGAACTGCTGTCCAGACGGATCATCGTTGCTTGAAGCCGCAATTTCAGCAAGTGCTGCAGCATGAGATTCCAGCACGTTCTGGTACTCTTCAGCAAACGCATTATCGACCTTGGAATATTTCAAGTCCGAATCTCTCACAGGGGTGAAGCTAGCCAATAGATCATCAATTTCCTCTACCTTTTCCCTAATCTCCTCATCGCTGATCAGTTCAGAATGGTAGTTTTCAATGTCCTGTTGGATTTCCTTTACTGCTTCAGCCTCACCTTCATTTTCAGCACTTTCTAGTAAACTATCAAGCTGACCCCCTATGTAAAAATGATTATCCACATATCGCTCCAGGTCAATCGTCGCACTGAGCATGAGCTGAGAACGAGAGGGATCGTTCAGCCTATAGTCAAATAAACTATTGTAAAAGGATTGTGCAACCGGCCAAAGCACCACAACAATAACCAGAACAAGGGACGGGATGACCATGGCATATCCTAGCTGTTTTTCACTTAGTTGAAAGCCGCGCCTTTTCTTGTTTTTCATGTTTAACCTCCTCGTTATAAAGCTAGCTTTCTGACCCTATTACAAGAATAGCAAGATGAGTTTTGCGCCCATCCTGCTATTTTGACTACCTACATTATTCAGCCATTGCTGCTTCAATTTTTTCCTGCATATTCTTCGCAGCTTCTTCTGAACTTTGGTCACCTGTTAATACTTTTGAAATTTCAATTTGCATAATATCGGAAACTTCCGGATAAATAGGCGAAACCGGTCTAGGAACTGCTGACTGCAATACTTCTCTAAATTCAGGGTTTGCGAATAACTCACTTACACCCTGTACTTCTGAATCGTCATATAAAGCATTTAATGTTGGAGCGCGTCCACCCTTCAGGGCACTAATTTTTTGCCCCTCTGGGCCGGAAATGAATTTTACAAATTCCCATGCTGCTTCTGGATGTTCAGAATATCGATTGATCATTGTCATCCATCCGCCAAGTGATGCTGCAGTACCTTCATCACCTGCTGGCAGTCTGGACATTTCTACATTGTCTACGATTTCAGATCTTTCTTCGTCATTTGAAGAAGCCATCATGTACGGCCAGTTTCTAGCAAAAACGGCATTTCCTTCAATCCAGGCATTTTCCGTTTCGATTTCCATGAAGTTCACAATATTCTTAGGCACAAAATCAGATGTTACAATTTCTTTCATCTTATCGAGTGCTTTAATTGTTTCAGGGCTGTCCACGACAACATTATTATTTTCATCCACTACTTCACCGCCATAAGAAGCGATAAATTCAATGGCATTTGTAATCAAGCCTTCATATTGTGCAGCCTGCATGAGGTAGCCATGTGTTGTGCCATTTTCCCCTTTCAGCTCGGTAGCCATTTCAATCAATTCATCCCATGTTGCTGGGGGCTCGTCCACAATGTCTGTACGGTAGTAAAATACACCAGCATCTGTGTACTGCGGCATTGCCCATTGCTTTCCATTAAAGTTCGCTGCTGCAACTGTTCCAGGGAAGTACTCATCCATGTTGATTCCATCCTTTTCAATAAAGCGATCCAGCTCCAGCACGTAGTTAGCCTGAGCAAATTCTGCTGGCCAGATTACATCAGCGTTAAACACGTCTATCTCCGAACTTTGAGAGCTCAAAAGCGTCACATATTGGTCATGGGATTGACCTGTATCTGCTGGCATTTCACGCTGCTCCACTTTTATGTGCGGAAACTTTTCCTCGAATGCTTCGATTACTGCTTCTGTACCTGGTGTTGTATCAACTCCTCGCGCATACACAATGGTAACGGGTTCTTCTTCACTGCCTTCTGACGATTGCTCACCATTTGCATTTGATGTATCCGATTCATCGTTATTGTCTTGATCCGATGAATCTGAATTACAAGCTACTAAAAAGAAAACCAGAGCGATTAACAACATACTGCTAAGTGCTAACTTTGAAAACTTCAATGTAATGCCCCCTTTTTTTAATGTCGATTCCACTCCAAAATATATTTAAGGAATATTCTTGAAAATGAAATCGATTACATTTGGTTATATTATACGATAATTTTTTTTGATGTCAATGCTATTTATAGAATTATTTTTGGGTAGATATTTGTTTGCTAGAATATAGAGTCTGTTCGCGCCAAGAACGTTACTGCCTTAAAAATCCGCCTTCAGAATTGATAACTTGTCCCGTAATCCACGCTGATTCTTCACTTGCCAAAAACGCAATCAGTTTTGCAGCATCCTTCGCTTCTCCTATCCGTCCCAGCGTAAATTTCGGCAATAATGCATGCTTCAATTCTTCTGACATCCAGCCCGTATCGGTTGGTCCAGGATTGACAGCATTAACCGTGATACCAAGCGGCCCCAGCTCCGCAGATAAGGAAAGCGTAAACGCAGAGATAGCCCCTTTTGTCGCTACATAGGCAAGTTCTTCAACCATCGGACCTTGCGCCTGTCCAGAAGTCAAATTAATAATTCTTCCCGCATGATATCCTGCCTGTTTAAACCTCCTTGCAAACGCCACTGAAAGCATCATCGCAGCTCTGATATTGACTGCATAGTGCGCATCCAGCTCTGCCACATCAAGCTTTTCATACCCATCTCTCGTAGAATAGGCGGCATTATTAATTAAAATGGAAGGCACTCCCAGCGACTTTTCGGCACCTTGAAGAATCTGCAGGTATGCCTCAGGTTCGGATAAATCAACTTCAGCGTGGGCACACTTCACCCCCAGCTTCTGAATTTCCTTTGCGAAAGTATCCGGCCACCCACTGTCCGATTGCCAATGGGTAAAAAATATGTCCATCCCTGCTTTTGCAAGCTCCAGACACGTGGCTGCACCAATTCCGTAATCATGGCTTACACCTGTAACAACAGCAATTTGATTTGCCATATTCATACACCTCACTTTTCATTATGTAGACTCCCTAATAATCAATTCATGATCCAATATCAGGCTTTCCACTTCTTTTCCTCTAATTTTATTGATAATCATATTCGCAGAAGTACAGCCCATTTTGTACATCGGCTGGGCAATTGTTGTGAGCGTCGGGTTGGTCATGTTGGAAAAACTAATCTTGTCAAAACCAATCACTGCAATATCATCGGGTACCTTCAAGCCCTGCAGCTGAATTTCTTTCATCGCACCAATCGCAAGCACATCGGAAACCGAAAAAACCGCGTTTGGCTTATCCGCTTCATTCAATAAAGAACGCATCGCCTGCTGTCCGCCTTCAAATCCAAGATGCCCTGTTTCTCGCATCCATTTTGACTCAATCGGCAAATCAAACTCCTGTAAGGCCTTTTCATAGCCCCTCCTGCGTTCACGGGCATACAAGTATTTCTCATCTGTATTAATCAAAGCAACTTTTCTGTTCCCTATTTTAATTAAATGTTTAACGGCCTGATATGCAGCCAGTTCATTATCGATGGTTACGTAGGAAATTTCCCCCTGTTCATCAAACTCACTGCATTGCACGATTGGATGCCTGCTTGCAAGATCATACAGATTCTTCCGATTGACAGTCGGGTCCATTAAAATAATCCCGTCTGCAAGCCTGTTCCGTACCATATTAAAATAAATCGCTTCTCTTTTTGGGTTAGAATCCGTTTCACAAAGGAGAATATTATATCCCTTGCTAATCGCTGTATCCTCAATCCCATTAATAATTTCCGTATAAAATGGATTTGAAATGCTGGGAATCAAAACAAGAAGCAGCCTGCTTTCAGAGTTCCTGAGGTTACGCCCAAGCGCACTGGGCTCATATTTTAATTCCTGGATAGCCTGCTCGACTCGTATTCTTGTTTTTTCTTTAACCGTTTCCCTATTATTGAGCACCCTTGAAACAGTTGCAGTAGAAACACCTGCCTTTTTAGCCACTTCCTGTATGGTTACCATTTGATCACCTACCTTACATTTTATGAAATCGATTACATTTATGTTATATTTTACAGCTTGTTTTGTCAAGATTGTTAAAATTCTTCACGTGAGTCCATATTGAAAAGCAGGAAAACATTTCTGTCTCCCTGCTTGTTATCTGTTCATGTTCATTAATTCAGCTATTTTTACATCTAAAAAACTGTTCGAATTATACATTATCCCCCTCTATTAATTCGACGCGACCGAAGAAGCGGTTGCTTGATCAGCCTTCACACAATCAATTGCGATAACGAGAGCAAGAATGGGCGTCTCCATCTCTTCGTTCCATACTTGTACTTTATAGCTGTCGCCCCAAGTGAACCATTCCTTGCTTACTTTCCCGACGACTTCACCATGCTGGTACACCTCAAAGTTCATGTCCCACCAGTTTCCATGTACTTCAATACCTGCCGCATCAATGGTATAGCGTGCTTTAAAGAAAGATAACTCCTTCTTAATCGTTAACACCTCTCGACCATCTACCTCAACCATAAACTTTGGCAAAAAGCTGAACGTCTTTTTCGTAATAAGTGCAACTTCACTTCCTGCATTGTTAGTAATGGAGAAGGTCTTTGGAATCTTCATAAAACTACCCTCAACAAAATAAACATCCTTTTCCTGCTGATCTTTTACCGTAAACTTACCGCTTAGACTGAATACCTTTTGCTTTATATAAAGTTCTTTCATATCATGACTCCTTCGATAATATGGATTGTTAATATGCAACCTTTATCAGAGATTAATAAGAATGGAACGTTTTTTAGTAGAAGTTCTATTTGTTAAGTAAAGCTATTATCAAAGTATTCAACTTTGCTCCTTCTTTATTCAATCGGCAAAACAAACCCTTGCGCCTCTTCTACATTAAAATATCTAAGATATACAATGACATTCCCATTTGCTTCATCAATTATTGGCCCGGCACCAATTCCATTTCCGAAGGCGTACTGATCTTTTACTTCACCAGTTTGGGAATCAATTACTGTAAGAAAATTGTCACCTTCTCTAGCGACATTTGATTTCTCCGTAAATGCATAAATATGATTATCTGTAATACCTGCAGAGAACCAATAATTATAGTCATCACCTGTTTCAGAACGATCCATTAAATCACCAACAGAAACCGACCATAATGGCTCATGACTATTCATATCATACGTTAAAATCCCATTTTCGACAGTAATGTAAAGATTGTCATGAACTAAATCTAGTTTTATCTCTCCAATATCATACGGTTGTTCTACTTCTGGCGCTTCGATTATCGTTTCTTTTCTTCCTTCTTGATCATCAAATTCCACCACTTTGTAAAGTGAATCTGCAAACACATCAGCTTCATCAACTAGAGCATAGAATGTGCTGCCAGCTACAGCAACATCTCGGAATACTCCTTCTTCTTCAAATAACTTTGTTCCATCATTCAAATCGAATGCTGTTAATCCGTATTGGTCTTCATAAACAAGTGAGTGATCAGTCACATGAAGTTCAGCATACCCCATACTAAGCTCAACATCTCCCGTGGTTTCCCAAATTGTTTCTTTTGTATTTGTATCGAATGCAAATAGCCTATCACTGTTGACAAAATATAAAATGCCATCTTTTTTTACCATGTCCGATGCGCCATCTGTATCTACCAAGTATTCAATTTCTCCGGTCGAGAGATCAACTTGAACAATTTTATTTGTTCCGTCTTCATAGCCTTGAAGATAGTAGTAATGATCGAATAAAAACGGCCACGTACCGCTAGAAGAATTTACAATAGATGATTCTGCTCTTCCTTCCAACCATTCGACATCGGTTTCTAAACTTAATCTATCTCCAGTTTGATAATCAAAAAATACACTATGATTTTCATTTCCCATGACCAATGCTCCACTTGATGCAAATGAATAATAATAATCATTCGGTGCTAGAGCCGATTCAAAGTCTACCACTTCAAATAATGACTCATCAAAGGGCGTTTCTTCTACAGTAAGTAAATCGATATGATGGCTTGGCCCTCCACTTTCTTCAGTATCGTCATCCTTCGTTTCGTCAGAACTATCATTATTTCCTTCGTTATCGATTTCATTTTCATCTGTGTTATTACAACCCGCTACGATTAAAATCATCATTAGTAAAAGTATGGGCAGGTAAAATCGCTTGAACAATCGAATCGCTCCTTTTTTATTTTGTTAATTTTCTTACGATTATCGGTTATAGAAGGTTTCAATTTTCGTGGAAGATAGTTCCAAATGACTAAAAATCGGGTCTATTGGGGTATGAATAAAGGATTAGGGAAGCGCTGAGAACTCAGTGATGATAGACGCTAACTAGATGTTAGCCGCAAAAAATAACTCCATGAGTGGATTTATACTTCAAGCACAATCATATACAAAACGAAATGGAACTACTATCATAACCATAAAGCTGACCCTTAAGGAGGAAAGAAATATGAATCCAAACAATCACGATCTATTTACTCCATATCGTTTTAAAAATGGAGTTGAATTGAAGAACCGAATCGTAATGGCACCAATGACCAACTATTCATCGAATCCCGATGGTACGGTTACAGATGAAGAGATAGCCTACTATGCACGTCGTTCCAAAGGTGTAAGCATGGTCATTACCGCTTGTACATATGTTACGCCAAACGGAAAAGGTTTCCATAATGAATTCGCCGGTGACCGCGATGAAATGATTCCAAGTTTAAACCAACTAGCCAAGGCTATTCAAGATCAAGGCGCTAAAGCCATCTTACAGATTTTCCATGGTGGAAGAATGTGCCCGCCAGAACTGGTTCCTCATGGTGATATCGTAAGTGCCAGTGCTGTTCCTGCAGCAATGACAGGAGCTAAGATACCTAGAGCTTTAGCGGAATCAGAAGTTGAGGAAATCATTGATGCTTTTGGAGAGACGACGCGTCGTGCGATTGAAGCAGGCTATGATGGAGTCGAAATACACGGGGCAAACGGATACTTAATTCAGCAATTCTTCTCTCCACATTCCAATCGACGTGAGGATCGATTTGGTGGAAGTATCAAAAAACGAATGACCTTCCCACTAGCTATCGTCGATAAAATAACGAGTGTAGTGAAAGAACATGCCGACGATTCCTTTATCGTAGGATACCGCTTTTCACCGGAAGAAGCCGAGACTCCGGGCATCACCATGGCAGATAGCCTTAAACTAGTGGATACGTTAGCAGAAAGAGACTTAGACTATTTGCACGTCTCCTTACAACATATTTTTTCCAAAGCAAGAAGAGGCGTGGAGGATGTAAATAAAACACGCATTGACTACCTACTTGAAACGATCGATAATCGCGTTCCTTTAATTGGTGTAGGTTCGATTTACACTGCGGAAGATGCCTGCAAAGCTTTCGAGACAGGGGTTCCACTTCTCGCAATTGGTCGAGAACTTATTATTGATCCGGACTGGGTACAAAAAGTAGCCGAGGGACGAGAAGACGAAATTGTGACAGAAATTAATAAGGATAAGCAGGAAGATTTAGTAGTACCAGATCCATTATGGAATGTGATTATGAATACTCCTGGATGGTTTCCGGGAGTTTAAAATAAAGTCAGACCTTTACATACGAATGTAGGGTCTGGCTTTTTTATTGTGAGCAGGAATAACTATCTTGATTGCAATTTTTTATCCCATAGAAAATAAAAACCTCTTTACATACATACAGTATGTATGTTTAAATGAATGCATAATATGAAAGGGGAATGTTACCAATGAAACCAAACAGTTTTTACCCGGTAATTCTAACCAAACAGATTGCTTTAAGTTCTAATTTTTACACAGATTTATTCGGATTCGAGATTGTTTATCAAGCTGACTGGTATGTAAGCCTGAAAATGGAAAGGGACAATACTACCTATGAATTGGCCCTTTTGGATTCCACACATCCAACCATACCATCCGCTTACCAAAAGCCGGTACAAGGCATGATCCTGAATTTTGAAGTGGACGATGTCGATAAGGAGTACAACAGACTTATTTTAAGTAAAAAACTTCCTTTACTGCTAGGTATTCGTGATGAAGCGTTCGGACAGAGACATTTTATTACTTGTGATCCAAACGGGGTTCTAATAGATGTTATAAAGGTCATTCCCCCTTCTCAAGAGGAAAGTGACAAATATACCTCACAAGTATGGTCAGATCACGAATGAGCGGGAAAAAAACAAATGAGAAAGGAGCATTGAAATATTATTTCGGGACAGATTTAGCCTTACATCTTTCTAGTTTAATCCAACCTCATTATAAGAATTTTCCTGTGAATAACTTCGTTAAGCTCGTTCAAGAACAGGTAGAACCACTAGAACTGAAGGATCGAGTTGCTGTCATTTCGGAAGCATTATTTGTTGCTCTTCCATCTGATTATCCAAAAGCACTGGACATTCTCCTGAAGATTGTCGGTCCAGAGAACGAAACCGAGGAAAGAATGTTTACGAATGGTTATTTTTTAATGCCGGTAGCATACTTTGTGGAAAGATTCGGTATAAACCATTTTGAAAATTCCATGCATGCCCTTTATGAAATTACGAAACGCCATACATCGGAATATGCCATACGGCCCTATTTAGAACGATACCCTGATGAAAGCCTGAACTATTTGCATAACTGGCTGCATGATAATAACCCTCACGTTAGACGCCTTGTCAGTGAGGGGACACGTCCAAGACTCCCTTGGGCAAAGCGAATAAAAGTTATGAAAGATGATCCTGCCATTAATCTGGCTTTATTGGATTCCTTGCTAACTGACCCTTCTTTCTATGTAAGGAAATCAGTAGCTAATCACTTGAACGACTTGTCAAAAGAACACAGAAATATTACACTCAATTGGATGAGCGACCAATTAGACAGAAAAAAGAACGATATTAACTGGATTATTCGCCATGGGTTAAGATCACTTGCTAAATCAGGTGACCCTAAGGCTCTGGCACTATTGGAAAGAATCTAAGTGACAAAGATACAGGAGAATTAACACCATGAAGAGAAATAAAGAAGAAACTAACGCAACCATTAGCCAACTGAAGGAAGTGGCCAGAAAACATTTCACCGAACAAGGTTATGCAGCTACTGTGTTGGATCAAATAGTGATGGAAGCTCAATTAACACGTGGGGCAATTTATCACCATTTCGGAAGTAAAAAGGGACTTTTTCTAGCTGTCCTAGATTCTGTGCAAAATGAAGTGGCAGAACGAGTTGAAGCAGAAGCTGCTCTGAGTGACGATGTCTGGGAACAACTAATCCTCGGATGTCGTGCCTTTATAACAGCAGCTGTGGAACCAAAAAACAAACGAATTATGCTCATTGATGGCCCAGCAGTTCTAGGTTGGGAAACATGGCGAAGCATGGATGAGCAAAGCTCGATGCGACTTTTACACGAACAACTTCAATTAATGCAGCAGGGAGGACACTTCATTTCAATTTCCATTGTTGCATTAACTCATATTCTTTCAGGAGCGCTGAATGAATCTGCCCTATGGATTGCACAGGTGTCAGATACCGAACAAAAAGTAGATGAAACGATGGAAATTATTTCACAATTACTAGAAAAGTTTAAGTCATAAAGCGGCTTGGTATGTTTTAAAAGAATAAATACTAGAATGCTCGAACATTTCCCATTAAACCATTTATTCTTAAATAGATGGGACCTTTTCGGTTAAACTAACGAAAACTAACCATATGGCTTAGGAGTGATCACATGTTGCTATCAGGTAACATTATTTCAGGTGAATTTGATGAACTCGTGAATGAATTTTCGATACAAAAAGTAAAGCATTTCACCACAGAATCAAGTATTAGAGAAAACCAGCTAAAAAGCCTTTATGATTATTTGAAAAAACACCAAGATGATACAGATGGTCAAATCATTACGCTATATGATCAAATGCCGATACGGTTGAGCCAAGAGGAAGTGAACCTCTTTATAAACGATCTTGAAAAAATTCAGTCGATGTACCATTGATGAAACGATAAGCAAATTAAAATTACCAATAAATATTGACGACCAGGGATAAACAAGGTGATCATCCAATTTGATCGCCTTTTTCTTTTGGGGTGGTTAGCTAATATTTCGGAATATTATGTTATTATATAAATGTAAAACATAACAGTTTATTTTAGTAAGAGGAGGGATCATGGAGAAACACTTACTACTAGTAAAACAATCAAATTATAAGGGTGTTTACAATGATTACGTTTTTTGAGTATAACTGGCAGGTTAGAGATGAGTGGTTTGACTGGTGTACCCTACTAACACCTGATGAGTTGTTAAAAGATCGCAAAGGTGGAGTAGGAAATATTTTATATACGCTTTTTCACATTGTTGACGTGGAATATAGCTGGATTCGGGCTATTCAAGGGAAAGAAGATATCGTATTTTCATTTGCGGATTATCATACACTTGAAGAGGTTAAATCTCTATCCGATACACTTCGAAGTGAAATTGCGGTCGGTTTAAAAACAGATTTAGAAGAATTAAAAGAAGAACTCATACATGTTCCTTGGGATGAAGATGAATACACGAAGGATGAAATACTTCACCATATTATTGCTCACGAGATTCATCATATTGGTCAACTTTCTGTTTGGGCAAGAGAATTAGATCACAGTCCTGTCTCTGCTAATTTTATAGGTAGAAGATTAAAATCTGTTGGGGATTATTAAACAATCTAACGCAGCCATAAGAAGGAAATATTAAGAACTATATGGAACTTATAAAGTATAGATATTGAAAGGGTGAGATTGTTGAAATTATCCATTATTAATAGCATAAGAACGAATAATTTTAATGATGCACGTGCAATGGAAAAAATCATGGAAATGTGGAAAAAGGCTTCTGATCATCTACCTAAAAATGAAACGGTATATGGTGTATATCATGAATATGAGAGCGACTATAGAGATGATTATTCATTAAGCATTGCTATTGAAGAAAATATTGACGAATCTATAGAAATACCAAAAGACGAGATATATAAAATCTTTAAAGTGGATACTACTGAAGAACAAGGTATTTTTAATACTTGGAGTAAAATATGGAACCAAGAAGAATCAGTTTTATTAGAGAGAGCTTATTCATATGATTTCGAAAAATACTACCCTAATGGAAAAATTGAAATCCACATAGCCATAAAATAATTGATATTTCTCCTTATACTAAATGCAATATAAAAATCATCATTGATAAAAAAATAATAAGGTTAGGGGGACATATATGATTTCTGAGCTAAACAAGGAAGAATTCTATAAATGTAAATACTTATTATCTGACCAAGGACTGTTAGAAGCAAGAGCAGTAACTGAAGGGGTGAACCCTGGCCGTGTCTTTGTAGATAATATAGAAACCCCTGCTTCTGCGCTTATATGGTTAGGAAATAACAATGGATTTATCTTTATTGGAAATGAAAAGAATGAGCGTTTCAATAAAGATCTAAACCATTTTATTGATACGATCATTGTGCCTCAGGCGACTAAAGTTGGGTTGAAATGGTTTGAAGGTATTGGTGATCACAGTAGATGGGATGCCACGATTAAAGAAGTGTTTAAAAAACACAAATTAGGAAGCTGGAATCAAAGGGTCTATATGATACATAAGGACGACTATAAATATCATGATGAGCTTCGTATAGCGACCGGATATAAACTAACAAAAGTTTGTAAAGGCACCTTTGAAAACAAAGACAATTCCATTAAGAATATAGAATTTTTAAGATCCAATATTTTAGAATCTTGGTCTTCATCTGAAACGTTCTTTCGTAATGGGATAGGATATTGTATGATTTATAAGAATGAAATTGTAAGTATTTGTTTTTCAGGGTTTGCCGCTGGAAAGGTACACGCTGTAACGATTGAAACGTTAGAAGAACATCGAGGAAAAAAGTTAGCACAAAACATAGCTAAAGCTTTCGTAAACGATTGTCTAACTAATAATATGCTACCTTATTGGGATTGTATGGAATCAAACAAACCTTCTATTGCAGTTGCAGAAAATATAGGATTCAGAAATATATTTAACTATGCAGGATATGAATTCTCGTTAAATAACGAATTGTAAGGTGGCCATAATCATGACGGATGCATCAAGCTCATATGTTCAAGAACTCATTAATCTCTATTCCAAACACACGGATGTTGAATTTTCCAGGTGGTCAAACGACTATTTCAGAAACCAATTCGACTTTTTGGGTATTCGAACTCCTATTCGTCGAAAATTAACGAAGCAATTTATCAAAGATAACGGTTTACCTAAAAAAGATAAACTAAAAAATGTTATTTTTATGCTTTGGGATCTGCCAGAACGTGAATATCAAAAAGCAGCCCTTGATATAATTGAAATGGCAAAAAAGGATTTAAACAAGGAGGATATGTCCTGGTTATCTAGTTTGATTGTGAAAAAATCGTGGTGGGATACGGTAGATGTACTTTCCCCTCATGTTATGGGATATATGTTTTCGATTCATAATGAACTTATTGCATCCTATGCTGAAAAATGGATTGAGGATGGGAATATTTGGTTACAACGGTCAGCAATATTGTATCAGCTACACTACAAAGATAAAACAGATGAAGATCGGCTATTTCGATACATTTTAAGACGCGCAGACAGCGATGAATTTTTTGTTCAAAAAGCAATTGGATGGGTATTGCGTGAGTATGCCAAAACTCGCCCAGAAAGCGTAAGAACCTTTGTCAGTAACCATACCTTAAAACCGCTTAGTAAGCGAGAAGCTTTGAAACATCTTTAAGGCGACGCACCCACTAGTACAGATGAGCACACATAGTCAATCAAGAACCGCAATTTCATTACTAGACAACCAGTCTCCTCCTAATCACACTCTTCAAGCAAGAGAGGTTAACCCTTTTTATTCTTTAATGGGAGACCCTGCAAACAAAGAAGATTAAATACATCTGATTCGTTCATTAAGCAACTAAATAGTTGCTTATCATTGACACGCAACCATATAGTTGCTTATAATAAAAAGCATGTGGGACAAAGACGCTATTTTCAAAGCACTCGCCGATTCGAATCGTCGGCTCATATTAGATGAACTATCCGAACGCAACGAGATGACGTTGTATGAACTTACGGGACGCCTTATTATGAAGCACAGCCTTTCCATTTCACGACAGGGTATAGCTAAACATCTTTCTGTATTGGAAGAGGCAGGACTTGTAACATCAAAACGAAAGGGGAAATATCGAGTACTGATATTCAACAACGAGCCGCTTCAAAACTTGCTGAAAGGCTGGATAGATTAATTTTACAATACGCAAAATACATTATATCTGTAGAAATAGGAAAGAAAAAAGTGGATGAAGTCTTTCTGTGCGCTTCGAATAATTGCCTATAGAAATATTAGAACAGGCTTCTGCCGAACAGCGCGGTTTTGGTTTACAACACAAACCATACATCACAACAATCAGGAGGTATAAACAATATGAAAGTCATTGTTACGAGTATATTTGTAGAAGATCAGGACAAGGCATTACAGTTTTATTCAGAGACGCTTGGCTTTGTAAAAAAGCACGACGTTCCTTCCGGAGAATTTAGATGGATTACGATTGTATCCCCAGAGGATCAAGATGGTACCGAGATTGTACTCGAACCGAATAACAATCCAATTGCCAAGGATTATCAGAATAGACTATTTGAAGAAGGTATTCCAGTAACCATGTTTGGTGTAGAGGATATTCAAAAAGAGTATGAAAGGTTATTGCAGCTAGGCGTTAAATTTACGATGAAGCCAACAAAAATGGGCGAAATCAGCATCGCTGTATTTGATGATACGTGCGGAAACCTTATTCAGATAATACAGCAATAACCTTGAACTAAACTACAAAGTTTAGTTTAACAGCTTTATGTATAACCCCGTCCTATTTTTTAGGATGGGGTTGTTTTTTTAAGAAACTGGAATATTTGCATTTAGTATCTGCCTCTATTTTAACAAGTGGTTTTGCATTAAAGGACTATATTGAATATCCGACCCTTAATCTTCTGTAAAAGGACCGATTGTTTTATAAGCGGCTCCTTCTTCACCTAACTGGGGCGATCGTTCAAGAAGGGCAGTCGCTTTTTGTGCTAACAACGCAAGTATCTGAATCCTAGAGAAATAATAATCAAGGAGTTGCAAGAAAGCGGGCTAGCACAATCCTCACTGTCTACCTGTACTGTTACAAATGTTTTTCAATTTGTGTTAGAACTGCTGTGGCTAGTTTGTTTGTATCTTTAAAATCTCTTGAATCGATGGGATCAGAGTAATGGACAGAAACTTTTGCTGGTGTATTCTTACCCTGTTTTCCTATCAATTTGTAAGAATCCTTGATGGTCACAGGAATGACTTTAACCCCTGATTTAATCGCAATTCGGAAACTACCCGATTTAAAGTCTCCAATTTCAGGACCTTTACTTCTAGTTCCTTCTGGAAAAACTGCTATTGAATGACCTGATTTTAAACTTTCTATCGCTTGGTTAATAGCCTTTAGAGAACTACGAGCGTTATCCCTGTTGATAAACACGCATCCTCGTTCTTTCATCCAATAACCTAACAACGGAATTTTCTCCATTTCTTTTTTGGCAACAAAAGCCATCGTTTGAGGAGCTGTTGAATATAAAATTGGAATATCCATATTACCTTGATGGTTGCTAACATATAATACAGGTTCATCTAAAGGAATATTTTCTGTTCCTGTTATTCTAAGGTCGGCACCCGATATTCTAATTAAATTTTTGGTACATTTTAGAATGATTTTATCCATCAGTTCTAATTTTTCTTTGTTCTTACCTGCTTTATTTAATTTATTAATAGTAAATGATTTGTTTGCTTTACTTAAAATATAACCCCACATGTATCCTTGAAATAATAAAGCACGCATTTTTTTCCTCTTTTCCATCATGTTTAATCTATTACAATCATAAAAGACATGAACAAATAAAATAAGTCACAAATGTCACATTGTTTTTTGTGAGAACGGCATCCGTTTGCTCCCTAAAATTTTGAGTCAGTTAAGTATGCTTGTGAAAAATTGTATTTACAGTAAACTGGTACGTTAATTCAAGAAGGATTAACGCTATTTTATGTAGAAGATATTTTAATAAACAGAGTTTAGTTGAATAGAGTTGTTTTAACCTGCGTTCAACAATCAATCCAGATTATGGAGTAAATGGAGGATTTTTATGAAAAGAATTATTTTAGTTGTTTTCCTTTTAGGTATTACAGTATTTGCATCATTTTTAGGGTTGTATGCTCAAGATATAGCTTATTATTTCAAAGAACATTTATTTTATGAATACCCTTTCAAAACACTTGTTATAGTAACAATAACAAGTGTCAGCCTATTTTTTATTGTATTCGTAATAAGTACTATTTTATTGTCTATTCAAAAGTTAAAACCGAGAATATACATCGTGCTATTGGCAGTCAATGTCATCGTTGGTCTATTGGTATCATCGTGGTCTTTGTTTGTATTGTTGATGTGGTGGCACTAATTGCAACAAACTGGTGCTTTAAGACAACAATAGGATTGTCACTATGGAGGCCTTTTAACCAAAGGGCAGAGCAGGATAGTTTAACAAGATACCTTCCACCTGTTTAATTGTGTTTCAGCTCATGTTATAATGAGCATCTTAAGAGAATTACGACTTTTAATTGAACGGATGCCAAGAAAGCCTCCGCCTATCGATAAAATATGGAGGTGTAAGAGAATGAATAAACGATGGACGATTGATAAAATTAAAGAATTTGTTGAGAGTAATTCAGAAAGCAAGTTGCTAACGACGGAATACCACGGTTTTTCTCAAAAGTTACTATTAAAATGTGCATGTGGCAGTAACTTTGAAAAAACATTTAAGAAATTTAAAAATAATAACCAACGTAAGTGTGATGTATGTCAACCTCCAAATGCTTCACGCTAAACATATAGCGAATAAATGTAGCGCCAACTTCTCTTAAAAAGAAGTTGGCGCTTATTTCGGTTCTGGATCCTTTAATTTGTAAAGGTTTGTACTTTAACTACCGGAGAAAGAATTGAATAAGTGAGATCATCAAATGATGGTATTATTTTGTTAATTTCATAAATTCGCAATAAATGATTGGGTACTATGTTATCATTTTAGTAAAGTTACTGATCTAACGAGGCTGATTAGTAAAAGAATGCCTCCTTAAAAAGGATGGTAAATATGAAGAATAAAATCGTTCTTGTTCTATTAACGATAAGTCTAGGAGTAAATTTGTATATATTGGGGAAATGGTTTCTGTTTGAACAATGGTATGAACCCACCCTAGAAGAAGAAATTATTTTAAGTGAAATGATTCAAAAAACGGTTGAAAGTGAAGATTATAAACAAATAGCAAACAAAGAGAATATTATCGCCATTGGGGCGGGGATTGATAGAAATAAAGGTGGAGCATTTCCTTACTATTTTGGAATTAGTGTACGTACTGATAAAAAAACTTATATTTTTTCTTGCAGTGATGATCAATGTACTGAAATGGAGAATGAAGGATCGACTTACTCGATCTATCAAGATGAAGAACCCCGGCTTCCATTTGAGCAGTAGAGGGAAATTAAGCAACAATATCATTTCGTGTGAAGTTATTGTATTAACAGGCAGCAATATTTAATAAGAATCAGAGTTTATAGTAATAGGATTTATAAGAATATTTTTTAGTTTTGCAGGAGTGTTAAAATGAGCAAAGACAATGATACACCTAAAGTTTATATCTTTAAGTATTTCAAAATATTTATATTTATGCTGGCAGGTCATTGTACAGTACGTTTTTTATTTCAACAGCAACCCTCTTATGAAATTATATTTGAAGTAATTGGTGCTTCATTATTAACAGCTTTTTTTTGGTGGTTATATGATTGGACAACATCAAAAGGAAAAGATTGATAATTTTATTATACTGCTGGTTCCTTAACAAAATAAGTAGTTCATCAATTGCGAGTTCCACCTTTGATTAATAGGCAGTATTTTGTTTAGGAAGAAAACTGGAAATTCCAGGTGGTTTTTCTTCTTTCACAAAAGATCGAGTCTATTTCCATTCTTTCTGCATAAATCATCTTCTTTCACCTAAAATAACAGTGTGTTATGAACAACATGGCTCCCATAACTGTAAAAGGAGATGAATAGATGAAAGAGCGGATCGTGAAGTGGCTTTTGACTATTGGGTTTTTATTTTGTTTTTATCTAACAAATGATTTTTCTGTAAATGCGAATGAGGGACCTTTGGAAGATTCTTCGCAGCAAGTAGATGTGCAAGATAATCCAGAAGAGGATTTTCCTGATCTTCGAGGAGGCCCTGAGAATCCCGAGCGAGAACGTCAGCAGCCTGTTGATTTAAGAATCTTACAGCAACGGTATCCAGATGTATTTTTCTTGCAGGGCGTTTCAGATCAAAACCAAGTTGCTTTAACATTTGATGATGGGCCAGACCCACGTTTTACAAATGAAATATTAGATGTATTAAACCAATACGATGTACCGGCAACGTTTTTCTTATTAGGTTCAAGAGTTGCTGCTTATCCTGATATTGTAACGCGAATTCAAAATGAGGGACATGTGATTGGAAACCATACATACTTCCACCCTAACCTTGTTGATGAAGCTGACATCGGAACACTAGAGCGGGAAGCAATTAGAACGGAAGATGAGCTTTATGACATGATCGGTTACCGAACACATTTATTCAGACCTCCATACGGTTTCCTGTACGATGAATTAGTCGAACAGCTTGCGAGGATGAACTATTCCGTAATTGGCTGGACTGTAGATTCTTTGGATTGGCAGGAAGACCCGCCAGAGGTTATCGCATCCAATGTATTAGACATCATGCATCCAGGTGCAATTATTCTCATGCACGATGGTGCAGATTGGGATGGTGATCGCACGAATACAATCGAATCCCTTCACCAAATCATCCCAACACTGCAAGAGCAAGGCTACGAATTTGTCACCGTACCAGAGTTATTGAATATTCCATTTGAGAAATAGAAGATGCCTCTTCTATTTCTTTTTATTCCTATAAGAACTTATTCAGTTTCTCATAAATAACCAATAATTGCTGTACTTCCTCTTCCGTTAGCCTGTCAAATAGATTTCCGCGAAGTGCTTTCCCTTCGTCATGTGCTTTATTTACCATTTCGATTCCTTCATCGGTTATCGCTAAATAGATGATTCGGCGATCATTCTCATCCACAAGTCGAACTGCTAATTTTCGTTGGACAAGCTTTTCAGATAAGTGTGTTAAAGATGGAGGTGTTAACCCTAGCGTCTTGGCGATATCGGATGGCCTGCTTTTACCGTTTCGCTTCAAATGGCCGAGAACAAGAATGTGCGAGATTCCAAGGTTTTCTTTAAATAGTTTATTCCACTGAATGATTAAATTGTTCGTCACTTGATCCATGGAATGAATCAGTTCAAAAATCGTTCGTTCTTTCATGTGCGTATAACCTGCCTTCTATAAACGAAGTGCCCCCTAAGAATAGAGGACACTTCCTGTATATTTCTATACTACTGTGCAGAAAAACCACCGTCAATCACTAATTCGGAACCAGTGATATAAGAAGATTCATCAGATGCTAAGAATAGTGCAGCATTTGCGATGTCCTCCGGTTTTCCTAATCGTTGCAGTGGGGTTGCTTGAATTAAACGGCCAAGCAGCTCTTTTGACGTGCTGAGCGCATCTGTCATTGGTGTTTCAATAATACCAGGAAAAAGTGTATTTACACGTACCCCCTGACGCCCAAAGGTTGTTGCTGCCGCTTTTGATAGCGCACGTACCGCCCCTTTTGATGCAGAATAATGATTAAACCCTTGTCCGATTTGAGCCGTATAGGATGAAATATTTACGATAGACCCTTTATGTTGTGCTGCCATATACGGTGCAACATGTTTGATACCAGCAAATGGCCCAAATCCATTAATGGATAGCATCTTTTGCCAATCATCTAGGTCAATCTCTTCGTATGGCTTTTCAGATGATATTCCAGCGTTATTTACGAGGATATCAATTTCCCCAAAGCGATCATTCACTTCCTTAGCAAAAGCTTTCCAATCTTCATCAGAGGCAACATTTAATTTCATGCCCACTACATTTTCTTTTTCGCTTACTTTTTCCAGTGCTGCCTCATTAATATCAGCCGCAATGACAGTTGCTCCTTCTTGACTGAACAGCTCTACCATCCGTTCACCAATACCAGAAGCTCCACCAGTAATAATCGCAACCTTGTTATCTAATCGTCCCATTGTATCTTCCTCCTTAACGTAATTTAATAGACCCACCATCGACCATGATTGTTTGACCAGTAATATAATCCGAATCACTGCTTGCTAGGAAGACAGCAGTTCTGCCAATATCTTGCTCTGGGTCACCTAGCCGACGAAGGGGGAGTTTATTTATCATTGCATCATATAATTCAGGTGCATTGTCTCGCCATTGTTCAACACCAGGTGTCAGGGCAATTGGTGATATTAAGTTCACATTAATTCCATCCGGTCCCCACTCATTTGCTGCGACTCGTGAAATTGCGCGAATTGCCTCCTTTGCTGCAGCATAGGATGTTTGGGTAACTTGTCCATCAATCCCAGCACCAGATGCAAAGTTAATAACCTTACCATGTGTCTTCTTTAGCTCTGGATAGGATGCTTGCATGAAATGGAATGTAGGATAAAAGCCCGTTCCAAACGATAAGTCAAAGTGTTCCAGTGTTGTTTCCATAAAAGGAGCCTGTTTGGATACGTGTGCATTATTCACTAGGATGTCCAACTTGCCAAACTTCTTTACAACTTCGGTAACAATCTCCTCGATGTTTTCTTTAATCGAGATATCTTTTATAAAAAGTAAGCCTTCTGCAAATTGATTTATTTCAGCAAAGGTTGCTTTTCCCTTTTCTTCATTTACATCAACAATTGCAACATGCGCGCCTTCTTTTGCCATTGCAAGAGCAATCCCTCTACCAATACCAGAAGCACTGCCTGTAACAATTGCCACTTTATCTTGTAATCTCATTCCAATTACCTCTTTCGTATATATTTAGACATCTAAATATTTAACACCTAAATAATAACATGAACTTTTGTTGGATGCAATTATCGTGCTTACAAATTGTCATAAGATTGGACATATAAATAGGTACATCCTTTGAAGGCTGGCATACCATTACATGAATCAAGTAATCGCCTCTTAGTATACGAAGCTGTCCCTCAGATTCATCCTGCTACCCCATTATGGGTTATAATGGAGTAATGACGGAACAATTACAGGACGGTGTTTTAATGGTTGGAATGGGTTATCGGACAATAAAAACTGCAATAGGTGCAGGGTTAGCAATATGGATTGCGAGCTTAATCGACTTGGAATTCGCAACGTTTGCAGCGATTATTGTCATCATGTGTATTGAAAAAACAAAGAAAAGAACATTACATACAATTAAAGAAAAGTTCTTCGCATCTCTTTTATCTATCATTCTTGGTATGCTATTCTTTGAATTATTAGGGTACAACCCGATCGCCTTTGCTGGATTTATCCTCTTATTCGTCCCAATTCTTTTGAAAGCTCGTATTCAGAATGGATTTATCACAAGCATGGTAGTCGTTCTGCATATTTATACGTTACAGGATGCGAGCCTAGAGACTTTCTTGAATGAGCTTTACATTATTTTAATCGGAGTGGGAATTGCTATCCTTGTTAACAGCATCATGCCAAGTTTTAAAAAGAATATTAACAAGAACATGTTCGAAATTGGAGAAAAATTTGGCATCATTCTTTATGAACTAGCTGCCTACTTAAGAGATAATGAAAGGAAATGGGATGGGAAGGAAATCATTGAAGCAGAAGACATCATTCATAAATCTAAAAGCATTGTCATTCAAGATGTAGAAAATCATCTTTTCCAAGCTGAAAATAAAGATTATTACTATTTGCAGATGCGGAGGGATCAGCTGGAAATCCTAAAAAAAATGGTAACGATCGTTCATATTATTTCTTCATCGGATTTGCATGTTAAACAAAGGGGAATGCTTGCTGAATTTTTTGAGTATGTGAGTCAAAATGTGCATTCAGGAGATACCATACATATCGCCCTTGAAAGATTAGAGAACTATGAAGCGTCTATTCGTGAAACAGAGTTACCAAAAACAAGAGAGGAATTTGAAGTTAGAGCAAACTTATTTTATTTAAACTTTGAGATTAAAAATTATTTAACAATTAAAAAGAAGGTTTTCGAGGGACAATGAATCTGTCCCTCTGTCCCCTAGCCGACGCTAGCCTATTTTCACATCCAAATCTTCATGGTTGCTGGCTTTTTTATGTTTAATAAGCTGCCTAACAAACCAGACGAATACAGCCAACCAAATAACCATTCCTAAAATCAGAGAAATACCATAGTCCAAATTAAATCCTTCTGGTGCGTAGAACCAATACGTACTTACTACAGCCGTCATGAATAAAGCTGGAATACTACAGATCCAATGGAATTTCTTCCTTTTCATCAGATAAATCGTTGCTGTCCATAACATGATCGCAGCAATGATCTGATTCGTCCCACCGACATAGCGCCAGAGGAAGCTATAATCGATGGTACTAAGGTATAGCGTTATTCCTGATAGAGGTACGATAAGTAATACAAGTTTTCCTTTTCCTGTAAAGTCAATCTTTGTCTTTTGAGTTAACAAGTCGGCAACGATGATTCTGCAAGACCGTAATGCCGTATCACCCGTCGTTATTGGAAGAATGACAATACCTACGATCGCCAAGGTTCCACCAAATATTCCGAGCGTGGTTAAGCTAATTTCATTAACGACTCCAGCAGGTCCCCCCACAGCCAGCGCTTCATTCAATGCACCTGTACTACCGAAAAAGGTCATTCCTGCCGCTGCCCAAATCATGGCGATAATCCCTTCTCCAATCATCGCCCCGTAAAACACTTTTCTACCTTCACTTTCTTTTTTCAGTGTTCGTGAAACAATTGGACTTTGTGTACTATGAAATCCAGAGATCGCTCCACAAGATATGGTTACCATTAACAATGGCCAAATTGGCAAATCGCCAGGGTGTAAATTACTTACTGTTAAATTTGGAATTGGATTATCAAAGATAAACAACATCCCAAATGCAATGGAAACCGCCATAAAAATTAAAATGGCTCCAAAGATAGGATACACCCTGCCAATTACTTCATTAATTGGTAGGATCGCTGCAATGACGATATAAGCGAAAATAATTAACAGCCATGTCATAAAGCCAACTGGGGTTATATCTGCTAGTAACTGAGCTGGTGCCGCAATAAAAGCTGCAGATACTAAAATCATTAGAAATATGGAAACAATCGTCGTAATAAATTTCATTTTTTCACCTAAGTATTTACCAACAATTGCCGGAAATTGTGCTCCATTATGCCTAAGTGATATCATACCTGAAAAGTAGTCATGTACCGCACCAGCGAAAATACAACCGATAACAATCCAAATAAAAGCTACTGGACCATAAAGTGCGCCCATTATTGCGCCAAAAATCGGACCGGTTCCAGCGATGTTCAGAAGCTGAATTAAACTCGCTTTCCACCAACTCATTGGCATATAATCAAGACCATCGTTGCTTGTATAGGCAGGCGTTGGATTCTGATCATTAATCCCAAAAATACGTTCAACCACCTTCCCATAAACGATATAACCAACAATTAACAATAAGATGGATGCTATAAAAGTAATCAACGCTGAAACCCCCTTTTTCTAAAAATTTAAATACAATAATATACCGAAATGAAAGAAAAATCAATCATTTATTCGACATTTTTCTACAAATTCTACTATTTACAATAGGGCATTCTCCTGTACTCGGCTTTTCTCAATAATAGACCTTCGAGAACTGGGTAAGACACCATATCCTCCAACGAATTACAGAATGTGGTATTAAACTACTACATTATCTTAGAGGTTGGAGCCTTCCCCTCTAATAAAGATAAAAACTGCACCTCCAAATGTTTTTAGCCCTAACATTTGGGGTGCAGTTTAATATAAGTAGCTTTTATTTAACTAAAGTCGGCACTGTTTTCCTATTACATCGGTGGAAAATAACCATCCGCATCAAACTTCATTTCATGTAAGTCCTCTAATACCTCGATATTTTCCTTATCCTTCAATTCATTGAAAATCACTTCTGATACAAACAGTTCGCCGATATGGAGAGTGTTTGGAATTCGTACAATTCTTGCCTCGTGTGCTGGTACACCCCAAGTAGCGCGGAGAGCCGCTTCCAACGCTTCATGATCGCTATCAAGGACAATCGGAATTTTAGCTCTATCTAAAAATGTACTTGTTACAACATTTTCGTTCATTGTTTTTAAATCAATTTTGTCAAATAGTCGCTTCGTTGTTAAATCTGATAGGCCAATTCCTAATGCATTCCCATGGCTTGCCTCACTTAAATTAGAAGCAATAACATATTTTACACTAGGCTTTTCTGGCTCTTCTACACCTAATACACGGATTCGCCCGATGATATTCGTATCCATACCGGTTCCACTATAATTTTTACCGATTTCATCAACGACTAATATATCCATTTCTTCAACTGGAAGACTTGGCATCAAAGCAAATGCTCGTTTCAATAATTCTCTTTCGCGATTTTCAATTTCATCTGGATGGATCGCTTCAATGATTGCCGTTTCTTCATGAGCATTTTCTACAATTGCTATTCCAAATAATGTATTGGAATTACCAATGGCTACTTTACCAACCTCAGGCATCATGTCACGGATTCCTTTAATACCATATGTGTGAAGGGCTAATGCTTGCTTATGTTTACCCATGCCAATCGATGCCATTTTTAAGACGCCACTTTCAATATCCTTTTTAAAATCAGTATGTGGCTTCACACGGCCCATTACGATAATCCCATCGGCATGATAAGCATGCTGATCAACATAAACAGGAATACCTGCAGATGTTTTGCCAACCTCTACAACTTCCATGGACGAACGGATTTCGCATCCGGTAGATTCCTCTGTTACACCAAGTCCATCTAGTACTTCAATTTGTCCTTCAGCAGTTGCTCCACCATGACTTCCCATTGCTGGGATGATGAATGGTGTTGCACCTCTTTTTTTGATTTCATCTGCTACACTCTTGACGATCAGTGGAATATTAGCAATCCCCCGGCTTCCTACGGTAATCGCAATTTCCATGCCAGGTTTGATTTTTCCATCGGCTTTTACTTGGCAGAATTGGTCTGAAATGGCTCCAGTAATATCGTTCAAGCTTTCTACTTGAAATTTTTGTCTTATTTTTGCGAACTTCGGTAAAGACATTGAATGTCACTCCTTCCGTATTACTTTTATCCAGTTTTTAAGAAATATCCCTTGGGTAATGCATCTATTCTTCAAAAAAATATTTATACACGGAAAGCAAGAGGTCGATGTCAACCTCCTGCTCGATCATTTTTCATTAATTTTCGGGAGCTAGTTCAACTGCCATACGAAGCGCCTCTTTTAGGGATAGCTCGTCTGCAATATTTTTGCCAGCGATATCAAAGGCTGTTCCATGGTCTACACTTGTACGGATTGTTGGAAGACCGACTGTAATATTTACACCAGCTTCTAGACCGAGAACTTTAATTGGACCATGCCCTTGATCATGATATTGTGCAACAACGATGTCAAAGTCACCACGTTTTGCTCTAAAGAATAAAGTATCTGCTGGAAGTGGTCCTTGTACATTAATCCCTTCTGCTTGTGCTTTTTCAACAGCTGGAATAATTTTTTCTTCCTCTTCGCCATTTCCGAAAAGTCCATTTTCTCCAGCGTGTGGGTTAATTCCACAAACAGCGATGCGTGGAGATTCAATTCCTGCTTTTTGCAACGTTTCCTGTGCAAGCTTAATCACTGTATATTGACGATCAACATTATTGTTTTTGATGGCATCAATTAATCCAACATGTGTTGTTGCATGGATTACTCGTAATCCTGGAGCAGATAGCATCATTGCGAAATCTTTCGTATTTGTTAGTTCTGCTAAAATTTCTGTATGTCCAGGGTAGATGTGACCTGCTTTATGGAGCGCTTCTTTATTTAAAGGTGCTGTACAGATCCCTTGGATTTTCCCTTCATTTGCATAAGCAATCGCCTTTTCCAAATAACGGAATGCAGCGTTTCCAGCCTCTGGTGAAACTTGTCCCCATGGTAAATCGGCAGAAACTAAATCTAAATCAATAATATCGATTGTGCCGTATTCGTACATTGCATCCTCTGGTTGTGTAATGCTATTTATTTGAAGCGCTACATTGGCTACGTCAAGTGCTCTTTTTAAAATTTTTGCATCACCAACTACAAATGGACGACATGTTTCATAGATATTTTTATCATTTAAAGACTTGACGATAATCTCAGGGCCTACTCCTGAAGGATCACCCATTGTAATTGCAATACTTGGTTTTTTAGTGGCCATCATTATTTCCTCCTATTATCCTTTTCTTTTTTGCCAAGCCTATTGTAAAAGGCAATCATAAGCTTGGCGTTATACGTTGTAAAAATCATCCATTACTGCTTATCGCTTGTCCATGGACTTCCGTAACGGTTTGAAGCGCTTTTGAAAGTGCCTGTTCGGTACCAAATGCACCTGCCTTTGTTACAACAGGAATGCCATCATACAATCCACCGAATAACTTACCATATGGAATACCTGCTTCTACTTCGCCGATGACTCGAATTCCTTCACCTTTTAAAGCTTTACAAGCTGCACCGGCAATATCCCCACCTGTTAAAACAGCACCACAGATGTCCTTTGTTTCAATTAACTGACCGGCAATGATTCCCATTGATTCGGCAATCGTATGCCCTACCTCAAAGTTTGATAAACCAAGTTCACGTTTCAGTTCCTTCACTCGATTCATCGCCTCTTGTCCACGATCGGTCGTTATTACTAAATCACTTTTTTCCAGTAATGCTTGGCCTGATTGAACAATACGATCAATCTCACGCTTCCGCTCCTCTTCATAAAAGAACGCTTCAGGGGAAATAACAATCTCTTCTACAGTATTCCCTTTTCGTAAATCACGAATCTGTTGATGGGTAATCGTGTTCACACTACCTGCTACCACCAATACTGGCGGTCGTTCATCTGTTTGCTTGTTAAGCACTACCTCTTCATGGTTACCTGTGCTTGAAAGGTGAGAGGCGACTCCTGCCGAGCCAACCCAAAGGAAGTTCTCCTCAAGCATTTCCGCAGCTTCAACAATCACCTTTAATTCCTCATCTGTTGTAGCATCTATAACGATAATTTGGGAGGGAGACTCTGCAGTCATCGCCATCATTTTTTCAAATACGTGATGTTTTCCTTTTCGAACTTCCGAAATGGAAATCAATTCAACGTCTCGCTTGCTTTGCTCCTGCAATAATGTTGGAAGGTGGCTTTCTTTTACAGGACAAGAGGGATCGTTTGCAATTTCCGACTCTGCTAATAGTACCCCATGAACATAGTGCTTACCATCCACGGTTGTTCGCTTACTTTTCGGGAAAGCTGGTACGACAAATGAGGTCTTAAATTGAAATACGTCCATTACTGCATCAATTTCTTGACCGACATTCCCTCTCATCGTTGAATCGATTTTCTTAAACACTTTTGTTACACCTAATTTGTTTAATTCTATTGAAAGATTGAAAACAATATCATAAGCCTTTTGAAAATCGAGTGCACGACTATCTGAATTTAAAACGATGACATCTTCACTAAGATGCACTGACTGTAAGTGTGTATCCGAAAAAAGCACCGTTGTGCTTAGCCCTTTTTTCGCAAATTGCACGCCTGTATCATTTGCACCTGTTAAATCATCTGCTATCACTGCCAGTTTCAACTCTATTTACCTCCCTTCTTAACAATCTCAGCATATACTTTTTGCTTCTTCACTTTATTTCTACTTCTATTGTCTATCGCATTATATTTATTTCTCTTATATATACTAATAACGCTTTCAATAACAATCATAAACCAAAACGTTGCATTTAGCAATATTTTAGTTTATTTAATTTTACTTTTTTACATAATGTTGTATTATGCATCAAAAATGAGCATTTTTGCATAGAAAAACGCAAGCTATTATTTAAGCTTGCGCCATAAGGTCGAACGATTAATTCCTAAGCGTTTAGCCGCTCTGGATTGATTCATTCCTTCATCTTTAAGGACTTTTGTGATTACTTCTTTTTCGATTTCATCTAGTGTCCCACTAATGTCAATATACGATAAAGCATCATTCCACTTTGCTTGGTGCTCCAATCGCTTAAATACAATGTCCACTGCTGCTTTCTCAATATAATAGGATTGTGCTTCTAAAAATAATTGCTCCATTACATGTTTCAGCTGCGCCACATTTCCTGGCCAATCATAGTGGACCAGCTGCTCCAGTGCATCATCCCGAATCCCGACGACTTCATTCCCATATTTCGGATGCAAATCGGAAATAAATACATGAACTAAATCCTCAATATCTTCTCTCCGTTCGCGAAGCGGTGGTATTTGAATCTGTGATTGCGCTAATACTTCGAATAACTCACGGTGGAAGTCTCCATTTTTAATCTTTTTATCCATATTATCGCTAGAAGACACGAGCCATTGTAGCTTCTTTTCATTTTCATCGTGAAGGACACTTAATAACTCCTTTTGCATATAAGAATTAAGTTGGTCGATATGCTTTAAGAAAATTACTTCATTGGCGTACCTTTGAAAGAAGCCTTCCTTAATGAGCTCCTTCAATTGCTCTGCACTTATCACATCACAATGCAATGTAATCAACGGTTCACCCAAAGTTTTCCTTGTTAAATAAATGGAATGGGCAACTAATTCCTTTCCATTCCCTTGCTCCCCCGTAATCCAGACAGGCTCATCACGCTTCCCGTATTGGTCAATTTGATCCAAAACCTTCTGGGTTGCCTGGCTTTTTCCCGAAATTGGAGTCCGAGAAGGGGACGTATGCAATTCAATTGCATTTTGCTTCCCATGCTCACTTTGCGCAATCGTTTGATTGGAATGTGCCTTTTCAAAAAATAATGCCGTTGCACCATTTACCGGGCAAGTTGTTATTTTCCATAATTCATTATTAATGTAAAGTGTTTTTACTTGCTTTTCGTTTGTTAAGATTGTTTCCTGTACAAGTTTGTTTACATCGGTAGCATTATCTAATTGTAACCAATGAAATTCATTATGAAATCGCGCATTACCATAAGTCAATTCCGCTGCTTGATCGAAAACCCCAATTGCCTGTTCATTACTATCAAGAATCGTTTGCACTAACGAAATATCTTGCTGTAGTCTTGAAAATAAACGATAGGATCTTCTTGTCTCTTCTAACGCATCGATGATCGCTTCTTTACCAGATGTAATCAGTACTCCTGTCATCCCTAGTTGTTTAGCAGCCTGCATCGTTATTACGTCTCCAATTACTACCTCATAACCTTGCTTTTTTAAGCCCAACAATTTTTCTTTAACTTCATTATCCTTTGTAATCGTTAATGTTTTAACATCTAAATCTAGCAGTTTACATATTGTAGCTGCACCTTGTGTAATATTTGAAAATCCAACAATTGCAGCTTTGCCAGAAAATCCTTTTACAAGGGTTAGAATGCGTAATACATCGTATCCAGAAACTTGAATATCTATTACCGGAATGGATACTGCCTCTTGTATCATCGAGGCCGTACCACCACGGCTGATGATAACATGATAACCTTCATTTTCAGCATTCTTTGCAATTGCGACACCTTCATATAAGTTACCTAATTCAATGTGTAACTCAATATCTTCAATTTCTTGACTGATCTCTTTCATCATTTCAAGCAATCCCTCATAAGGGACGATCACCAACGCTTTTATCATTTACTTCACCTTCTACCCGCAAAAATCAAGTTATGTATTTCTTTTATCTTTTAATTACAATGAGTTTACCACTTATAATTTAAACCTATCATAGATTTCCCATGAAAAGGGTCCTTACTGTATATCTTGCAAACTACGAAAGAAATCGAATACATTGTCTAATATTCAGTTTCCTTTTAATTTACTTTGAGAATTATTGTATGCAAATTGCAACACTACTAATTATAAGCCATATTCCCTTAAAGTAAAAGTAATTGGTAAAGCGATTTCAATAGTAATTGGAATATCAGCGTTCCACCGTGTTCTATTGAAGCATGAAAAATGGCACATAAAAAACAACCATTTTATAGAATAGAATCTATAGAATGGTTGTTTTTGTTCTTGTCTTTAAATAATGATATCTAATAATAAAGTAAATACTAAACCGGATACAGCAACGATTGTTGAAAGTACGGTATATGTTCCAAATGCTTCTTTTAATGTCATACCTAGAGATTCTTTAACCATCCAGAAGCCAGCATCGTTAACATGTGATGCAATGGCACTACCTGCTCCTGTCGCAAGCGCAACTAGTTCTAGGTTAACGTCTGGAATTCCAGCAAGTGAAGGAATAACCAATCCTGCTGTTGTTAACGTTGCAACCGTTCCAGATCCTAAACAAATACGTAATATTGCTGCGACCATCCAAGCAAAGAAGACCGGAGACATTGCAGATCCTGCAAAGATATCAGCAACATAATCGCCAACGCCACCATCTATAAGCACTTGTTTTAATGCACCGCCGCCACCGATGATTAGCAGTAGCATACCCAGAGCATTGATTGCGGAAGAACAAGAATCCATTAATGTCTTTATTGGAATATTTCTTCTCAATCCCATTGTATAAACTGCCAGTAATAAAGAGAGCAACATAGCAGTAGAAGAATTACCAATGAAACGAATCAAGATCACTAACATGTTATCGGAAAAGCCTAAAACTGGCTGAACCATATCAACGATAGCACCTAAAGCCATTAGAATAACAGGGAATAGTGCTGTAAATAAACTAATACCAAAACCAGGTGTTTCTTCTAATTTAAATGTCTTTTGGACACCAAACGATTCACTGCCTTCTCTCGTAAATGCAGTCGGAACAATCTTTTTCGCAAGCTTTGGATACAAGATACCCGCAAAAATAACCGTTGGGATAGCGACTATTATTCCGTAAATTAAAACCAAGCCAATATTTGCACCATACTCCGCAGCTACCACGGTTGGACCTGGATGCGGAGGTAAAAATGCATGCGTTGCCAATGCAGCAGTAACCATTGGTAGTCCTAGTTTTACAATAGAAACTTTTAATTCCTTTGCGATCGAGAATATAATTGGAACAAGCAATACAATTGCTACTTCAAGAAATAATGCGATACCAACTATAAATGAAGCAAATAAAACAGCCCATTGAATTCGTTTTTCACCAAATTTGTCAATTAGCGTTATCGCAATACGGTTCGCTCCGCCTGCATCTGCAATTAATCTACCAAGCATTGCACCCATACCAAAGATTAATGCAATGTGACCAAGCGTCCCACCTAAACCGCTTTCAATCGACCCAACAACTTCCTCTAAAGGCATTCCAAGTGCTATGGCTACGATAAACGAAACTATAATTAATGAAACAAATGTGTTCAATTTAAATTTCATAATGAAAATAAGTAGTAACAGTACCCCTATTGCAACAATTAATAATGGCATATATTAGCCCCCCCAGTGTAATTTTTAGCAGTTCTGTTCGTTTTATATAAAGATGTTGTAATTCGTTTCTTTACAGACGGCATCTAGGTCTTGCCCCGCGTTGTACAATCTCAATAAATGTCCAAACTCATTCATCTCGAACTCAATTGGTAGTGCTTACAAAATGAATTTAAAAAGAGAATTAGCATGCCTATTTTTCTTCTCTGTTCGCCATTTGCGAGACGTGCATAGTCGACATATGTGCTAAATAGCAACATTTCCCTATGATGCTAAGAGAAAATTCACAACACTTATTTCTATCCACTGCTTGAAATAGTTTAGAAAGTGTTTAAACTGTTGTTTTTCGCATCAAAATCATTTTATACTGTGTTTATATTCTTGTCAAGAGAGTAAATAGAGTTGTTTGTGTTTGTTTTTTCAACAGTTTTATTGATTTAGGGAGAGAGATTCGTGTAGCGCTTATTCTGCACTGTTCAAAAAGAACAGAATTATATCTCATGGCACCCGTACGACAACAGCGTATAATAGTGTTAGCGGAAGTTTTCTCATGCTCTTGTATATGTACAATTTGTAGTTTAGAAGGAGAGATTCAATTGAGATGCGGCGAAAAATGCTTTCTTGTGGAAACTGAAATAAATGGAAAAAACTGCTTAAACCGGTAAATGCCAGAACACCTGCAGAGGCAAGAAAAACAATTCGAAAAGAACATGGTGCAACAACAGCTATTATAGCTGTACGAGAAAGAAGAAATAGTCGCTAAATTACTGAGTAAGTGGTTATTCTTCATTCTAGGTTGGCTTACTAGTTGTGCATTGAATCGTTGTAAAACCCAACTGAAGTTTTAATTCGGATGTGTGCGTAATATTGAAAAAGCAGGGAATCTGTTTCTGATTCCCTGCTTTTCGATGTTACCGATTTACGGACTATCTAGAACTGTTTAATTAATTTATCCCTGTTTAAAATAGCGTCTAATTGAAACTTAATATTTATAAGATTGTCCACCATCAATTGGCACAACAGCCGCATTAACAAATCCTGCTTGGTCAGACAGAAGGAAAGCGGTTAAGTAGCCCACTTCTTCTGGTTTACCGAAACGTTTCATTGGGTTTGGCTCAACGAATGATTTTCCTACTTCTTCCCAACCATCTTCGCCACCGATTTGTTTTAATGACCCTTCAACCATTGGTGTCATAATTGCTCCTGGTGCAATTGCGTTAATTGTAATACCGTATTGGCCATACTCAATTGCAGAGTTATGTGTTAATCCAACTACACCATGTTTACTAGCAGCATAGCCTGATTGGTTACCAACACCACGAATACCACCAACGGAAGCTGTATTTACAACATGACCACTACCGTTATCTTTCATCACTTTCAGAACATATTTTAAACCATAGAAAACACCATTCAAGTTAATATCCACAACTTTACGGAATTCATCAGACCCGAAATCTTCTGTCAGATTTTGTGTTCCTTCAATTCCCGCATTATTAAAGAAACCATCAATCGTGCCAAATGCTTCTACTGTTTTATCTACATAATTTTTTACTTCGTCTTCATTAGCAACGTTTGCTGTTACTAAAAGAACCTCAGCACTAGGCGCTACCTCAAGTACTTCCGTTTTTGTTTCTTCTAATCCCTTTTCATTTAAATCAACTAAAGATAATTTTGCCCCTTCTTTAGCTACTTGTAATGCAACAGCACGACCCAGACCAGATCCCGCTCCAGTAATAAGTACTACTTTCCCTTCGAACCTTTCCATATATGTCATCCCTCTCTGCTGTTTTTATATCCAAATACATTTAATTCAATTATATTTAATTAAGGTATTTTTAATATAATATAATTTTATCGTATTAACTTACTTTCGTCAATTTAAAGGATTTGAGATTAATCCTCTTCTACTTTCTCCGATTTAATGGAGCATATTCATTTTGGAGGGTATTTCTTTATACATTTTTAATCACCTAACAACGTTACTATACTTCCCTTCTTAATCAGCAATAACGCTATTTAATAGTTTTTTAATAATTACTTTCATTTTTTATAAGATATTCCATTTATCATATGAATTGTAATGAAAATACAAGAAATGAGGTCGTTAATTATGACGAACATTAATAGACATAAAATATTCAATTGGAAACTTATTACCACGCTTTCCATCCTTGCATTTATTAGACCGCTTATGAGCATTTTAGGAATATCAGATGCTATTGGAAAGCCACTGGTCAGTATAACTGCAACAATAGTTATTTCCATCATCTGGATAGCAGCAGTGTATATAAAACAAGATTCCCAGCCATTACTCACATTGGTTTTTGTTGGAATCGCCTACGGTATATTAGCAATTGTGATCAGCGGGCTACTATCGCCCATTCTAACCGGACAATTACAAGGACCCTTAACAAATCCATTTGCAATTGTTAGTGTCTTGGTAACAAATTCTATATGGGGATTCATTACAGGGGCTATTGCTGCTGGGCTTTTGAAAGTGAAAAGAGGTTAAGTGAATATGTAAAACGCAATCCTTTAGGTTAGAGAGGATTGCGTTTTCTGATGAACAAAGGTTAATCGGGCATATCAAATCAAGTATGTAATTTCTACCTATCCAATATTTGAAATCCCTATCCCATTAAGTTATATTTGCTTCTTGCACCTTTACTCATTTATCTGTTTATGCTTCACTTTATTTCATCTGTCTTCTTAATCAACTCTTCTAATTCTAATGCAATCTCGTTTAGTGTCGAAATGAGTGTTGATAGAAATTCAATTGACGATAGTTGTACATCTGATGAATCAGCTACATGTTGGGCGTTACCTGTGGCAGCCTCAGCAAAAGACGTCATTTCCTGAATAGATGCAGATGCTTGCTCTGTCGCAGCGGATACTTCTCCAGCTGATAAAGAAATATGCTTAATTTGCTCTGTAACACTCTCAATCGACGTATTTATCTTGCCAAATATATCCCCTGTGTCTTGCACAATACGGAGTCCCTCATTCACTTCCACAATTACCTTTTTCATCGACTCTTCTGATGAGACTGTATCACTTTGAATCGTCTGAATGAGCCCAGTGATTTCACTTGAAAAGTCTGCAGATTGATTAGCTAATTTTCTAACTTCATCCGCAACGACTGCAAACCCTTTTCCATGCTCACCAGCTCTTGCTGCTTCAATTGCTGCATTTAATGCAAGCAAATTGGTTTGAGAAGCTATTTCGGTAATTAATCCTGTAATCTTGCCAATTTCCTTTGACCGGTTATTTAAATGCTTCACTGTATCAGAGGTTTCCGTGACGGTTCCACTAATAGAATTCATTTGTTGAACGGCTTCTTGTATCATTTCATAACCATCTTTTGCTTCATTCGTTGTTTCTAATGATGACTGAGAAACATCAGATGAAACACTAGCAATATACTGCACTCCAGCTACGATTTCTTGAATTGCGCTAGAGCTTTCTTCGGTCTGTATCTTTTGCGTATCTGCCCCACTTGAAATTTCCTTAATTTGAGAAACAATTTCCTCCAATGTTTCCTGGTTGGTATGGTAATTAACCTTTAACTGTGAAGAGGCTTCAATCAATTTATCTGACGTAACAGACAATTTCCCGATAATACCATCTAAGATTCTTTGTTTTCCCTCTTTTTCATCCAGATTTTCTACTAGCTTCCTCTTATGTTTGGTTTGCCAAATAATTGCACTCGACGTTCCAATTAAAAAGATCGCATGAATAATCATCATGGAGAAAGGATATGTATCTGTCCCAAAAACATATTCGCTCATAAAAAAGAATCCCGCTAAATGTTGGACAGCAAAGATGGATGTCATCATGATGATTAATTTAATTTGCTCATAGTAACCAATAATTGCTACCACCATAAAAATGGAAAAATGGTATTCAACCATGCCTTCTCCACCAGCAATCATCGATATACTGCTAAAAGTTATCGTTAGTGTATTAAATAGCGGTAGTAATGGGTGGCCTCTTTCTGTTTGATAGAAATAGAATGAAACTGCAAAGAGAACAATAGGTATCACTAAAAAAATATTTGTAATAAATGGTAGCTGTTCAATGGGGTAATGACCCCACATATTGGATATATTTAATACCCGATGAAGTATATGAACAATCAACGACACGATTAATACCAATGCTGATAAAATTAAGATCACACGGTTTTTTACACTTATTAACAACTTACTCCCCCCCTGGATAACACTCTGGACAAATTGACTTTATCGAATCGATTTACATGAGTCTATATAGCCTTACTAATATCACCGTACATTAATTTGCAGTAGTATAAAATTGCATTATTATGTGACAAAATAACTATAAAATAATTAGTTCAATAATACCATTTATACCAAATATTTACAAATTATCTTTATCCTTTTTGAAGAATGGCAACCTATCTATATTATGAATGAAATCGATCGACCCGCTCGTAAAAAATTGTTAATTCAACTTACTTAAGGAAAGCTATTTATTATATAGTAAAACTTGCTACTATAATTTTTAGAACAACAGTGTTGACTACGAGCGCAGTAAGGGTGATCTCTATTGGGAAAGGAAGGAGATTGGAAAGTTGTCGGTGTACTATTGTAGTAATAGTGGTTCAAAAATAAATGAAAAGCAACATACAAAAACATGGCCTTAGCTCTCTATATCTTTCAAGAGTTAAGGCCATGTTTTGATATTCATTTATTTTGCTAAACGATTCTTTTGTGATATATTGATATCCAAAATGCAATGTTTTTAACCTAGAGTCATCCTGTATCCTAGTGTTTCAAAAATACCACTGCTTCTCCACCATGATAAGGAAGGCTTTTAACCTTCTGCGTTAGTTTCACAATACTTTTTAAAATTATCAAGTATCGCTTGCCACCCTGCTCTCTGCATCTCAATGGAATTGGTGTTTTCAGCTTCGAATGTTTCTACTACCTTTGTATCGTTTTCTTGACTAATAAACGAAATTTCAACCTTTCTTTCGTCATTCAACGTGTAAGAAATAAACTCATTCTGCCTCACTTCATCATAAACGCCTGAGAAATCAAATCCGAAGCTACCGTCCTTCGCTTCCATTCGTGTAAGGAAGTTTCCTCCCGCTCTTAAATCATTCTCCGCATTCGGTACATGCCAGTCATCAGAAGCATTGGACCATTGTGTGATGTGCTTTGGATTCGTCCAGCATTCCCACACTTTTTCACCTGGTTTTTGAACTGTTGTTTCAACCGTTAAGGTTTCTTTTTTACCTGATTCCATTCTTAACACCCCGATATAGTAGAATTAAGTTAATCATATATGTAAACGTTTTAATGTTCAACTTAGACTAGGTGAATTTTAGGGTTGCTAGAAATGTCTTTTATATAGGTCGAATGTATAAACCTTTATATATTTTCGACTTCATTACATATAAAACCTCCATTTCATTACTATATAAAAAATTAATGGCAGTAATTCCCTAGCTGTTGGAACGAAGAGATAATCATTTCTATCCAACATACTTCTTAACAATCCGGTCGACTGATCCTCCATACGATTCACCGAACATGTTTAAGGTTGGCAGTATATTTATTCCAGTAACAGATATTGAGAAATCTACAGCATGGTATCAAAAACATCTAGGCGCAAAGAAAATTGAAAGTTGGGAAGATGGCGCTGGTTTTTATTTACCAATTGGTTCAACACAATTAACCCTGGTAAAGGTTGAATCCCCACAGTCCACTGAGTTTATCATCAAGGATAATCAGAAGAACTCCTATTATAATTTTGTCGTTGATAATATTGAAACTCCCCATCAACACTTTAAAAACAATGGCATCGCAACTACTGAAATTAATGCTTTCGGTGTATCTATTACAAATGATTAAATAAAGCGCTGATAAAGTCAGCGCCCATTTTTACTATTTGATATTTAACTTATATACTCGTGCTTCATATGGTCTTAACGTAAATTCATGTACACTTTCCATTAAATCTACCTCATAATTAGAAAGACACAGTTCATAGGAAAGGTCCTTTAGTTTTGACGGCATGGTGAACCTTGCTTCTTCAGAAAAGAGGTTCACTATTACTAACACCATGGCATCGTCCTGTGACCTTGTGTACGCATAAATCTTATCATGTTCTGGCAAAATTAAATTATAATGCCCATAAACCAGTACATTGTATTGTTTTCTTAGATTAATAAGCTTTTTGTAATAAGAATAAATGGAGAGAGGGTCTTGCAATGAATCTCCCACATTAATATCCTTATAATTTGTATTAATCTTTATCCAAGGCGTTCCTGTTGTGAATCCCGCATTCTCCCCATTATTCCACTGCATTGGAGTTCTGGAGTTGTCACGCCCGTTTTTCCAGATAATCTCCATGATTTCTTGATGCGTTTTACCAGCTTCTTTTTCATGTTGGTAAAGATTTTTTGTGGAAACATCTCTATAATCTTCAAGTGAACTAAATTGAACATTTGTCATACCTATTTCCTGTCCTTGATAAATAAAAGGGGTCCCTTGCATCAGAAAGTACATAGTCGCTAAGCCCTTTGCCGATTCCACTCTATATTCGTCATCATCTCCCCAAGAGGACACTGAACGGGGCTGATCATGATTCTCAAGAAATAACGCATTCCAGCCAACCCCGTCTAGACCGTTTTGCCATTTTGTCAGCGTTTCTTTTAATGAATGAATATCGAGGCCACCTGTGCTGCTTTTTCCCCAAAGATCAAGATGCTCAAACTGGAAGACCATATTAAACTTCCCCTTTTCTTCACTTACCCATTCATCTGCTTCATCCACACGAACGCCATTGGCTTCTCCAACGGTCATAATATCGTATTTATCAAACGTTTCCTTTTTCAGTTCCTCCAAAAATTCGTGAATACCATCTTGATTCATATGTCTCGCAAAGGATGAAACATATTTTAAATTGTTTGGATTCGGTAAGTCTGGTAAGTTAGGAGCCTTTTTAATATGGGAGATGGCATCGACACGGAAGCCATCAATCCCTTTATCTAACCACCAATTAACCATTTCATATAAATCTTCACGCACTCTAGGATTTTCCCAATTTAAATCCGGCTGCTTTCTTGAAAAGACATGCAGAAAGTATTCATCTGTCTTTTCATCATATTCCCAGGCAGATCCGCCAAAGATAGATTCCCAGTTATTCGGTTCCTTTCCGTCTTTCCCTGAACGCCAAATATAATAATCCCGATAGGCATTAGTTTTAGAAGACCTTGACTCAATGAACCATGGATGTTCATCAGATGTATGGTTAATTACAAGGTCCATAATAAGTTTCATACCACGAGAATGTGTTTCATCTAATAACTGGTTAAAGTCATCCATCGTCCCAAATTCGCTCATAATCCCTTTATAGTCGCTTATGTCATACCCATTATCATCATTTGGGGATTTATAAATCGGACAAATCCATATAACATCAATACCAAGCTCTTTTAAATAATCCAGCTTGGAAATAATACCTTGAATATCTCCAATCCCATCTCCATTCGAATCCATAAAGCTTCGTGGATAAATTTGATAAGCTACCGCTTCTTTCCACCATTTTCTCTTCATTTATATTCCTCCCTGTAGTTCATGAACAGTTTTAACTAGCACTTGTTTCTTTAATTATGGAAACGGATAGTGCACCAATGATAAGTAGAATACCTGAAATTAAAATCATTGCAGGCATGGATGATCCGATTGCTGGGAATAAAATAAAACTTAAACAAGAAGCAATTATTTGCGGTAAACAGATACTGCCATTAAATAGTCCAAGATAGGTTCCCATTTTTTCGCCTGATAAAGCATTCGTAAGTATAGTAAAAGGAAACGTCATCATCGCCGCCCAAGCTATACCAATTAAGGCAAATGAAACAATTAGTAACCATTGATTATGAATAAAGAACACGGAGCTAAAGCCGATACCTCCAAGAACTAGACTAAGTGCATATGCTGGTTTACGCTTATCACTCTGTACTCGAGACAAGACAAGTGACCACAGTACTGCAGCAATTGCTTGTACAGCCGATAGCACACCAAACCAGTTACCAGCACTCTGGTAAGCAGTTGTAGTTGGATCAGACGTATTCCAAACATTTGCGGAAATTGCTCCTGTACCATATGTCCATAAATATTGGAAGCCCATCCAGCAGAAGAATTGCACAACCGTAATCGTCCAAAATACTTTTGGCGCGTTACGAAGCAATTTCAGCATGCCTACTTTCTCTTTATTCGACTCTTCTGTAATGCCGTGATATGCCGCATATTCAGATGGCGAATATTCTTTAACCTTAAGTATTGTAAACACACTACAAATAATCAGGATGATTGCCCCTACATAAAAAGAAATAACAACAGACGGTGGTACAACCCCTTTTGGAGCACTGTTAGCAACACCCATGATCGTTAAAATAAAAGGGAAAATACTAGCTAATACAGCACCACTGTTTGATAGAAAACTTTGAATGGAATAGGCAAACCCTTTTTGTTTTTCGTTAACCATGTCACCAACCATCATTTTAAAAGGCTGCATCGCAACATTAGATGATAGATCCATAAAGAGAATAGCAACTGCACCAAAGGTCAGTGCCATCAAGGAACCAAACCCAAAGCCAAAACTACCGGCATTCGGGAGTAGTATCATAACAATTGCTGCCACTATGGTACCAACAATTAGATATGGGATACGACGGCCCAGTTTTGGAATCCATGTGCGATCAGATAGATACCCCACGAGGGGCTGGACAACTAAACCAGCGAGTGGTGGCAGAATAAAGAAAAATCCTAATTGAGTTGGGTCAGCGCCAAGCGTCTGGAAGATTCGCCCCATATTTGAACTTTGCAATGAAAATGCCATTTGTACACCCAAAAACCCGAAGCTAATCATCCATATCGTGCTAATTGGTAAATTAGGTAGCGATTGTTTAGGCGCATGTACATTATTGTCAACCGATTTTGCTTCATGCATAACTTTTACCTCCTGTGACTTATATAATAGTAGAATCCTAGACTCGGCTATCTCCATGCCTGATTCGGTGATAGTCATAACTGCACCTACACAAGGAGAAAGCGTTTTACTTTCCGTCTATAAATAAATGGTTTTTAAACTAGAATGCAATGTTTTAACACCCTTAGTAGTTCGCAAACTATATGCAATCGTTTGCATTGAAGTACATAATAATGACGATGGTTATAAAGGCAGGTTACATTCCTATAGACAATTTATGTAAGCTAATTCTAGATACGTGGTTAATCTAATATTTTGATATTATTATATATTATTTTTTAAATAAGTGCAATCGATTGCGCAAACTAGTAGAGGAATGAAATATAACAGATATCCTGATATTTACCATGCTTACTTGTAGCTTAATATCGCCTATAATACCTTATCAACTAGAAAAATCTTACACTTGAAAACGAATAGAATACCTAGTAAACTATTCAAAGTGTTCATCAAAAATAAATATCAACTGTATAACCTCAAGAATATGGCTTGAGGGTCTCTACCAGGAACCATAAAATCCTGATTACAGAAAATGAATTGATCATTTTTTGTAATCAGGATTTTTTTGTTTTCTAGTAGGATTTTATAAGAAGGGAAGTAACGGGATATGAATTTGAAAGTTTTTATATTAGCATTATCCACTGTTGCAGTTGGACTTGTTGAATTAATCGTTGGTGGAATACTCCCAACTATCGCAGCGGATTTAAATATTTCATTAAGCTCTGCTGGACAACTTATTACCGTTTTCGCACTTATTTACGCAGTTTCCGGTCCAGTATTACTTGTACTAACGAGTAAATTGGAGCGTAAAAAATTATATCTCGGTTCCTTGAGTGTATTTTTCATTAGTAATATCATGACTTATTTCAGTCCAGATTTTACATTTATCATGATTGCAAGGGTGTTAAGCGCAATGAGTACAGCACTGATTGTTGTATTATCGTTAACGATAGCTGCAAAGATTGTCGCACCGGCTCATCGAGCAAAAGCTCTCGGTCTTATTTATATGGGGATTAGTTCATCCCTTGTTATGGGAGTACCACTAGGAATTCTTATTTCCGATAACTTTGGCTGGCGTGTGATCTTCTTAGGCATTGCTATTTTATCTGTCATTTCCTTTGTGCTTATTTCCATCTTTTTAGAACGAATTCCTGGAGGGAAAACAGTTCCATTGTCACAACAATTAAAGGCTGTGGCCAGCTTAAAAATAGGAAGTGCACATCTTGCAACGGTATTTATGTTAGCAGGACATTATACGCTGTATGCGTACTTCACTCCATTTTTAGAAACAGAACTTAATATGAATTCCTATTGGGTAAGTATTTGTTATCTATTATTTGGAATTGCTGCAGTAAGCGGTGGAGCATTCGGAGGATTTCTATCAGATTCGATTGGTGCAAAGAAAAGTATTATTCTCGTAATCACTGCATTTGCTGCTATGCTATTCTTATTACCATTCACTACATTCTCTCTTATTCTATTCATACCAGTAATGATGATTTGGGGAGCATTAAGCTGGAGTCTATCTCCGCCACAACAAAGCTACTTGATTGAAACCGATCCAGAAACATCGGACATTCAGCAAAGCTTCAATAATTCAGCATTGCAAATAGGTATTTCTATAGGATCCGCATCTGGTGGGCTCGTGTTAAATCAAACAGGTACAGTTTCTAATGCCGCCTTTTTCGGAAGTGCACTAGTTGTCATCGCACTATTGTTCGCAGTTCTCTCGATAACAAGACAGATAAAAGTAAAAGAAACAAGAATGGCTACGACTGCTGCAGGAGCTCAGTTACAGGATTAGATTGAAATTTAGCAACGTGTGGCAGAAAAATCTCTAAATGATAATTGCTACAAAAAAAAGAAAAGGCATCCACAAGGTGCCTTTTTTAATAGGTTTGAAGCGATGTAATTGAAACCATTACTCCACTTATCTTCTTAATTAACCATTCTATCCCTGTTTTTCCAAAATTCATTTCGCAAATATGCCTTTTGTATTTTGCCCGAACCTGTTTTAGGCAGTTCTTTTACAAAGCTAACAGATGTTGGAGCTTTATAGTGAGCGAGCCGTTCTCTTGCAAAAGCAATGATTTCTTCTTCCGTTACCGTTTCATTATCTCGGACAACCACAACGGCATGTGGGGTCTCTCCCCATTTTTCGTGAGGGATGGAAATCGCAGCCGCTTCTATTACCGCTGAATGTTCGTACAAGATATTTTCCACCTCAATGGATGAAATATTTTCTCCGCCGCTAATAATAACATCCTTTTTCCTGTCGACAATTTCGATATTTCCGTCTTGGTCGACAACTCCCATATCTCCAGTATGAAACCAGCCATTCCTGATAACTTCATTTGTCGCCTTTTCATTTTTCCAATAGCCTTCCATCACACCATTGCTCCGAATTACAAGCTCACCAATTTCCTGACTATTAGGCGCAACCTCTTCCCCTTCTTCATTGACTACTTTCACGTCAGTTAGGAACATTTGATAGCCTGCCTTTGATTTCATCCGGTACTGAACTTCTTTTGGCTCATCCACATGTTGGGCGCGAATAAGCGATGTTAAGGTAAGCGGGGACGTTTCTGTCATTCCATAGATTTGTATAAATTCCCAGCCTAATTCTTCCTCCACTTTAGCTACAAACGTAACGGGTGGTGCGGAACCACCAATGATAACCCTTACATTTTGATTTAGGTTCAGTTTACTTTCATCATAATATTGGAGCAGAGAATTCAGCACGGTAGGGGCCATGTGCATAATCGTCACGTCATGCTTTTGCAACTTCTCGAAAATAATATTCGGCCGGGTTTTTCTTAACATGACCTGGGTTGAACCGTTGCCTGTATAATAAAATATCGAGCCCCATCCATTGACGTGAAACATAGGCAAAACATGAAGCACTACGTCTTGATCACTTACACGTAAATGATGCATCACTTGAAGGGCTTGCAGATAATTGTTTCGGTGAGTGAGCATAACGCCTTTCGGATCTCCTGTTGTGCCACTTGTGTAAAGCAGACTGGCAATATCTTTTTCATCCATTTCTGCACGGTCAAACGGCTTTACCGAAAATCGGTCCAGCCATACTTCGTAATTAAGATCGTTTTCTTCAAGTTCGATTTTGCTGCCCCCGTGAACAATGATCTGTTCAACATTTAACTGATCTCGGACCGGGTCGATAAGACCGTATAATTCATGGTCCACTAATAACACTTTGGTTTCACTATGATTTAAAATAAACAAATAATCATTCGGCTTTAACCGAATATTTAGCGGGACGGTAACGGCTCCCAATTGAAATGCTCCGTAGAATCCTTCTAACATTTCTAATGTATTCGGTGCCAAGATAGCAACTTTGTCACCTTTTTCAACCCCTAGTTCTTGCAGTCCATGGGAAAGCCTGTTCACTCTTTCATTCAGTTCGAAATAGGTGACAACCTTTTCGTCATCAATGACTGCTGTCTTTTCGCCATATAGCTTAACAGCTCGATCTAAAAAATCCGTCAATAATAGTGGTACGTACACGTTAACCCCTCCAGTAACTAACTTTGAAATATATCACATTATATTGTATTGTCTAAAAAGTATCCTCTACTTTTGACTTGTCCAAAAATAACCGATAACCACTATGCGGCATCTTCTTTCGAATGAACCTTCCGCATGAACGAGTTTACATCTGCCGGCACTTTTCCATCCAGTTTTGATACGATAATAACGGATAAGAAGCCGATAGGGACCGTAATGATGCCAGGAACTCTAAATTGCAACGCTTCCGGTAGAACGGATGAAAAAAAGATCATGAACATGGAAGCTAAAAGTCCCATAACTAGACCTGCGATTGCTCCTTTTTCCGTGATCCCCCGCCACCATATGCCAAGTATAAAAATAGGTGCAAATGTGCTTGCCCCGACGGTAAAAGCAAGAGCAACTAGGTGGCCAATAGACGCTTCTTTAACCAAAATACCAAGGATTCCGTAAAGTACTCCGAGAAATACAATTGCCCATTTTGCGGCACGAACACGTTGTTTTTCAGTTAATTCTTTCTTTGAAAACTTTGCATATATGTCATGAGCGATCGCTCCCGAACTGGCAATAAACAGTCCTGACAAGTTGGAGAAAATTGCCGCAAATGCGCCCGCAATAACGAATCCCAGAAGCCATTGGCCTCCAAGCGCCGTTGCAATGGACGGAATTACCATGTTATCGCCACCGGTAACCAAGTTATTCATAACCTCCGAACTTGCATTCCCTTCCAAGAAGATTGCCCGGCCGACAACACCTAGGTATACGGCAAGTCCAAAGAATAAGCTGGCGATACCAATCGACATAACTGCAGACTTACGCGCGGCTTTGGCATTTGGATTTGTGTAAAAACGCAATAAAATATGAGGCAATCCAATTACTCCCAGCGCAAGCCCAATTACCATGGACAGGCTATGCCAAAAGTTTGGGTTAAATGCTCCAGTTTGGTACCATGTTGCTCCGTTAAAAACAATATCCTTTCCGTCTTCTGTAAAGGCTCCTGTGTTGATGATGGTTCCGCTGAATTCACTAATGGTCGCTAGAATTTGCTGGTAATGGAAACCACCATAAATGGCGGCCGCAACCATAACAATAAAAGCACCTAATCGGATCCAAAGCTCCAATGCCTGATTTAATGTTGTTCCTTTCATTCCGCCGACCCCGACATAGAATATCATGACAACCGTTGTGAAAATAATTCCAAATTCATAAGAAGTCCCGAAAAACATGCTTAAAATGGATGCAGCCCCAAGCAGCTGCGGTGCTGCATAAAAACCGGAAATAGCCAAAACAACGACTACTGCAATAATCCGGGCTCGTTTGCTGTGAAAACGATACGCGACAAAATCGGCTACGGTATACGCTCCCAAACGGCGCAATGGACCGGCAACAAATAATGCTAAGAGGGTTAACCCGATTGAAAAGCTAAATGTGTAAAAGGCTCCGTCATAACCAATGGAGAAGGTAAGACCTGCGAGTCCGAGAAATGTGGCAGCGCTCAAGTAGTCTCCAGCAATTGCTGAACCATTTGTAAACCACCCGAATACACGGCCGCCAACGAAAAAGTCGCTTGAATTATCATTCCTTTTTGATAAATAGGTAATATAGACAATAGTTCCTAGCAGAATAATGGTAAAAAGATATTTTGGGTCCAGCAAGATTTCCATCATACAATAGTCTCCTTCTCTTCTTCATTTCCGGCTGAAGGTGTGAGTGCTTTAACTTTCTTTTCCCATCTCTCATAGAGCCTGGTATGCACATAAGCAATGACAAAGGCCATGACCATGGCGACTATTGATGTTAAAAACCAGCTGGCGGACATTCCACCGAACAGTTTGGTAAATGCCCAATCCGGTTTATACCAGTTCATTACCGGAACCGAAATAATAAAAATAAAATAAATAATGGTCAAAGATAATCCGGTTCGAAACTCGGAACTAACAATATACCTTGTTTCCCTATCCAGCTTTTGCAGCTTTTTGATGTCAATCGTTTCACAGGGCTCGTCCGTCATGACAAATTCTTGTTCTTTCAAATCAGATTCAACTCCCTTTGTATTTTGTATCTGTGCCGGATCATCCAGTCAAAACACGTGAGGTTGCCGGCTTTTGCTTTTCTTTAAGCCCCTGATATTCTTTCACGTCAGTTTCATAAAATGCCGGAGCCTAGAACTCAATTGATAAAGCCGTTCATCATTAATCGCCTTTTTGTTGGGAAATAGTTCCAAAATGTTCCTTACGCCGCACCTACCTTCAACATATTTTAACGATGGACATGTCAAAATAATCTTTCCCTAAAAAATCTCCTCTACTATCTATGTCCAATAATTTTGTCTTGTCATCACCCCTTTCTTTGTTAACTAATTTTTGCTTCTCGCTAATTATGACAGGTGATTCACTTTTCTATTTTTGATTATACTAAATTTTTTAAAAATTTTCAAGATGGTTTTTTCAGTATATTTACAAAGATCAGATCCTACCTTAAAATGAGAGATAATTTACGTGTCATATATGGATGAAGATAAACTAACAAAAAAGAGAGGTGATTTACGTGTCACTAAAAACTGAAAAAAAATTAACGAAAAAGGGGCTAAACACGCGAAGAAAACTATTAAAAGCAGCTGAAAAGATTTTTGGTACGAAGGGGTATTTTGAAGCGTCAATTGTCGAAATTACCCAAGAATCGAATGTTGCGCAAGGAACGTTCTATAAGTATTTCCCTTCAAAAAAGGCCATTTATGATGAATTAGTTAAGCAAATGAGTCGGGATATGCGCCTTTTTATTAAACAGGCAATTGAAAAATCGCCTCAGGTCCATGTGCATCGGAGAGGTTTTGAGGCATTTTTTGAGTGGGTAAATGACAACCGAAACTTATACAGCATTGTTTTGCAGACAGTCATTGTTGATAAAGATTTATACCGCTGGTACTACGATAAATTAGCAACTGGTTATATTAGAGCTTTAAAAGAAGCTGATAAAACAGGTGAATTTAAGTTACTAAATCACGAAGCGTTGGCTTATAGTTTAATGGGCATCGGTCAGTTTCTCGGGATGAGATGGATTTATTTGGAAGATGAAGAGGTCCCTAAGGATGTATTGGATGTAGCAATGGAGATGGTATTACACGGAATTTTGAAGTGAGAAAATTATAAGGTAGATGGGAATAAAATGGGGCTGGGACATAACTAGCCAAATGAACTGAAAAATGGTTCCAATCATCGGTTTTTGATGATTGGAACCATTTTTCGTTGG
>NZ_PIJY01000013.1 GCF_008304605.1 Oceanobacillus polygoni | reverse complement strand
ATTGAACCGCCGTATACGGAACCGTACGTACGGTGGTGTGAGAGGGGCGGAAAGTTATTTAATTTTCCCCTCTACTCGATTTTGGCTATGTAATTTGGTTTTGGATCGTATTTACTCGAGTTTGGATCATATTTATCCTAAATTGGACCGTATTAACCTTAAATTCGATAGTGAGCAAACAACAAACATCATGAAAGGAACCCTCGCTTCTACACATCAAACACTATAAATATACAATTTTCCCTATTGATTTCTGAAAATAAATACTATATAATTTTTTGTTACAATCAATATTTGTAAGAAATGTTCGAATAATAAAAGAGGAGGAATGAAAAATGGCGGCAACATCTGAGGAAACATTACTTTCTTATTTAAAGTCATACCGAGCTTATGAGCCATCTGTAATTCCAGGTCAACAATCAATTACATTTCTAACCAATAAAACTGGATTACCACAGGTTTGGAAATGGGATGGCCAAACATCCGAGGTTCAACAATTTATCGAGCTGCCAGACAGAGCGCTCACTGTAAATCATTCTCCATCTGGGACTAAAATGATAATAGGATCAGATACTAATGGGGATGAGAAACAGCAATTTTACTTAATCAGCGAACAAGGAGCATCAGTAGAGGAGCTTGTTGTCTCAAAAGAGCATTTTCATCACTTTGGCGGCTGGTCGCCAGATGAAACAAAAATCACTTTCTCCAGTAACCGCAGACATCCAGGTTATTTTGATGTGTATATTTTGGATATTGCAACAAAGAAGGAGGAAGTAGTGTATCCGTATGATGGAAATTGTAATCCTGTTTGTTGGACGAAGGATGGGAAAGGATTAATTTTAAGCATAGCGGAAACAAACATAGATAACTCCCTATATATAATTGACATAGAAACAAAAGAAATGACGAAGATTGGTAAGAAAGATATAAATGCAAGATATCATTCGATTCAACTAACAAAGGATGGAGAAAGGGGCTATCTTGTAACAGATGAAGGCCGTGATACGTTAGCTATTCATTCCTTTACATTCGATAATCCTAGTGAATTAGAACAACTTGCACAATTTGAAAAATGGGATATTGAGGAAATAAAATTATCTCCCGATGAAAAATTACTTGCGTATACGATAAATGAAGGCGGAATTTCAAGACTTCAAATTTATCATTTAAAAGATAAAGCAATATTTGAAGTGACAGGATTGCCATCTGGTGTATACAGCTCTTTATCATGGATGGATGATGTAGAACTTGTCATCGAAATAAAAAGTGCAATTCTACCAGGTGATCTATGGTCAGCAGACTTGAAGGAGAAAAATACGAAGCGGCTTACATATGTAGGCGAAAATAAAGATATTAACCATTTATGGGTAGAGCCGGAATTATGCCATTATTCCTCCTTTGATGGACTTGAAGTACCTTATTTCCTTTATGGTAAGAAGGAACATGCACAGCCTGTCATGATTTATGTGCATGGAGGTCCGGAGAGTCAGATTAGAAACGAATATAATCCTGTCATACAATTTCTAGCAGCTCAAGGCTATGCAGTAGTTGCACCAAATGTACGCGGCAGTATGGGCTATGGAAGGAAGTACGTACAATTAGATGATGTGCGCAAACGAATGGATGCTGTCGCCGATTTAAAATGGCTGGTAGAAGACCTTACTAGAGAGCACGGGGCTGATCCTGAAAAAATTGCCATTATGGGACGCAGCTATGGAGGTTTTATGGTATTAGCGGCAATTACGCAATATCCTGAATTGTGGGCGGCGGCTGTAGATATTGTTGGTATCTCACATTTTAAAACTTTCCTTGAAAATACAGGTCCTTGGCGTAGACGATTAAGAGAGAAAGAATACGGTTCATTGAAAGAGGATGTAGACTTTTTCGAGGAGATTGCTCCATTAAATCATACAGATAAAATTACAACACCATTGCTTATCTTCCATGGAAGAAATGATACGAGAGTACCTGTTAGTGAGGCAGAGCAATTGACTCGGGATTTAGAGAAACAAGGAAAAGAAGTGGAGCTTATTGTTTTTGAAGACGAAGGCCATCAAACAGAAAATATAAAAAACCAAATTGAAATGAATACGAAAATCGTTGCGTTTATGAAAAAGCATTTGCAATAGACGTCAATTATACTGGGGGAACAGTTATGAAAAGAATATCGAGAAATTGGCTGTACACATTTATTGCTATAACACTTATAAGTATCGTTCTCGCAGGCTGTGCTAGTGAGCCAGATGAAGCGGGTGGTACAGAAAATGATGGGAAACAGCATGGTGGGGATTTAGTTATTGCCACGGTATCTGACGCAATCTCATTAGATCCAGCTGGAGCAAATGATGTTCCATCGTTCGACATCCAATTTAATATTTTTGAAAAATTAATTAAGCACGATGAGAATATGGGATTGGAGCCGAGCCTTGCAACAAGCTGGGAAGCGGTTGATGATACAACATGGGAATTTAAGCTTCAAGAGGGAGTAACCTTCCATGATGGAACCGGGTTTAATGCGGAGGTAGTAAAGGCGAATATTGAGCGTATTATTGATGAAGACGTGTCAGCTCCTACAGCTTATTTGCTCGATATGATTGATGAAGTAATTGTTATTGATGATTATACGGTACAAATAAAGACAGCATATCCGTTTTCAGGACTGCCAGCACATTTAGCGCATTCAGCTGGAGCAATGATTTCCTTGGAGCAAATTGAAGCAGATTATGCAGCGATGGAAGAAGGGGCAGAACCAGGAAGTGTCATTAATGAAAGACCAATTGGGACAGGCTATTTTAAATTTGATGAGTGGAGTCCTGGTCAATATATCCGCTTAGTTAAAAATGAAGATTATTGGGATGGAACAGCATTGCTAGATTCGGTCACATTTAAGGTTGTTCCTGAAGACCTTACTCGTATTGCTGAACTGAATACAGGAGATTCGCATGTTACGAACCAATTAAGCCCTTCAGATGTGGGACAAATTGAGTCAACGGAAGGATTAGCTATGCTACAGCAAGGAAGTGTTTCGTTAGACTACCTTGGTTTTAATACAGAAAAAGAACCATTTAATGATGAACGTGTTCGTCAGGCTCTTACAATGGCAATCGATAAAGAAGTAATTGTTAAAGGTATCACTGATGGATATGCTTTACCTGCAGTAGGGCCAATTGCGCCAAATGTATTTGGCTATGATGAAAATTTAGAAGGTATCGCATTTAATGTGGAAGAAGCAAAGGATTTATTGGCTGAAGCAGGTTACGAAGATGGATTCTCCACATCAATTTGGACAAATGAAACGCGAGAACGAATGGATATTGCAACAAATGTACAGTCCCAGCTATCTGAAATTGGAGTCGATGTAGATATTGAGGTATTCGAATGGGGGGCTTATTTAGAACAAATTGGTGAAGGTGAGCATGATATGTTCATTTTAGGATGGTCGAATGGAACTGCAGATGCGGATAACGGATTATATCCACTATTCCATTCCGATAACATGGGACCTCCTGGAAATAGAACATTCCTTGATAATGAGGAGTTAGATTCCATATTAGAAGAGGCACGTCAAACTACGGATGAATCCGAACGTATAGAATTATATAAACAAGCACAAGAGTTACTTGTTGAATTAGCCCCAATGAATTATTTGATGCATAAGGATTATTTATCAGGGCTACGTGAGGAAGTTAAAGGATTATCGATGTTACCTACAAAATTTTTGCTTCTTAAAGATGTATATATTGAAGGGTAGACTTTTAAAGGCTGGTGGAGGATTCCGCCAGCCTGTTTTTTTAGTGTTATATGTTGAAGCGTGTTTTGTCACCACAATAAATAGGTTATAATGAACCATACAACTAGCTAGAAGGAGTACGAATACATGCAAACATTACAAAAACTTTCCGATCGCCTCTTTTACCTACCTGCATATCAAAAGACAGATCGTCCAATTTTAGCAGCTATTGCGGGGGATAATCAGACATTGTTGATTGATGCTGGAAACTCATCTAGTCATGCACAACTGTTTAAGGAACAACTAGCTAGCTATCATATCACTGGAGATGTTTTGGCTCTTACACATTGGCACTGGGATCATGTATTTGGCTTGCGTGAAATGGACATGCCAACCATCGCTAATTCCATGACCTATGATCAAGTAAAAGAATTACAGAAGTTGTCATGGGAAGATAAGGAATTGGATGAGCGTGTAGAGGCAGGAATTGAAATTCCATTTTGTGCGGATGCGATCAAGCTAGAGCTCGGAAGCCAGCGAGAGATTATCATCCCAGATCCCGTTCTTATTTTTGAAAAGCGAATGCAAGTGAATCTTGGAGGTGTGACTTGTACCGTAGAGCACGCCGGTGGAGATCATTCCCCTGATTCTAATCTCATTTATATACAGGAGGAAAAAGCGCTATTTCTTGGGGACTGTCTCTATGCAAATATGTACGCAGAGAAATGGCATTATACCATTGAAAAGATGAGCAAGCTTTTAGAGAAGATAGAAAGCTATGATGCAGAAGTCTTTTTCTTATCCCATCATCCGGCACCTCTAACAAAGGATGAATTCGCAAGGTTTGCTACATTATTAAAAACAAGTGCCGAATTAACAAAGAAACATAAAGGGGATCAGGGGGCAATTGTAAAAGAGATGTCTTCACGATTCCGGCGTGAATTAACGGAAGATGATTTTGAGATTATCGGTTACTTTGTGAATGGGTATGCGTAACGTGTTGCCACTGTAATTCCCATTATCTATTTCTATTCAAAGACAAAAAGGAGAAGCATTTATTTACTTCTCCTTTTTATTGATTATTCAACTGTTAACCCTTGCATATCAATCTCCAATACGCCCACTCGGTAATTCGGAAGCAATGCTTGTAGTGGTTCAGCTACTGTTTGTCCTCCACCTTTCGGAGCAAAAGAAATCATTGTTGGTCCAGCACCACTTATGACAGTTCCGTACGCACCATGTGATTTTGCCTCTTTACGTATCAGATCATAGTTCGGAATAAGTTCTGAACGATACGATTCATGGAACATGTCTTGTTCCATCATTTTTCCAGCAAGCTTGTAATCACTTGATAATAAAGCGGCGACAACGAGGTTACTAATTCCACTAGCTGTTGCTGCGTGGTCTCTTGAATAAGAATCTGGAAGAACCTGTCTTGCTGCTTCTGTCTTCAGCTCAACATCGGGAATATAGATAACCAGATCAACATCTAATGCTGGTGCTTGAAGCCAATTAATTTCATTGTCTGTTAAGGTCGAAATAATAAGGCCACCAAAAAGTGCTGGTGCGATATTGTCTGGATGACCTTCGATTTCTGTTCCATACTGGAGTTTATCTTCAGCACTTAAATGAAGCTCACAAGCTTGGTTCGCAAGTTCAATCCCGGCGAGAATTGCCGATGCGCTACTTCCTAATCCACGTGCGAGGGGAATATCACTGGTTTCGGTTATTTTACAAGTAGGTAACGTTGAATGATGTCGTTCTGCTATTTTTTTTGCAATCTGGTAGATAAAATGTTCCTCAACGTTATCATTAGAAGTAAGAGAAGGGGAGTTAAACTCCCACTTCTCTGATTGTGTTACTTCCAATGTCAAGTATAGATTTACTGCAAGCCCCATGGAGTCGAATCCAGGGCCGATATTTGCTGAACTTGCTGGTACAGAAATACGAAACGGTCTCATCGATTGACCAGCTCTTCAATATAATTCATAACAGCAGCTTCATCGTTTTCTAAGGAAACTGGATTTATTTCCAATTGGTCAATGGCTGTTTGCGGATCTTTTAATCCATTTCCGGTTAAGACAGCGACAACTTTGCTTCCTTTTTTAATCGTTCCTTGCTTGCATTGCTGGATGACACCCGCGATGGATGCACAAGATCCTGGTTCTGCAAAAATACCTTCCTTGCTCGGTAATAATTTAAACGCTTGAAGGATCTCTTCATCGGTCACGGAATGAATCATTCCACCTGATTCCTCTTTTGCATTTACTGCAAGTTCCCAGCTAGCAGGATTACCAATCCGAATTGCCGTAGCGACTGTCTCTGGATTCGTAATGACTTTATTTTGAACGATAGCTGCAGCACCTTCTGCTTCAAATCCAAACATTTGTGGTAGACCGGTTTGCTTTTTCTCGTTATATTCTTTAAAGCCTTTCCAGTATGCACTGATGTTTCCTGCGTTACCGACTGGAATTGCAAGGATATCTGGAGCAGCTCCGAGCTGGTCACAGACCTCGAATGCTGCGGTTTTTTGACCTTCCAAACGAAAAGGGTTGACAGAATTCACCAATGTAACAGGTGCTTTTTCACTTACCTTTCGCACCATTTGCAATGCTTCATCAAAGTTTCCATCAATTTCTACAATTTCTGCACCGTACATAACAGCTTGAGCTAGTTTGCCAAGTGCAACCTTTCCCTTTGGAATAACGATGATTGCACGGATTCCGGCACGTGCGGCATAGGCTGCCGCTGCTGCAGAAGTGTTCCCAGTAGATGCACAAATAATCGACTTGCTTCCTTCTTCGATTGCTTTTGCTACTGCTACAACCATTCCTCTATCTTTAAATGACCCGGTCGGGTTAGCTCCTTCTACTTTTCCGTATAATTCAATTCCTAATTCCTCTGACAGTGTCGGGAAATGAATAAGTGGTGTATTCCCTTCATGCAGAGTGAGCGCAGGTGTCTGATCGGTAACTGGTAAATATGCTTTGTAATGACTTAGAAGTCCTTGCCAGCTCATGAAATAGCATCTCCTTCAACTTTGTAATAGCTTTTTACTTCCAAAACAGCGTCTAGACTTTCAAGTTTTTCTAATGCTTGTTGGAAGTTTTCAAGTGATGTTTGGTGTGTGATGAAAATAATCTCAGCTACTTCTCCTTTGTTAACAGGAGTTTGTAAAATACGCTTAAAGCTAATATCCTGGTCATGGAATAGAGCTGAAATGGTTGAGAAAACACCAGCTTCGTCTTTTGCGAAAAGTCGTACATAGTACTGTGCATAACGTTTATCAGATGTCTTCAATTCTTTTTTGAAATGTGGTTCAACAAACTGATTCCCAGTTACACCTAAACGCATATTTTTGATAACTGTGACAACATCGGAAACGATAGCGGTTGCTGTCGGTAAACTGCCTGCTCCAGGACCATAGAACATTGTCTCACCAACAGCATCCCCATATACATAAACAGCATTAAATTCATTTTTAACAGCTGCAAGTGGGTGACTTTTTGCAAGCAATGTAGGCTGTACATTGATCTCAAGCTCATGATTATCAAAATTTGCATAGCCGATTAACTTCATGGTATAACCAAGTTGGTCCCCATACTGTAAATCTTCTAATTCAATCCCTTTGATCCCAGATACTTCAACATCCTCGAGATCTACTGGCGTTGAAAATGCAAGTCTTCCAAGAATCGCCATCTTTCTAGCAGCATCAAGCCCCTCGACATCAGAGGTAGGGTCTGCTTCAGCAAAGCCAAGCTCTTGCGCTTCTTTTAATGCATTCTCATAGCTAACACCTTCACTATCCATTTGCGTTAATATGTAATTGGTTGTACCATTTACAATTCCCATTACTTTTTGAATGCGATCAGATGAAAGCCCGTCAACGATTCCACGTAAAATTGGGATTCCACCAGCTACACTAGCTTCATAATAGAAGTCACATTTATTGTGTGTAGCAGCATCTTGCAGTTCTGGACCATGCAATGCTACAAGGTCTTTATTTGCTGAAACGACATGTTTCTTAGAAGTGAATGCTTTTAGAATATAATCCTTTGCTTCATTAACTCCTCCCATTACTTCTACAATAACATCGATATCTGGATCATTTAAGACATCATCCGGATTCGTTGTAAGAAGGTCTTCCTCTATGTCAACATCACGGGATTTATCCAAATCTCGAACTAATACACGTTTAACTTGTACATTACAGCCTAATTGATGTGCAAGTTTTTGTTGGTGGTTTTCAATTAGTTTGATGACACCAGAACCAACAACCCCTAAACCTAAAAGGCCAACAGTTACTTTCTCACTCATATAATCACCTCGTAGTTAATCCTTCTATAGAAGAAAAAAATTGTATATTTAATTCATTTAAACACGAATACTAAAGTATAGCAATAGCGAATTTTTGAACAATTCAGGTGAAGCGTTTTCAAAGGGTGTTTAATGAACAAACCATACGAAAGCAGTTAGAATTCATGTAACTACTATAACATTCTTGTACATATGAACAAAAATGAAGACGGAGCAATAAACTAATATAAATCACCCGATGATGAGGAGGGGGTAACATGAGTGAATCGATTGTAGGGGCTATATTTATCATCTGTTTAGTAATTGGAATTACTGTTGGGTATTTCATTGGGTATGTAGAAATCGGCAGCTCCATTGGACTTGGGCTTGGTTTAATCAGTTTACTTTTTTGGCGGAAAAAAAATCGATATAGATGAAACTATTCATGCTTCTAATCGTATTGAAAAATATACGAGATAGAAGGAGGCATAAAGCATGCAACCATTGAAATATACGTGTAAGGATGTTCTTTTCTTTTCCAAAAATCATAAAATGATTGTTTATGACAAAGATGGACAGGAAATCGGTGCAGTCATTCGAACGCATGATAATGAAGTAAGAAATGAATCGGTTCGAAAAGGGTCTTTCTATGCATTTGAGGATGAGAACGAAACTCTGCAGACTTCTATCAGTGTGAAGAAGCAAGGTTGGAAAAGTCTTGAAGGATATAGCTATCATTTATACGATTATCAGGAGGATAAAGTATATGATATTCAGGATGTGAAATGGGCATCCTTCGTTTATTTTCATATAAAAGGATCCATTCAATCGATGAAGTTTGAAGCTTATCAAGATTGGGATGGATCCCTCATATTGAAATCAGATAAGAAGAAATATGCTGCTATCAGTTTTAATGAGATTACGTTTATCGTAACATTTAAGATTATGGATCACCCAAATGACTTTTTAGTTTCCCCGGAGTTCTTGACGCAGATCTATTGTATGTATCGTTTGTATGATATGGAGAGTAAGGTGATTGAAGAGTTGTTGTTTTGATAATAAGGGTTCCAATGAGTATCGTTCTATTCATCTATTAATCGGTAAGTAAAAGAAATGCCGAGTCAATTTGTTGTAAAATAGTTGAGGAAATAAGATACCTGTCCCCCCTTACTTTATCAATCTAAAGTAATGGGGGACCTTTTATTTTATACAGCGTTTAGCAAATTTCTTTAGAAGCAAAATGATAGAACTGTAAAGCTTCCTCACTCGAGGCAAATCCCGCCTGAGCAGATTGAGCACTTCCACCCCCCTTGCCATTAAATGCCTTAAGATGTTCTTTGAAAAACACGCCACATGAGAATGTATCAGAACCGTTATGGGCTAGGATGACTTTGTTTTCTGTGGTCGTAGCAAATAAAACGGTCAACTGGTGCTCTGTTGCTATTTTGGCTGCTAGTTTCTGGATTTCTTTGAAAGGCTTACTCGAGAAAATATGGGTTAGAACAGTTCCTTCTACATTAGAAAGAAGCTCTTTAGTCAGATAAATATCATGCTGTTCTTTTAACACTGTAAGCTGTGATTGCATCTGTCTATGCTCTTGCTCCCATTTCTCAAAACGGTCAAGGATATCTTTTTTACCTGTATTGAATTTTTTTGATAGCGTGTCCGTAATTAGAAGTGTTTCTTTAAATTCCTCTAATGCACGGTAGCCGCATTTGAAATGAATTCTTGTGCCTCCTTTTAGTTTTTCAGTATGAAATAATTTAACCATCCCAATTTCGCCAGTTCGAGATACATGTGTGCCGCCACATGCATTGTATTCAATTCCCTCAATCTCAACGATGCGGATATTCTCCGTTACTTTTGGCAACTTCACTAACGGAATTTCCTTTATCTGTTCATTGGTAACGAAATAGGACTGTATTGGACGGTTGTGAGAGATCTGCTTATTGACTTCCGATTCAACTGCTTGTAGCTGCTCTTTGGTTATCGTTGACTGATCGACATCAATCGTTACATCATCTGTTCCTAGATGAAAGCTTATTGTATTTGCTTGAAGAAGCTCCCTAAAAATTGCTGATAATAAATGCTGTCCGCTATGCTGCTGCATATGATCGAATCGTCTTTGCCAGTCTAGTGTACAAGTTACTTCCTGGATCTTATCTGGTAGCTGTTCAACTTTATGTAAGATATCGTTTTCTTCTGTAAAAACATCCAAAACAGGTACTCCATTGATGCTCCCTAAATCGCTTGGCTGGCCGCCTCCTTGAGGGTAAAATGCCGTTTCCTCTAAAATGATATATAAATCTCCATTGCGCTCGATCGTTTGATTTATGTTTGTATTCCATATCGCTGTATAGGGTGATTTGTAATAAAGTTTTGATGGCATAAGTCGTTCCTTTCATTTATCATCGTGTATACGGATGGTGCGTAATTGTTTTCATTATACCATTAATCCTCACATATCCTGTAACTCTCTCCCCTTATAAATCGACTAAAGGAAGAAGGGGGATGATCAAAATGTTTCGTATGTTCCTGATTTTGGTATTATCCTTATTCATAGTAATCGGATGCTCGACTAAGTATACGGAGAAAGAGACAGGAAATATAGAAGAAGCAAATCAATTTAAAACACCACCACAGCTAACCTTAACAGTTGAAGAGGATTCGTTCACTGTTGCCCAAGGAGGTTATAGTTGGTCATATGAAAATATAGACGGCACGACTGTTTTTGTGGAAGCAGACTCCATGCCTCCAGGCGAAATCGTAAGTGACAAAAATCCGATAGAAGTGGATGAAGATACGGAAATAACACTGGACTTTGAAATGGAACCTACAGATTATAAAGTAAAAATTTGGGATGCTAATCATAATGTGCTGGCAGTTTATGATAAAATAAATCTATCTGAATACAAAGGGAATGTTATCTACGAAGTTTTTGCAAACTGGGAGCAAGGGTCGTCTAGCTATGCTTTTCTACTTTATATAAAGTAGTTAACCAGCAAAGCTTCGTAGTGCAGATACCTAATAAAGTGGTGAGAGAATATGCAAACGCTAGAATATGAAGCTTCGTGGGATAAGGCTTTACCGAGTATAGATCGTGAGAAAATTGAGGCTATTTTTCAGGAAACGAGTTTATCTGGTAATCAGGCAGTAGCATTTACGCCATTATGGCAGGCGATGAATTATAAAGGCGAATTATTGGTGACCGTTCTTGTCCATAATTTCACAGTTAACCAGTTTTCTTTTTCCAAGGAAACGATTCTCTATATCGAACATAATGACGTTCTTGCTGCACATGAATTTACCATCCCAGCGCTAACACTAGAGGCAGAAACAAGTATGCCGTGGGCGTTTATCTTTCCAGTTGAAAGCATGAAGGCTCCGCCGACGCTAGAGGATGGGAGATTAGAATTTATCAATGCTTTTTGATGAAAATGCTGAGAAGTCGATCTTGCACTTCTATTTGAAAAGCCCAGAAACAGCTTATTGCATGTTTCTGGGCTTACTTTTATTATTGAGAAGCAGCAGTGTCACGTCTTGTTGCGAGCAATGCAGTAACAAGTCCAAGTGCGATGATAACGCCTCCGACAATCGCATTATACTCAATGCTTACTCGGTCTACGACAATACTGCCGATAAATGATCCAACGGCAATACCAAGATGCAGCGATGAATTATTTAAGCTGATTAGAATATCCGAATTTTTTGGTGATAGCTCAATTAAATAGCTCTGCATTGGCGGTGTGATTGCCCAGCTCATGCTTCCCCATATAATCATGATAAAAAAGAAAAATGGTACGAAGAACGTCGTGAATGGTACTGCGATGATCGCAATGACAAAGATGATAATGACGGAAAGAATCGTTCGCTTCGTGCCGAAGAGATCTGCAGAAGATCCACCAATTGCTCCACCACTAACTGCTGCAACACCGAACACTAAGTAAACAATACTAATCCACAGACCTTCTAGCCCCATTGTTACTTGTGCAAATGGAGTGAGATAAGCATATAGGGTTGTATGTCCTGCTAATACAAGAAATGTAGTGGTATGTGCAAGTAGTACCTTACTGTTTTTCAATGTATTTAGCTGTTGCCCGATGGAAACCGCTCCCTGGCCAGGCTTTATCTGTTTCATGAAGAAATAGACACCCGCCATTGAACATAATGTTAGGATTGCAATCATAATAAATGGGGCGCGCCATCCAAATGCATTCCCGAGCATTAATCCAAACGGGATACCAAGAACAAGTGACCCACTAACGCCCATATTCACAATCCCAATTGCACGCCCGCGATATTGTGGCTCGACAATCGTTGAAGCCATTGTCACACATAATACAATTAGTAAAGATGCACTAGCGGCTGAAATTATCCTGCTTATAAATAGAACACTATAAACAGGGCTGAAGACAGCAAGGACATTACTTAAAAAGAAAATAAACAGTGTAATCAAAGTCAATTTCTTTCTTTCAATCCTTGCTGTTAGAAATAATAATATCGGTGAAGAAATTGCAAAAACAAGTGAAAATATCGTGATTAATAGTCCAGCCTGTCCAACGCTAACATCTAAGCTAGCTGCAACCAAATCCAATATACCACCTATAATTAATTCGACCATTCCTACGACAAAGGAAACGATCGTTAATAAATATACTCGTTTATCCATATGTTTACGCCTCTCTTATAAAGTGAAACTTCATTCTCTGGGAACTCCCTTTCTACCTAAGGAATGATAGTTGAACAGAATCAGGAATTTACAGGATGTTTATACCACAAGAGTATGACACAGGGCCTACCCAAATTTCATGTTTTCGATTTTCTCACATTTAAAGGTGGGGTATTATAGCCAGTTAATGCGTGAAAAAATACAATAGTACTATAGTAGCTTCTATTCGACATCACTGCAAGAGGAAATAATAGTATCCCTTTTTTGGGGCATGTTTCCTTTATCTCCTGCGTAGGAATGTTCAACCCGTCGAACCATCCTAAAGTTTGGGGCGCAGTCCGTACGTTGCTAACCGGGCGCTTCCGCTTTTGTGCCTCAGAAAACACTCTTCATATTAACGAAGAGTGACAGTCCCCATTGGGTTTGTTATACTTATGGTACCTCGTATTGGTTAAAGGAGGAGAAGTTGTTGAGTGGTCAAACAAGGTTGGACAAAGAAGCAATGCGCGTATTAAAGCTTACTAGCAGAACGTTTTATATACCGATTAAATTATTGAATCCAACATTACGGAAAACAGTTGGGTCTGCCTATCTTTGTATGCGTGCAATCGATGAGATAGAGGATCATGAGCAATTGGATGCTGAAATAAAACAACGATTGCTATTAGAAACAAGCAATTTGTTACAAAAAGAGTTCGATTCACAGGCTTATGAAGCATTGGTAGAGCCTTATAAAGCAGAATTGCCTGAAGTGACCCTAAGACTTGGCGACTGGATTGAGTTTTGTCCGGCTGAGATTGTTGATAAAGTAAAAGAATCAACGAGTGAAATGGCTGAAGGAATGGCAAAATGGGTTGTAAAAGAATGGGAAGTAAAAACGAAAGAAGATTTAGATGACTATACATATTATGTAGCTGGTTTAGTTGGTGTCATGCTCTCTGACATTTGGAGATGGTATGATGGCACAGAAACGGATCGAGAATTAGCAATTGGCTATGGCCGAGGTCTTCAAGCGGTCAATATTTTGCGTAATAAAGATGAAGATGCCGAACGTGGTGTGCGATTTTTCCCAGATGGGTGGAGTCGGGAAGATATGTTTCGTTATGCAGAGGGTAACCTCGCAAAAGCGGATTCTTATATGAGGCAAATTGAAACGAAAAATATTACGCTGTTTTGTAAGATTCCTTTATCCTTGGCGAAGCGAACGCTCAAAGCATTGAAGAGCGGTAAGGAAAAAATGACTCGTGCGGAAGTTGAATCTACTGTAGAAGAGATTATAAATGAATAGTGATTTATTAAAAGAATGACAACAAGCAGCAATATACTTGTTGTCATTCTTTTTTTATTGGGAAGTATAATTGTTTGTTAGTTACATAAGTGTGCAACCAGGTCGTTGACAAATACCAAGTCTACTGCCGTCCATGAAAGCTTCAAAGTTACAGCCAGTTGAAGCATTGCGTTATGAATAGTGGGGAATTTAGTTTGGTGGTGCCTGTCACTCCGTGAATGAGATGAATGTTTTATAAACCGAAGTTTTTTCTGTTTTCTTTCAGATAATTCTTCGGTTTTTTCATGAATAATAAATATTATTTACCGTTATCGCACTTAGCTCATCGTGTATATGGTTATTGAAAATGAATAAAAAAAGTGTTGGAAGGTAAAATAAATTTACTAGTTGTCGTGAATAAACACTAGTTAATATTATTTGCATAATTCATGAATCATACCTATAATGTTAAACTGTGTTAAAAATTTGAGCAAGTTGGTGGAATACTCGTCATTGGTTGTTCTTGTAGATAGACATTAGGGATTGAAATCAAATTCCATCCAACGGTCTTTAATGACAAAACGGACTACTATATTATAGACACTTGTTCCTAACAATATTAGGAGGAAAACGTGGATTCAAAAAAGAAGAAATTAGATTGGCCAGTATTTATTGGAAGTGGCGGATTTCTGATTCTATTTATCTTATTATCGCTATATGATAATGAGATGGTTGATAGTGCGGTGAATACATTATTTGCATATTCATCAGACCTTTTCGGTGCATATTGGCAGTTATTATTGCTTGGAAACTTTTTCATTGGACTAGGGTTAGCGATCTCAAGGTATGGGAAAGTTAAATTAGGTAAACAGGATAAACCAAAATATAGCTATTTTGGCTGGGTTTCTATGATTTTACTTTCTTTGTTGGCAAGTGGTGGCGTATTTTGGGCTGCTGCTGAACCGATGTATCATTATATGAATACTCCCCCATTAGCCGGCGGTGGGGAGTTTAATAATATGAATGCTGCATTTGCTCAATCCTTTATGCATTGGGGATTTACTGCGTGGGCAATTCTAGGTACGCTTTCGGTTATCGTGATGATGTATGTACATTATAATAGAGGGTTACCACTGAAGCCTAGAGGATTGCTATATCCGATTTTTGGTGAAAAAATATATCATAAAAGCGTGCTTGGTTCATCGGCTGATATCTTTTCCATTATTGCAACAGTTGCTGGTACACTGGGACCGATTGGATTCTTAGGATTACAAATATCTTACGGGTTTAATCATTTATTCGATGTTCCAAACACGTTAACTGTAAGCATTATTGTTGTGTTGGTTCTTGTACTGATTGCTGCGATTTCAGCTGCTACAGGGGTGGATCGAGGGATTTATTATTTAACCAATTGGAATGTCAAATTTACGATTTTCTTAGCAGTTGTAATACTCGTTGTTGGCCCTACAACGTTTATTATTGATGCATTTGTAGGGGGCACTGGATTTCATCTGCAAAACTTCTTCATGATGAGCATGTATCGTGGGGAAGAGGGCTGGCTTTCAGTATGGACGATATTCTTCTGGGGATGGTTTATCGGTTACGCTCCTATGCTGATTGTATTTTTTAGCAGGATATCTCGTGGAAGAACTATTAGAGAATTAATTATAGCTGTATCAATTGTTGCTCCATTAGTTAATAACTTCTGGTTTTCGGTTGTAGGTGGGACAGGAGTATTCTTTGAGAACAAAAATACTGGCTCCGTCTCGACTGCTTTAAACGAGGGTGGAATGCCCGCCGCAGTAATGGCCATTACCGATCAACTCCCATTGGGAACCTTAATGGGTTTATGCTTTTTGGTTGTAGCGATTATCTTTGTTGCAACAACAGCCGATACGATGGCTTATACTGTAGCTGCTACGCTAGAGGGAAATGATAATCCAAAACGCTGGTTACGTGTTTTCTGGGCAATGATCTTCGGTGCAACTACTGTAGCAATTCTATCGATTGGTGAGGATAGTATTGCATCGATTCAGAATTCAATTGTTATAACAGCAGTTCCGGTTTCCTTTTTATTATTGCCACCATTGTGGAATGCCCCAAGGATAGCAAAGAAAATGGCATTAGAGCAAGGACTCATCTGGCAACGTGAAATGAGAAAAAAAGTAGATAAAACAGATAAATAACGAATAGGCCATTTAGCTTTCCTGTATGGGGAGTTGGATGGCCTATATTTTTAGTTCTGTTTTCCATAAACGTTTAAGGAAACCTTAATGTTTTGGGGGGGCTATCACTTCCAGAATCATGTCGGAAATTAGGGGCTAATAGGTACTCAATACTAATATTTAACCGGAAAATCGTTTTGAATTCTTACTATACTGCTCTCCCACGACCCATACTCTAAAATATTCCTCTATATTTAAATTTAAAAGAAATATTACACTATTTAAATAAAATAGACATATTAAAATTGACTAAATAGTGTTAAAATATTATAATGAAAACGCTTTAATATATTATGAAAGGGGATTTACATGCGAAATAAGTGGATTGTTTTACTTTGTGTTGGTCTATTATCAATTGTCCTTGTTGCTTGTGGGGACGAGGGAACGACTGAAAACCAAGGAGATGAAGACGCCGCTGGACTAGAGACAAATATCCTTACGATCGCTACAGGTGGTGCATCGGGACCATATAACATTATTGCTACAACGCTTGCAGACATCTATACAACAACGTTTGATGTCAACTCACGAACACAAACAACAGGGGCTTCTGCTGAAAACTTAAACTTAATGGCGGACGGTAAAGTAGAAATGGCCTTTGTGATGAGTGACGCAGTGAGCCAGGCTTTAAATGGAGAAGCGAGTTTCCCAGAACCATTAGAAGGGATTTCGCAAATTGCAAACCTGTATCCGAATGTGGTTCAAATCGTTGCTCGTACAGATGCTGGAATTGAAACAATTGAAGATTTAGTAGGCAAACGAATTGCTGTTGGTGACCAAGGGTCTGGAGTGGAATTAAATGCCCGAGCATTATTGAATGGACACGGCATTACATATGACGACTTGCAAGTAGACTACCTTGGCTATGCTGAAGCATCTGATGGTTTAACTGCAGGAAGGATTGATGCAGCCTTTTTAACAAGTGGTCTTCCAAATGCTTCCGTATTAGAGTTATCTGAAACACTAGATATTACATTAGTACAAGTAAATGAAGAAAATATCACAGAAATTGCAGAAGAACATCCATATTTTGTAGCACTTGAAATCCCTGCTGATATGTATGATAATGCTGAACCTATTCCGACTGCAGCCGTGCCAAATGCTCTAGTTGTACGTAGTGATTTAAGTGAAGAAGATGTTTATCAATTAACAAAAACATTCTTTGAAAGTCTAGATACATTAGTTAACTCTCATCAAGCAGCAGCTGATATTTCATTAGAAAATGCTCAAGAGGGACTTATTGCGCCATTACATCCAGGAGCGGAAAAATACTTTAATGAGCAATAAGAAAAAACGAATCTGGATTGGGAGCGCGTTTCTAATCGTGCTCTCTTTTCTTCTGTTCTATCGTATTCCTGTCATCGAAGTAGCAGGTGATAATACCTCTTTTTTTATAAATGATGATGAGTTTGTTTTAGGTTGGATTCATTCGATTGAAAAAGAAGAATGGTTTGAAAGGTATCAAAGGCAAGATCGGAAAATCCTTTTAACAGAAACGCATTTTAAAACATATGGTGCTGGAACACCTTATCAGGCAAAGGAAACTTCAACTGAGAATGGTTTTATTAATATGGAAGTCCATATTGATTATGAGGAATTAAATTTAACAATTTCTAAATATGTACAAACCACGCTGTTTTTCAGTGGTCGCGAAGTACCTTTATACCGATATTTTGATCAATACGAAAATGTCATTATGAAAACACGGAATTTACCTATTTGGGAATACATAAGGGGTGATTTTTTATGAAAGATGATAAGTTGAATCCAACAGCCGATCCTGAGATTTCACAAGAGCAAGTACAAAAGGTACTCGAAAAGTTCGATTTGGAATCGAATGTACGAAAATGGAACAACAAGGGTATTGTGTGGTTTTTTAGCATTCTAGCGATTGGTTATGCCTTATTTCATTTATATATTACGTTTAACCCGCTACCTACCCTTCTGCAACGTAATTTTCATTTAATGTTTGGGTTGGCAATGGTGTTTCTACTCTATCCAACGTTTAAAAAGCAAGACCGTACGAAGATACCTTTTTATGATTGGATTCTTTTTGGACTAAGTATCGCCTCTTGTACTTATTTGTTTGTTGTCTATCAGGATATTGTAACAACACGAGGCGGGATGGCGAGTACGACGGATATTATGATGGCAATCTTGACCGTAACCTTAGTATTTGAAGCTGCACGCCGAGTTACAGGTTGGGTTTTACCTATATTAGCATTGCTATTCCTCATGTATCCTTTCTTTAGTCATCAGGATTGGCTTCCGAGGATGTTATTAACAAGACCCTTTGATTTAGCCGACATTTTCGGTCAACTTTATACGAAAACAGAAGGCCTTTTTTCTACGGCTATTGGTGCCTCCGTACAATTTATTTTCCTGTTTATTTTATTTGGGGCATTCCTAGCAAAATCAGGAATGGGACAATTTTTCAATGATCTGGCCCTTGCGTTAGCCGGTCATAAACAAGGTGGACCAGCGAAGGTAGCTGTTATTTCAAGTGCCTTTATGGGTTCGGTCAACGGTTCTGCTGTTGGGAATGTTGTTAGTACAGGTGCATTTACAATACCTTTAATGAAAAAAATTGGTTATGATAAAAACTTTTCAGGAGCTGTTGAAGCCAGTTCCTCGATAGGTGGACAAATTTTACCTCCTATTATGGGAGCAAGTGCATTTATTATGGCAGAAACAACCGGTATATCGTATGGAACGATAGCTCTTTCTGCAATCATTCCAGCACTGTTATTTTTCTTAAGTAGTATCATGCAGGTTCATTACCGTGCCGGACGTGCAAACTTAAGAGGCTTACCAAAAGCTGATCTTCCTCAAGTAAAGAAAGTATTGAAGGAAGGCTGGCATTTAACGATACCACTAATTACGTTGATTATTATGCTCTTTTCTGGTGTACCTGTTTCTTATGCTGCTTTTTATACAATAGTTGTCACCGTCATTGTATCTTGGTTTAGAAAACATACCAGAATGAATGTTAAAGATATTCTGGTGGCATTAGAAACTGGAACGAGACAAGCGCTATCGACGATTATCGCCTGTGGTGTTGTTGGTATTGTTATTGGTGTCGTTAACTTAACCGGTTTTGGAGCAACATTGACCTCTGCAATTACTAGTCTTGGTGCTGGTTCATTGATGCTAACGTTAATCTTAACCATGCTTGCCTCGATTGTTTTAGGAATGGGCTTGCCATCCATTCCAGCCTATATTATTACGGCTACAATGGCTGCTCCTGCTCTTGCAGCGTTTGATGTTCCAATTTTAATTGCTCATTTGTTTGTATTCTATTTTGGTATTTTTGCCAACATCACGCCACCTGTTGCATTGGCCTCCTTTGCTGCCTCTGGACTGGCAGGAGGCGACCCGATGAAAACTGGTTTTATATCGCTGAGGTTATCCATAGCAGGGTTCATCGTTCCGTTCATATTTGTTTATGCACCCGCAATGCTCTTGATTGATCCAACTGGATTGCCGGCCAATGCAACAGAATTTCCGTTTGCAGCGATACCAGATATCATTGTCGTTCTTATCAGCTCTTCCGTAGCAGTAATTGCAATTAGTGCTGCAGTTGAGGGGTATATTAAAACACACTTAAGCGTCATAACTCGGCTGATACTTGGGATCGGTTCATTACTTTTGATCGTCCCGGAATTGATTACCGATATAATTGGATACACAATTATTATTGCGATTTATCTATTAAACTATATCCAAAGTAAAAAAGAGCCTCCAGCTGCTCTTTCGCAAGGGAACAAAACTCATTCAGGATAAAGAAATCACGCCAAAAGCTTCTAAGCCCAAGTTTAGTAAACAGAACTTGGGCTTTTGTTTGAGGTCCCGTCACTTCATTAATTCAGATACAACCAGTTGAAGCATTGCGTGGTGAATAGGATGGATGGGAATTACAATATATTCTAGACGAATGAATACACGTCAATCGAGCTGACGTGTATTTTTAATTTAGTCTTGATTTTCCATATACGTTAGGGAAACCTTTAGATTCGCATTCTTCTCTCGAATCCGGTCAAGTAAGTCTTTGTCATTCGCTTCATTTCTACTGCGGATAGCGTAGGTGTACATAATCATCGTGCCCAGATTCGTTGTCTCAACCTGACGTAAGGAATGGCTAATCGTAAACTGCTGAAAAACATCATCAAGCAGATTTTCATGATTCAGGTTTTCCGGGACGGTCACTTTTAAAATTTGTGTATCTTTTCCTTTTCCATATTCAAATTTATAAAGCAAGTAAAATAAGATACTAGCAAAAAACGTTAAAATAATCGCCAAATCAAATTGATAGAGACCACTCGTCATGCCGACCGATAGCCCAAAGAAGATATAGGCAATATCCTTCGCATCTGTAACCGCGCTTCTAAAACGAATTAAAGAAAATACAGCGAATAATCCAAATGCAACCCCAGCATTTCCGCTCACAACATTCATAACAACGGATACAACAACACTCATAATAATAATTGTATGGACAAAATTCTGGGAGTATCGATCCCCCGTAAATGTGATTTGATATACTTTTGTAATAACAATACTCAAGATAGTTGCGATTGCCATCGCTAATAGACTCATGAAAATAGTCGATTCATTGCCGTTAATTTGAAATAATGTCTCCATTTTAAATTCCTCCTACTGTTACATTTTCTTTAACTGCTCCATTTGGAAGTGTTGGATTTTTTAACAATTCCAGACTGGTACAAAATTTTGATGCACTTCTTTGTTCGCAATTTAGATATTGTAAGATGCGAGTGAGCCATAGTGGAACACTGTCATTCACTTTTACTTCGAGTACAACGAGATCGGAGTCAATGAAATTCTCGCCATATGCACCGTTTTCCAAAGAAAGATCATCATTTCTGCATCGCAGGTTAAAATCAAAGGTGATCCGCAAATCGGGGTCCGTTATACAATGCAGTGCATGGCGATCATAACTAACGACCATTTCGGGTTCTAAGTTATATAAGTTGCGGAAATAATCAATTTCACGAAGTACTTGTATATTCGAGCCCTCATAATTATCTAGACTATGCTCCTGTCGATTGATATAACGGTAAGCTTCGGATAATGGGAGCAGCATCCGTCTTTTATTGACGACTTTTTTATGCTTTTGTTTTACTTCAAAAAACGCAGTCCCGTGAATGTCGGTATCATCGTAGATCCGTAAACGAAGCTTTTGCCGATACTTCAGTTTGTTCTTTGTTTCGAAGTAAATTTTGTGATCATCACTCTCGAAGTATAGGCTAGTAACCGTGTACTTCCCATTCTCACCAAACTTGTCAGGTCGCATGTAAGGTGAGATTTGCTGAATTAATTCTTCATATTGCGCAGTTGTAATTAAATACTTTTGCTCTTTCCTTCTAAAAATTTCAATTGCCATATGTTACATCCTCCTTACTAAAAGTACGTGAACAACCTCTAAAAACCATTCTATAACTCTCGTATAAGATACCAATGTGAAAGAGATTAGAATTGGATGAGAATGTGATGTGAAAAGGGAAATGGAGGTTTGGCAACAAGGTGAAGTTTGTAAGGAACTTATTTTAATTCAATAAAAAAGCCGTTCCTCATGGGAACGGCTTTTCAAATTAAAGCGATACATTTTCTTCAATTGCGTTTTTATCATTAAATTTCTTTAGATTCAAGTTCTTTAAGATTCGTGATGTTAATGTTCCAGAAACCATACTTCCATTAACATTTAATGCTGTACGCCCCATATCGATAAATGCTTCGATTGAAATTAACAGCCCGGCTAATGCTACTGGCATACCCATTGATGAAAGAACGATGATTGCGGCGAAAGTTGCTCCACCACCAACACCAGCGACACCAAATGAGCTAATCCCGATAATGAGAACCAATTGGATAATAAATCCTGGTGAAAGAGGATTAATATCGAGACTTGGTGCAATCATGACAGCTAGCATAGCAGGGTAGATTCCTGCACAGCCATTTTGTCCCATTGTAGCTCCAAATGAAGCAGACATATTGGCAACACCTTGTTCAACACCAAGTGAATTTTTCTGTGCTTGAATATTCAATGGAATTGTTCCTGCACTAGAACGTGATGTAAATGCGAATCCTAACACTGGAATTGCTTTTCTTAAATACGTTAACGGATTTAAACCAAATGCTCCGACTAAAACTAAATGAAGAATGAACATGATAAGCAATGCAACATAGGAAGCAATAACAAACTTCCCAAGCTCTAGGATACCTGCAAAGTTCGTACTTGCTACAGTATTAGCCATTAACGCTAAAATTCCGAATGGAGTTAAGCGTAACACTAATGTTACGATACGCATGACAACGGCATAGACTGCATTCACCATTTTCGTGAACATTTCTGCTTGCTCTGGATTTTTCCTGCGAATACCGAGTACTGCGATTCCAACAATAATAGAGAAAATAACAATAGCAATAACTGATGTTGGTCTTTCTCCAGTCATATCTAAGAAAATATTAGCTGGAATGAAATTAAGAATTCGTTGTGGTGTCGATTGTTCTTCCACTTCCCCCAACCGTGTTTCTAACGATGTGGCACGCTCTGACTCTGCTTGCCCCATTTCGATTTGTTCGGCATTCAGGTCAAATACGACTGCTGTTCCAATTCCGATTAAAGCAGCAACCATCGTGGTCGAGATTAGGATTCCGATAATCCATGCAGACATCTTACCAAGTTCTGCGGTCTTTTCTAAATTAATAATGGATTGGATGATGGAAACCATAACAATAGGTACGACAATCATCATGAGGAAACTAATATAGCCTCGCCCAACAATGCTGTACCACTCCGTTGTTTCCGTTAAAACTTCAGAGCCAGTACCATAAATTAATTGTAATAATGCACCAAGAACGATCCCTGTTCCTAAACCAGTGAATACACGCTTTGTAAAAGAAAAATGCTTTTTCTGCATCCATATTAGTAAACCGATAAGTGCTAATAATACTACGATATTTAATAAAATATAAATAGAGTCCATTTTGCTAAAACCTCCTCATTGATGTTATTCCTGTTGTTGGATGATTATATGCATGCAAGCTTATATTATTCTAGCATATAATTCCGATAACATTAGTATGACTTAAATTAAGATACACTGGTTTGAAAGAAGTGTCAAGAGAATAGTTTATAGCGAGGTTTATAAAACTAAACGAATGGAGGTTATTAGAATAGAAGTAAAGCATTTGATGACTATGTAATGGACAAGCTACTAAACCTGCCCACTGTGCTGTTTGTTAGCTACATCCAATTTTTATGAAATAGAGCTTTAATGGCTAAATAAAGCACTGCAAAGGCAAATACGATAACAGCAATTGCTCCTACAGCAATTAAGAAATTGACGATCGCCGTCGACGTAATAAATGAAGCTGCTAACGACGTTACAACGATTAATGCAAAGCCACTCAAGATTGCTGTAAGAAAGAGTAAAGCGAGTTGATTCATCATGATACCCCCCTTTCTTTAGAGTATGAATCAAGGTGGGATATCGTTTGTGCAGTCTTTTAGGATGCATTTATTTATAAAATGACATGGATTTAAGAAAAAATTAAGAATGCTGTGATATGCTTCCTGTGGATTTAAAAGGAGTTGATACATAATGACCATTAAAAAACGATTAATTTTATCAAATATCATGATGATTGCACTGCCAATTTGTGCGTTCTTTTTAATTGAAATCGTTTTGGCTACTATTCTTCTCTATCGAAATGTGGGTGAGAATTGGACGGAGCTGTTTATCACACTTAGGTTTGTTGGTATGGTTATCGTTTTAATTGTTACGAATGGATTATTAACTTACGTTGTAGCGAAGAGTATTATTAAACCAATTAATAAGCTATCTGAAGCTGCAAAGGAAATTAGTAATGGAAATCTTGACAACATGATTGAGGTAAAGGGCAAAGATGAAGTTAGTCGCTTAGCGGAAACGTTTGAAAGAATGAGAGAACAGCTAAAGAAATCTCAAGAGATTCAAGCGCAATATGATGAAGATCGCAGAGAATTGATTGCAAGCATTTCTCATGATTTGAAAACACCAATGACGTCGATTAAAGGCTATATTACTGGGATTCGTGATGGAGTTGCGAATACGCCGGAAAAAGTGGATCGCTATATGGAGATCATTCAAGAGAAAACAAATGATATGAATTATTTAATTGATGCACTCTTTTTGTATTCCAAACTCGATTTGCAGCAGGTTCCATTTCATTATGAAGCGTTAGATTTACAAGCATTTTTAGCTGACTTCGTCGACGAGTTTCGCTATGAATTTGTACAGGGTGACGAGCAATTAACCTATATGGTGGAACAGGATCAGGATTATATGATAAGAGCGGATCGAGAACAATTGAAGCGTGTCATCATGAATATCGTTCAAAACAGTGTGAAATATATGGATAAGTCACAAAAACAATTAAGTATCCAGCTGAAATCTGAGGATGAACAAGTCATTGTAGAAATAAAAGATAATGGAAGTGGAATCTCAGAAGAGGCCATCGACCATATATTTGACCGTTTCTACCGAGCGGATGCCTCGAGAAATACAGCAACCGGAGGCAGTGGTCTTGGGCTCGCCATTGTAAAACGAATTGTGAAGGAGCATGGAGGAAAGATTTGGGCAAAAAGTAAATTAGGTGAGGGGACTACCGTATGTGTTGCTTTACCAAAAGAAAGGGGAAATGGTCTTGCCGACTATATTAATCATTGAAGATGAGAAAGCAATTGCAGAATTAGAACGTGATTATTTAGAAGTGAGCGGATTTTCAAGTGATATTGCATTAACAGGAGAAGAAGGTTTGGAAAAAGCGTTAAGTGAAACCTATGATTTAATTTTACTGGATCTCATGCTTCCAGGAATTGATGGATTTGAGCTATGTCAGCGAATTAGGGAAAGGAAAGATATCCCGATTCTAATGGTTACGGCAAGAAAGGAAGATATTGATAAAATAAAAGGGTTTGATCGTGGAGCAGATGATTATATTGTGAAGCCGTTTAACCCGAATGAGCTTGTTGCAAGAGTGAAGGCACACATAGCGAGGTATAATCGGCTTGTTAATCGTAATCAAGCAGATCAAGACATCCATGTAAGAGGTTTACAAATCGATCAGCGGTCACGGAGGGTTTTTATAAATGAAGAGGAAAAGTCATTTACAGCAAAGGAGTTTGATCTTCTAACCTTTCTAGCGCAAAATCCAAATCATGTGTTTACGAAGGAACATCTTTTTGAACGAATTTGGGGCTATGACTCGATGGGAGATATCTCAACGGTCACGGTTCACATTCGAAAGATTAGAGAAAAGGTTGAGGAAAATCCTTCTAAACCAAAATTTATCGAAACCATTTGGGGTGTCGGCTATCGTTTCCTATAAAACATCGTTGGAGTTCTAACCGTGCTCCGGCGATTTTTTTGATTTAAGGAATTTTTAATAATTAGCTAATCGTTCATTTAGAATTGTCTTCTATGCTATAGAAAGCTGATTAGAAGGAGGCGTTCTTAATTGAATCGAAGAAAACAAATTGGAAAAAACATTTTTCTTGTATTAGCCATTTTATTTTTAATTGGAGTGATAGCACAAATTTTCCTGGCTGGTTTAGCTATATTTGCAAGTCCAGTCCACTGGATAAAGCACATCACACTCATTCATTTATTTGGATTTAATATCCCATTATTTATGCTTCTGTTTGCATGGATGGGAGCGATGCCGCGTTGGGCTTATGGCGCTGTTTTTGGGCTGCTTACCTCGGTTTTTGCGATGTACTTCACTGGTAACATGGCAGCAAAACTCCCGTGGATTGCCGCATTACATCCAGTTATTGCTATAGTTTTATTTGTTATTGCATTCGTTGTCGTAATCGAAACGGTTAAATTAATCTCAAATAAGAAAGGAGTTAAATAAGATGAAGGTAATGTTAGCTATAATTGTAGGGGTTTTTGGAGGATTTATTTCAGGTGTTGCCCTATCTAGCTTTATTGGTATTGTAGGATTTATGTTATTAAATGAGCCAATTGGTATCAAATACTTACCGTATTTCACAGCGGTTTTAGGTGCAATTTTAGTTCCGCTTTGGTCAAATAAAGGATGAGGAACAGTAGAAAAGACCGCAAAATGATAAGCGGTCTTTGCAGTTAGAAGCATTGAAATGATTGAATCTGGTTCAAATCAATACCGAAATACACCCATCTGAAACCGGTCCATCTAAAGCCTGCAATTGAATTTCTGCCAACAAACGTTGGGTAGAACCAAAAGGCATCTCTTCTTAACCAAATATAGGTGAATCGGAATAAACAGCCGCGAATTCCGCCTGGATCAACAGCAAATGTTTGGAACTGTGATTGTTCTGGTGTGAAGTTTGGCGGTGGAGAGCTAGGTGGTCCAGCTTGCTGTCCGCCACCTCCGCCAGGGAAACCTCCAGGACCTCCGGGACCACCTGGACCTCCAGGAAATCCTCCAGGGCCTCCGGGACCACCTGGACCTCCAGGAAATCCTCCAGGACCACCGGGGCCACCTGGACCTCCAGGGAAACCTCCAGGACCACCTGGGAAACCTCCTGGCCCACCGCCAGGGAATCCACCCGGTCCACCACCTGGACCAGGTCCGAAAATTTGGCCAAGTAAAAACCCTGGAAGATTAAATTGTCTTTCATCATCATCTTGCGGTGGTTGTGGCTGATGCGGATTATAGTGATAATTCATCTATTCTTTCCTCCCTTATCTACTCATAAAAATCGCTCCCTTTACTATATGGGGAATTCGTCTATTGTGGGATTGATTTCAGAAGATTGGGCGGCGAGGTGGTTTTTTAATTATACGGTTATTATAATTATTTAGTGAATTCAAAAAACGTTTTAATGTATTATGGGAGAGGGCGCCTGACATGGATATCATAGGCTGTTAGTAAGCTTTGCAGTTATTGTATTTGTCGTCTATATAATCTCGAGGATATTTCATCATTTTCATAACACCTCAAAAAGGTTAGAAGCAATTGAAAAAAAGCTAAATCAAATCAGTGAATCAATGCCAAAGAAAGACTCTTAGTCAAAAAGTATATGTAAAAGCAAGTTAGAATAGTTGCCTATATATGTGATTGGCATCTATTCTTTTTTGTCTCTTTTAGATTATACATAAAAAAACACTTGTCATGATAATACGATAATGGTAGTATTAAAAGGTTGTCAAGAAATGATGGATATAGCAAACAACAGATCAGGCTTATAAGGATTTGCGCATGAATAATCTTGCTGGATTCTGTAAATATAAACAAGTATGAGCAAAATACATGTTAGTAAAGGAGTTTTTCTATGACGGATCATAACAATCAGCAACAGAAATATGAATACCTTGCTGATAATCCTAATGTGAAGGTAATGCCAATCATGCTTTCTTTAATTATTGGTGCTTTCTTTGCAATATTAAATGAAACTTTATTGAATATAGCGTTAACGACACTGATGGCGGAATTTGGTGTAACACTAACAACGGTGCAGTGGATGGCAACAGGATTCATGTTAATTATGGGAATTATTATCCCTGCATCAGCTGTACTAATGCAGTGGTTTACAACACGTCAGCTATTTTTAAGTACGATGATCATTTTTACAATTGGAACAGCGATAAGTGCACTTGCTCCGAATTTTCCAATATTGCTTGTCGGACGACTTATACAAGCGGTTGGTACAGGGTTATTAATGCCGATTATTTTTAATGTGTTCCTGTTAATTTTCCCGCCACATCGAAGAGGGAAGGTAATGGGGCTAGTAGGTTTAGTTATCATGTTTGCTCCAGCTATTGGACCAACACTGTCTGGGGTAATCGTCGAATATCTAGGATGGCGCTATTTATTTATTTCGGTTATTCCATTTGCACTATTTTCCATTGCATTTGCTTCTAAATATTTAGTAAACGTATCGGAAGTTACGAAGCCCAAAATAGATATCGTATCCCTTATTTTTTCAACAATCGGGTTCGGTGCGATTGTATATGGCTTTAGTTCGGCAGGGGAAAGTGAAGCTGGGTTTTTAGACCCTAAAGTATATTCTGTAATCATCATAGGCTTTATTGCAGTGGCATTGTTTACATGGAGGCAATTAAGACTGGAAGAGCCGCTGATTGATTTGCGTGTATTCAAGTATCCGATGTACACACACGGGGTTCTTATGTTCCTAATCATTATTATGGCAATGTTTGCCTCGGAGATTATATTACCAATTTATATGCAAGGACCCCTAGCTTTAACAGCTGCTACGGCAGGGCTAGTTCTCCTGCCTGGAAGTATTTTAAATGGTGCGATGTCACCAGTAATGGGTGGACTATTTGATAAATTTGGTCCTCGGGTCTTGATGATCCCGGCAACACTTGTTTTATGTGGAACGATGTTTATGATGAGCAGACTAGACTTAAATACACCATTATGGGTGATTATTGTCGGTTATATTTTATTAATGCTATCTGTTTCTGCAATTATGATGCCTGCTGAAACAAATGGATTAAATCAGCTTCCAAAGCATTTATATCCACATGGAACTGCGGTGATGACAACATTGCAGCCTGTTGCAGGAGCAATTGGAGTATCTGTTTTTATTAGTATTATGAATGCAAGACAAAATGGGTTGTTGCAAAATGCCAATAATCCAACAGATCCTACTGCTATCAAAGAAGCGATGGTAGCGGGTGTAGAACTGGTTTATTTCATTGCTTTTGCAATATCCATCGTTGCTGTTATTATGGCATTTTTTGTTTATCGCGCTGTACCGAAAGAAACGGAAGAGCAGCCATTGGAAGAGAGTTAATAGATTGAGGAAAATAAGCTTTCACTCTGAAGGGATTCAGAGTGATGGCTTATTTTTTTATGGATTTTTATAAGTGAATCATCACGTGCTTTACATAGATGGTATATTACTGTATGTTATAAGTGAGTAATCACTCACTTATAACTGGCGAGGTGAAATGGATGCATAATCGAAAATCATGTATCTCGATTCAACATGTGTATAAGAAGTTTGGGAAGCATGAAGTATTAAAGGATATCAATCTTGAAATTGAGGAAGGGGAGATATTCGGACTTCTAGGTCCGTCTGGTGCTGGGAAATCAACCTTAGTAAAAGAATTAGCTGGGCTAGATGTTCCTACATCAGGTGAAAATTATATTTTTGATGAAAAAATGCCAACACTCAAATTGATGCAGCGAATAGGGTATATGGCCCAAGCAGATGCGCTTTACGAAGAACTATCAGCAAACGAAAATTTACATTTCTTTGCAAGCTTATATGGATTGAAAGGCAAAAAGAAAAAGGAAAGAATTAAAAAAGTGATGCAGCTTGTTGACTTATCCGATCATTTAAATAAACTCGTATCCAATTATTCTGGTGGAATGAAAAGAAGATTGTCACTAGCGATTGCACTGCTTCATGAGCCTGAAATGTTAATTTTGGATGAGCCGACTGTTGGGATTGATCCTGTTTTAAGAAAAAGTATTTGGGATGCTTTTTATGATTTGAATAAGAAAGGGACAACAATAATCGTTACAACCCATGTAATGGATGAAGCCGAAAAATGTGATCGGTTGGGACTCATGAGAGATGGAACATTGATCGCTGTCGGCACACCAGAAGCGTTGCGGAAAGAGACAAATTCAGAAAGTATTGAACAAGCCTTTCTTGTTTATGGAGGTGCAACATCATGAGAGTAATTGCATTAACAAAAAGAATTTTACAGCAGCTAATACGGGATAAGCGGACATTAGGCTTGCTTATCTTTGCGCCAATTTTAGTTCTAACAATGCTTCATCTTGTTTTTAATGGCGATGACTATGTACCGAAAGTGGGATTAGTAGAGATTCCAGAAACTATGGTTGACCAAATTGATAAGGCAGATGCTGAAGTAACCCTATATACGAATGAAAATGATGCGCAGCAAGCTGTCCGCTCTGGAGAAGTTGATGGTTATATTATACTTGATGATGCCACCACACCAGCTGTCTTTCTTGAAGGTAGTGACCCAAGTGTGAATAGCACAACATTGAGATGGTTTGAATCAGCATTTGGTTCACTGCAGCAGGGTGAAAGTGCTGGACAGCTTGAAATGGATTATTTATACGGTTCGAGGGATATGGGATCATTTGATTATTTTGGACCAGTATTGCTCGGGTTCTTTGTATTTTTCTTTGTCTTTATTATTGCTGGCGTGTCCTTTATTCGTGAGCGGACAACAGGGACGTTGGAGCGGCTGCTCTCTACACCATTGCGTAAATGGGAAATTGTGATGGGATATGTATTTGGATTTGGAATCTTTACGGTCATTCAATCAACGATTATTGCATGGTACGCTATTTATGTATTGGATATGATGATGGTAGGAGCATTTGTTTATGTGCTTTTAATTACATTGTCACTTGCTCTAACAGCACTAACTTTAGGCATACTCATTTCATCATTTGCGAATAATGAATTGCAAATGATTCAATTCATACCAATCGTTGTTATTCCGCAAATATTCTTTTCGGGGTTATTTAATTTAGAAACGATTTCCGACTGGTTAAGCTGGGTTGGTCCGTTTACTCCACTATATTATGCGGCAGATGCACTACGGGATGTTATGGTAAGGGGTCATGGCTGGAGCGAGATTTATGTTAATCTTATTGTTCTGTTTGGCTTTTCATTACTATTCATGTTATTAAATGGCTTGGCACTCCGTAAGTATCGGAAAATATAACTTAGGCTTTTCGTTGCGCCTTGTGACACTTATTCGATATGATGTTATATAGAAATGTTTAACTTGATAAGAGGCGAAATTTGATGACAAATAATGAAACGAAATTAACAAAAAAACAAATAGCGATATTAGAGGCGGCGACAGATTTATTCGCAGAAAAAGGTTATGCGGGAACTTCTACGAGTGAAATTGCGAATAAAGCGAATGTTGCAGAAGGGACGATTTTTAAACATTTTAAATCCAAAAAGGGACTGTTATTATCGATTGTCTCACCGATGATGGTAAAGCTAATTGCTCCAATGGTGAAAAATGATATGAACAAGGTTCTTGATCAGGATTTTGAACGTTTTCAAGACTTTATTCGAGCAATGATTGAGAATAGAAAAGTATTTATCAAAAAAAACTTACCCCTGTTACGAATACTAATTCAGGAAATTCCTTTTCACCCAGAGTTAAAGGAACAGTTTATTGAGCATATTGGCAAAGATATTTTTGCTAGACTTAGACAGATTGTCGAACATTATCAGGCTAAGGGGCAACTCATTCAAACCCATCCAGATACAATTATCCGAATCGTTGCCTCGTCTATTTTTTCTTATATTATTGCACGGTATGTTATTGTCCCTGAGGGGGATTGGAACGATGAAGAAGAGGTTGAACGAATTATTCAAGTTCTGGAGAATGGGATTGTGGCAAGAGAATAGATAGAAAGTTATTTCAAAAGATCCTTTTCTATGGATAAACGTAGAAAAGGATTTTTTATAATCTATAACACAAGGTTCAAGACTGATTGCAGAATCCCATAGAAACAACCAATTATTAACTAAAAATAAACTTTTAACTCGACGCTAAATCGATGAACTATACTGGAGTTAGAGAAGAGGGGGACCTATGGTAGAACAAAGCAAAATACTTATCGTAGAAGATGATTATGAAATTGCCCGGATTATGAGAGACCACCTGAATAGGGAAGGGTTTCAAGTAACCTGGGCGTCGACAGGAGTGGAGGGCTGGGAAGATTTTAAAGCGGATAACTATTCCTTAGTACTTGTAGATCTCATGATGCCAGAGATGGATGGTTTTACACTGTGTGAAAGGATTCGATTAGAAAGTGATGTACCGTTATTAATTGTTAGCGCTAAAAATGAAGATGAAAGTAAGATACTTGGATTAGATCTTGGCGCAGATGATTATTTAACAAAGCCATTTAGTTTGAAGGAGCTAACTGCTCGGGTTCATTCCCATCTTAGAAGATATCAACGCTATACAAAGAAACATTATAATGAGCAAATCTTTCATTATAAACATGGCTTATCCATTGATTTCTTAAATGAAGCTGTGTTTTTAGATGAGGAGCTTCTATTATTAACTGCTAAAGAACAGGATATTTTATTTTTGCTTGCTAAGAATCCATTTATTACGTTTGAAAAAGAAAAAATTTATGAACATGTATGGCAACTAATGAATGTAGATGGCAACAATACGGTAACGGTTCATATAAAAAGCCTTCGTGCAAAGCTAAAGGATACTGGAAGGCAAGCAAAATTTGTCCAGACCGTTTGGGGTGTTGGGTATCGTTTTATCGGAGAACAATTGGGATGAAGATTAAAAATTGGCTTATGATAAGTTATTTGCTCGTTATGCTGTTGCCGATTGCTGCTATTTATTTACTCTATATTAGTCTAAGCGCTTATGATCAAGAGCAGGATTTAATGGAATATCTAACTTTTCAAAATGCCGTTACAAATCTGGAAAGCGAGTTAAAGGATGTATCCTTATATAAAGTTCAGTCTGACGAAAACTACCAGCATTTGCGTAGTCTGGCAGATGATAATCTCAAGATCGATTTATATCGTTATGATGGCGTTCAGTTGTTTTCTACGATAACTACACCGGGAGAATCTCATTTTTTAAACTGGAATCGAGAGAAATTGTTTCAGAATTTAAATGAATATCAAAAAAAAGCGCGAACTTATTCGTTGAAAAAGCCAGTATTTGATGATGCGAGCCAGCTAGTTGGTTTATATGAAATTACTTTGGGTAGAAAAGCGTGGGTAGAGACATCCAATCAACGTACGACGGTGATGTTTATATTATTGGGTATCTTTTTCGTTGCACTCTATTCAGTGGTAATGCTCTCTATCAACCGTAAGTTGAATCGGCCTTTGAATCAGTTACAAAGGCATATGAAAGCATTTGCGGCAGGGAAGGAAATGGACCAGAAACTGGTTCAATCGAAAGATGAGATTGGAGTAGTTATCACGCATTTTGAGCAAATGAAAGCTCAAATAGTAGAAACAAGAGATGCACTTGCCAAGCAACAACAAGAGAAAGAATATATGGTTGCCTCCTTGTCTCATGATTTAAAAACACCATTAACCGTTATTCGAACATACGCAGAGGCTTTGGAAGATCAGCATTTATCAAAAGAAGAACGAGAAGAGTACCAAACAATACTTAATGGTAAATTGGATCACATGAAGCAAATGATTGATGATTTATCGATATTTACTGCGCTTCAGTCAGCTGATAATATGCTCCATATCGTACAAGTAAATGGAGATGAATTTTTTGAAATGTTATTTTCAGGTTATGAAGAACCGTGTTTAAAAAAAGGTATTGCATTAACAACTGAATTAAATATAAGAAATTCCTACATGCTTGATCCGAAACAAATGATTCGACTCGTCGATAATTTAATGGATAACAGTATTCGGTATACACCGAATCACAATCGTATTTGGTTAGCTGCTATTTCATCGAGAGAGACATTGCCTGATTGGGTTTTTCCTGAGTTTGTAGATGACGTGAATGCATGGAGAGAAGATGGAACTGTTATGCTTATTCAGAATGAAGGAAGAGGTATAAAGCATAGTCAGCTAGAAAAGATTTTCCAACCTTTTTATCAGGATGATGTATCTCGTGGAAAAGGGGCAACTTCTGGTCTAGGATTAAGCATTGCAAAAATAATTATGGAAAAACATGATGGAAAAATAACCATTTGGTCAACAGAAAATAAAGGTACATTAATTGCCTGTTGGATAAAGGAGAGGGGAAGATCATGAAGATTACATGGAAAAAATGTTTGATTTTATTTAGTGTTATGACATTAATTTTAGGAGGATGTTCACAAAATATGGAAGTGTCTGCTGAGGAAATTATCCAAAACGCTATCGAATCGGAAAAGGATGTAAATACTTATCAAGGGATATCGGAAATGAAAATGTTTGAAGGAGAAGAGCTGTCTGAACATATCATCTTAGAGGAATATGTTGAGGGGAAAAAAAGAAAGGTTGTTACAAGAGACCAATTACTTGATCAAGAAAGTGTGGCATTAAATGATGGTGAGACAATGCTTATGTATGATAAAGCAAATAACCAGGCAACTGAAATGGATATGACAGAGCTTGCAGACTTTGCAAATATAAGCCCGAAAGAGCAATTCAAAAACATAATAGAAATAATGAATGATTCTCATTCCTATGAAGTGGTTGGGGAAGAAAAAGTACTTGATTATGACACGTACCACATTCAGATGAAGGCGAATGAAACGGATAATTTATTTGGTGATATGGAATTATGGGTGGATCAGAAAACATGGTTTATTGTAAAAGTTGTCTCCGAAGTTGGCGATGCTCGAACAGAATTCGCTTATACGGAATTGGATTTTTCACCGAAATTTGCTGAAGATACGTTTACTCTCGATATTCCAGACGATGTTGAAATTGCTAACTTAGAAGAGAGCTTTGCTCCAGATACAGTTACATTGGAGGAAGCGGAAGAAGCACTAGGGCAAGCATTCCTGGTATTTCCAGAGGATGAATTTCTTCTCTCAAGTATGCAAATGTATGATTTCTCAGCTGGATTAGATCGATATGAGCTGGAATTAATGTATAGTTCCAAAGAGGATATTCCGCTGTTTTCGGTGTCTGTGTTTCCTACTCCAGATGACATGCCAGTTGAAAAAGCAGATTTAGAAGTACGAGGAAACGATGCGGAGTATGAAGAGTTAATTAATAGCATTCTTTGGGATGAAGATGGTTTACGTTATTCGATCGTAATAGCAAATCCAGATATAGAACAAGAAGAAGTTGTGAAGTGGGCTGAAAATATGATTTTAAGTTCGGAGAAGTAATTTGTAATCGAAAGAGTAAAGACGTTTTAGTACTTTGCTAGTATGGGGAGCAATGATGCGGAGGTTGTAGAATGAGGGAAATCGGGATACGGGCTATTAAACAGCTGAAAAAAGGAGATTATGGTGCTTTCAAAAAGGTTGTTGACCACTATCATCAAGCAGTCTATCACATATGTTACATGATTCTAGGGGACAACAAAAACGCTGAGGAGCTAGCGAAAGATACTTTTCTACATGTTTTTAATGATCGTGATAATTGCCAAGCAATCGATAAAAAGTTCTCGTTGTGGTTGTTTCAACAAACGATTGACCTGGCGCAAAAAAGATTTGGGATGAATTGGTGTACTATCTTTAGCGAATTTCCAGAGGAAGATCTTAAAATTCTGTTCATGCACGTTTCACTAAAAGAAAGATTAGCCCTAACCCTAAGATCTAGGAACCAATTATCCGTTGATGAAATTAGTAAAGTTCTGGAAACCCCAAACACTGAGATCGTATCCTATATTTGGCAAGGAAGAGAAAAAATACGCAAGCTGATGCGTTAATGATCTGTTAGAAAAACACCAGTTTCGTGAAATGAATCGGGACTGGTGTTTTTGGTGACTTTAAAACAATATAAAAACCTGAAACAGCGGAAGATATTTATGATTGTGCGGTTACTGTAAATGATGAGACATTTATTTTTCAAGCAGTAAATGACACAGGTGAGGATGGTATTTTTCAATATGAGCTCTTTTCCTATAAGCGGTAAAACAGAAGAAGTGAAGCTATTAACCATTCTAAAAGAACATACGCGAAATTCAGTGCTCAACCCTGATGGTAAGACAGTATATTTTATAGTAGATAAAAGTTTGGTAGATCTGAGCCTGACAATTACTTATATAAAAAGGATGTCAACCGTGATTATGTAGAAGAGGTTCCGCTCGATATGAAATAAAAAGGGGATGTTCAGCATCGACTTTATGCTTTTTGTTCTATTTGTAGTGATTGGTTCTTGTTTGTTAATTGGGATGACTTACAATGAACAGAAATGGAGATTGGGGGAATTTGGGGCCTGTTGGCAGTAACTTTTATTCTTGTTGGCCAGGTCATCAAGCTTCAATTAGGCATCCTAGCAGAACGTACTCTAGAAAATTCAGTTAGTGTTGGACAATGGGTAGACCTTTAGCAGTTTACTTAATCGGAATGATAAATTATCGTTGGAATAAAGCTGCGTGGAAATATCAATCATGGCTGAGATGGGTGCTAATTGGTTTAGTTTCGTTTACGCATGGGGCGGTTTGTTCGTATTATTTATTGTTGCGTTTTCTTATTTTCCGTTCGCGCCATAGACAGATTGTGATGGGGGATTATATAGAAGTAAAAGTGTTAACTTGATAGTTAGTTTACTAGTTAAAGGATATCCCAGTAGTTAAACTTCTGGGATATCCTCTCCTGCTTGATTCAAAAGCATCTAAATCTCCTCAATAGCCACAGCTATATCCTCTGCCTGTGTAACCACAGAGATAAATGAAACTCCATCGGCACCAGCTTGAAGGACTGAGCTCGCATTCATGGTGTTAATCCCACCGATTCCGACAATTGGCAGCGTTGGAAATTGGGTGCGTAATGTCTGAATCCATTCCAAACCAACAGCCGCTTTCGCATCTGTTTTTGTTGTTGTAGAGAAAATTGGACCAGCACCAATGTAATCAACGAGATCTAGTGGGCTTCTTTCAACTTCGTCCATATTAGATACGGAGAGCCCGATAATTTTAGTTGGAAAAGCCAGGCGTAATTCCTCTACCGATTGATCATCCTGACCAACATGAATACCGTCTGCGTCAAGTAATTCAACAAGCTCGACATCGTCATTTACAATAAACGGAATTTGGTACTGTTTGCAAATGGCTCGTAACTGCTTACCTAATTCCAGTTTCGCATTGGAAGTCAAGGATGCAGGTCCCTTTTCGCGGTACTGAAACGCTGTGATTCCAGCTTTGGCTGCAGCTTCCAGTATTTCTGCTGGGTCACGATCACAGTTTTGACTACCCATAATAAAATATTTTCGTAAGGATGGCTTAATTGGAAATGACATGTTTATTTTCCCTCCAGTTGTTCGGGTTCTAATGAAAGTGCGTCGATAAATGGAGCTATAAATGTTCCTGACCCATTCACTGACAGACTTGCTGCTGCATGGGAGGCGGCTAATCCGTAAAATCGAACAGCTGTCAATGCTTGGTCTTCAATTGGGGCATCTGTTGTTAAGCAGGCGGTCAGTATGGAACCTAGCAAGCAACCAGCTCCTGTTACTTTAGCTAAAATGGGGTGCCCCGTATGATTCTCCATGTAGGATTTTTCTGTGCAAATAATGTCTGTTTTACCTGTAACAACAGCAGTCGTTTGGTATTCCAGTGCTACGCTACGAGCTATCTCTGCAACATTACCCTCACCAAGGGATTCAACTCCTTTTGTTTGCCAAGGGATATTGACGAGATGTGCTAATTCACCTGCATTTCCTTTGATAGCGGTAGGCTTTACTTCATTTAAAATTTGTTTAACAGCAGCTGTACGAAATGTCGTTGCAGCAACACCTACTGGATCAAGTACAACGGGAATGCCTTTTTCATTTGCCTTTTTACCAGCAAGTATCATTGCATCTAGATCCTTTGCTGTTAAGGTGCCAATGTTGATTAAAAGACCATCCGCAATGGAAGCCATATCCTCTACTTCTTCTTCTGCTTTTGCCATTACAGGAACGCCACCAAAGGCTAACAGTCCATTTGCCGTAAAATTCATTACGACTTGATTCGTTAAATGATGGATTAACGGTGTCTTTCCCCGAACACTTTTAATGATTTGTGGATTCATGTTTAGCTCTTATCCTTTCGTGTTGCCCAGTGATTTGTTGGACCGCTTCCAGATCCAAGGTCGAAGGAATGCTTAATTGCTGCCGTGACAAAATCTTTTCCATTTTTAACAGCGTCATATAAGGACAAACCTTTACTTAAATAAGCAGTGATTGCAGCTGCATATGTACAGCCAGTTCCGTGCGTGTTTTTTGTATCAATCCGCTCTGCTGAGAAGCTGTGTATATTTGAGCCATCATAAAGGAAATCAATTGCTTCCCCTTCTCTGTGTCCGCCTTTGATTAAGGCAGCACTAACACCGAATTCCTTCACAAGTAGCTCGGCAGCTTGTTTCATATCGTCTGTGGTTTCAATCTTCTTTCCGATTAGAAATTCCGCTTCTGGAATATTTGGTGTAACAAGTGTTGTCAGTGGCAGAAGCTGCTTGCGTAAATAATCACGTGCCTCTTCTTCGATTAAAGCATCCCCGCTCGTTGCAACCATAACAGGGTCCATGACATATGGAACTTGAAGTGTTGCTATTTTTTTCTGGATAATTTTCATCATATCTTGATTAGCGATCATTCCGGTTTTCAGAGCGTGGATAGGCATATCGGAAATCACGGAGTCTAGTTGCTGTTCAATTATTTCAAGTGGTACATGGTGAATTGCTTGAACACCTGTTGTATTTTGAGCTACAACCGAAGTAATTACGGACATCCCATAGCTTTGCAGCTCTTGAAATGTTTTTAAATCAGCGTGGATACCTGCTCCGCCGCTTGGATCTGTACCGGCAATTGTAAGTGCACATGCTACTTGTTTCATTGGTTATACACCGTCCTTTTAGAAGATTTCTCACATATAAGTGTTGTTTTTTTTAAAAGCCTTTTATAAATAGTACAATTTAATTACGAATTAAACGTTTACTGGAAACTCTTGATACGATAAATAACCCGATAATAGAACCAGTAATACTACTAACAAGAAATGGTGGGATAAAGGCGAACGCTCCAGCAGAGCTTCCCATAAAGATGTAAGCAAATGGTACAGCGAAAAGTGCACCGAAAAATCCGCTTCCAACGCCTTCACCGATAGCGGCTAGTGATTTCTTGCTGGATTTTTTATAAAGATAACCTGCAAAAAAGGCGCCAATCATCGCACCGGGAAATGCTAATAATGTTCCAAGCCCGAGCATATTGCGAAGCAAGCTAATCATAAAAGCGATAACGACAGCTGGTCCTGGTCCAAGCATAACAGCGGCCATGACATTGATTGCATGCTGGACAGGATAGGCTCTAGCAATTCCGGCGGGAAACCATAATAGTTGAGCGGTGATTGTCCCGATTGCAATAAATACAGCCATAGTAGTTAATAAACGTGTTCGATTCATCATGTACCTCCATTTCTTTTTAGGGAAACCAAAAAAAGCTAGACCCATTTAGGACCTAGCTTGATACGCTTGAAAAATAGTTTGGACATACGCCCGACTACTTCCCTCCGCTGGTATTAACCAGATCAGGTCCATAAGAGTCGGGAAATGATACGTGCTTCCCTCTCAGCCCACGCTTTTTGGGCACCCCTAGTAGTTCAATCCTATATAATTGTGAATACAACTCTAAGCCTAACAAATTTTTTAACTTTTGTCATTATTAACTTGAAAAACGTGGTATAACTAATGTAGTCTGCTAATTATATAATAATGAAGAATACGAATGATTTAATTTTTATAGAAGTGACGTTACACTGCAAGTAGAGTCAATGTGGAAAATATCGTCAAAGTGGATCGGAAGGTACATACGAAAAACTGTGCGGAAGAAAGGCTGATATAATGAAGGTTTTAACGATGGAAAATATAGAAAAACATGAAAAAGATACACAGCTATTTCCTGTCTTTGATTTAGAAATTGCTGCAGGTGAGATTACAGCAATTTATTCAACATTGAACGTTCGAAGTACGCTTTTAAATATGATTATCGGAAAAATACCTATTATAAATGGTGAAATCCGAGTAAAAGGTGTAACCATTATAGAAGATAAACGAGCATTTTTGAATCAACTTGGTATTTGCTTTTTTGAAGAAGGGATGTACGAAAGGCTAACGGTTCATGAGTACTTTATGTTTTTTGGTGGTCTATATAACTTTGAACAAGATTTTGAACAAGTCTTCCAATTAACACAGCTGCAAGGAAAGAAGAACACAAAAATTAGAGATTTAACTTTTTCAGAGATGAAACGGGTGCAATATGGACGTTTGCTTATCCAGTCACCTTCTATATTTATTTTTGAGGAGCCTGATTTGAATGTGGATATGGAAACAAAGCGAGTGCTCATTAATATAACGAGAAGAATACAGGAAGAAGGTAAAAGCATACTTGTGTTAACTGGAAATATGGAGAGTGCTGTTACGGTTGCGGATCGTGTTTATCGTTTAGAAGAAGATGGACTACGTATCATCGAGACGGAAACAGACGAAGATACGGAAGTGAAAGAAGAAATTACAGAAGTAACTCCACCAGAAGAAACAGATAATGAAAAAGAGCTCAAGCCAATTCAATTGAATAAAATCCCAACGAAGGTCAACGACAAAATTGTTTTATTTGATCCACCGGAGATTGATTATATAGAGAGTAATGATGGCCAAGCAAACATTTACATAAAAGGGGAAGCATTTCCAAGCTCGCTCACTTTAACCAATTTAGAAGAGCGTTTGCAGCATTTTGGATTTTTCAGATGTCACCGTTCATATATTGTAAATTTACAAAAGGTTCGCGAAGTTATCACATGGACTCGAAATAGTTATAGTTTGATTTTGGATGATAAGGAAAAGACACAAGTTCCACTGTCCAAAACAAAAATGGCAGAATTAAAAGATCTGCTCGGCCTTAAATAAGCTCCGTTCATCGGAAAAATCGATAAAGCAGGCTTCGTTAACTGGATAATTGACCGTAAAATATGCTCCATTCACCTTGAAAAATACTCTTTTCACAGGAAATATGCTGTTTTCACTTCGTTTTCCATTTATTCTAGAGTCACAAACAAACGTGATCTACGGGGAGGAAAAATTTTGGAAAACATTATTGAAGTGAAATCATTAGCAAAGATTTTTGGTAATAAAGCTGCATTGGAAGATGTAAGTTTTCAAGTGGAAAAAGGGGAAACATTTGGATTTTTAGGACCGAGTGGTTCTGGGAAAACAACAACGATAAAAATTCTTACCGGACAGTTGCTGCAAACATCTGGAGATGCGACCGTATTCAATTTACCGGTAACTTCTTTAAATAAGCCATCCTATAGAAAAAGAATTGGGGTTATTACAGATAATAGCGGGTTGTACCAACGTTTATCGATTTATGACAATCTGAAATTGTATTGTGATCTATATGATGTACCAACAAAACGAATTGATGAAGTGTTAGAGATGGTTAACTTGACCGAGGATACGAAAAAGGTAGTTTCAAAGCTTTCCAAAGGAATGCTTCAGCGCGTTACGTTAGCAAGAGCCTTCCTGCATGAGCCGGAATTGTTGTTTTTAGATGAACCAACGTCTGCTTTAGATCCAGTGAACTCAAAGCATATTCATGATGGACTACGCAAATTGAATGAAAAAGGAACAACCATTTTCTTGACGACACATGATATGAGCGAAGCGGAATCACTATGTAAACGCGTTGCCTTCCTGCATAAAGGTAAAATCCAGTTGCTCGATGAGCCAAAAGTGCTTCGAAGACAATTTTCAGATTCCTCTGTAACCGTTGAATTAAAAGATGGTCGTGAATTAAACTTACCGGGTGGATCAAAAGGTGCGAATGAAATTTATAAGTATTTATCCACCGATCAAGTTGTTTCCATTCATTCAAATGAACCAACACTAGGAGATATTTTTGTAGAAGTAACAGGGAGGGAATTAGTATGACTTTTTCAATGAAACGTGTAATGGCTATTTTTCAAAAGGATATGAAGGACTTATATAAGAACATGTATGTATCGTCAACAATTCTGATGCCGCTCATTTTTGCATTTTTTTATGGCAGAATGGATGACCTTACAGTAGAAGTTCACTTTGTCGTAATTAACTTGACCTTAGCGATTGTTACAGCATTCCTGCAATGTTCGATTATAGCTGAGGAAAAAGAAAAGAACACGTTACGTGGTTTGATGCTTTCGCCAGCAACAATACCGGAAATACTTGGTGGTAAAAGCTTAGTAACCTTTATATTAACTGCTATTACGATTATTCTATGTACGATGTTAACTGGCTATGAGCCAACGAATATTGGAATTATAGCAATTGCAATTGTTATCTCGAGTTTGTTTTATATTGCACTAGGAACATTGATGGGATTAATTTCTAGAACCGTTATCGAAGCTTCTGTACTCATTTTACCAGTTATGTTTATTTTTGGGTTTGGATCAATGTTTGTTCCATTTGCGGAACAATACCCGATTCTTTCTGTTATCGATTATTTACCGAATATCCAACTTGTCGAACTAGCAGCTGCCGTTGAAGCTGGCTCAGGGTTTGGAGATGTATTGGGGAACTTAGGTATCATTGTAGCTTGGGTAATTATCGGAATGATTGCCACTGTCATTGTATTTAAAAAACGAGAGTTGGATGAGTAAGTTTAAATGGTACTGGGGAATTCGTTTCCCCAGTACCATTTATGAATTATAGAACGGCTTATGCTGTTTGTTTTACTTCCTACGTATTCCAATTGAACTTCCGGGTATGGTTTATTTATCTTGGAAGATAGTAGCACAAGGGAATTTTTAGGGGATTGGAAAGTATAAGATCTGCTTGCATTCCGTTCATTTTCAATTCATGGACTCAAACGTACATTATCTACTAAAAATCTACTATTTACAAAAGTATCGTTTTAGTAATATAATAATATAGCAATTTATATTGCTTCGCTTAATCTTATTGTAAGAGCGGGGGACCCAATCATTACGGCGGAATTTCCGCGTGGGGTGAATCCTATTTACGGAGGGGCTTACTTTACTGTTTCCTTAGTCCTAACCCGAAAGCTAACCTCGTCAGCGTTTAACGGAAACAAAAGAGTATATGATAACGTGCGAATTGACACAGCCCGTGTCTTTTTTTGTTGGTCCATTCACGTTTTTAGTCAAATCATCTTTGTTTCCCTTGCCTAGGCACATATATAACTAACAAGAAGGTAGGGTAATCAATGAAGAAATTTAGATTAAGTTTAGCCAATCAAATTTTTATTGGGCTAATTTTAGGTGTTATTGTTGGTGGTATTTTCTACGGAAGTGAAACAGCGCAAAGTATCTTACAACCATTTGGCGATCTGTTCCTTCGTTTAATTAAAATGATTGTTGTTCCAATTGTACTATCTAGTATTATCGTTGCAATTGCTGGTGTTGGAGATTTGAAATCCGTTGGTAAGTTAGGCGGTAAATCGTTAACTTACTTTATTGGTATGACATTTGTTGCGATTGCGGTTGGTTTAATCTCAGCTAACATATTCCAGCCTGGTGCTGGGCTAAATATGGACAGCCTGCAGCAAAGTGATATTTCAGGCTATGTCGAAACAACAGAAGAGCAAGAAGGTAAATCGATTGCGGATACGCTTTTGCATATAGTACCTACAAATCCAGTGCAAGCGATGGTTGAAGGGGACATGCTGGCGATCATCTTCTTTGCAGTTGTATTTGGTCTTGGAATCGCAGCAATTGGAGATAAAGGTAAACCAGTACTTCGTTTCTTCGATGGTACAGCAAATGCTATGTTCTATGTTACAAACCTATTTATGAAGTATGCACCAATTGGTGTATTTGCTTTAATTGGTGTAACGATCTCTAAGTATGGTTTTACATCGTTGATTCCATTAGGAAAGTTAGCCCTTACTGTTTATGGAACGATGATTTTCTTTGTTATTGTTGTATTAGGTTTAATGGCTAAAATCGTTGGATTGAATATCTTTAAATTATTAAAGTTGATTAAAGAAGAATTAATTTTAGCATTTTCCACATCAAGTTCAGAAACCGTGCTTCCAAGAATTATGGACAAGATGGAGCAGGCAGGAAGTCCAAAACACATTGCTACTTTTGTTATCCCAACGGGTTACTCTTTTAACCTAGATGGATCAGTTTTATATCAAGCAATCGCGTCGCTATTTATTGCACAGATGTTTGGTATAGAATTAAGTATTTGGCAGCAAATTACATTAATGTTAGTCTTGATGGTCACTTCTAAAGGTATGGCTGGAGTACCGGGTGTATCCTTTGTCGTGTTACTAGCAACATTTAGCACAATTGGATTACCTGCTGAAGGGTTAGCATTTATTGCTGGTATCGACCGAATTCTTGATATGGGACGTACAGCAGTTAATGTTGTAGGAAACTCATTAGCAGCGCTCGTTATTGCTAAATGGGAAGGTCAATTTAACCCACCAGTTGAAGATCACGAAGAAGTAGTGGATCAAGCGATATAATATATTGGAAAAAGGCACTCACAACGTTATTACATGTTGTGGGTGTTTTTTTCTTATGCAAATTATCATAGATTTGGATGTAAAGGACAATTGCGATGACAACAACAATAGGGGGATTTGCAGACGTCGCGTTCCATCGCGCGCACCTGCTACAAATGCTCTTATTCCATCTAATCTTGCCATATTTGTCATCCTTCTCAGTAATTAAAAAACAACAATTGGAACTTGTAATTCCAATTGTTGTTTTTTAATTTGCATCTATTTTAAAAGAGCAAAGGCAAAATAGAAGCCAATAAAAGTAGTTTTATTACACTGGGATTATTATAAAGATATTGACTATTCAATATTTTTATAATAATATATGAGAACACAGCATACTGTATACAAAAAGGGAGGTGAGAATTATTGTTGGGATTGTGAAACTAACTCTTAAAAGTCAAGTTTATGATTATTTAAAACAACAGATAATTACCGGAAATATTAAGCCTGGAGAAAGACTAATTGAAGAGAAAATTGGGCAAGCATTGGAGGTTAGTCGAAGCCCAATACGGGAAGCGATTCGCATGCTTGAAAAGGATGGTTTTTTACATTTAACAAAAACAGGAGGAGTAAAAGTAGTAAAACCATCGCTTGCTGACTTTCAGTATCTATATGAATGTAGACTTGAAATGGAGTCAGCTGCTGCTTATTATGCTGCTGGTAGACGAACAGAAGAACAATTAGAACAAATCAAAAATGCTATTGATATATATAGTACTGAGTCAATAGTTAGTGATAATTCAGATGTAAAGGTTAGTTTTCACGATATTATTATTGAATCTAGTATGAATCCTTTTCTCATATCTATGCTAAGACAGCTACGTGGCGTGAATAGTTTTTATAGAAAAGCCATTGTTGATACTGCTCCAGAACATATAGGTATAGCCTTGGTTGATCATGGAAAAATATACGACGCAATCGCAGCTCGTGATAAAAAGTTAGCAAGAACTTTAATGAAAAAGCATATTGAAAATGATTATAGTAGATTTGTAGGCTTGCTGAAGGAAAGAATGGAGGAGTAGAATGTCTAAAAATAAACCTCTTGAAGGGATTAAAGTTCTTGAACTCGGTAATATTGTTGCAGCCCCGTTCGCTGGAAAACTCTTCGCTGAATTTGGAGCTGAAGTAATCAAAGTTGAAGAACCTACTAATGGTGATCCATTAAGAAATTGGCGTGTGATGCACAAAGATACATCCGTTTGGTGGCATGTGCAGGCTCGTAATAAAAAATCAATTACAGTGAACATGAGAAAAGAAAAAGGGCAAGAAATTATCAAAAGTTTGGTAAAAGATGTTGATGTAGTGTTGGAGAACTTTAAGCCAGGTACTATAGAAAGATGGGGGCTAGGTTACAATGTATTAAAAAAAATTAACCCATCGATTATATTAACAAGAATATCTGGTTATGGGCAGACTGGACCTTACAGGGAGAAAGCTGGATTTGGAAGTGTTGCTGAAGCAGTTGGTGGTTTACGATACTTAACGGGATATCCAGAATTGCCACCTGTTCGTGTAGGAATTGCGATAGGAGATATGGTTGCGGGGCTTTATGCTGTAATTGGAACATTAATGGCACTAAGATCAAGAGAACACGATAAAAACAAATTAGGACAAGAAGTGGATGTAGCACTATATGAATCCGTGTTTAGTTTACTCGAAGGTATGCTTCCAGAGTATGACTTGACTGGTACGATACGTGAAAGAACAGGAAGTACATTGCCAGGAGTTGCACCATCAAACTCCTACAAATGTTCAAATGGGTCATATATTGTAATTGGTGGAAATGGGGACAGCATCTTCCAACGTTTAATGGTAGCAATTGATAGAGAAGATCTTGCTAATAACCCGGAGTATGCAACAAATCAGGGAAGGGTTAAGAATGTTGAATTTATTGATGGAGTCATTCAATCTTGGGCAAGTAAACATACAATTGAAGAAGTTCAACTTATTCTTGATGAAGCATCTGTTCCAGCAAGCCCAATTTACAGTATTAAAGATATTATGAATGATGAACATTATAAGGCTCGTGAAATGATTCAAGAAATTGAATTAGATGATGGAATGAGACTTGTCACACCTGGGATTGTACCTAAATTATCCCAAACACCTGGGAAGATTGAATGGAATGGTCCAAAGTTAGGAGAACATAATGAAGAAATTTACAAAGAATTTTTGGATTTTTCCTACAATGATTTCAAAAAGCTAAAAGAGGAAGGAGTTATCTGATGCGAGAAGTCACGATTATAGACGTTAGTCCTCGCGATGGGTTACAAATCGAACCAAACATTATTTCTACAAATGACAAAGTTGAACTGATTAATAGATTGGTAGCATCTGGAATAGAAAAAATAGAAGCAACTTCATTCGTTCATCCAGCTAAAGTTCCTCAAATGGCAGACGCATCTGAAGTTCTAAATGAAATCGTTTCCAAAAATGATATAAAACCAGTTGTTTTGATACCTAATATGAAAGGGTTTGAACGAGCAAGTAAGCATCAAGTGGTTGAGTTGAATTGGGTAACTTCTGCGACGGAGACATTTAATAAAATAAATATTAATATGAGCACCGAAGAAAATTTCGAAATATTTAAATCGGTGCTTCGAGAAGCAAGATTAGCAGATATTCAAGTTTGTTTTTCCATTGCTGTTAGTTTTGGTTGTCCATATGAAGGGCGCGTTCCAGAAGAGAATGTTCTACAGCTTGTTGAAAGAGCAAAAAAATTAGGTGTAAATAGAATTGGCATTGCAGATACAATAGGTATGGCTACACCAAATGAAGTAGATCGTTTAATTAAAAAAGTGCTAAAAGTAGCTGGAGACAGACCTGTTTCTGTTCATCTGCATGATACCAGAGGATTCGGTGCTGCAAATGCATATGCAGCATACTTGGCTGGGTTACGAATTTTTGAGACTTCCGTAAGTGGTATTGGCGGTTGTCCGTTTGCTCCAGGTTCAGCTGGGAATTTAGCAACCGAAGACCTCGTGTACCTGTTCGAAAGAATGGGGATTAAAACAAATATTAATTTCGAAAAGCTGTTAGATACTGCAGATTTTGCTGCAAAACTTTCTTCAAAAGAACCTTTAGGAAGAGTTCGTCACTTAGATAGAGAACGAACGATCGAGGAGTTGTGCCTATGAATAATATATTTAAAATAGCATTGTTTTCGGTGATATTAGCTTTAGTATTAATTGGATGCGATGATAGTGAATCGGAATCAGTTGAAGCCCAAACTTCTGTAGATGGTTACGAGGAAACTACTATCCGATTAGCTTACAATTTACCGCCAGATCATCATATCTCTCTCGGAGTAGAGGAGTTTGCTAAAAATATAATAGAAAAATCTGACGGTCAAGTGAATGTACAAGTTTATCCCAATGGACAACTTTTGACAGATAAGGATATGAACCAATCCGTTTTAACTGGCGGAATAGAGATGGGGGTAAACTCATCTACGATGTGGGCAGCGACAGTTCCTGCAATGGGGATATTTGATGTTCCTTATATTTTTGATAATTATGAAGAAGCTGGAGAAGCACTGAATGGAGAATTTGGTGATAAGCTTCGTTCTGAGATGGAAGAAAGAGGAGCTAGAGTACTTATGTTTGCGGATTATGGTTATGCACAATTTGCTAACAATGTTAAACCAGTAGAATCTCCAGAAGATTTCCAAGGGCTTAAATTTCGTAGTATGGGAAACCTGCCTTCCGAGTTAATTAAAGCTTATGGAGCATCCCCTGTATTTATGGGAGGTGGAGAAGTATACATGGCACTTCAAAGAAATACGGTTGATGGTGCTACATCTGGAACTACTGCGATGGTACAGCGTAATTATAATGAGGTTGTTAATTATTTGACGGTCAATAATTATGCTTACTTAGAGTTTGTATTAGCGGTAAATAATGAATTTTGGGAAGAACTTCCCGAAAAAACACAAACATTAATTGAAGTAGAAGTTATGAAAACGGAAGAATGGATCCGTCAACAAGCAAAAATAGAAGATGAACGCACGAAAAATGAGCTGGTAGAAAGAGGAATGGAACTATATGAAATATCTGAAGAAGAAATACCAATCTGGAGAGAAGCGGCAATGCCAGTATGGGATGTATTTGTAGATCAGGCTGGTGAGGTAGGTCAGGAATTATTGGATATAGTAAATGTAGAGTAAAGTCCTCTTGAAAGGAGCTAATGTATGAAAAAAACATATGACTTTTTCGATTATTTAATAAAGATAGGAGCTTATATTGCAGGCTTTTTTATTCTATTAACCACAGTTATGATTTTCTTTGAAATAGTTTCAAGAGCGATATTTGGATTACCAACATCATGGACAACTGAATTATCAATCTATGCTATTATTGGAAGTTGTTTTTTAGGTTCAGCATACGCGGTAAGAACATATTCACACATAACAGTTGATTTAGTAATAAATAATGTGAATGATTTTTGGAAAACCATATTAGCATATATATCGAATGCATTAGGTCTTGTGTTCAGTATTATATTTATGGTATATGGATTTATACATGTGTTCAACACATTCAGTCTTGGAGTTACATCTGCATCTTTATTAAGGATACCAATGTTTCTTCCTGAACTCCTACTTCCGTTAGGTGGGGTATTGTTAGTTGCAGCATTTGTATTGCAATTAATTGATGGTGGAGTTCATGAAGGGGGAGATCAACTGTGAGTTTCTTTTTTGCTGGCGGTTTAACAACATTATTATTAATAGGGTTACCTGTTGCTTTTGCATTGGGGCTATTAGCGGTGCTCGCGATGTTCTTCTTTGATGGAGGTACATTTGCCTTTTCAGCAGTACCAATTAAATCTTTTTCGGCTTTAGACGACTTTACTTTAACTGCTTTACCCATGTACGTGCTGATGAGCCAGGTGCTCGTAGTAAGTGGGGTAGGTAGAGATTTATTTGAAATGGCAAGCAGATGGTTTAGACATTTTCCAGGTGGTCTGGCAATCGCTACTGTTTTTTGTTGTACAGTCTTTTCCGCGATTTCTGGTTCAAGTGTAGCAACAGCAGTAACAGTTGGAGCGATTGCTCTTCCTGAAATGATCCGTCGTGGCTATCCTAGAAGATATGTATTAGGGTTATTGGCAGCTGGCGGAACACTGGGGATTTTAATCCCTCCTAGTATACCTATGATTATTTATGGTTCTGTTACCGGCGAATCAGTTGGTAAACTATTTATAGCAGGGGTTGTTCCCGGGATTGTTTTAACATTAGCATTCATGATTTTCTCCTCATACCAAATGAGACATCTAAAAGACAAGCCCGCAACTTGGACAGAGAGATGGGAAGGATCTAGGCAGGCTATTTGGGGCTTGATATTACCAGTAATCATTATTGGTGGTATCTATTCAGGTATATTCACTCCGACAGAAGCTGCAGCAGTAGGTGTAGTCTTTTCGTTTGCAATTGCCTTTTTTGTTTATAAAAACCTCAATATGACTATCCTTAAAAAAATAACTTTATCAACCGTAAAAATAAATGCAATGATTTTGTTTATTATGATTGGTGCAAAGTTGTTAGGGTATATTTTGACAATTCTACAGATACCTCAAATGATTACGCAATTTGCACTATCTATGGATGTGTCGAAATGGGTTGTTTTTATACTTATCAATATTGTATTAATCGTATTAGGTATGTTCTTAGAGACCGTTTCAATTTTAGTAATTACGTTGCCAATTCTTTATCCAATCATAACTGGATTAGGATTCGATCCAATCTGGTTTGCTGTTATAATGGTTATCAATATGGAACTAGCATTAATCTCACCACCAGTTGGTCTTAACTTGTTTGTATTAAAAGGATTAGATAAAAAGAATACAATTAGTACAATTGTTAGAGGGGTTATTCCTTATGCGATAATTATGATCTTATTTATTATTGCACTGTCATTCTTGCCTGAAATAGCAACATTTTTGGTGGATAATGTGGAATGATAATTAGAAGAATAAACAGCAAGTAATGCCACTTACTAAAGTAGGTGGCATTACTTGTGTATTTTATTTTGATTTTATTGGCGTTTTTCCTTCTCTCCATATTTTTTGTTTAATTAAAGCACACTATTGTTTTAGTTGTTATTTTACAATCTCTAATATATTTTTAGTTATATAAGACGATGGTATTCGACAATTTATCACAATTAAACATCGTTTTTATGATATTAACGTGGTAACTTTATATAAGTAAAAATAATAACTCGTCATATAGATATTTTTAGAAAGAGAGTAATAGCTCAAAGGGATTTGCCCCAAAAAACCTATACTAATAATTAAATAGTAAACTGTATCAAAATTAAAAACGCTGTCCCCCTTAATAAGAGTTACAGCGTTTCTATCTTAATGGAGCATAGGGGGCTCGAACCCCTGACCTCTTGCATGCCATGCAAGCACTCTCCCGAACTGGATGGTTTCACTACCATAATAAATATGGCTTCTACAACCTTCTTTTATATTAGAAAACACTCCTCTCATTCTGTAATAGAATAAGCAAGAGTGTTGAGATTTGATCGAGAACTGGGTTGTTTTAATTATTAACTTTGACGTTTAGTCAAGAATGGAGCTGACGGGATTCGAACCCGTGACCCCTTGTCTGCCAGACAAGTATTCTCCCACTGAACTACAGCCCCATGATAAAATTCAAGTAGGTAAAATTCGTAAACCATTTTTATTATATAACTTTGATGGAATTGCATCAAGTTTTTTGTTATGGGATAAGAAAAAGTATAATATTCAAATAATTATTTACTATAAAATCAGATATTACTATAATTTTTAAACTTGATCATGGGGGTGAAAACTTTGAAGGGATATTTTATATTTTTCAGAATACCTTCTTATCCAGCAGATTTAATTTTGGTTTTTTAAAAGAGTTTTGCCTGAAATAGTAGTTCAGTTAGTGTAAACTGAATTTATAAAATGATTAAAAGAATATATGAAGTTTGTGAAAAAAACACTTCAACTAAACCAGCTAATAGTTTGTCAATATTTTTCAATGAAAATTTTAAATTAGTCATGTTATACTAAAATGAGCACGCCAAA
>NZ_PIJY01000012.1 GCF_008304605.1 Oceanobacillus polygoni | reverse complement strand
TTATTTCTCCTGCTTCTTCATCCGTTGGTTTATCAATTTTCCATATAACTTTTAATTCATCTGGTGCTTTATTCGGTGCATGAATTTTGATCTCACTGCTTTCTTCTACATTTAATTCTTGTGCTGATACAGGCGTTACAAATACCGGTACCGCAATGAGTGCTGATAATGCAGTGACGGACAATATCTTGTGAAATTTTTTCATGGTTACTCCTCCTCAAATTTTTACATTACTATTTTTTCCTATACTACTCACAAATTCATCACTTTTTCTACCAATCTTAGTCAAAAAAATCATTTTAGTGGCAGTTGTTCAAGCCACACAACACTTTATAGTCTAGTAGAATAGAGATTTCAAGCAACGGGGGGCTGCCCCATAACTTCTCAAGAATAGTCACCTCCTTTAACTGATAAATCCCATATAGTAAGTTATAGACTGCTTATGAGATTGCCTTATTTCTACCATTTCATAAGCGATGAGAACTATAACTACATTGTCTACATCTTATACTACGTAATAATCAAAAACTATATCAGTCGTATATCAATCAAATAACAATCGTGTAAAAATTTGGTGAATTTGGTCTATTTCTGTACCTTTTTAAAACCTTTGTATCAGACAAATAATCCCCACCTGTTTTCAGGTAGGGATTTAGTATACTTTATTTAGATGGATATGGCATGCGACATTCTGGCAGTGTCGATGATCAAGGTAGAAATTGATTTACTTGATATACCTTTGTTATATCTTATTGGTACACCCTTCAAATAGATAGATTTGTTAAATAAATTTAATAGGTCAATGTGCATCATGACGATTCTTTCACAGATCATTCAGTTGAAATGGTACGTCCTTCAATCAATCGGTTTATCCAATACACTTCATTATTGATTTTTCGGGAGACGATTTTACCATCAATCACCGTAATAAAGGTGCCCTCTCCTACGTAAATACCGACCATGACAGGATCTGTTCCATGTTCTGTATCAGAGAAAAACATGAGATCTCCCGACTGAAGCTCCTCAATATGAAGATTACTTCCATATTCGCGCAATTCTTCCACATTGGATGGAAGATCAATGCCAGCTGCTTCCGCATAAATTTGCTTCATAAACATCGTTGACGTCTCGTTAAACGATTCGCCGACATATTGCTCAGCTAGTTGTGCTGCTTCACTCTCCTCAACTTTCGTGTCATATGTTCTTGCGCCCATATAACGAGAAGACCAATAATCACTTGTTGTTAAGTTAATGACTATAACACCTTTTGAAGCTGTCGCTACAATCATTTGGTTATTTCCAATATAAATTGCTGGGATGATACTTGTCCCTTGAAAAAATAAAATATCTCCTGGCTCCGCCTCGTCTCTAGGAATCTCTGTCCCTGCTTCCCATTGCTGTTTTCCATATCGCGGCAGGTCATACGGCCATGCTTGATTGTATACGTATTGGACAAAACCGCCTGTATCAAATCCCTCATCAGGTGTCGTTCCCCCAAGCGTGTACTCGGTTCCCACCAGTTCATGAGCTTCAAAAACTGCATCATTATCATATTGAATAGCAAGATCCCGAAAACGCTTTGCACCAGTAAAATGTTCCCGCCAATATTCGCTCATATACGAAATCGTCGTCTGCCCTTCTTCTCCTGTTGCATGAATCATATAATCACCCCCTAAATAAATCGCAGTGTGAGAAATACCTTCCTGCCATGTTCCTGAGAAATACAGGACATCTCCAGCTTGAAGTTCTTCATCCAGATCAATTGCATTTATATCTGTTCCCTCTGGCAGTATCGTCTCACCAACTTTCCACTGTCGATAACTAATTCGAGGCAAATAAACATCCAATGCCTCACGAAAGACGGTTTGCACGAAAAATGAACAATCAAAGGCGTCCAACGTACTGCCGGTCATTAAATACGGTGTTCCTATATAATTCATTGCCTCCCTTATAATCGGGTTATTATGATCCCTATACGTTTCCGGATTTGATTTTCCCAATATCTCCTCTGTATAACGGGCTCCCCCTATAAAGCGTTCTGCATAGTAGGTATGATAATCTAAATGCCTTTCCTCTACGCCAGAGGAAGTAGCTATCACAAATTGGTCATCTCCAGAATAAATACCTGAAATCAATTCCTTTTCGTCATTTTCAAAAAAGACAAGGTCCCCAGGCTGCAATTCATCTCTTTCGATGCTCTTACCAGCTTCCAGCTGCGGGGAAGCCTGTCTTGAGAGCCAGCTGCCTGTCACGTCTTTATATACATAGTAAACGAAAGAACCTGTGTTAAATCCTTCTTCTGGACTACTTCCTGATTGATTATAAGGAGTCCCAATCAAGTCCCGAGCCAGTTCGACGATTTCATCCTCCGAATGAGGAGGTGCGTCTTCTCCACTGTAACGTTTAGCACCCTGATAAATATCTGACCAATATTCACTTGTCTCCATATTCCGCTCGGAGATTCCTTCACTCGTAACAATAACGAAACGCCCGTTATTTATATAAATCCCTGACATCAAATGGGTTCCCTGGAAAAAGACAACATCTCCTGACTGAAGCTCACTGGCATCCTCTCCTCGGATCCATTGATCGGCAGCTGATGGGGAGAGGGAAATTCCTTTAGCCTCCTCGTAGACATATTGCACAAATTCTGCAGTTGTCCGCCCTTCTTGATTTTCCCCTAATTCCTCCAGGGCCATTGCAGCTGCCGAATCATCAATATTCTCTTCTGTAAATTGGGCAGCTCCTGCGTATGCACTCGACCAATATTCACTTGTTTCCATATTTCGTTCAGAAATTCCATCACTCGTTACGATTACGAAACGGCCATCGTTAATATAAATTCCCGACATCATATTGGTTCCCTGAAAAAAAACAACATCACCTGGTTGTAACTCACTCCGCTCTATTTCCTCCCCTATCTGTTGCTGATCCCTAGCATATCTCGGCAAGGAAATAGACTTTGATTCCTCATAAACATACTGTACAAATTCAGACGTTAAAAATCCTTGTTCATTACTACCAACCATATCCAATGCGAATTCTGCAGCTGGGTCATTCCATTCTTCAGCTGCAGCAAATCCAGGGACCAATACAAAAAATAACAATAAATTAAAGAAAACTAGCAAAACAGAACGCTGCATCCGTATCTCCTCCATCCTTAAAATTGAAAGTTTTTTCACATGTCAGGGCACCAAAATAAAATTTCAAAAATTAATCGGTTTATGATTTTTTCTCCATCCAACGATACCTACTATATCTAACATTATCGCAAACATAAATATAAGAAATTTCTGTAACGTCTATGATCATATGATGGAGTTAACATACTATCTTCTTAAATGTTTTACCCTTTTATCTTGTATAATAACTTATAATTATATGTTTTTTCATCTACGCTATTAAAAAACGGAAGCTGTCTCAAATGAAGATTGAGATAGCTTCCGTTTTTATGAATAGGATATGCGATTTCGCATTCACCATCGACTTTTACAAGTAACTTGTATTTACAAACAAATGCCTATTACGCTCTTGGTGGTGTTCCTTCCGCATTTGATACAATTACATCAATTTGGACTAAAGCATCTTTAGGTAAAGCCGATACCCCAACTGTTCTTCGTGCAGGAACACCGCCTGGGAAGAATGTTTTGTATGCTTCGTCTACAGCATCCATATCTGCAATGTCTTTAAGGAAGATATTTACTTTCACTACATCATCCATAACGTGGTCGATACTTTCTACAATTGCCTTGATATTTGTCAAGCACTGTTCAGCTTGCTCTTTTACACCACCAGCTACCAATTCACCAGTTTTTGGATCCAAAGGTAATTGAGCTGAAAGGTGATTGTAATGAGAAAACGCTACAGTTTGTGTAGATAGAGAACTCTTTGGTGCATTTTCAGTGTTGTTTGCCCAGATAACGATTCCATGTCTGTCTTCAACAGCTTGTGGAGGTGTACCATCTCCGTGTGACACCACTGCTTCAATTTGTACCAAAGCATCCATAGGTAAAGCTGAAGCTTCAACTGTTGTCCGTGCAGGGACATAGCCTACGGTCCTAGCGATAGCCGAGTCAGGGAAAAATGTTGTATAAACTTCATTTACGGCTTCAATATCCGAGAGATCTTTAAGGAAGATATTAATTTTAACAATATCGTCAAAAGGAACGTCGATACTTTCTAAAATTGCCTTGATATTTTTTAAGGCCTGTCCTGTCTGCTCTTTTACACCGCCAGATACCAATCTACCAGTCTTCGGATCGATAGGTAATTGAGCCGAAAGATTATTGTAATGCGAGAAAGACACAGTTTGTGTAGATAGAGAACTTGTTGGTGCTTTTGCCGTGTTATTAGTAAGCTTGATGAGATCACCTGCTTGTGGTGCGTTTGGAATTGTACCTTCTCCATGTGAAACAAGTGCTTCAATTTGCACCAATGCATCCATAGGTAAAGCTGCAACTGCAACTGTTGTCCGTGAAGGAACATAGGTTGGGAAGAATGTTTTATAAACTTCGTCTACAGCGTCAACATCTTTGATATTCTTAACGAATACAGTGATTCTAACAATATCGCTCATAACATGATCAATGCTTTCTACAATTGCCTTGATATTATTAAAGCATTGTTCAGACTGTTCTTTTATGCCACCAGCTACCAATTCACCAGTTTTTGGTTCGATAGGTAATTGAGCTGAAAGATTATTGTAATGAGAGAAAGCAACAGTTTGTGAATATAGACCGTTACCGTTTGGGGCATTTTCCGTATTTCTTGGTAGTACTGTGTTATAACCGCTCATGATGTATTCTCCTTTTAGATAAATATCCTAATAGATATATTTTATTAAATCAAGTTTCGCACCGAAAAAGCCAGTCTAAACCATGGTTCCGTGATTGCAAAAACGAAAAACGGATTCGCCGTGAGAATCGTGTTCGTACAAATACACAACAAGCAGAGCGAATGGCTGGCTGTGCTCAGTACCGATACGCCCTTTGCAATGCTGGAATTATTCGAATATTCAACACCCGCTGAAGCATTGAGTTTTTTCATATCAGCCATGTCGCTGCTTCGCCTTGCAAAAGAGTTCCATTGCAACAATTACAATGCGCTTGTCGTACACACCTCCATTGTCTTTTCACGGTACTTGTTGATGGAGTGGGAACGACGGCAGAATCTAAATCACCGGAATTTAGGCGATTTATGCTATCAGCTCAACCGATGGCGTTCTTCACGCAGTTGAAAAAAACGATCCTCACTAGACACAGACTTCGTTTTTGAGCAAGTATGTCTTGGTTTAACTCGCAACCTAGTTAATCCCTGATTTTTTCTGCTAAACTTGAATTAGTAACCCCCTCGAGGGGGTTACTAAGATTGCTATTATAGCAGGTTTTCTTTGTATTTACTACTACATTTTGCTTTCTTCTTTTAATCATTTAACCTTTTAAAGGATACTTCGAAAAGAAATTAACATTTTTTAACAGAAAAATAGTGTTTATGAAGCTCTTTTTAAAATATTATTAGATAATGGACACCCCTAAATAACTAATTAATTTAGAGGTGTTCACATAAATAATTGCAAATATCCCCCCTATCTGCAGCCTGTTTAAACCAGGTTTATGCTACTGATCATATTTAAAGCTGTTCTTTGTAAATATCACTTGCTTCCTTTAGGCCATCAATCAACTTATCGTATATATTCGTTGTATTATGCCGATTTTCTCGTGACCAATCGCGGTTTTTAAAGAAAGATTTACGTAATTCTGCTGTTAGTTCTAACTGTACACCCGCTCGAAGCTGATTATCATTGACAATATTTTCTTCACTCATTCCTGATATATGGTCAGGAGCATCTACAACTTGGAATCCTCGGTTCTGAAGATAATCGCGTACCAATTCCTTATATTCTTCGTTTCTTCCACCTAGGTATATAATAGGTTCCTCTCCTTGATACCCATGAATAGATAAAGCGCTTACAGAATTTTGCGCCATTCCTCGTCCAGTCGGTTCGTCAAAACGCTCAGAGGTTAGATGTAAAATCTCGTTGTTCGTTGACTTTATACCTGTAAAAAGGTAATAAGAGATGTTCATCTGATTTGCCAGACCTTTTGCTACCTCCGAGGTCCCCGGTTCAATTCCTCCGCCGTGGATAGCGATGACCGTAATGTCACTACCACGTTGTTTATAATTAATTTCATAATCCTCATTCAGTACTTCATGTTCCTTTAAATCTTCATAGGAATCATAATATCCTGCTGCACTTACAGTAGATATAAATCCGAGTGGTAATAAGAATGAGCTGGAGAGGAAAAGTGTATGGCAATATTTATTAAATTTATTCATGTCAAACATCCTTTTTCGTAGAATATGATGTTTGACATGAATTGTGTATATGCTGTGCAAAAATGACTGTTAAAACCTTTAGATAGCTGTTTTCACGCAAGGTGAAGAAAACATATTTATATGTAACAAGGAGAAATGAAATAAGAGGCTTCCCAAAAGTTCAATGAACTAATGGAAAACCTCTAATTTAGAACCTTATTTAAGAAAGAGTTAGCCCTAGAATATTTCCAAAGTATCCACGGAGCTAAAAGCCCTGTTATTACTGGGGTTCTGAAGGTTTTATAATTCTCTCCCCCAACATATGCCCAATTCTAAATTGATGTTCTGATGACCAGGTGGATAATCAACTACCGGAAGGTTGGAAAGCCTCAAGTTTAAAAGTAAGAATTCAACGAATAGAGATCCATTATTTCAGTAAGATCGAAGGTAAGTATTCATCCTACACGGAACATCAACAGATTATCCATGCAATAAAAAACCAATAGCTAAATCTTGCGATAGATGCAATTAAAGCTAACTGGGAAAATAATACACATTAAAAAAGAGGTTCCCTATAAGTTAGATACTTATAGGGAACCTCTTTTTTTATAAAATGTAATAAGGGAGTAAACTCCTTAATTACATCATGCCAGGCATGCCCATGCCGCCCATGTCAGGCATTCCGCCACCAGCATTTTCGTCTGGTCTGTCAGCAACTACCGCTTCAGTAGTCAAGAACATAGCCGCTACAGATGCTGCGTTTTGTAGTGCAGAACGAGTAACTTTTGTTGGGTCAACGATACCAGCCTCTACCATGTTTACCCACTCGCCAGTTGCAGCGTTAAATCCTACTCCAACTTCTTCACCTTTTAGACGTTCAACGATGATAGAACCTTCAAGTCCAGCGTTATGAGCAATTTGGCGTACAGGCTCTTCAATTGCACGTAGAACAATGTTTACACCTGTTGCTTCGTCACCTTCTAATTTAAGCTCAGCAACTTTATTGTAAATGTTTAGAAGTGCAGTTCCTCCACCAGATACGAAGCCTTCTTCTACAGCTGCACGCGTAGAGTTCAATGCATCTTCAATACGTAATTTACGCTCTTTTAATTCTGTTTCTGTTGCAGCACCAACTTTGATTACTGCTACACCACCAGCTAATTTAGCTAGGCGCTCTTGTAATTTTTCTTTATCGAATTCAGAAGTTGTTTCTTCTGCTTGTGCACGGATTTGAGCAACACGTCCGCTTATTGCTTCTGGGTTACCAGCACCTTCAACAACTGTTGTGTTTTCTTTTGTTACAACAACTTTAGATGCGCGTCCAAGCTGTTCAATTGTAGTGCTCTTTAGATCTAATCCAAGATCTTCTGTGATCACTTCTCCACCAGTTAGGATAGCGATATCTTCAAGCATTGCTTTACGACGATCACCAAAGCCTGGTGCTTTAACCGCTACTGCGTTAAATGTTCCACGAAGCTTGTTCACAACTAATGTTGCTAATGCTTCCCCTTCAACATCTTCAGCGATTAATAGAAGTGGCTTACCTTGTTGTACAACTTGCTCTAATACAGGCAATACTTCTTGGATGTTACCAATTTTCTTATCTGTAATTAGAATGTATGGATCTTCTAATACTGCTTCCATTTTATCTTGGTCAGTAACCATGTATGGAGATGCATATCCACGATCAAATTGCATTCCTTCTACAACTTCTAATTCTGTGTTGAAGCCTTTTGATTCTTCGATTGTAATAACACCGTCATTACCAACGCGTTCCATCGCCTCAGCGATTAGGTTACCAACTTCTTCATTATCTGAAGAAATTGCAGCAATTTGTGCAATGGATTCTTTGTTTTCAACTGGTTTTGAAATTGATTTTAATTCCGTTACAGCAGTTTCAACCGCTTTTTCAATACCACGGCGTACACCAACTGGATTTGCTCCAGATGTAACGTTTTTCAATCCTTCGCGAATCATTGCTTGCGCAAGAACTGTTGCAGTAGTTGTACCGTCACCAGCCACATCATTTGTTTTAGATGCAACTTCAGCTACAAGCTGTGCTCCCATGTTCTCAAAAGCATCTTCTAATTCGATTTCTTTAGCAATGGTTACCCCATCATTTGTGATTAGAGGTGAACCAAATTTTTTATCTAGAACAACGTTTCGGCCTTTTGGTCCTAGAGTTACTTTTACTGCATCTGCTAAAACATCTACACCACGTAGCATTGCGCTACGAGCGTCTTCACTAAATTTAATATCTTTAGCCATTAAAAAGTCCTCCTTCAATTCTTATAATAATTAATCATTTATATAAGTAGTAAATTTTATGTTTAAGGTTAGCTTACTACAGCTAAAATGTCGTTTTCACGAAGAATTAAGTATTCTGTACCTTCGTATTTCACTTCAGTACCAGCAAATTTAGAGAAAATGATGCGGTCTCCTTCAGCAACTTCAAGTGCCACTTTTTCCCCATTTTCAGTTACACGGCCAGATCCTACTGCGACTACGCGACCTTCCTGTGGTTTTTCCTTTGCAGAGTCTGGTAGTACGATACCGCTTGCAGTTGTTTCTTCTTGCTCAACAAGTTCGATAACAACACGATCTCCTAGTGGTTTAATCATGTAGAATGCCTCCTCAATTCTTTATCGTATTAGATGTATTAGCACTCTCAATGATTGAGTGCTAATTTCTATATTCATAATAATTAATCCCATAAAAAAATGCAAGCAATGTGTCTATTATTTTTTTAGCAAATTTTTTATCCTAAGGAGGCTCATAATATTAACAGGCAATAGAATATGTTAAAATACCTACTATGATAATCAATAGGTGAACCATGTTATACATATACTAAATAAACTACATAAAATAAAAGGAGTCGTTTTATTTTGGCACGAAGATATTGGTATGTCATTTTAACTTATATACTTATGCAGCTTTCTGCATTGCCCGTTTCTCTACTTGCAAAGCATGAATATATCCCTGTAATAGCTGTCATTTACTGGTCCATTCTAAGTTTTATTCTCGGACTTCTCATTATACTATGGATTATGAAACCTGATATGCAAATGAGACATGCACGTGATGCCGCACCAATGAGTTCTATGGTTCTTTGGTCGATTCTTGGTGTATTTATGGCTTTTATTGCACAAGGAGTTGCAGTAGCCATTGAAGTGTATGTATTTGGTATAACACCAGGGTCAGAAAACACACAAGGTATTATGAATATAGCTCGAGCAGCACCGTTATTTATCATAATCCCAGCTCTAATTGCACCGATATTGGAAGAAATTATTTTCCGTAAAATTATATTCGGCAGCCTTTATAAGCGCATGAATTTCTTCTTCGCAGGCTTGATTTCCGCCGTCATCTTTGGCTTTATTCATGAAGGGATGGAACACATCCTAATTTATGCTTCGATGGGATTTGTATTTGCATTTCTTTATGTTAAGACAAAACGAATTCTCGTTCCGATTATTGTTCACGCAGCAATGAACACACTCGTTGTAATCGGACAATTTTCCATGGATCCAGAAGAACTCCAGCGCCAGCTTGAAGAAATGCAGCGTCAAGTTGAACAATTGCAAATGATCCTTATTGGGGGTTAATGAATGGCTAATTCACTTTTATTTAAAGCATTCATTTATCTCCTAATGGCTGTCATCTTTATTTACGTAGCAGTTCAAAGCAAAGGAGAAACGATTTGGAATCCCACCACGCTCATTTTTGCTGCTGTAGCAACGCTCGCCTTTGGGGTTGCACTTCGATTGCTTGGCAAGTATTTTCGAATAAAGAAAAAGAAATAGCATTTCCAATAGAAAGAAGGCTGTTACAAAATTGAAACAGCCTTCTTTCTTAATTATTGAATAGACTTCAGCTTATCTACCCATTCGTCTTGATCTTCAATCGTTTTTTCAAACGTTGTGTAACGGATAACATACAAATCATTGTCCTTCGCAAATACTCTTGCTACTTCTTCTTGATCGAGCTGAATATCATCTTCTGTTAAGGAGAATTCAAAAAATCCTTCTTCAGCAGAATTAAATTCAAGGTTTCCTGTAGTCATTTCGGTTAAATTCATTTCCATCATTTCAATAAAGCCTTCAGCGCCTAACAATTCATCGCCATCTGGATAATAGTGAATACTAAACAGTTCTGTAAAGTTAGTTAGATCCTCATCAACTAATAGAAACTCAGCAAGTGCTTCTCCATCAGCTTCTTCATAACTTTCTAGCTCCCACATTCCTTCGTCAAAAGGAATTTCTAGACTTGTAATCGCGTCAATATAGACACCTTCTGCAGCTACATCAGCATCAGTTTCCTCTATTACTTCCCCATTCTCATCAAGTGGAAGGACTTCAGTTGGTTCTTCTGAACTATAAATTTTCCAAGAACCATTATCTGGTCGCAAAACATGAGCCCCGTGTGTTTCATTATTCATAAAATCAGGACCATCGACTTTCATTGTCGTCTGTTTATATGAAATGGTAGCTTCTTCTTCTGATTTTTCCTCCACAACTAAATCAAATAATTCCATATCTAATGTATACACAGATAATTGATCGATTGTTGTACGTGTTGTGTCATATAAAGGAGATTCACTATGTATAGTGTCCATGTAAGCATCCAAATCATTTTCTGTTAATGCTTCTAAGTTGGCTTCAAGGACTGCAAACAATTCCTCATCCTCTGGAACAGCATTTTCCTCTTCTGATCCTTCAGCCTCATCTTCCTCATTTGCATCTGCATTATTTGTCTCTTCGCTTGCTTCCGCATCAACTGTCTCTTCATTCTCATTATCGCTATCATTTGAACATGCAACGATAAACAAGCTAATAAATAAAACAAACATAATACCTAAAACCTTTTTCACATTCACGAATAAATTCCTCCTCTGTCTAAATGTTTCCCCAATACAGATTAACGCAATAATCGGTAAATGGATAGACGTCTTAAGAACTATTAATTTTCAGAAAAATCATAGTTCGATTTATCTATTTACCATTAATTAGCATTTTTTAACCTGCTAATAAATAATATTGCTCTTATCAATTCCTTCGCAAATACGACAGTATGATGATTCTTCATAAAAAAACAAGGCTTTTGAATTAAAGTCAAATAGCCTTGTTTTAAAAGGATTACAATGTTGTTAGAATAAAATCCCGCCGTAATTTTAAAGGAAGCTCCTTACCATGACTCCTCACAATCATCCACATTAAACTATTCTGGTTTGTCTAAAGAATAATGCTTTAAGAAATAGACTAAAGCTTGCAATTCAACGGCAAGATCAATATGGTGCACCCGAATATGCTTCGGTACACTAATCCTTGCAGGGGTAAAGTTAAGAATCCCTGAGATTCCTTTTTCTACAAGCTTATCGGTGATCACTTGTGCTTCAACAGCTGGAACGGTTAAGATAGCGACTTTAATATCATCTAACTTTTCCTCTAGATGATGAATATCATAAACAGGTACCCCACCAATATCCGTACCAACCTTTTCTGTATCTGCATCAAACGCCGTAGTGATCCGAATATTATTGTTCTTCATAAAATTATAGTGAAGGAATGCAGTACCTAAGTTTCCCACTCCAATTAAAGCAACCTCTGTAACTTCATGTTGATCCAATGTACTTCGGAAAAATCCTAACAAATACTCAACATTATAGCCATATCCTTTTTTTCCTAATGCACCAAAATAAGAAAAGTCTCTTCGAATTGTTGCAGAATCCACCTTTACTGCTTCACTCAGCTCCTTTGAAGATACCCGCTTCTTCCCCTGCTGATTCAAGTTGTTCAGAAAACGATAATATAAAGGCAACCGCTTGGCAGTAGCTTGTGGAATTTTGTTCTGATCCATCAATCTTCCTCTTTTCAATCCAATAGTTGTATATGATAAAGTTCTTTCTTCTATTTTAACAGAAAACGTCAAATAAGTCGTGATATTTTTCACAATTCAGTTGCTTCGGCAAATAACTATACGATACACTAGTCATGATGGGGTGAAAATGATGATATTAATGCAACTAAACGGAATTTCAAAATCCTTCGGTGCTGAAGAGATTTTATCAAATATTAAAATTGAAATTAAACATAACGACCGTATTGCTATTGTTGGCAGAAATGGTGCAGGTAAGTCAACATTACTTAAAATTATGGCCAAGGAATTATCATATGATGAGGGCGAATTCTTTCAACCGAAGGATCTTACATTCGGCTACTTATCCCAGCATATGACGCTAGAATCTGGAAAAACCATTTGGGATGAGATGTTAGAAGTGTTTTCTCATTTGAAATCTTTGGAAAAACAGCTTCGAGCATTGGAAAAGGAAATGGAGAAAGCCGGCGAATTAACTGGGGAAGAATATGACAAACTCCTTAAAGAATACGACAAACTTCAACTAGCATACCAGACTTCTGGAGGGTATACGTATGAATCCGATATAAAAGCTGTACTTAGTGGATTAAACTTTGAAACCTTCGATTACGATACACCAATCATGGAACTTAGCGGAGGGCAAAAAACACGTCTCGCACTAGGTAAACTGTTACTTCAAAAGCCACAATTGCTCATTTTAGATGAACCGACCAACCACCTTGATATCGATACTTTATCATGGTTGGAAGGCTATTTAGTCAGCTATCCAGGTGCCATTGTAATCGTATCACATGATCGGTATTTTCTTGATAAAACCGTTTCTATTGTATATGAAATATCACGACATAAAACGCGAAAGTACCATGGTTCATACAGTAAGTATTTAGAACAAAAAGCTCTAAATTACGAACAGGAATTAAAGGAATTTGAAAAGCAGCAAACCGAGATTAAAAAAATGGAAGATTTTATCCAGCGGAATATTGTACGTGCCTCCACTACAAAAAGAGCACAAAGCAGGCGAAAGCAGCTTGAGAGAATGGAGCGACTCGATAGGCCACTTGGTGATGAATCATCCGCTTCTTTCTCCTTTCAAATTAATCGCAGGAGTGGAAATGATGTATTAAAAGTTGACGGGCTTAGCTTACGTTATGAAAAAGAAGTTGATCCTATTTTTTCCAACATTCGACTGGATATAAATCGTGGTGACCGTATTGCACTTGTGGGACCAAATGGTGTGGGAAAAACGACTTTACTCAAAGCAATCTTAGGAAGACTACAACCAGAAAAAGGGCATTTTCAGCTTGGTACAAATGTACAAATTGGCTACTATGACCAGGAACAGGCTGATCTCAATTCCACCAAAACAATTCTCCAAGAATTATGGGATGATTACCCCAGCATAAATGAAAAAGATATTCGCACGGTCTTAGGGAACTTTCTTTTTTCTGGAGATGATGTATTGAAGCAAGTCCATACATTAAGTGGTGGAGAAAAAGCAAGACTTGCCCTTGCCAAGCTTAAAATGCAACAAGCAAATTTTCTTATCATGGATGAGCCTACGAACCATTTAGACATCGATAGTAAAGAAGTGCTTGAAGCAGCTTTAATTGACTTTCCTGGGACCATCCTTTTCGTCTCGCATGACCGCTATTTCATTAATAAAATAGCCGACCAAGTTGCTGAAATGCAACGAGATGGGATTACCGTCTATCTTGGTGACTATGATTATTATCTGGAAAAGAAAGAAGAAGAAGCAGAAATCGAAAGGCTTAAACAGGAAAAGGAAGCGACTTCCATAACGGAAACAAAAAAGCTTAGCTACAAAGAAGGCAAGCAATTACAAAGTGAAAAACGAAGAATCCAGCGGCGGATTACAGAACTGGAAGAAATGATTGAACAAAAGGAACTGGAGATTTCACAGATCGAAGAAGAAATGACCAAACCAGAGGTGTATCAAGATCATGAGAAGTCATTGCAGCTTACAGAAACTGTAAGCAGAATGAAACAAGAAGTTGAGCAACTTATGGAAGAGTGGACCGTACTTCAAGAGAAGAATAGTTGAACGATGTAACACAGTCTTTTATAATTTAAAGTAGGCAGCTAAAATAGCTGCCTGTTTTGTATCATTTTATTATAGTAATGGAGTGTTTAGAGTGTGACATCAAAAATTCTTGGGTATCAACTGTATAAACAGTGACTTCATATTGAATTCAAAACTAGTTGGAGGTTACACAAATTGACGATTGCTATCGTTACACTCATTGTGCTTATTTTTCTAAATGCATTTTTTGCTGCGTCAGAGATCGCCTTAATCGGATTAAATAGTAATAAAGTAAAACGCCAAGCGGATGAAGGTGACAAAAAAGCTCGCATGCTTTATAACCTAATTGCAGAGCCAAGCCGTTTTTTAAGTACGATTCAAATTGGCATTACGCTTGCAGGTTTTTTAGCCAGTGCATTTGCAGCGGACTTTTTTGCTGGTCCATTAGCTCAAACCTTATATGGATTAGGAGTTCCGATATCACTTTCTGTTCTGCAAACAATATCAGTGGTTGTCATAACCATTATACTCTCTTATTTCACGCTCGTATTCGGAGAGTTAGTTCCAAAACAGCTTGCACTGCAAAAGGCTGAAGCTATTTCAAATTTCGCCGCAACGCCAATCACATGGCTGTTAAGACTAAGCTATCCTATCGTAAAATTACTCACATTCTCAACGAATACCGTCATACGGATTTTCGGTGTTGATCCGAATGCAACGAGCGATGAAGCGACAGAAGAGGAAATCCGAATGATGGTTGACATCGGTGGCGATACAGGGTCAATTCAAAAGACAGAGAAAGTTATGATCCATAATGTCTTTGAGTTTAATGATCGCCAAGTTTCAGACATTATTACACATCGAACAGATATGTCTGCACTTCCAATAGATGCAAGCTTGAAAGAAACGATTGAACTCGTAAATGAAAAAAGATACACACGATTTCCAGTCTATGAAGAAGATATTGACCGAATTGTTGGTATCCTACATGTTAAAGATCTGCTTCATTTTATGGAAACGGAAAAAGAATTCCATTTAAGCGAGGTTATTCGAAAGCCCCATTTTGTCTTAGAGACACAGCGGATAAATACGCTATTTGCTGAGATGCAAAAAAGTAACTCCCATATTGCTATCGTATTAGATGAATACGGCGGGACAGAAGGGTTGATTACAATAGAAGATATTTTGGAAGAACTCGTTGGAGAAATTCTTAGTGAGAGTGATTCAACAGCACCTGAGCAGGAAATTAACCAAATCGAAACAAATACGTTCATAATTGATGGAATCGCTCATTTATATCTACTAGAGGATTTTCTCCAAGTAGATCTCCCTACCGAAGAATTCGATACACTAAACGGGTTTCTCATTGGAGAACTTGGCTATATTCCATCTTTAGAAGAAAAGCCTATTATTGCCTACAAAAATATTGTTTTTGAAGTAACTGAAGTTACAGATAATCGTATTAAAAAAGTAATTGCAACGATTCACGAAGATGATATGGAAGAAGTAATAGGAGATCAAAGCAAAGAATAATAAAAATGCAGGGGCGCTATACGCTATCCTGCATTTTATTTTATATATTGGATAAAATTATTTAAATAAATAATCATTTTGTATACTATATTCCACTGCAACGCGATAGATTACTCCTAAACCGAGCATCGTCGACATAACCGAGCTTCCCCCATAACTAACGAGCAAGAGCGGAATTCCAGTTATCGGCATAATCCCAAGCGTCATTCCGATATTTTGAAAAACGTGAATCAACAATAGGCTTAAAAAGCCGTAACAGAAAAATGTTCCAAACGAAGAATGCTTATAAATACTCAATCCTAATGTAACCAATTTATAGAGCAGCATAAAGTACAAAAATATAACAATCGCACTTCCGATAAAGCCAAAGCTCTCACCGATTACGGAGAAAATAAAGTCAGTATGTGCCTCAGGATAGTTCACTTCTAAGCTACCCATCCCTTTTCCAAACAACTGCCCTGACCCTAAAGCCATATAGGCACGGTCAAAGTGAAAAGTTGCGTCACTTGACTGCTGAGATGGGTCGAACCAAGTAAGAATACGATCCACTTGATATGGTTTAATACCGATTAACTCCTGAGCCAGCACTGGAAATTTAATAATAAACCCAATAATAGCTGCTCCTGCAGAAGAAATAATGACAATTAAACTCAGTATAATTTTCCAATTGATCCCTGATAAAATAATCAACATACCGGATATAAATAAGTACACCATCGCTGTTCCAAAGTCTGGCTGCAGTAAAATTAAGCCTACTGGAATACCTGTAAAAAGTAAGATTTTCGCTAATAAAAAGGTATCGCTTTTTAAGCTGCTCACTTCATATTTTGTTTTATGTTTACTTATCACCGCAGACAAAAAGAGGATAGTCGTTATTTTCGTAAATTCTGCCGGCTGAAGCGATAAGCCCGGTAATGTAAACCAACTTTTTGCTCCGTTTATTGTACGAGCAATAGAATCAGGACTTATCAACAATAAGATTAGTACGAATATACTGATTCCATATATATAGATACTCGCCTTTTGCAGCTGTTCCAAATCAAGAAACTGAATTGCTGCAACAATACATGCACCAATCGTAAACCAAACAATCTGCTTTAAAACAAAATTTTCACCTTCATATTGCTCTAGCTGCTGTGCATTGTATACAGAAAGTAAACTGACACAGACGAACAGAATAAATAAAGTGATTATATCTGTTTGCATATAATACGATTGCTTTTTATTCATAACAGTATCACCAAATTTCTTCCTTGTTCATTTCAAAACTTCATTTCAGTAATCATCATGGATATCCCTCAGTTATCCACAAAAAAGACCAATAGAAAAAGCTGAAAACAGGGTTATTAACAAAGTTACACACATAATCCACAGGTACTTCTATCTTTATCAACAGTTTTCATCCACAATAAGAATATGAGTTTTCCAGGTATTCCATCAAGCTATCCACACCCCTGTGAATAAACTGTGATTATTTTAATTGTAACGATGCATTTGCATTTAAATCAAGCCCGGAACGTCTTCCTTGTTCAAAAGCAATCGTTCCTGCCGCCGCTATCATTGCAGCATTATCTGTACATAGTTTGATGTCAGGAATGAGTAATGGGATATCAGTCTCTGAGAAAACAGTTTCCAGTTCTCTTCTCAATCCTTTATTTGCAGCTACTCCACCAGCAACAATTACCTGTTTAACATTATACGCTTTAGCAGCTTTTAATGTTTTAGCTGTTAGGACTTCGACAACACTTGCTTGAAAGCTAGCAGCAATATCTTCATTTTTCAATGTCTCGCCACGCTGCTTCGCATTATGAATTTTATTAATAACTGCAGATTTCAATCCACTAAAGCTAAAATCGTAACTTCCTTCTTCTAGCCACGCACGTGGAAATGCAATCGTCTCTTCACCAATTGCAGCTAACTGGTCGATATGCGGTCCACCTGGATATGGCAAGTTAAGCATTCGTGCTACTTTATCATAGGCTTCACCTGCTGCGTCATCTCGGGTCTCCCCGATCAGTTCATAGGAGCCATGCTCTCGCATTAAGACAAGCTCTGTATGACCACCAGAAACAATCAATGCTAATAATGGAAATTCAAACTCCTTTTCTAAACGATTAGCATAAATATGACCGGCGATATGGTGTACACCAACTAAAGGCTTTTGTTTTGCAAAGGACAATGCCTTCGCTGAATTCACTCCAACCAGTAACGCACCTACGAGCCCTGGTCCTTCAGTCACAGCAATCGCATCAACCTCGTCCCAGGTTATATCTGTATTCTCAAATGCCTTTTCCAAAACGACCGTCATCTGTTCTACATGATGCCGAGAAGCTATTTCAGGAACGACACCACCAAATCGTTTATGACTTTCGATTTGAGAGGCGACGACATTTGTCATTATTTCTGTACCATTTCTTACAATCGATACTGCTGTTTCATCACAGCTCGTTTCGATCCCAAGTATAATTGTATCTTTTTTCATTTTAAATTCACCCACATAACGATAGCATCTTCTTGGTTATCTGTATAGTAATTTTTGCGAATACCGCCAGGAACCAGTCCAAATTTCTGATACAGGCTCTGAGCTGGAATATTGGATTTCCTTACTTCCAATGATAAGCGTTCTACACCTAATTTCAATGCATATTGAACGGTATATCCAAAAAGCTTCTCTCCAAGCTTATGACCCCTGAATCCGGGCATAATAGCAATGTTCGTAATTTGTGCATCATCGATAACAATCCACGTCCCAATATAACCAATAATTTGCTCCTCTAATTGCAAGACAAAATAATGCGCATGTTTATTATCAATGAGCTCCTGGTAGAAAATATCTGTTGTCCACGGCGTTGTAAAAGACGCACGCTCGACCTCCATTACGTGATCTACATCAGAAACTTCCATTTTCCGTATCACACATTTAGCCATGGCTTTCATTTTCCTTTTGTGCTTTTAACCAATTCGCTTCTGCTTCTGCTAAACGCAAATAGTTTGGTGTTAATGCATGTGTTGGATCTGCATGCTTGGTAAGTCCAGCAAGCCCTAAATGTCCTGCCTGCGGAATATGATAAGCGCCTTCTGGAATGATCGCTCTTTCACCTAAAGCTTGTTCAATCGCTTCTTTGTAAATTGCAATATCAGGACTTAAAAAGAGAACATTCGTCTGTTGCTTCTGAAGCGTCTGAAGGACATCTTCCATTAACATATTTTTTTCTTCAAAAACTGGCTCTAAACGATTATTCTTCCATTGATATAAACCTGTAAACACTAAACCCCGTCTAGCATCAAAAAAAGGACATATGACGCCATCAAAGAACCTTCCTTGATAGGACAGAACTTCTAAGCTAGAAACGCCCACAACAGGTATATTTAAAGCCCATGCCATTGTTTTAGCTGTTGAGACTCCAATTCGGACACCAGTATAGGAACCGGGCCCTTTTGCAACAATAATTTTATCGAGGTCCTCCGGGTTCATCGATACTTCCTTCATTAACTTCTCAATAGCTGGCATTAAGCGAACCGAGTGATTTTTTGAAAGGTTCGTCATCAGTTCTCCAATAACCTGTTCTCCTTTAAGTAATGACACACCAAGAACTTGATTCGAGGTATCTATTGCAAGTATATTCATTCCAGTAACTCCTAACTAATCAATTCATTCATAATCTGTTCAAAATAAGCACCTGAAGCTGTAAATTCAAGTATCCGTTTGTCTCCATCCATATAGCCAATTCTAATTGCTAAACGCTCGTTTGGCAAAAATTCTTCAATGAAATGCGCCCACTCAACAACGGTAACTCCATTTCCATGAAAATACTCATCAAATCCGATATCTTCATCAGAATGTTCAAGTCTGTATACATCCATATGATATAGGGGCAGTCTTCCTTCATATTCTTTTATAATCGTAAATGTAGGACTACTTATATTACGCTTAATTCCAAGCCCTTTCGCCAAGCCTTTTGTGAAAGTTGTTTTACCAGCACCCAACTCCCCTTCCAATGTTATAACATCTCCAGGCTTAAGCATTGTTGCAAGCTTCTCTGCAATTAACTGTGTCTCTTCTACTGTATTTGTCTGAATTTGTACCATTTACTCACCTACTTCAAATGTGTATAACCCTTTTTTTCTAACAGAATTGATTTATGTTGTTGCTTTAAAAAGACTTTGCCACATGGGCTTGTTTCTGAAACCTCACCGATTTTAGTAACGTTTGTATTCGTCAATTCTCCAATTTGTTTAACTTCATCCCAATCTTTTGCAGGTACTGTACCTAACAGTTCAAAATCTTCTCCACCAAACAGCTTCCATTTTTCTTGTAATTTCAAGGGAAACTGACTATAGGAGCTACTCGTTGGAATCGCAGCTTCATCCAATAGAAGCGTAACTCTTGAAGCATCGGCAATTTCATTGGCCTCACTGGCTATTCCATCACTAATATCGTTTAGCGTTACTCTAGCTAAGTGATTTAAACCGATTGCAAATGGAATACGAGGACTTGGCATTCTGTGTCTATTCATGTAATAAGAAGCTTCCTTATAGTTATCAGAATGCGTTAAAATATGTAGCCCTGCTCCTGAATCACCTAATGTTCCAGTCACAAAGACAACATCCCCTACCTCTGCTGTACTTCTATAGCGTGCTTTACCTTTCATCGTAAAGCCCATTACTGTAACGGAAATGCACAGTTCCTTACCTGATACTGTATCTCCACCAATTAAATCCATGTTGTATCCTCGCGCTAAATGACTCATTCCATTGAAAATTTGTAATAATTCTTCCTGTTCCCAACCTTTTGGAATGACGATCGATACAAGATAAAAGGCAGGTGTTGCTCCCATTGCTGCTAAATCACTGATGTTTGCAGCAAGTGCTCGATAGCCTACATGAAAAGCCGACATAGTCTCCTTTGAAAAATGCACACCTTCAACAAATGTATCTACTGCGGAAACAATATCTTGTGATAACGAACTGAAAACAGCTGCATCATCACCAATTCCTTTGATCAAGGATGATTGTTTATACGTATGTTGCTTTATTGATTCTATAAAAGAGAATTCATCCACATTTATCACCATTCTTTTTATCGACTACAACTATGATAGCAAAAAGATTAAAAAAAAGGAAAATTATTGAGGGTAGTAGCGAAGATTAGTATATGTAAGGAGCTTTCTGAGAGATAATTTATAGCGTAATTAAATAAATGCTAGGAATTAAAAAAACACGATTCATTTTCTGGAATCATGTGTGTAATAAACTAATATAAATTGTAAATGGCGGTCCGGACGGGACTCGAACCCGCGACCTCCTGCGTGACAGGCAGGCATTCTAACCAACTGAACTACCGGACCAATAATATATGTTGAAAATCTAACGTGTACATTAATCCAGTACTTCCTAGCTTCAACTATTTAAAGTATTTTGGTTGCGGGGGCAGGATTTGAACCTACGACCTTTGGGTTATGAGCCCAACGAGCTACCAGACTGCTCCACCCCGCGATA
>NZ_PIJY01000011.1 GCF_008304605.1 Oceanobacillus polygoni | reverse complement strand
GTGGGCCTTTTAGGCCGAGGCCGGCAAAAGAGGCTTTCAGCCGCAGAACAAACCACCAGTTCACACTGGTGGTTTTGATTTTAGTATTTAAACCTGCCTTAAGACTCTATGTGTTATCAAACACAGGTTGTGTACGTCGAATAATTGATTCTTTGTGTATATTTTCATTCGAAATAGTAGAAATTACTTTTAGAATGATTTTTAAATTAGTAGGTGAGTTGATGAAAAAATTGATTTTTGCTGTGGTTATTCTTCCTGTAATTGTCTTAGCGGTGTGTTTTAACACAGTGACTGCAGAAGTAATCGAGCATGAGAATAATGATAAGGAATCCCACCATAATTGGGTAGAATATAGTACGGATACAACAGTATTGGAAGTTGGTTCTCATGAGGTTTCATACATGAAGAATCTTCTTAGATATTCGTATGTATGTGATATTTCCCATAAAATAATAACAGTTGTTTATTATTGTGATGAACATGATCACACGAAATCGGAAACATTCTTGGATGAAGTAATACATAGTGAGCAACATAGACATTAATCGATAAACACACCACTAAAAAAGCATGCCTATAGTGAAATGGCACGCTTTTTTAGTTATTACTGCTTTACAAGCAATTTTTGCCTTCCAGGATGTGTGTCAAGGAGCTTGTCGCCTTTTCCAAATAAGTTATCTCTTAAAGTACTTCCTTCATATTCGGTTTGCACAAGCCCTCTTTCTTGTAAAACAGGTACGACAAGCTCGACGAAATCTTTAAAAGACCCTGGAGTTATGGCATACGCAATGTTAAAGCCGTCTATACCAGCTTCGTTCACCCATCGCTCCATCTCGTCTGCGACCTGTTCGGGAGAACCAATTGCCGTTGCTCCCATACCACCAATACCAATGGTTTGGATAACATCTTCTACTGTAGATGGTCGATCAGGATGGATTTTTGTGAAATTTTCAAGTGCGGATCGAATCGAGTCATTTTCGATATAACTGATTTCTTGATCCTTCGCATATTGGGATAAATCGACTCCAGTCCAGCCTCCGAATAATGCTAATGCGCCTTCTGCACTTATATATTGTTGATAGTCTTTGTATTTTTCTTTAGCCTCTGCTTCTGTTTTACCAACAATCGGAACAAACATCGTAAGGATTTTTACTTCTTCTCTAGATCTTCCTGCCCGTTCAATATCTGCTTGCAGTTTATCCACGGTTGCCTTTGCTGTTGCAATCGTTGGTGCGCCAATGAAAACAAGCTCCGCATTGTTAGCAGCAAAAGCACGCCCTTTTTTGGATGCGCCAGCCTGATAAAGAACAGGTGTCCGCTGTGGAGAAGGCTCACATAGGTGAGCACCAGGAACCTGGTAATATTTTCCTTGGTGGTTAATATCATGAACTTTACTTGGATCTGTATAAATGCGATTTTCTTTATCAAGCTTTACGGCATTATCTTCCCAGCTTTCTTCCCAAAGCTTATAGCAAACTTCCAAATATTCATCGGCAATATTATAGCGTTCATCATGATTAATCTGATCTTCTAATCCCATATTGACAGCTGCGCTTTTTAAATAAGATGTAACGATATTCCAGCCGATACGTCCATTTGTTAAATGATCTAATGTACTGATTTTACGGGCAAATGTATATGGATGCTCATGTGTCACTGAAGCAGTTATTCCGAAACCGAGGTGCTTAGTCACTGCTGCCATGTATGGAACAATTAGAAATGGGTCATTCACCGGTGATTGTGTCCCATTTCTCACTGCAGCATCACGAGATTCCCCGTAGACATCATAGGTTCCTAATACATCCGCAATAAAAACTGCATCGAATCTACCTTTTTCTAATGTTTTAGCAAGGTCGATCCAATATTCACTATCTTTATATCGATGGGATTGATCTTCCGGATGGGCCCACAATCCAGGTGACTGATGCCCGGGTGTATTCATATCGAAGGCATTTAAAAAAATTCTTTTTCTCGTCATTATTTCTTCCACTCCCTAAATTAATACGTTACTGCTTCAGCTAAGGCTGGATTGTTTACGAGTTGGATAAAGTAATAGAGTTGCTTTTTTGTACGTTGTAAAACTTCATCGTCGATAATTGGATTTACGCTTTGTTTGTCAATTTGACCATCAAGTAGGTAAAGGCCTTTTAAATTATGTGCCTTCAATGTTGCAAGTACTGGCTTCAACGTATATTCCACAGCTAAAAGGTGAGATGCACTTCCACCTGTCATCAGTGGTAGTACCGGCTTATGTTTTAATACGTCTTGTGGCAAAATATCAATCAACGCTTTTAGTACGCCTGAATATGCGCCTTTATATACAGGGGATCCAACAATCAAACCTCTAGCCTGTTGAATCGTTGCTGCAATATCCTTAACGGCTGGACTATTGAAATCCCCTTGAAATAAATCCTCATAGGGTACATCTTTTACGGAGATATGGGTCACTGAAAAGTGCTCGTTTTTTAATAAGGTACCTAAATATTTCAGCACCTGCTCAGATCTAGAAAACTCGGACGGACTACCGGATAGAATAACAATTTCGCTCATGTAAACATTCTCCTTTATATTTTAATTTGTTGGTTTTGAATTATTTCTTTCTAAAAGTATCATTTCAATAAAAAACCCCCTTTTCTTCTAGAAAGAGAAAAGAGGGTACACGTAATCATTTATCAGCTCTTATCTCTCAAGAAAAAATCTCGCTGGAATTAGCACCTTTCTAACAATGGTTAGGGGTTGCTGAAGCGTCATAGGGCCAGTTCCCTCAGCTTCTCTTGATAAGAATTTTTAATTGTTGGATATATTCTAATATATTTATTCCAACAAGTCAACTAAGGATTATAAGAATTAATTGATTGACATTTCATAAGTTTTATATTATTATTCAACCAACAACTAAATTACTTGATGTATCTTATCGCGAGAGGTGGAGGGACATGGCCCAAGGAAACCTCGGCAACAGGTTCTGTTTATAGAGTACTGTGCTAATTCCATCAAGCAGACTGCTTGGAAGATAAGAAAGAGAAAGCATTGTACGTTATGTCAAACCTCTATTCTTATCGAAGAATAGAGGTTTTTTTTATTGATTAGATTTTAGGGGGAGATGGAACGATGAAGTATGGATTTTGGTTACCGATTTTTGGTGGGTGGTTAAGAAATGTAGAGAATGAAAATATGCCACCAACATTTGATTATGCAAAAGAAGTCATTCAGCAGGCAGAAAAATGGGGTTATGATACAACGTTAATTGCTGAATTATATTTGAATGATATTAAAGGGATAGATGCTGATTCGATTGAAGCTTGGTCAACAGCGGCAGCATTAGCAGCAGTTACAGAAAAAATTGAAATTATGACTGCTGTACGTCCAGTATTTCATAATCCTGCGGTAACCGCTAAAATGGCTGCGAATATTGATCATATTAGTAATGGGCGGTTTACCTTAAATGTTGTCTCTGGCTGGTGGGAAGAGGAGGCAAAGCAATATGGTGGGGAATTTACAGAGCATAATGATCGCTATGATCGTACAAGTGAATTTCTAGAAGTTCTCAAAGGCTTATGGACAGAAGAGACGTTCTCTTATGATGGAAAGTTTTATAAAATCGACAATACAAACCTATCACCAAAGCCAATTCAGCGTCCAAATCCAATTTTATATGCCGGTGGAGAAAGTGAGAAAGGTAAGCAAGTTATCACATCCTACTGTGATGCTTATGTGATGCATGGGGGAACTGTGGAAGAAGTGAAAGTTAAGGTTACCGACATGAAGGATCGAAGAAAGCAGGCTGGGGGAGAAGCGCTACAATCATTTAGTATGGCTGCCTATGTTATTTGCCGAGATACAGAGGAAGAGGCGCAGGAAGAGTTAAAACGCATTACGACAGTTAAAGATGCAGCTGGTTATGCAGGAATGAAGGATTTTACAACGAAATCGGAGCTTGAACAGCAGCTTAAACTGCAAGATTATTCGGTATCAAATCGTGGCTTGCGTCCGAATCTTGTCGGAACACCAGAACAAATTGCAAAGCGAATTTTAGCCTATGAGGAAGTCGGTGTAGACCAACTATTATTACAATGCTCACCACAGCTGGAAGAATTAGAACGGTTTGCAAAGCAAGTAATGCCTAAGGTAGAAGAATTGCGTAAATCATTAACAAATATTTAGTTAAGGGAGAATAATAAATGAGTAAAATATATGTAATTCACGAAAATAATGAATGGACAGCGCATTTAATCAATCGATTAAAGGAGCTTAATTTACCTTATGAAGATTGGTTGCTTGATAGTGGCACGGTTGATCTTAGTGTAGCACCTCCAGAGGGGATTTTTTACAACCGAATGAGTGCTTCGTCACATACACGTGGAAATCGGTTTGCCCCAGAATTAACGAATGCTGTACTTGCATGGTTAGAGCATCATGGAAGAACTGTAATAAACGGCAGTCGTGCACTACAGCTTGAAGTAAGTAAAGTTCTACAATATCTGGAGCTGGAAAAGTATGGAGTAAAGACACCAAAAACAATTGCCGCTGTTGGAAAAGAGAATATTTTAAAAGCAGCACAGGCATTTGAAGGGAAGAAATTTATAACGAAGCATAATCGTGCTGGAAAAGGTCTAGGTGTACAATTATTTACTTCTGCAAGCGCGCTACAAAATTATGTAGAAGGGGATACGTTTGAAGAGCCGGTTGACGGAGTTACACTACTACAGGAGTATATTGAATCCCCAGAGTCCTATATCACACGCTGTGAGTTTGTAAATGGGAAATTCCTTTACGCGGTACGTGTGGATACATCTGAAGGATTCGAATTATGCCCGGCAGATGCATGTACGATCGATGATCTTTTTTGCCCGGTAGGAGAAGAAAGTTCACAGCCAGCTAAATTTCAAATACGTGAGGGCTTTGATCACCCAGTTTTAGAAAAATACGAACGTGTTTTAGCAGCAAATAATATCCGAGTTGCAGGCATTGAGTTTATCGAGGATAAAGACGGAAATGTATACACATATGATATTAATACGAATACGAATTACAATAGTGAAGCAGAAGCAAAAAGTGGAAAATATGGCATGTTAGAAGTAGCAAAGTTTTTAGGTAATGAACTTGAGAATTTGCATGAACTTGTTCGCGGATAACACACGTAAAAATAATTTAATGGTGAGAAGTCCTTATCGAGAGTCAGGATAGGAATCTGATCTAATGATCCTGTGGCATCGTTACAGTAGAAGTTGAGTAGCAAGGTGCCAATTCCAGTAAGTCGTGAGCTTGGAAGATAGGGAGAGGTGTACGTGATAAGACAAACTCTCTTCTTGGTGGAAGAGGGTTTGTTTTTAAAAGCTAATATTAAAAGGGATTTTTTTATGAATTAAACCTAGTTAATCTATGGGTATAATGAATTTTAATTTATTTGGTGACCTTAGATTATAATGAAATTTTATTAAAAGGAGAAATAAAAGTGACTAATGAAAATCAAGGTACATTAAATTTTAATACAATTGCTCAACATGGAGGGCAAGAGCTTGATGCCGTGACACATGCTAGAGCAGTACCGATTTACCAAACAACATCCTATGGGTTTGAAAGTACGGATCACGCGGCATCTCTTTTTCAAATGCAAGAGGAGGGATATATCTATTCCCGTAATGCGAATCCAACGAATCGGGTTCTGGAAAAAAGGTTAGCAGAATTAGAAGGTGGTGTTGATGCATTTGCGGTTTCTTCAGGGCAATCGGCTATCACAATCGCCTTATTAACGTTAGCAAAAGTTGGTGATGAGATCGTAGCAACTAATGCATTATACGGTGGAACATATACGCTTTTCGCTGAAACATTTAAACGCTTTGGAGTTACCGTTCGTTTCGTCGATGGGACGAATTTTTCAGAAATAGCCGATGCAATTAACGAAAAAACGAAAGCAATTTACACAGAAACAATCGGCAATCCAGGGTTACAAATCGCTGATATCCAAGCGATCAGTAAGATAGCGCATAACCATGATTTACCGTTAGTTGTTGATTCTACATTTACGACACCATATCTCCAACAGCCAATAACGTTTGGTGCGGATATTGTTGTCCACTCGACAACGAAATTTATTGGTGGACATGGGACATCAATTGGCGGAATTATTGTAGATGCAGGGAAGTTTGATTGGGCAAATGGTAATTTTCCCGAGTTTACGACACCATTACCAGCTTTGAATCACCAGTCTTATCTTGAATTGAATACAGAGAGTGCATTCATTGCGAAAGCAAGATTTGATCTCGGGCAGAATCTGGGGATGACTTTATCTCCTTTTAATGGATGGCTATTTATTCAAGGCCTTGAATCATTGCCATTACGAATGAAACTGCATGTCGAAAATGCAAAACAAATTGCTGCTTTTTTAAATGAGCATGAACACGTAACATGGGTAAACTACCCGAGTTTATCAGAAAACGATCAGTATGAGCTTGCTAAAACCTATTTACCTAAAGGATCGGGATCAATATTTACATTTGGAATAAAAGGTGGACTGGAAACAGCAAAAGCTTTTATTCAATCCGTTAAGCTTTTATCCCATGTTGCAAATGTAGGCGATTCAAAATCGCTTGTGATACACCCTGCGAGTACGACCCATTCTAGACTATCAGCAGAAGAGCAGCAGATGACTGGTGTCACACCAGAACAAATTCGAATTTCTGTAGGGTTAGAAGATGTAGAGGATATTAAAGCCGATATTCATCAGGCCTTAATTGCAAGCAGAAAGACGAACTTAGCGGGGCAAGGCTAAGCTTACTTTAATAACGGAGGGGAGAAAGAAATGTTCAGAAAAAGTTATTTAATGTTGGTGCTGATTTGTTTTGTTTTATTCATTACTACAGCATGTTCTTCAAGTGCAAGTACAGATGGAAAACCAGAAAAAATCCGCCTTGACTATGCTTACTATTCACCAACAAGTTTAGTGTTAAAGGAGTTTGGTTGGCTGGAAGAGACATTAAAGGAGGAAGGAATAGAAGTTGAGTGGGTATTAAGTCAAGGAAGTAATAAAGCACTAGAGTTTTTAAATAGTAACAGCGTCGACTTTGGCTCAACTGCAGGAGCTGCCGCATTAATATCTAAAGCAAACGGATCACCAATAAAGAATGTGTACATCTACTCAAATCCCGAATGGACAGCACTTTTAGCTAATCCAGATACTGGAATAACTACAGTGAATGATTTGGAAGGAAAGAAAGTAGCTGCGACATTAGGGACGGATCCTTATATTTTCTTATTACGTGCATTAAATGAAGCTGGTGTATCAACAAATGATGTGGAAATCGTTAATCTTCAACATGGTGACGGTGCATCAGCATTATCACAAGGTTCAGTTGATGCATGGGCAGGTTTGGATCCGAATATGGCCCGTGTTGAATTGGAAACAGATGCCGAATTATTCTATCGTAATATTGACTTTAATACGTACGGATTCTTAAATGTTAGAGAAGACTTTGCAGAGAACTATCCGGATTATGTCAACCTTGTAATCGATGCCTATGAAAAGGCAAGAGAATGGACAATTGAAAATCCTGAGGAAGCGGCTGAAATATTAGCAAATGAAGCGGAGATGTCACTTGATGTAGCGCTTTTAACATTGGAACGTAATGATTTCTCCGAAGCTGTGCCAAGCTCTGTTCATGAAGAAGCATTGATTGAAGCCGGTAAAATCCTGCAAGTAAGCGATGTTATTGATGCGGAAGCTAATATTGAAGAACTTACTAATGAATTAATTGAATCATCCTTTGCAGAAGAAACGATAGGCAGAATTGAATAATGAATGGGGGGGAGAAATGAAATGGAGAAAATACAAGGAAACGTTCCATCAGTTCTTGTTCATGATAAAGATTCTGCAAAAAAGAGAACAAAAAAGAAATTTAATGTAGAACATCTCCTGTTAGGTAGTATCATACCGGCATTTCTTATAATTGCTTGGGAAATATTCAGTAGACTAGGAGTATTTCCATCGTATATGCTTCCTTCTCCGTCCGTAGTTCTTGGAACAATTATCGGTTTAGGCCAGGATGGGACATTAGCAGGGCATATTGGTATCACAACTTATCGTGTATTTGCTGGTTTCATTCTTGGGACTATTGCAGCTGTGATTCTAGGTTCATTTGTAGGGTTCTACCAAAAGGCAGAACGGCTACTCGACCCGATGATTCAAGCGTTTCGCTCGATACCATCACTTGCATGGGTGCCATTATTTATTTTATGGATGGGAATTGGAGAAACATCGAAAATCACAATGATTTCAGTTGGTGTGTTTTTTCCTGTCTATTTAAATATAATCAGTGGCATTATTGGGGTTGATCGTAAATTAATTGAAGTAGGAAGCATTAATGGGTTAAATGCATTTCAATTGGTTAGGAGAATCATTTTACCCGCCTCCCTACCTTCATTTCTCACAGGTTTACGGAGTGGTCTCGGCTTAGGTTGGATGTTTGTAGTTGCTGCAGAATTAATGGGAGCTAGTCAGGGTTTAGGATATTTACTAGTGCTTGGTCAAAATACGCTGTCACCCGAAACCATCTTGGCAAGTATTATTTTATTTGCAGCGATTGGAAAGCTATCCGATTGGCTTTTGAAAATAATCGAAACACGAGCACTGCACTGGCAGGATCGAGTTGCTAAATTGTAATTAGGGGGGTAAAAATGAGCTTAGAATTAAGAAACGTAGGGAGAGTTTTCAATGGGATTCCAGCCGTTACAGATGTTTCATTTTCTGCTAAGCCAGGTGAAATTATTGGACTGCTTGGAACGAGTGGTTGCGGGAAAAGTACATTACTACGAGCGATTTCTGGATTGGATAATGAGTACGATGGAGAAATTTCGATTAATGGAAAAACATCGAAAATGATTCATCGTGAGACAGGGTTTATTTTTCAAGAACCTCGATTATTTCCTTGGCTAACCGTTCTTGGAAATGTCACATTCGGACTTACTGGAGAGAAGCAGGAAAAAGAACAGCTTGGAAAGCAGTATTTGGAGAAAGTTGGATTAAGTGGGAATGAAAAACTGTATCCGAAACAGTTATCTGGTGGCATGGCACAGCGTGTTGCCATAGCGCGCGCATTAGTAACTTCCCCAGAAATATTACTATTAGATGAACCGTTTAGTGCATTGGATGCTTTTACGAAGATGCAATTACAAGATTTGTTACTCTCCATTTGGAAGGCTTACCAAACAACGATTGTACTCGTTACGCATGATATTGATGAGGCAACCTATTTATGCGATCGTATTATCATTCTTCGCGGGCAACCTGGGGAGATTACAAAAGAAATTAAGTTGGAAGAAAAACGTCCTCGGGCAAGGGGGAGCAAGCAATTAGCAGAGATTAAAACAGAGATTTTGAAAAGTCTCGATTTGAATAAAGCAGTTGATCTGACAACGGTATAACAAAAGGAGGCATGCCCAATGCATGCCTCCATAATTACTCTATAATTTCTGTCCATAATACCGATCTAACGTGAAGCCACGTCCTAAAATTTCGGATGCATTTATAAAAATAACAAAGGTTGTAGGTGCTTCTTTTTGTAGCAGTTTCTTTAAGTGCACTGCCTCTTGTTGTTCGGTTACACAGAGGATCATGGTTTTATCAAGATTAGAATAACCTCCGACAGATCGAACCTTCGTCAACCCACGATCGATCCCTTCATGAATAAGGTTTTGGATTTTTTCCTCCTCATCCGTAATGATTAAAATTAACTTCGTAGCTGCAGTTCGTAATTGGACAAAATCGATTGCCTTCCCACTAATGTAAATTGCTAATAGTGCAAACAACGTAAGTTCTAAACTAAAGACGATAATTGATGCAATTACGACAAGTCCATCTACAATAAACTGTGAATAACCGCTCGATATACCAGTGAACTTCTTTACGATCTGAGCAATCGCAGCGGTTCCTCCTGTTGATCCGTTTCCTTTATAAACAATACCTAGTCCAACTCCGAGTATAATCCCACCATATAGCGCTCCAAGAAATGGATTTGTAATTTCGATAGGAATATCCGCTGATAGAAAAATTACAAAAGGAACCCAAAATGTGCCTAACAGTGTCTTAAAGCTAAAGTCTCTTCCTAATGCCATCCAACCGATAAAAAAGATTGGGATATTAATGACTAATTGTACGAGTGCTGGACTGAATGCGTATATTTCAAATAATATGGTACTGACCCCTGACATGCCTCCAGCCGCAAGTCTTGCAGGAAGAAAAAATATATTATAGGCTAGTCCAACAAGTGTTGCACCAAGAATAATATAGAGGTATTCAATCGTCGCTTTATTCTGTTTTATTCTTTTCATTCGATTATTTCCTTTCCTTCTCAAGCTAACCTTCTTAACTTTATCATTGGCAAGCGTTTGAGTAAATAGCACAAATAGGAAAGGAAATATAAAAACACGGATTCAAGGAGAATCCGTGTAAGCTAACATCCTATACAGTTGCAGTTACTTTTTCCAATGCTGCAATTTTTGCCGCAACCTTTTCCGTGAATTCTTTGCCGACTTTTGGTACGACTGTTTTTAAAACGGGATTAACCATCGCTCCCATCATGCCTTTAACCGTGATATTCAAGCTACCGATTATTTGCGTTTTTGTATGCGTTAATGGTATTGCTTTAAAATATCCGCCACCAATCCAATTTTCGCTTGATCCACTTAATTGAAATGTAATGTGTGATGGTTCTATCCATTCGGTGATTTTGACCTTCACATTTACATCTTTTTGCACCACGCCGATATCACCATGTAGTTTCCATATTGATTGCCTGTCATTGATAATTTCATGTTCAGCATATCCTGGTACGAGAGGTGCCCAGTTATTCATGTCGCTAACAAAATTCCAAATCCTTTTAATCGGCATATTTAGTTCGACATGATGGATGCTGTGTGCCATGCAATCTAACCTCCTTTTATATATGTAATAAATACATGCAACGTTAATATATGAGGCAGATGTCTCTTTTAGACCAAGTATAGAAATTAGGTTAACGATAAATAATAAAATGGAGCAGGTTCATTCTGTTCAACTACACCGAGGAGTGATCAATGATGGCTCGTAACAACAGAAATCAATTGTTAGTGCCTGGTGCGGAAAATGCAGTGGACAACATGAAGGAAGAAATTGCAAATGAGCTCAATGTAGAACTTGGAGCTGATACGACTGCACGTGAAAACGGTTCGGTGGGCGGCGAAATGGTCAAACGAATGATCAAAATAGCTGAAGAGAGTATGACAAATAGAAATAATTAGTTAGAATTAATGGGGGATACCTCTTGAAAGTGCGGGGTATCCCTTTTTAACGGATATTTGTTTCTATCCACAAAAAAAGAAACCGACATCCTGCCGATTTCTTTTTCGAATTAATGTTTAACAGCGCTTTTTGCTTCTACTTTCACAATCCAGTTAAATGGATCTTCTACTTTACCGTATTGGATCCCGGTAATTGTATCATAAACCTTTTGGGAAATTTCACCAGTATTTCCTCCATTGATGACCATATCTTTGCCATCCCATGTTAGTTGGCCAATCGGAGAAATAACTGCAGCGGTTCCTGAACCAAATGCTTCTTCCAATAATCCATCCTGGTGAGCCTGATATAATTCCTCCATGGAAATGCGACGTTCCGATACGGGAATACCCCAGTGTTTTAGTAGTTCAATTACAGAGTTTCTTGTTACTCCAGCAAGGATACTTCCATTAAGCTTAGGTGTTACCACTTCTCCACCGATTTTGAAGAATACGTTCATGCTTCCAACTTCTTCGACATATTTCTGTTCGACACCATCTAGCCAAAGAACCTGTGCGAATCCTTCTTTGGAAACATCCTCTTGCGCTTTTAAGCTTGCAGCGTAGTTTCCACCGGTTTTTGCTTCTCCAGTACCACCTTTAACTGCACGAACATACTTGTTTTCAACAGCAATCTTAACAGGATTGATCCCTTCTTTGTAGTACGCGCCAACAGGTGATAGAATAACAATGAATTTATAATGGCGTGATGGCGCAACTCCGAGATATGGTTCAGTTGAAATAATAAATGGGCGAATATAAAGCGATGTTCCTTCAGCATCAGGAACCCATTCTTTATCTACTGTTACGAGCTGTTTGATTGCTTTTAGTGCAAATTCCTCATCAATCGGTGGAATGCAAAGTCGATCACTAGAAAGGTTTAAACGTTCAAAGTTTTTTTGTGGTCTAAACAATTGTACTTCTCCATCAGCCGTACGAAACGCTTTTAATCCTTCAAAAACGGATTGACCATAATGAAATATCATGGCGGAAGGATCGATCATTAGAGGTTGATATGGTACAATGCTCGCATTATGCCACCCTAATGGATCAGAATAATCCATAACAAACATATGATCTGTAAAAGCTCTGCCAAAAATAAGCTGATCAGAATTGGGCTTCTCTTTTTTTGTCTCACTCAGTTGTAAGCGAATTGTTTTGTCTTCCATATCAATTATCTCCTTGTTGTTTTAAAAGTTTCTATATATCATAATAGATATTTAGAATTTGTGCAAGACTTAATTTTTAATTAATTTTGTTAAGTTAGTTTTATTGCGATATGTTAAAATGAAAAAAAGGTTTAAAGGAGCTGGAAAATGTTTAAAGCAGTATTTTTTGACTTAGATGATACATTATTATGGGATGAAAGAAGTGTAAAAAATGCGTTTGAAAGGACATGTGCACTGGCAGCAGAGAGGTATGGTGTCGATGCAAATGAGCTGGAGACTACTGTTAGGGAGCATGCTAGAAAACTTTACGCTTCGTATGATACATATGAATTTACACAGATGATAGGGATTAACCCATTCGAAGGATTATGGGCAAACTTTTTGGATGAAGGAGAAGCGTTTGCTAAATTGAAGGAAATTGCCCCTGCGTATCGCAGAGAGTCATGGACAGAGGGATTAAAGGAGCTCGGGATTGATGATCCAGAATTCGGCCTAGAATTGGCAGAAGCTTTTCCGCGTGAAAGGATGAAAACAGCTCTTTTATTCGATGATACGATACAAGTATTGGATAAACTGAAGGGGAATTACCAACTCCTGATGTTAACGAATGGATCTCCAGATTTACAAAATACAAAGCTTACATTAACGCCTGAATTAGTATCGTATTTTGATCAAATTGTTATTTCGGGTGATTTTGGAAAAGGTAAGCCGGATCCAACGATCTTTGAGCATGCGTTGCAGTTACTTTCGCTTGATAAAGATGAAGTGATTATGGTAGGGGATAACTTGAATACGGATATACTAGGCGCAGTAAGGTGTGGTATAACATCTGTATGGCTGAATCGTCACGAAAGAGAAGCAGGAGAAGTCAAACCAACATATGAAATTAAAAGCTTATTAGAGCTTTTGCCAATCCTTGAATCATAAGCAGAACAGAAAAGCACACAGTCACGAACGATGACTGTGTGCTTTGAACATTTATAAATCAATTGGTGTTACTTCTTTAATTTCTTCAAGACTCTTTAATTCTTCCATTGCTTCTTCTTCTAAATGTTTATCAATCGTCAATACCATAATTGCGTTGCCGCCGATATCAGAGCGGTCTACTTGCATGGTAGCGATATTAATTTGGTGCTTCGCAATGGTGCTTCCCATTCGACCGATAACTCCAGGCTGGTCAACATGCTGGATAACAACTAGATGACCTTCTGGGGTAACGTCGACACTATATTCATCCACTTTTACGATGCGCGGTCCGAATCCGTTTAGCAAAGTGCCGGCAACTTTACGTGTTCCTGACTTGCTTTTTACTTCAACTGTAATTAGATTCGTGAACCCTTTTGTTGAAGAGGTTTTGTTTTCATTAACGACAATCCCTTTTTTATTTGCCAGATATAATGCATTGACATCATTAACGTGATCACCTAAGTGGCGTTTTAAAATCCCTTTAATTGTATTACGCGTTAATGGTGCTACTTCCATATCGGACAAGTCGCCAGAGTACGAAATATTTATTTCTTCTGCTACTTCCTTCGTCAAATCAATTAGAAACCCTCCTAATTTCTCTGCTAGATGGAAATAAGGTTCAATCTTATGCATAAGCTCACCTGGAACGGATGGGAGGTTAACCGGATTTTTCACCACATCTCCATTCAAAAAGCTAAGCACGTCGTGACTAACATCAACAGCAACAATTTCCTGTGCTTCAATGGTACTAGCACCTAAATGTGGTGTAGCAACCACTTCTGGCAGCTCTAATAATTTATGATCGATAAAAGGCTCTTCTTCAAAAACATCTAATGCTGCTCCTGCTACTTTTTTCGAAACAATTGCATCATACAGTGCATCTTCATCAATAATTCCACCACGAGCACAGTTAATAATGTGAACACCTTGCTTCATACGTTCAAAGGCTTCAGCGTTAATTAGATGTCTTGTTTCTTTCATCAATGGCGTATGAACGGTGATAAAGTCTGCTTGCTCAATAACTTCTTCAAGTGTGCCATAGCCAATTCCCATTTTATCTGCTCTTTCTTTTGTTAGAAATGGGTCATAAGCAACAACGTTCATGCGCTGGCCTTTTGCACGAAATGCAACTTCGGCTCCGATTCTTCCTAATCCAACCACACCAAGGGTTTTATTTTTCAGTTCCACACCGACATACTTTTTACGATCCCATTTTTTGTGTTTCAAAGCATGGTAGGCTTGTGGGATATTCCGTGATAATGACATAAGCATCGCAATTGTGTGCTCTGCGGCTGAATTGGTATTTCCATTTGGTGCATTAACGACGATTATTCCATTTTCCGTTGCTGCATCAAGGTCGATATTATCAACACCAACTCCAGCACGTCCAATAATTTTTAACCTTGTTGCTTTGTTTATTAATTCTCGTGTTACCTGTGTTTGACTTCGGACGAGCAGTGCATCAAATTCACCAATCCGATCTTCTAGCTCTTCTGTGCTTAAATTTGTCTCATTGACAAGATTCATATTTGGTGCTTCACGTAATGGTCTGATACCATCCTCGCTAAGCGGATCGCTAATTAAAATGTTAAACATTATGCAAGTACCTCCTGTTGCAGATAGACTTCCTGAGCAGCACGCATTCCTTGTCCCAACTCAATATTTTTACCAATCTTCTTTATGCCGATTTCCATAATACCGATGATTTGTAATACATCTGCTGGAGAACAATAACCCATATGCCCAATTCGGAAAATTTCACCTTGAAGGTGTTGTTGACCACCAGCAACCGATAAATTAAATTCACGCTTAATTACTTTTCTTAAATCCTCTGCAGCGAAATCAGCAGGTTTGATTGCCGTAACAGTCGGTGATGACACGTCATCCGCTGTAAGTAAAGGTATCTCCATCGCTTTAAATGCTGAGCGAGTCATGTTTTTCATCAGTTCGTGTCTATTATAAACAGCTTGTAGACCTTCCTCTTCAAAAAGGTTCAATACTTGATCTAACCCAAATAATAAGGATAGGGCAGGGGTGAATGGTGTTGAATCTTCGGAAAGACTCTTACGATATTTCCTCAAATCTAAGTAGAAACGAGCTTGTTCATTATTCTCAATGACCTTCCAAGCTTTTTCACTTACTGTAATAAAAGTTAATCCTGCTGGAAGCATCATTGCCTTTTGTGAACCTGTGACGAGTAAATCAATACCCCAAGCATCCACCTCTGTTTCAACTCCACCAACACAGGAGACACCATCTACAATCACAAGCGCATTGGATTGTTCGTGAACAGCCTTACACAATTCCTGAATCGGGTTTAGTATCCCAGTTGATGTTTCACAATAAGTAGCAAAAACGGCCTTGATAGTTGGATGATCCTGTAAGTATGCTTTTATGTACGCTGGATCAAATGCTGCACCCCACTCTACATCATAGCGCTGTACCGTAACACCGTATGCTTCACAAATTTTTACAAAGCGATCACCGAAAGCGCCAGTAACAATAACGAGAACTTCATCACCTGGTTTAACTGTGTTAACAACAGCCGTTTCCAATCCCGCTGTACCACTTCCAGAAACAATTAGCACGTCCTGTTCGGTTCCAAAAACTGGCTTTAGCCTTGGTTTGATTCGTTGCATTAATTCTTTTGTTTCTTTTCCTCGATGTCCAATCATCGTTTGATTCATAGCCCGTTGTACACTTGGTGGAATTGGGCTTGGTCCAGGTATTCTTAATAAATGCTGATCTGCTAGCATGTTGCACTGCTCCTTTTTTGGATAGCTTGCATACATGAATGATTCATTTTTAGAAATTATTTCATTGATGCAAAAACCCATATTTGATATTCAATATAACAAGTATACAACTGTTGTCAACAAATTTTGTGAAGTAATATTTTTCAGGAAAAAGAGGTTTAATATTTGTAAACGCTTTATGTGTTTATGTAGTGGGATTAGAAATTATTTTCTGGGAATCCGTTTAAAAAATCCCAACGAAGTGAACTTTCGGTTAATTTGAAAAATTTGATTGAAGTTTAAATAGATTAGTCATATAATAGTTCGAAAGAAAGGTGGTAACCCCAAATGAGTAAAGATTTGCGTATAAAGAGTAATGCTTTTGACGGAACGATGCGAGCACCTAACCGTGCAATGTTGCGTGCTGTTGGTGTAACCGATGAGGATTTTAAAAAGCCGATGGTAGGAGTAGCAAGTACTTGGGCGGAAGTGACTCCTTGTAATATACATATTGATGAACTAGCTGTTAGTGCCAAAAATGGAGTTCGAGAAGCCGGCGGTGTTCCGTTAATTTTTAATACGATTACGGTGTCCGATGGAATTTCAATGGGAACACAAGGAATGCGATATTCGTTACCAAGTCGTGACGTGATTGCTGATTCGATTGAAACGGTTGTAGGTGCAGAGAACTTAGATGGCCTGGTTGCAATTGGTGCTTGTGATAAGAATATCCCGGGATGTATGATTGCGATCGCTAATTCGAATGTTCCTGCTGTTTTTGTTTATGGAGGTACGATTGCACCTGGATCACATCGAGGGAAAGATATTGATATTGTCTCCGTGTTTGAAGGTGTTGGTAAGCACAATAATGGTGATATTGATGATAACGAATTAAAAGCAATTGAATGTAGTGCATGCCCAGGTGCTGGTGCATGTGGAGGAATGTACACGGCAAATACAATGGCATCAGCTGTAGAAGCAATGGGGATGAGTCTGCCTGGAAGTTCTTCTAACCCCGCAGAATCGGCTGAGAAGGCAGAAGATGTAAAAGCTGCTGGACAAGCTGTTTATTCGATGTTGGAAAACGATATTTATCCGAAAGATATTATGACAAAAGAAGCATTTGAAAATGCAATTACAGTTGTGATGGCTCTTGGAGGCTCAACAAATGCTATTCTTCATTTGCTTGCAATTGCACATGCAGCAGAAGTAGATTTAACAATCGATGACTTTAATCGAATGCAGGAAAAAGTACCGCATCTTGCTGATTTGAAACCGAGTGGACGATTTGTCATGCAAGATTTACACCGTGTTGGTGGTGTACAAGCTGTAATGAAATTGCTTCTTGAAAGCGGCTATCTACATGGGGATTGTTTAACGATAACTGGAAAAACAATTGCTGAAAACCTTGCGGATGCACCTTCGCTCACAGAAGGACAAGAAGTAATTATGCCTTTTGAGAATCCAAAACGGGAAGATGGCCCACTTATTGTTCTAAAAGGGAACTTATCGCCAACAGGAGCGGTTGCCAAAGTTTCTGGGGTGAAAGTCACACGTCATACAGGACCTGCACGTGTATTCGATACAGAAAAAGAAGCTACTGCAGCTGTAATGGCGAATGAAATTAATGATGGAGATGTACTTGTTATCCGTTATGTTGGACCAAAAGGTGGTCCAGGTATGCCTGAAATGCTTTCCATATCTAGTATTCTTGTTGGTAAAGGGAAGGGAGAGTCCGTTGCCCTGTTGACGGATGGTAGATTTTCTGGTGGTACACACGGGCTAGTAGTTGGTCATATATCACCAGAAGCACAAGTAGGTGGTCCGATCGCACTCTTACAAGAAGGTGACATGGTAACAATAGATTCGAGTGAAAAAGTAATATCAGTCGATCTTTCAGACGAAGAATTGGAAAGACGTCGCAAAGACTGGGTAGCTCCACCGTTGTACAGTAAAGGGATACTTGGCAAATACGCACATAATGTTTCTTGTTCTTCCAAAGGTGCTGTCACAGATTATTTGAATAAATAACGAATTGCTCTATCGTCTGTTTAGAAAACCAGATGATAGAGCTTTTTTTAATAAAAAATTTACAATTCTGTAATGCCATGAAGATTCAATATTGTAAACGCATACAAAAAGACGGATAAAATAAAATTATCAAAAAACTTGTGGGAACCCCTTGACTCTTCACGAAAAACATTATATGATTGACCGCAATATCAAGAATTCAATTAACAAACCTATTTTTCTGAATAACGACTTATGTTTGTTACTGTGAATTTTCATAATCTTGTAATTGTTGATTTAAAACTAAATACAACAACTCGATGACGAGAAAAAAGGAACATGCCACATGTATTCACAGAGAGCTGGGGTTGCTGGAAGCCCAGAAGTACATATTGTTCTGACATCTTCTCTGAGTGCCGTTTTGAACAGAGCATAGGAACAGATATCCTATACCAAGCTTTTATTAGATTCGGTCAGGTGCTTCATTTTGTACCTGTTATCCAAGTGGGCTGTTTGTCAGCCTGCCAAGGTAGTATTCGTGAGGATGCTATGAACATGGGTGGTACCGTGAAAAGAGGACTCTTTTCTCCCCAATAATTCTGATGTTATGCAGATTATGGGGAGAGAAGGGTCTTTTTTCGCTGGAAGAAGTTTATACTATCCTTCCAGCGGAAGTGCAACTGAGGCATTCATCCAACAGCATGCTGAATGCCAAGTTTTCTAAATAATTAATATGAATAGAGGAGGTAGCAGTAGTGAAAGTTGAGGCTAGTCACGAAGTGGAAATGAAGGGAAAGTTGATAACAGGTGCTGATTTATTAATTAAAACGTTAGTTGATGCCAATGTAGACACAATATTCGGTTATCCGGGTGGAGCAGTATTACCGATTTATGATGCATTGTACCGCAATGATACCCCTTTTGAGCATGTATTATCACGTCATGAGCAGGGATCCATACATGCAGCAGAAGGTTATGCACGTGTTACTGGAAAGCCTGGAGTGGTATTAGCGACATCAGGTCCAGGTGCAACGAATTTAATAACAGGAATTACGGATGCAATGATGGATTCACTACCACTCGTTATCTTTACTGGTCAGGTAGCTAAAAACGTAATTGGAACGGATGCTTTTCAAGAAGCAGATGTAATGGGAATCACAACCCCAATAACGAAGTATAATTACCAGGTTAGCGACGTTTCTGACTTGCCAAGAATTGTTAAAGAGGCATTTCATATAGCAACTACAGGAAGGCCAGGTCCAGTCGTTATTGATATACCGAAAAATATTTCAGCGAATATTACGTTAAATGATTTTGAAGATGATTTTTATTTACCAGGTTATCAACCGACAATTAACCCGAATCCATTACAGATTGTTAAGCTCGCGGAAGCCTTAAGTCGTGCAAAGCGTCCACTGCTGCTAGCAGGTGCAGGTACATTGTTTGCAGATGCTTCAAAGGAGTTGAAGCAATTTGCTGAAAAATATAAGCTTCCTGTTACGACCACGCTTCTCGGTCTAGGAACATTCCCAGGTACGAATGAGCTTTCACTAGGGATGGCAGGGATGCACGGAACATATGCAGCGAATATGGCAATTTACGAATGCGATTTGCTAATCAATATTGGCGCGAGGTTTGATGATCGATTAACTGGAAAGATTGTAGACTTTGCTCCAAACGCAAAAGTTGCACATATCGATATCGACCCAGCAGAAATTGGAAAAAATATTAAAACAGATATTCCGGTTGTAGCTGATGCGAAGAAGGCTTTGATTGCATTATTAGACAGTAAAATTGAAATGCAAAATAACTTCGAATGGTTTGAGAAGCTGACGAAAAACAAGCAGGATTATCCACTGTGGTATGAACGTACAGATGCACCAATATCACCACAATGGCTGATTGAGCAAATATACAATATATCCAATGGTGAAGCGATTGTTACTACGGATGTAGGTCAGCATCAAATGTGGGCAGCGCAGTTCTATAAATTCGATAAGCCAAATAATTGGGTAACTTCAGGTGGACTTGGTACGATGGGCTTCGGTTTCCCAGCAGCAGTCGGTGCACAGCTTGGAAGGCCAAATGATCTAGTTGTTTCGATTGTTGGTGACGGTGGGTTCCAAATGACGCTACAGGAATTATCTGTAATCAAGCAAAGAAACCTTCCTGTAAAAGTGATTATCGTGAATAACGAGGCGTTAGGAATGGTGCGACAATGGCAGGAAAGCTTTTATGAAGAACGATATTCGGAATCATTGCTTTCTGAAAATCCGGACTTTGTGAAATTGGCAGAAAGCTATGGTGTCCGCGGTGTGAAAGTTGATCAGGAAGCAGATGTAATCCCAACATTACAAGAAATCTTCGCTTATGATGGTCCGGTGGTTGCTGACTTCCGCGTTGTACGACAAACTTGTGTCTATCCGATGATCGCACCAGGAAAAGGAATTCATGAGATGGTTGGGGTGACAAAATGAAACGAATCATAACAGCTACGGTTCAGGATCGTGGTGGGGTTCTGAACCGGATTACGGGAATGCTCAACAGACGCCAGTTTAACATTGAAAGTATTTCAGTTGGAGCATCTGAAGTAGAGGGTGTCTCTAAAATGACATTTGTTGTAGAAGTCAGCGATGATCAGAAATTAGAACAGCTGACAAAGCAATTAAACAAACAAATTGATGTATTAAAAGTATCCGACATATCAGATAAAGCAATGGTTGCAAGAGAATTAGCACTCATTAAGGTCGTCAGTACGGGACAAACAAGAGCTGAAATTCAGGGGATTATTACTCCGTTTAGAGCATCTGTCATTGATGTAAGTAAGGACAGCTTAATTATCCAAGTTACAGGACGTCCTGATAAAGTAGATGCACTTATTGCATTACTCAGACCTTATGGCATAAAGGAATTAACGAAAACAGGTGTTACAGCATTCCTAAGAGGACAGCAACCAGAGCAGGTAACAGAACTTAATTCGTTATCCATCTAAATTGAAAACAAACTATAATTGACTGATTTTTGTAAGGGTTCAGATTTAAAACAAATAATCTTGTGTGTTAAGTATTTATTTATACTTTACTAATAAAAAAACTACTAATTAATGAGAGGAAGATATTAATGGCTAAAGTACTTTATGAAAAAGACATCCAAAAAGAGGTATTACAAGGAAAGAAAATTGCAGTAGTAGGATATGGTTCTCAGGGGCATGCACATGCATTGAATCTACGTGAAAGCGGGCATGAGGTTGTCATCGGATTAAGACCAGGAAAATCTCAGGCCAAAGCAGAAGAAGATGGTTTTAACGTATATCCTGTGGCAGAGGCTGTTGAGCAAGCGGACGTTGTTATGATCCTTCTTCCAGATGAAATGCAACAGAAAGTTTATGAAGAAAGCATTAAATCGAATCTAAAGGCTGGCAATGCACTTGTATTTGCTCATGGGTTCAATATTCATTTTTCACAAATTGTACCTCCAGCAGATGTAGATGTATTTCTAGTAGCTCCTAAAGGACCTGGTCACCTTGTAAGAAGAACGTATGAAGAAGGTGCAGGAGTACCTGCTCTATACGGTGTTTATCAAGATGTGACAGGTAATGCAAAAGAGCTTGCATTAGCATATGCACAAGGAATTGGTGCAGCAAGAGCAGGAGTTTTGGAAACGTCTTTCCAAGAAGAAACAGAAACAGATTTGTTCGGTGAGCAAGCAGTACTATGTGGTGGGGTTACAAGCTTAATCAAATCTGGTTTCGAAACATTAGTAGAAGCTGGATATCAGCCAGAAGTTGCTTACTTCGAATGTATGCATGAAATGAAACTAATCGTTGATCTTCTATATGAAGGTGGACTAGAAAACATGCGTTATTCCATCTCAGACACAGCACAATGGGGTGACTTCGTATCTGGACCACGTGTTGTAAACGAAGATACAAAAGCGCGTATGAAAGATGTTCTAACAGATATTCAAGATGGTAAATTTGCTAAAGGATGGATCCTTGAGAACCAAGCAGGTCGTCCACAATTCAATGCAATTAATAACCAAGAAAACAAACATCAAATCGAGACTGTTGGAAGGGAGCTCCGTGACTTAATGCCTTTTGTTAAACAATCCGTTAAATCAAAACAGAAGGATGTGAAGGTTCATGTCACAAATTAAGATTTTTGATACAACGCTAAGAGACGGCGAACAATCACCAGGGGTTAACTTGAATAAGCAAGAAAAGCTAGAAATTGCCAGACAGCTTGAACGCTTTGGAGTTGATCGGATGGAAGCAGGATTTCCTGCTTCCTCCAAAGGTGATTTTGAGGCAGTAAAAGCGATCGCCGATACGATTAAGAATACATCCGTTATTGCACTTGCAAGAGCGGTTAAATCCGATATCGATATTGCTTGGGATGCGTTAAAAGGAGCGGAGAAGCCCGCAATCCACGTATTCTTAGCAACATCACCAATCCACATGACCTATAAGCTGAAGAAGACTCCAGAGGAAGTAATGGAGACAGCTGCCAGTATGGTCACCTATGCAAAGCAAAGATTTTCTGAGGTCGAATGGTCAGCTGAAGATGCAACACGTTCAGACTGGAACTTCCTTGCTCAAATTATTGAAAAAGTTATTGATGCTGGTGCAACAGTCATCAATTTACCAGATACGGTTGGATATACAACGCCTAAAGAATATGGCGAGCTATTCCGATTTATCCGTGAAACCGTCCCGAACATTGATCAAGTTTCATTATCTTGTCATTGTCATAACGACCTTGGATTAGCAGTAGCAAACTCCATAGCAGCTGTTGAAAATGGTGCTACTCAAGTAGAGGGAACGATTAATGGAATTGGCGAACGTGCTGGAAATGTTTCTTTAGAAGAGCTTGCAGTTGCGTTAAAAATTCGTTCAGACTTTTATCCGTATGAAACGGGCTTGAAGCTAAATGAAATTAAGCGTACAAGTGACCTTGTTTCCAAGCTTACTGGTATGTATGTGCAAGCAAATAAAGCAATTGTAGGGAGAAATGCATTTGCACATGAATCTGGAATTCATCAAGATGGTGTTCTGAAAAATGCGGAAACCTATGAAATTATTACACCAGAAATGGTTGGCGTTAGCTCGAACAATCTATTTTTAGGAAAACACTCTGGTCGCCATGCGTTTAAGGATCGAGTAAAAGAATTTGGAATTGATTTTACAGAGGATGAATTAAAGCAAGCCTTTGATCAATTCAAAAAGCTAACCGATCATAAAAAAGAAGTTACTGATGATGATTTATACACGATTGCGATGGAAGTCAAGACGGATTCTTCTGCAGTTAGCAAGTACCAGTTGGAGAACTTCCAAGTTCAATATGGAACAGAGAATGTCCCAACAGCGACTGTCGTTTTAAAAACACCATCTGGAGATGTTGTCGAGAATTCTTGCTCTGCGCCAGGTAGTGTTGAAGCGTTGTATCAAACCATTGATAGTTTAGTTGCAGAAGATGTAAAACTAGTTGACTACCAGTTGAACTCAGTTGGTGGAGGGAAGGATGCTTTAGCAGAATCCCATGTTCAACTAATTGTAAATGGCGAAACCGTAAATGGCAGAGGTTCAGCCCAAGATGTACTGCAAGCATCAGCATCAGCATTTTTGAATGCAGTAAATCGCTATATTATCAAAGTGAAAACAATAGAAAAGAAAGAACTTGTGAAATAACCAAAAGCGCAAGCGCCCGGTTAGCGACGTACGGACTGCGCCCCGAACTTTGGGGTGGTTCGACGGGTCGAACATTCCTACGTAGGAGATAAAGGAAACACGGCGACCGTAGGGAGTCGATGTTGACTTATCGTACGAAGGCGAGGGAAGTCTCGCTAGTCGCTGGGCGCTGGAGCTGGACGTAATAACCAAAAGCGGAAGCGCCCGTTTCTACTGCGGTAATTTAAAGCGGGCGCGAGCTTTCTCAAAAAATAATACTTTAAAAAGGAGGCCCTCGAGTATGGATAAGCAAATCATTTTACTTCCTGGTGATGGTATTGGAAAAGAAATTATGGATTCTGCTAAAGCTGTGTTACAGGCAATTGCAGCTGAATATAATCATCACTTTACTTTCAATGAGCATGCAATTGGCGGAAGTGCTATTGATACGTACAATACGCCGTTACCAGAAGATACAATACAAGCTTGCAACAATGCAGATGCGGTTTTGCTTGGTGCAGTCGGAGGTCCAAAGTGGGATTCGAATCCGGCTCACCTACGACCAGAGAAGGGCTTGTTAGGTATTCGTAAAACACTCGGATTATTCGCGAATATTCGTCCGGTAAAAGGATTTGCACCTCTGTTACATGCTTCTCCACTAAAAGAAGAAATCATAAAAGACAGTGATATTTTGATTGTCCGTGAATTAACTGGTGGTTTATACTTTGGCGAACCTAGCGAACGAAGAGAAAATGGGAATGCTGTCGTTGATACACTTTACTATAAGCGGACAGAGATGGAACGAATTATAGATAAAGGCTTCCAAAGTGCGAGTATTAGGAAAAAGCATTTAACTTCGGTGGATAAAGCGAATGTGTTAGAGTCGAGCCGTATGTGGAGAGAAATTGTTGAGGAAAAAAAGCAGGATTATCCAGATGTTACAGTAGAGCACTTATTAGTAGATGCAGCTGCGATGAAATTGATTACACAGCCAAATCAATTTGATGTGATTGTAACTGAAAATCTATTTGGAGATATTTTAAGTGATGAAGCATCTGTATTAACTGGATCACTAGGAATGCTGCCATCTGCTAGTCTTAGGACTGACGGTGTTGGAATGTATGAGCCAGTTCACGGATCTGCTCCTGATATTGCAGGAAAAGGGATTGCTAATCCACTTGGAATGATTTTATCTGCAGCATTGATGCTTCGTTTCTCTTTTGGATTGGAAGAGGAAGCTTCTGAGATTGAAAGAGCAGTAAATGAGTGTCTTGAACAAGGTTATCACACGGCAGATTTGCATATTAAAAATGGAAAACAGGTAGGAACTAAAAAAATAACAGAAATCGTATTAGAGAATTTAACTACTAAAAGTATTTCAGATTCAATTTGCAATATGTACGTTTAAAGAGTGAGGTGTTAGAAAATGGGAAAACCGGAAACAGTCGTTGATAAAATATGGAAGAAGCATGTGGTACACCAAGAAGAGGGAAAACCAGACCTTCTCTATATTGACCAGCACCTTGTTCATGAAGTAACATCGCCACAGGCTTTTGAAGGACTGCGTTTGACCAATCGCAAGGTTCGTCGCCCTGATTTGACATTTGCTACGATGGATCACAATGTGCCAACTAAAAATCGACACGTTGTCAAAGATGAGATTTCTAAAAAGCAAATGGAAACATTAAAGCAGAATTGTGCCGATTTTGGAATCAAGCTTGCAGATATGTTTCATCCGGATCAAGGGATTGTTCATGTAATTGGACCACAGCTAGGGTTGACGCAACCAGGAAAGACGATCGTATGTGGAGATAGTCATACTTCCACACATGGTGCATTTGGTGCATTAGCTTTCGGAATTGGTACGAGTGAGGTTGAGCATGTACTTGCAACACAGACGATTTGGCAAGAGCGTCCAAAATCATTAAATGTTAAAGTTATTGGTGATCTCGGTCCAGGTGTAACTGCAAAGGATTTAATTCTAGCGATTATTGCAAAATTCGGTGTTCGTTTTGGTACAGGGTATGTCATGGAATATACAGGTGACGCAATTCGTAACTTGTCCATGGAAGGTCGGATGACCATTTGTAATATGTCCATTGAAGCAGGGGCAAGGGCAGGATTGATCAGCCCGGACCAGAAGACGATTGATTATTTAGAGGGAAGAGAATATGTTCCTAAAGGGGACGCATTCGAAAAAGCAGCAGAAGAATGGCTTGCATTAGCAACAGACGAAGGTGCTACGTATGATCACACCGTAACCATTCATGCGGATGAAATTGAACCGCAAGTTACGTGGGGGACAAATCCTGGGATGTGTGTACCTGTTGGTGGGAATACACCAATTGTTGCCGATTCGGACCATAAAGAAGATGTGAAACGAGCTCTTGAATATATGGGGCTAGAAGAAAATCAACCAATTACTTCTATTGAAATTGATCACGTATTTATCGGATCATGCACAAACTCAAGATTAGGTGACTTAGAAAAAGCAGCAGCCATTGTTAAAGGTAGAAAAGTGAAGGATCATATTAAAGCAATCGTCGTTCCTGGTTCCTTTAGTGTAAAATTACAAGCTGAAGAAGCTGGCTTGGATAAAGTTTTTACGGAAGCAGGATTTGAATGGCGAGAATCAGGGTGTAGTATGTGTCTTGGAATGAATGATGATATTGTTCCAGCTGGAGGACGTTGTGCTTCCACTTCGAATCGTAACTTTGAAGGTAGACAAGGAAATGGGGCACGTACGCATCTTGTTAGTCCAGAAATGGCAGCAGCCGCAGCAATTGAAGGACGATTTGTAGATGTACGTAACTTTGCAGGAGTACTTAGCTAGGAGATGAGGTACAATGGAAGCAATTCAAGAGCATAAAGGATTGGTATATCCGTTAGACCGTTCAAATGTGGATACCGACCAAATTATACCGAAGCAGTTTTTGAAACGCATTGAGCGTACAGGATTTGGGGAGTTTTTATTTTATAACTGGCGATTTGATGATGACGGAAATCCACGAGAAGATTTTACATTAAATCAGCAAGCATACAAAAATTCATCGATTTTACTAGCTGGTGAGAATTTTGGCTGTGGATCTTCAAGAGAACACGCGCCATGGGCGTTGACAGACTTTGGCTTTAAGGTTATTCTTGCACCAAGTTTTGCTGATATCTTCTACAATAATGCATTGAAAAATGGAATTATTCCAATTAAAATGGAAGAAGAGCAACTTAATGAGTGGATGCAAGAAGCAACAGATTCTCAATTTGTATTACATGTTGATTTGCTAAACCAACAGATTTCAGATGAAAAAGGGAATGTCATAACCTTTGATATTCCAGAATATCATAAGGAAAAGCTATTGAATGGCTGGGATGATATTGCATTAACCTTGCTGCAAGAGGATAAAATTTTAGCATATGAAGCTAGCAGAAATTAAATGAATTCGAGTTCGAAAAAGGAGTGAATGGTCTTGGGGATTTCTTAAACGGTGATAAGGTCTACCATGCAATGAAGCGGCTGACCCCCATTGTTCATCGTACACCGTTACTAACATCACATACGACAGATAATCTAGTAGGAAGACACGTCTATTGCAAAATGGAAAATCAACAAAAAACAGGAGCCTTTAAATTTCGTGGAGCGAGTTTTAAGCTAATGCAGCTGTCCAAAGAGCAGCTTGCTAAAGGTGTAATCACTGCCTCAGCTGGCAATCACGCACAAGGTGTGGCACATGCTGCAGCGAAGCTTGGTGTCAAGGCAACAATTTTTATGGCAGAAGGCACTCCACTTGCAAAAGTAAATGCAACACGAAATTATGGTGCTGAAGTAGTATTGATTGGTGAGAGTTTTCAAGAAGCATTTCAAGCATCAATCGAACATCAATCGGTATCTGGCGCTGTTTATATCCATCCATTTGATGACTACGATATTATGGCAGGACAGGGAACCATTGCAATGGAAATGCTTCGCCAGGAGGACAGGATGGACACCATTCTTGTTCCGATTGGGGGAGGAGGACTGATTAGCGGTATTGCAGTTGCTGCGAAGCATGTGAATCGTAATATAAGAATCATCGGGGTTCAAGCTGAAGGGGCAGCGGCAATCTTTGAAAGCTATCATTCTAACTCGGTGAAGAAATTGAGTAAGGTTTCCACGATTGCAGAAGGAATTGCTGTCAAAGAGCCAGGGAACTTAACCTTGCCAATTATCAAGGAGTATGTAGACGATATTGTCACAGTGACAGATGAGCAAATTGCTTCAGCCATTGTGTATATGCTCGAGCGAAATAAAACACTAATGGAAGGAGCGGGAGCAGCTGCTTTGGCAGCCTTATTCGCCCATAATGATAAAATTAAATCAAGGCACTGCGGCGTGATTGTAAGCGGAGGAAATCTGGATATTGGTGCAATGTCCAACATACAGCAGCTTGCCGAACAAAAAACCCCAAAAAAAGAAAAAGCCTATATGGTACTTTAAGAAAAGAGCTTCTTGGACAGTATTTCCTAAGAAGCTCTTTTCTAATTCCAGGAAAAATAGTAAGCGTATTCATTTGTTGATTTGTAGAAGTTTGTCAGAATTGAGCTAAGAATAATGGAATTAGTAGATTTATTTTCTCGACAAATTTAGCTATTAGGACTTAAAGTTTTCATATAATATGAAAAATAATAATAAGAAAAATAATTTCTTTCATATCCGTCAAAGCCTTACTATTCCTCGCTTTTCTTGTTATTCCAATTTAAATAACGACAATTACCGGAATTTTGTACTGTTAAATTTTATCAAAAGATATTGCTTTTATAAAAATATTCACTTATAATCTTCTAATATATTAAGAATTATTTACGATTTGATTTCGGATAATACAAAATGTTTAAAAAACAAATAGTAGTTCCGAATAAATCGATAAGAAAATCGAGATTTTTATTCAAGGTGATATCCTGATAATGTTCATTATTAGAAAATCACAAATAGGTAATAGGCTGAAAATAATTACAAAATAGCTGTTAATCAATAGTGTTCGTTAAGTAGGAAGTCTACTTAATTTATTTTTGGGTAATTATCAGAACCTTCTGTTTTGAAAGTAAATATAGTAATTTTTTTCTATTGTATCATGTAGCTCTTTCATATAAATCATACTTCATAGTAGAGGTAAATTAGTGTATTAGGGGGATTAATTTGAGTAATAAATTATTGGAAATTAAAAACCTAACAACCTCATTCCGCATCGGTGATGATTATTATGCTGCAGTGGATGATGTGACATTAACGTTAAATAAAAACGAAGTATTAGGTATTGTTGGAGAATCAGGTTCAGGAAAGAGTGCGCTTGCATTTTCTATTATGAGACTCCACAATCGTGCGAAAATAGAAGGAAGTGTTCTACTCAATAATCAGGATATTGTAAATATGCCAACCACTAATTTAAATAAATTACGTGGTGATGATATGGCAATGATTTTCCAAGATCCGTTGACAGCATTAAATCCATTAATGGAAATTGGAGAACAGATTGGTGAAACATTGCTTTTACATAATCCCAGAATGACACAGAAACAACGTAAGTTAAGAGTAATAGAATTATTAAATTTAGTAGGGATACCACGCCCAGAATATGTATTTGAGCAATTCCCGCATGAATTATCTGGAGGAATGCGCCAACGGGTTGTTATTGCAATCGCAATTGCAAATGATCCGGAATTATTAATTGCCGACGAGCCAACTACGGCACTTGATGTAACGATTCAAGCGCAAATTCTAGATCTGATTCGTAAGCTGAAAAACGAAATGAATGCAGGAATTATTTTAATTACACATGATCTTGGCGTAGTTGCTGAGATGGCTGATCGGGTAGCTGTTATGTATGCTGGCCAAATTGTTGAGATTGCTGAAGTACACACATTGTTTGAAAATCCATTACATCCTTATACGAAATCATTACTCAATTCAGTACCAACAGAAGGACAAGACAAGCTTCATGTGATTCAAGGAATTGTCCCATCGTTAAAAAACTTACCGCGTAAAGGGTGTCGTTTTGCCGCGAGGATACCTTGGATTGACGCCTCTGCCCATGAAGAAAACCCTGTGCTACATGAGGTTGAACTAGGACATTTTGTAAGATGTACGTGTCACGCACATTTTTACTTCTCTGATGAAAGTAAGGAGGATGAGAAAAATGGCATTTCTTGAGGTTAAGGATTTACAAGTATATTTTCCGATTAAAGGTGGATTTTTCAATCGTACAGTTGGCCATATTAAAGCGGTTGATGGTGTTTCATTTTCTTTAGAACAAGGTAAGACATATGGTTTAGTTGGAGAATCTGGTTCAGGGAAGTCTACGACTGGAAGAGCAATTATTGGATTAGAGAATGTAACTTCAGGTCAAGTATTATTTGAAGGCAAAGATATTACATCGATGAAAAGTAAAACAAAAGATTTGCGAAAAGATATTCAAATGATTTTCCAAGATCCGTATTCGTCCTTGAATCCTAAAAAGCGTGTTCTCGATATTATTGCAGAGCCATTGCGAAATTTCGAAAATCATTCTAAACAGGAAGAGAAAAAGCAAGTGCAAGACTTATTGGAGCTTGTCGGATTAAGTCCAGAAAGTATATTTAAATATCCACATCAATTCTCTGGTGGACAAAGACAACGGATTGGTGTTGCAAGGGCATTAGCTTTAAAACCGAAATTAATTATCGCAGATGAGCCTGTGTCAGCACTGGACGTTTCTGTTCAAGCTCAGGTACTCAATTTTATGCGAGAAATTCAAGACCAGCTCAACTTGACATACTTACTAATTAGTCATGATTTAGGAATCATTAAACATATGTGTGATCATATTGGCATTATGTATAAAGGAAGGTATGTCGAAGAGGGAACAAAAGATGAGATTTTTACAAATCCCCATCATATTTATTCGAAACGTCTCGTTGCTGCAATTCCAGATATTAATCCGCGAATGCGTGAAAAGCAATATCGATATCGCCAAGAGGTACAAGAAGAATATAACCAATCCTATAATGATTATTTTGATCAGGAAGGGCTAGCATACAGCTTGCAATCGATATCTGACACCCATAAAGTTGCTTTGCCAAAGAGAGGTTGATTCTATGTGGAAGTTTATTGTTAGACGACTTTTTGTAACGTTTCCTCAAATTGTTTTATTAAGTATCATCATTTTTATATTGGCACAGATGATGCCTGGAGACGCTCTTACTGGCTTAATAGATCCAAACATCGATCCGGCAGCAATAGAACAACAACGTGAACGACTTGGTCTCAATAATCCATGGTATGTTCAATATGCTGATTGGGTAAAAGGGGCTGTACAAGGGGATCTTGGGCAGTCATTTCGATATAAAATGCCTGTAACAGAGTTGATTGAACAACGAATGATTAACACATTCTGGTTATCTCTTCTTACACTAATTTTTACATATGTAATGGCCATTCCATTAGGTATTATAAGTGGACGCTGGAACGATACCTGGTTAGACCGTGCAATTACAGGTTATACCTATATTGGATTTGCAGCTCCGCTCTTTATTACAGCATTATTAATGGTTTGGATTTTCGGTTTTCATTTTGGGTGGTTCCCAACAGGTGGAAGCGTTGCACCGGGATTAACACCGGGTACATTTGAGTACTTTATGAGTAAATTACAACATTTATTACTACCTGCATTTTCAATGGCAGTGATTACAACAGTTTCAACAGTGCAATATTTACGAAGTGAGATAATTGATACGAAACAGAAAGACTTTATTATTACAGCGAGGGCAAAGGGTGCACCTGAATCAAGGGTTTACAATCGACATATTTTCAGGAATTCATTATTGCCGATTGCCGCATTTTTTGGGTATGAAATTTCAGGTTTAATCGGAGGATCAGTATTCATTGAGACTATATTCGCTTTTCCAGGGATGGGAAAATTATTCCTTGATTCGGTACTTTTACGAGATTTTAGCGTCGTAAGTTCAGTTGTATTAATATTTGGTATTGCTGCCATATTAGGTGCCTTACTTTCTGACATTATTTTAAGTATCGTTGACCCAAGAATACGTATCAAGTAGAATTCCGATAGACACTGAGGTGATTTAAAAATGGAAACGAATAAGGTTAATGCCGATGTTCAAGCGTCTGATCAAGTTAGAAGTCCCTCTGGAGTTTCAATATTATGGAGGGAAATTGTTCGAGATAAAGTTGCGTTAGTATCATTAATCCTTTTGGTACTTACTTGTCTGTTTGTCTATGGTATTTCATTTTTTTTAAAACAGTCAGAGATCGTAACAGTTGATCTATTTGCAATACACCAAGCTCCAAATGAACAGTTTCTATTAGGTACGGATTATGGTGGACGCGATGTATTTGGACAACTAATTATTGGAACGAGAAACTCCTTATCTATTGGGATATTAGTTACCATTATATCAGGAACAGTTGGGATTTTGCTTGGCTTGATCTCGGGGTATTTTGGTGGTCACATTGATAATGCCGCAATGCGGTTAGTTGACTTTTTTATGGTTCTGCCCACATTAATGATTGTTATTGTTTTCGTTACAATCGTATCTGATTATAGTATTTGGTCTTTTTCTCTCATCATGTCTTCCTTTTTATGGATGGGGATTGCAAGACTCATTCGTTCGAAAGCTTTGCAGGAAAGGGAACTGGATTATGTTCAAGCTTCGAAGACGTTGGGGTCGTCAAATTTTAAAATTATGTTTACACAAGTACTGCCAAATTTAAGTTCAATTATTATCGTTACAATGACATTGAATTTAGCAGCCAATATTGGAATTGAGTCTGGTCTTTCTTTCCTTGGATTTGGCTTCCCAGAAAGTACACCAAGTCTTGGAACACTTATTAGTTATGCTAGAAATCCACAAACACTCGAGTTTAGATGGTGGATTTGGCTACCGGCAGCAATACTTATTTTGATATTAATGCTTGCTATAAATAATGTTGGTCAGGCATTAAAACGTGCAACCGATGCAAGGCAGCGAAGAGGTTAAATTTGTGGAAATTATGCCTTAATACCTACGTGAATACGTTTACACGTATTCATGTTAAGTATAAAATTTCAGTCTTAATAGAGGCTGAAAAAGAAAGAAAACAAAAAAGGGGAGGTTAGAGTTATGAGTGATTCAAAACTTATGAAGACGTTATTAGCACTAATGTTGGTTTTATTAGTTGCGTTAGCTGCTTGTAGCGGGGACTCTGATGATGATCAAAGCGAAGGAACTGATAGTGGTTCTGATTCAGAGGATTCAACAGAGACTGAAGATGGAGGAGACAATGAACTTTATTCAGTTGAAGACTTCAGCCAAATTAAGTCAAATGAAGGAGAAGCAATTGAAGGCGGCACACTCACATTTGGTTTAGTTTCCGATACTGCTTTTGAAGGAACACTAAACTGGAATTTCTACTCAGGTAACCCGGATTCACAAATCTTAAACTGGTTTGATGAAGCCTTGTTAACTTGGGATGAGAACTATGTGTATACAAATGATGGTGCTGCTACGTATGAAATCGATGAAAGTGGAAATGTCTTTACTTTCACGATTGGTGATAATGTAAACTGGCATGATGGGGAGCCTGTAACTGCTGAAGATTGGTTGTTCGCACATGAAGTGATCGGACATCCAGATTATGATGGTCCGCGTTATGGTTCTGATTTTACCAATATTGAAGGAATGGCAGAGTACCATAGTGGAGAGGCAGAGACGATTTCAGGTATCCAAGTTATTGATGAGAAAACGTTAGAGATTACTTATATCCAAGCAACTCCGTCACTTATAACTGGTAGTATATGGACGTATCCTTTAGCAAAGCATATTTTTGGTGATATGGAAGTAGCAGAAATGTCTGCTTCACCTGAAGTACGTGAAAATCCAATTGGATTTGGTCCATTTAAAGTAGAAAGCATCGTACCTGGTGAGTCTGTAACCATGGTCAAGAATGAAGACTATTGGAGAGGCGAACCAAATTTAGATGGTGTTACTGTAAAAGTAATTAATCCAAATGTAATTGTTCAAGAGCTTGAATCCGGTGGTGTCGACACAGTAAGCGAATTTCCGGTGGACCAATTCCCGGATAATGCAGATATGTCAAATGTGGAATATTTAGGGATGATTGATCGTTCATATTCTTATATTGGATTTAAATTGGGTACTTGGGACAAAGAGAATGGTGAAGTTGTGACAGATCCTGATGCAAAAATGGCTGATGTAAATTTACGGAAAGCAATGTGGCATGCAGTAGATAACACTACTGTTGGTGAACGTTTCTATAATGGTTTGCGTTGGAACGCAACAACATTAATTCCACCATCGCATCCAGAATTTCATGATGAAACAAATCCTGGAGTTCCATATGATCCAGAAGCTGCAAAACAAATTTTAGATGAAGCTGGTTATGTAGACGTAGATGGGGATAACTTCCGTGAAACTCCTGATGGTGAAGAGCTTGTCATTAATTTTGCATCAATGTCAGGTTCCGAGGTTGCAGAACCATTAGCTCAATACTATATTCAAGCTTGGGAGCAAGTTGGGCTTAATGTACAGCTTATAGATGGACGTTTACAAGAATTTAATTCATTTTATGATCGCGTAGGTCAAAATGGTGATGACGATCCAGCGGTCGATATTTATTCAGCAGCTTGGGGAGTCGGAATCGATGTAGATCCTAGAGGATTGTATGGTCGAGATGCAATTTTCAACTTCTCACGTTATTCCAGTGATGAAAACGATGAATTATTAGCAGCTGGTGTTTCTGAAGATGCTTTTGACCTAGAGAATCGTCAAAAAGTATACAATGAGTGGCAGCAATTCATGATTGATGAAGTTCCAGTATTTCCAACACTTTATCGTTCAGAATTAGTGCCTGTAAATAATCGAGTGCATAATTACTATATCGGTGATGGCACAAATATGTACCGTTATGATATAGCAGTTACGCAAGAAGATACAATTGTAGCTGAATAAATAGTAGATGGAAAGAAGACTCGTTTTGCGAGTCTTCTTTTTGTATGGTTTAGTATCTAATATAAATTTTTCAAATAGTGAAGGGAATAATTTTATAAGTATTCTCCTAATTTTGCTAGGCAAGTCGAATAAGCTATAATGATTAATAGATAAATAATCAAGGAGGGGTTATGTAATGCTAACTGAACAGGAGCAAATGAAAAAAGCGGTTGGGGAAAAAGCTGCGACTTTTGTGAAAGATGGTATGAAGGTAGGTCTTGGTTCGGGATCAACCGTATATTGGTTGGTACGGAAGCTAGGGGAGCTTGTGGAGTCTGGTGTAAATATCGAGGGAATTCCATCCTCCAAACAAACGGAGAAATGGGCGCATGAATTTGGTGTGCCACTTACAGATTTCTCCAAGGTGAAGGAATTGGATATGACCATTGATGGAGCAGATGAAGTAGACGAAAATCACCAACTCATCAAAGGTGGCGGTGCTGCATTATTTCGAGAAAAAATTATTGCACAAGCTGCTAAGGAACTAATTATTATTGTTGATGAATCAAAAATGGTCACACATTTGGGAGAGTATCCTTTGCCAATTGAAGTACTTCCATTTGCATGGGAACGCACAGCAAATGAAATTTCGAAACTTGGCTGTGTGCCGAAGCTACGCACGGTTGATGGAGAAATATTAGTTACGGACAATGGAAATTACATACTGGATTGCCCATTTAAAAAGATACTAGATCCAGACCAGTTAAATAAAGAATTGAAGCAAATTGTTGGCGTAATAGAAACTGGTTTATTTATCGATATGACGACTAAGGTTATTATAGGAGATAAGGAAACGGTTACGGTTATTGATTAAAATAGTTTATGGATAAAAACACCCAAGGAGTAAAATAGAGTGACCCAATAATATGAGACAGGAAAAAACACCTCGAGAGTCGTATAAATTATTTATCGACATTTGGAGGTGTTTTTG
>NZ_PIJY01000060.1 GCF_008304605.1 Oceanobacillus polygoni | reverse complement strand
TTTTTCCTTGTTTGCATATACTGCTAAGGGCTTTCGAGAAAAGGAGTGTGTAAAAATGAGTGAAAAATGGAATATTAATGATCCGTATGTTTATCAGGCTTTAACGGGACTTCATAATCAATCCCTTGCCGTTCAAACGACACGTGGCTCAGTACGAGGTATATTACAACAGGTCATGCCTGATCATATCGTCATCATGATGGGCGGGGCACCATTCTATATTCGTACAGCGCAAATAATTTGGTTTCAACCGATAATGTGTGAATAAGCCAAGCTCCATCCAACATATGATGTCAATGGTTATTATTTACGGATGGAGGCGTAAAGCTCATGATGAAACGTGTGAATAAAATCGCCATTGAGTTACCATATCCGGAACATGGCGATATGAATGCAGCTGCAGCTGTTCAGGAATTAATGGGAGGCAAATTCGGTGAAATGTCCACCTTAAACAATTACATGTTTCAATCCTTTAATTTTCGAGGCAAAAAAAAGCTAAAACCTTTTTATGATTTAATTGCAAGTATTACGGCGGAGGAATTTGGTCATGTTGAGTTAGTAGCGAATGCCATTAATCTACTTTCTATTGGCAATACCGTTCCTGGTGATCCTGACACCGCGCCACTGCAAAATGGGAAGGATGCCCGTTATTCTACACATTTTACAACTACCGCTCAAACAGCTTGGCCAGGTGATGGGATGGGAAGACCGTGGAATGGAACTTTTGTCAATAACAGTGGTACGCTCGTTGAGGACCTTCTCGCCAATTATTTATTGGAAATCGGTGCAAGAAACCATAAAATGCGTGTTTATGAAATGACTACCCATCCTACTGCCCTGGAAATGATTGGTTACTTACTCGTTCGAGGCGGAACGCACATTATTGCCTATGCGAAAGCACTCGAAGTAGCTACGGGGGTAGAGGTAGGCAAGATGCTTCCTGTTCCAAGTTTGGATAATAATAAATTTGATCACGCCAAAAAATTTATGGATCAAGGATTGTACAATGTATTGTATACATGGGGAGAAGAGGACTATCGGGATATCAACCAAATTTGGAAAGGAGCTAACCCTGAAACTGGCGAAACACTGAGAGTAATTGATGGAATGCCTAAGGGTGCGCCTGTGCCCGACTTCCCAGAACTTCCAGAGCAATTTGCCCCAGGGATTGATCG
>NZ_PIJY01000059.1 GCF_008304605.1 Oceanobacillus polygoni | reverse complement strand
TTAGCGATTCGTATTTCCTGTTCTTTGTTTGGATAGATGCGAAACTTATACGCTTTATTGACTAACACGGCTTTTACCTCCCACAAATAGGAACGTTCGTTCCCATTATAACATACTTTCATTCGAGAGTACCCTAAACATTCTAAAATCCACCAGTCGTACAATTGAGATAGCTAGAGCTCCCCCTTGTCCGAAGGCGATTCATCTCCACCCTACTACGTTGAGGGTGAAGTCTTCTCGCCTAAAACAGATAAAAACACCATCCTTTCTCGTAAACTACGGTACTTACGATAAGCATAGCGTTTTTTCTTTTTTAAGGTATTATTTTAACTTAGATTGATGGGCATGTGGCGATACCCCTAACAGTAGATTCGGAACTTAATAAACAGTGTACTTTATTTCCCCAGCGGCTTCATAAGTGGGGTGATTGCTGATGATATCACCATAATATGTTCCTGAACTCATGTTTGTAAAATAGACTACTGTTGTAGCACCCGCACTTACGGACTTGAATCCTGTACAGTTTCCATTATGGCTGCACAGACGTATAGAAACCGGGGTTTCTATTGTCCACACATCAATTTTGGCAGCGACATTTTGACCATTGCTAGAGACTTCCAATTTTCCATCCCACCGTCCATCTCCGGTCGACCATTGATAGGGCCCAAAATCTTGTGCTGCTGATGCTGGAGTAGTAACAGCCATCGATGCAAAAAGAAACATCATAGTTAGAAATGTAAGAGATAAAACTTTTTTGTACAATGATTATTCCACCTCCTTCTTTCTACTGAAAAAGTCTTAGAGTAGGGTTTTACATTAAAATTTTGTTTAAATCTGAAATTCTCCTTTTCCTTTTCATAACAAATTAACGTCCATTTCCATTTTTTAACTACTACATAATCTCATATTTTATTTATAATTTCAATGGTTTTGTGTGAATTTTAAGAAAATTGATACATTTGATAAATAATTTTAAACTTTGAAATGTTTTCGTTGTAGCTTTGAAATAAAGTTCAATAACAAACTCCTATACATCGTTGTAATTCGTGAGTTATGTAGCCCTTCATTGAAGATATAATTTTTGATGCCTCTCGAAATGTTTCCTCATATTCCTTTTCCATACCTTGTTTAACTGTAGCATAGCAGCTTCTAAAAACAATTAATCCCCCTATTCTAATATATCATTTTACATTTTTTCTTATATAGCTTTTTAAGCTCTATGCCCCGTTAATACAATAACTCTTCTACAAAAAAGAGATAATCCTCCCTGGGCTATCGCACTCGTTAGTGGAACAAGGACTTATATTCTTTTCTTATATATTTCTCTTACAAATTGTTCTTTATAATTGGTATATTCATTAATTCCTCCATTACTTTCTTTTACAAATTCCCTTTTTAGATTACTGTATTGATCTCGTACTGTTTCGTTTGAATTTAAGTAATCTCTAAAAAAGATTAAATTTTTCCAGAGGGCTTTTTTATATTCAACTAAATGAATAAAGTGCGTCTTTTCTTCATAGGTTTCATCAGTAAACTTTGCAAGTATGATTTCATTAGGACGCTGTACCCGAAGTCTTAAAAAACCCGTCTCCTTTAACCCCTGTAAAATAGCTTTATCAACATTTTCAATAACATCTACACCCACGACTAAATCCAATATTGGTTTGGCAACCATCTTCTTAATGGCTGTGCTTCCTATATGTTCAATTCGATTTTCCTTAATAGGGGTTGAATTTAGAATACCTTGTTTCACCCTAAGAAACTCTTTCTGCCATTCAATGGTATGTGGTTCTAATCTTACTTCATCTCGTTTAAGTCCTAAATTCACTATAACCACCTCATTTCCAGAATCATGTAAATTATTCATTCCAGTTCCCATATCCTTCTTCAACTCTTCTGCCAGTCAGCACAAGATATGCTGTCAAATAGACAATCTCCCTATTGTATTAAAGCACCTGTTACTTTAAGAACATTTCAAACTCTAATTTTTTACTGTAGTAAAAGTGCAACCGCACATTGCAAAAGTAATAACGCCAATATAATATTTATTATTCGATAATGTTTGAAATATGTACTTTGTAATAACCCGCCAAAAAATATCCAAGTCATGGTAGCAATCATACCTACTGTGGCAATGATCATTTCAAAAAATAAAAGCGTTCCCAGTGATGAGTAATAAGGTGTAATATATCCTGTTAATGCGGTAATCCCAAATAAAAATATTTTCACATTAACAATTTGCAGAACAAAGCCAATCCAAAAAGAGGGCTGTTTGTCAGATGTTTTATTGTCAGGCTTACTGATTGCAACCTGATAGGCAAGCCATAAAATATAAATAGATCCCGCATATGTAAGTACATTCATAATTGGATTTATGAAGTTTTCTAATCCAAAAATAAAGAAGGCACATAGCGCTTGTACAAAAAAATAACCGGCAAAGATCCCGAAGTATAAAGGCTTTCCTTTTTTCCATCCATAATTCGTCATTGTATTTAATGCCAGAATATTACCCGGACCTGGTGTAAAAGCATTTATTAGTGCGTAGGTAACAAATGAAAACAATACTTGAACTCCCATACAACATTCACTCTCCAATTTAAATCATCATACATAATTATAAGGGAGTTTCCTGGATATAGCATAATGCTTAAAAGTCATATCCTGACATAACTAAAAGTTATAACAAACTGAATAGGAAGACAAATCTTCATTTATAATTCCTGTTCAACCTTTTTTAAAGCATCCACATATATTTCACCAAGTTGCGATAACGTGACATCTCTGTGCTGTATTATTCCTACACGTATAAGTTCATCTACATTAAGAGGAACAGCAATAATATCATTCCCATGAAGATATTTAGGAAAAACTCCCGAAGAAATTGTGTAACCGTCAAGACCAATCATAAAATTTACAATAGCTGCTCTGTCACTGACTTTGATGCTTTTCTTCACACTTCTAGTACTTAAAATTTCTTCTGAAAAATAAAAAGAATTGTACTCTCCTTGTTCGAAAGAAAGGCAAGCGTATTCATCTAATTCTTCCAAATTAATCGATTCTTTGTCAGCTAATGGATGTCTTTTACTAATAAACACGTGTGGTTTTGCCGTAAATAATTCTGAAAAGGTCAAATCCCTTTCTTTTAACAATTTTAATAAAACAGATTCATTATAATTACTTAAATAAATAATCCCTAACTCACTTCGTAAATTTTTAACATCTTCAATGATTTCATATGTTTTCGTTTCACGAAGAGTAAACTCATACTCAGAGGTCCCAAATTCTTTTACAAGTTCCACAAAAGCATTGGCTGCAAAAGTATAATGCTGGGTTGAAATGGAAAAGTGCTGCTTAACTGGTTTTTCACTTAAATATTTTTCTTCAAGCATGTTAAACTGCTGCAATACCTGTCTAGCATAACCCAGAAACTCGGCTCCTTCATTAGTAACAGTAACTCCTCGATTCGTTCTAATGAATATAGTAATTTTAATTTCCTTTTCCAATTCCTTAATCGCATTCGATAATCTTGGCTGGGAGATGAATAAACTTCTTGCTACTTCATTCATAGATCCCTTGCTTGCTACTTCTAACGCATATTTTAATTGTTGTAAAGTCAAATTGAACACCTCTCTTTCAAAAGTTCCAATCATTCATTTAACATTTTCTTACAGCATGTAAAAAGCCTATCGCACAGCAATTTACTTTAATTTCTAGGGGCTTAGTCTTTGTCTCTTTTTTTATAATTTTTGTAAGTGAACCAACACCCTAGTAGAACAAAGAAAAGTATAGCAAAGTTGTCTACTAAGGTTGAGAAACCTACAGTATTTTTTAAAGTTACTACGATTGCTATTAAAACTGATGCTATTATAATTTGTTTTATTATAGTTTTCATTGGAGCCACTTCCCTTCTGTTATTACTCAATTGTAACACTTTGATTTTTTTGTTTGTAAACAGAATGGGATGTTTTTGAAACCCAATGTTCATATTGTACTCTTCCTCCTTTACCTTGTGCTTCAGCTTCTTGATAAATTGTTATCATTGATGAGCCTAAAAGGCTCTCAGCCAAAACATAAAACCAGTAAGTGGATGGAGACTCATAATATATCTCATGATTTGGTTTGCGCTTTTATCCCTTGAATCATAACGGTCAACGATATCTTTAACATCGCTTGGTGTAAAATAATGATTAATGTCGTATACATCGTAAGTATGTATTCCTTCTTTTACTGTCCTATCTGGTCCTGTTGCTGCTGCACTGTCTTAAAACCTAGGTTTACTCCTAAAATAGGGTACCGGCTAGGAAACCTACAATAAATTTTCTCATTATTACGCCTCGCCTTTCTAAAGATTTGTTATTAATTCCCTTCCAGGTCTCCATATGAAAACGTAGAATTGGAAATTGGAAACAATTTTTCCCCGACGCTCCCTCTTACATAAGTTCATATAACTGATCATTTCGGTAATCCTTCTTAAACTAACGCCCCGATAGTTTAAGAACATTCGGATCGTTTTCTATTTATACGACAAAAAATAAAAGCCCTTCTGTGACTAAACAGAAGAGCTTTTTATCCATTATAAATTATTATTTAACAACGTTAGTTGCTTGTGGTCCACGGTTACCTTCTTCGATGTCGAAAGTAACTGATTGACCTTCTTCTAATGATTTGAAACCTTCGCCTTGAATTGCTGAGAAGTGTACGAATACGTCGTCTCCACCTTCAACTTCGATAAATCCAAAACCTTTATCTGCGTTAAACCATTTTACTGAACCTGTGTTCATATGAAATTCCTCCATTGTGCATAATGCACACGATTATTACTTTGGTTGTTCTGATAATAATTCAAGACGATGATATACCTTGTGTAGTTATGACATAAATCCTGTATTGCTAGCACGAACAATTAAGTTATTTATAGTATAACACGTATCACTCTAAAAAGATACCTTCCTCTCTCTGTATTAGACAGACGGTTTTCTTGTTCAATTAACACACCTGTTACTTGAATAACTAATTAAAGCTGAACATTTTCAAAGTATTCTACTGTTGGAAATGGGTCATAAAAATGATGTAGTTGTTTTTTCCATTCTTGATATTCTTTCGATTGTCTAAATCCTACTGTATGATCTTCTAATGTTTCCCACTTCACCAACAATAAATATTTACCCTTAAATCCTATACATCGTTGTAATTCATGAGTTATGTAGCCCTTCATTGAAGATATAATTTTTGATGCCTCTCGAAATGTTTCCTCATATTCCTTTTCCATACCTTGTTTAACTTGTAGCATAGCAGCTTCTAAAATCAATTAATCTCCCCCTTTTTTAATATATCAGTTTACATTTTTTCTTATATAGCTTTTTAAGCTCTATGCCCCGTTAATACAATAACTCTTCTACAAAAAAAGAGATAATCCTCACTGGGCTATCGCACCCGTTCGTATTAGTTTAATAATCTAAATACCTAAATCTCCCTATGATTACAGCCACTGAAATTTACCAACGATTGCCAAACTGTTTACCAGTTAAAACCTCTTATATAATAAGAAGGCCTTCTTAATTATATAAGAGGTTTTTTGTTTAATTCATTATCGAGAGATTTTGAAATTACATCATGACAAATGTTGCTCCTGAAAGACGTTAAACGATATCTGGATATTTGTCCCTTTTCCAACTCGGCTCGCAAGCTCAACCTCTCCTCCATGAGCTACTATAATATCCCGAGCAATTGCCATTCCAAGGCCGGTTCCTCGTATATGTGCCGTATTTGTACCACGATAATAGCGGTCAAAAACTTGATCTTGGTCTTCAGGGGGGATACCCTTTCCATTGTCTTGTATGATAATAGCGTCTTCTGTAACATTGACAAATACTTCTACATTTTTATCATTATGAATTAATGCATTATATATAAAGTTGAGCAGGGCGCGTTTCATTAAATGCCGGTCTATTTTCCAACTTAGTTCGGTTTTCTTACTTTCAAAATGAATTTGGGACGATCCAAATTGGGGATCATTTAGCAAATCAATGACCATTTCCCGAACAAAGCCTTCCATATTTGTCTCCTGTCGTTGAAGTGGCATTTCTTGGTTTCGAAGTCGCATTGTTAGATTGAAGTCATCTACTAACTCCTTCATATAAAGGGATTGTCGTTCGATTACCTCTGCATACTCTAAGCGTTCATTTGATGAGACATTATCGTTACGTAAGAGTTCAGCGTAACCTCGAATGGAAGCGAGTGGAGTTTTGATGTCATGCGAGACATTACTAATCCAATCGTTTCGCATTTTTTCTAATTTAATACGTTCCTTTTCATGTTCTTGCAATGTCGTCGAAACATTATTTAGATTTGCAAATACACGTTTGTATATGCCTGGGCGTTTTGGTTTTTTTGTGTGAAATTGTCGTTCCTTTAGTTCATTAATTCGTTCAATAATGCGATTTACGGGTTTTGTTAAAATAGTACTGAACAAGAAGCCAACGACTGCCGCAATAATTAAATCTACGATGATAATGACTCCAAAAAACCGAGAAGCATACATTATGATTGTGGCTGGATTAAGCATAAATACTTCACGTTTTTCATTAGAATTTGGCACACCAATTAAGTAACTATACCCTTCATACTCGCCTATAAAGTACGTATGTAATTCATCATCCATATACTTATATTTGTGTATAAGATCAATGGGGGTGTAATTTGTCGCGACATGATCTGGAGTTTGATATGACGAAATCACATTTCCATTGTCATCTAAGATTTGCAGCCAGGCACCAAATCCTTCTAAGGCAGTCTCTCCTTCTTCTGTAACATGAGGTTTATTATCCTCTATTGTTAGGTATTGGCTGAATGACCGAGTGAAATCTTCACCAGAGCTATTTTCGAAACCCTCTGCATTTTGGGAAGCTTGATAAAAAAGCAGTCCCACTAAGATTATAGTGTTTACAATTATTACAATAAATACGATGCTTAAAATGGATATTAAATAACGAGCGGTTAGTTTCCATTTCATTTTCTATCACCTATTCTAAAAAAGGAAATTCTATTTTTACAAATAAAAATTTGGCAGTAAATATGCTCTATACATTTACAGCTCTTAGACTTCAGTGCTAAAGCCTTAGCGGAATTTTTTGGTGGGACGAGTAACCACAGGCCCAGGACGTAAGGAACTTAGTCAACGTTCTTTTAAGCGTGAGCTTGCGCCTTTGTTATACAAAACAACTACAAGTCCAAAACTCAACTATTTTGATTTGGCACGAATCGATAACCTAGTCCCTTCACCGTTAAAATATAGGAAGGATCAGACGGATTGTCTTCAATTTTTTCCCGAAGCCTGCGAATGTGCACCATTAATGTATTATCAGCACCATAAAAGTCTTCTCCCCATACATTTAGAAATAAGGTTTCTTTGCTGAGGATTTGGTTCGGATTTCGCATAAATGATGCCAATAATCCAACTTCTTTAGCGGTTAACTCAAGTAAATGATCGTCCTTTTTCACTTCGGTTTCATCTGAATTGATTTCAAAAGGTCCGACGCTAGACGCCTTAGCTGCTGTTGTCTTTGCAGTTGCCTCTATCGTATACACACCAGCGCGCCTAAGTTGTGCCTTCACGCGATAGGCCATTTCTTTTGGACTAAAAGGCTTTGTAATATAATCATCTCCACCGATTGCCAGTCCTAATATTTTATCCACTTCATCGGACTTAGCTGATAAGAAGAGAATTGGGATACGTGAAAACTCTCTTATTCTTTTACACAAATCATAGCCTTCTCCATCAGGAAGCATAACATCTAATATTACTAGGTTTGGTTCGAAAGCTTCAAATACTTTCCATCCCTCTTCTATAGTACCTGCCATTTCGATTTCAGAAAACCCTTCCTTTGTTAAGCTTATTTTCATTAGTTGGCATAAGTCTTGTTCATCGTCAACAATGAGTATGCGTGGTCTTTCCATGTTTATCACCTCTTCATACTTGTTATTATCATCTAATTTATTCTATCTTAACAGGAATTTGCGGGGAAAAAACGTATTTAAGGATTTTGTAAGGTTAATGTGATTGTAGTTTAAGGATGGAGGGATACAGTAAAGACAACATACGAAAGAGGTGAAGGAATAATGGAATCTTTATTGCAGGTAAAAAATGTTGAGAAAGTATTTGGAAAAGGTGCGAATACGTTTAAAGCATTGGAAGACATTTCATTTACAATAGACCATGGTGAATTTGTAGGAATTATGGGACCATCCGGTGCTGGAAAGTCAACATTACTTCATGTATTAGCGACAATTGATACCCCTTCTAAAGGTGATATTTATATAGAAAATGATAATATTGCAAAAATGAAAGGAGATCAGCTTGCAGATTTTCGCAGGGACCATCTCGGATTTATATTTCAAGATTACAACTTGCTAGATTCATTAACGGTACGGGAGAATATCGTATTACCACTTGCAATTGCAAAGCTTCCTCCAAAAGAAATTGATGTAAAAGTAAATTCTATGGCAAAAGCATTTGGGATTGAAACAATACTCGATAAATATCCCTATCAAATTTCTGGTGGCCAGAAACAACGTACTGCATCTTGCCGAGCTCTCGTTTCTAATCCAAAATTGATTTTTGCAGATGAACCTACTGGAGCACTTGATTCCAAGTCAGCAACGGATTTATTAAAAGCCTTGAGCTCATTAAATGAAGATCAGGATGCAACTATAATGATGGTGACTCATGATGCATTTGCGGCAAGCTTTTGCAGAAGAATACTATTTATCAGTGATGGGCGTTTATCTAGAGAGATGATTCGGGCTACACACTCACGAAAAGAATTTTACCAAATGATTTTAGATGAACTGGCACAACTAGGTGGTGACGGGCATGACACTGTTTAATTTAGCACTGAAGAATATCCGTCGAAATGTGAAAAGTTATGGACTTTATATTGGGTCAACCATTTTTTCTATCATTATATTTTTTACGTTTGCAACGTTAAAACATAGTGGTGATATAAGTGGATTGGCAGAAACATCAAAACAAATCAGCGGTATAATGAGTGCTTCCGCATTTGTGCTTATCATTTTTGTTGCTATCTTTATTCTATATTCAAATTCCTTTTTTATGAGAAAAAGAAAGAAGGAAGTAGCCTTATACGCTTTAATGGGTGTACGAAAACAAAAAACGGCTTTTCTATTGTTCTTTGAAAATATGGTAATAGGGATAGTTTCATTAATCGTTGGGGTAGTGTTAGGTTTCTTCCTATCTCAATTACTACTATCTCTTCTTTTAAAGTTAATGGGATTGAATATCGAGATTGGTCTAGCATTCTCACCAAATGCTGTTGTCGAAACAATTATCGTATTCTTGATTATATTCCTCTTTACATCGTTGCAAGGTTATAGAGTCATTTATCGATTTAAACTGATTGATTTATTTCATGCATCGAAAAAAGGAGAAGAATTGCCGAAAGCTAGGATTATTTCCGTAATTCTTGGACTAGCTACATTGGTGACGGCTTATTGGTTAGCATTACAAGATTTAACATCAGAAGTGTGGAAGATCTTAGGGATATCAATGCCAATCGTCATTATTGCCTTAACCGTGTTAGGTACGTATCTCATATTTAACAGTGTGCTGGTTTACGTACTTCATATGTTGAAAAAAAGGAAGTTTTGGGCATGGAAAGGTCTCAATTTAATGACAGCTTCTCAACTGTTATATCGAATTCGTGGAAATGCAAAGACATTAACAATTATAGCTACGTTAAGTGCAACAACGATTACAGCAGGCGGTGCAGTGTTTGGATTGTATTATGACACGGAGAAAAACGTAGAACAAACTACACCATTCTCCTTTATGTGGGAAGGGCAAGAAGAAGATATCGATGATTCTATTGTAAAAGAATCAATTCGTGTAGATACGAAGAGTATTCGTATTAACAGTGAACAAATGGAGAGAGAGTATACAGTTATTGACCATTCTGCATTTGAGAAGTTAGCGGAAGCGCTTGAATGGGATATTGATTCCTTAAACATAACTGAGGACGAAGTTGCCATGATAGAACCGTTTTATAATGAACAATGGACGGAAGATGTAAAGGAAATTTCTTTTAACAATGTAGATCATGAAGTTGTGCAAATTTATGAAGAGTCTATCTTCAATCTTTCTACGGTGCCTGGTACGGTAATTGTTGTTCATGATGAAGCTTACATTGATCTAAATGCAGAGGAATCGACTTATCAAGCAGTAAACGTAGAAAATTATAAAGAGCACTTAGACTTGTCCCAGGAGTTAGAAGCGAAGTCATCAACAGTAGACTTTTCCAGTGCCGTACAAGATTATCAGGATTCTTTAGAGGGAACAGGCATCATGTTATTTGTTGGCAGTTTCTTAGGTCTCGTCTTTCTTGTTGCCACTGGCAGTATTATTTTCTTCAAAATGATGACAGAGGCTGAAGATGATAAGGATAAGTATTCCATATTATATAAGATTGGTGTGTCGAAAAAGGAGATAAAGCGTACCATTCGTTACCAAGTAGGATTAATATTTATAGCACCGCTCATACTTGGATTACTGCATGGTACAGTTGCATTGATTGCATTTTCTAGCCTTTTTCAAATGGACCTATTGGTACCAATCATAATTTGGATGTCGGCGTATGTATTAATTTATATTAGTTATTATTTTATTACCATACGAGGGTTTCATAAAACAATTTTGTATAAGATCCAGGAGGGAAATTAAATGAAAAAACTAATTGGTATAACTTCTATTCTATTGGTGGCTGCAGTAGTGATACTGGCCACGGTTGATTTTAATCGCTTAGGAAAAGAAAATGTCTATGTGCAGGTTGGAGACCCTTCTTACACGGATGAGGACCGACTTGACTCGGGAGAAATTATGACAAGCTATTGGTATGAACTTCCTGCGTATCGTGAAAATGGTAGCGCAGTAAAAGTGGAATTTTCTGCACAAAAAGAATTAAGACAAGATGCGTACTTGAAATTGTATGTTAAAGAAGGAAATGAAGTTACATCTTATGATGAAGTTTCTTGGGAGGAGGTTCCAGAAGCCGCCCAAGAAGAATTAGAGCAATAAATACCCGCCGGTAAAAAAAGGATTTATATCCGCCTGCTCCACTTCTATATTGATTGCCCTAAGCCTAGGGCGATGAAATATGCGTTTTACCAACACTGACTGGAGGTGATGGTAAACTAAACAATTACTATTTCCATAATATTATTCGGTAAATTGTTGTATGGAAAATCGATGTTGGTTTCCGTGTTTTCCGTCATCATAGCATTATCAATAGGAAAGATCATTCCGCTACCGCTCCTTTGGATCTACTCTGACTTCTGATCGAGTACAATGATTTAGCTTTATCAATAAGTAAAGGATGAGTTTATGATGAAACAACGAATTGATACTTTAGATTTCTTGCGAGGATTTGCTCTATTAGGCATAATATTCGCCAATATCACGCCAATAATATTACCTTCCTCCCTTCAATCAGACTATTTTTGGAGCCAAATCTTAAATTATGCGGTACACGAGCGATTTTTTATTATCTTTTCTTTTTTATTTGGAATTGGTTTCTATATTTTCATGACACGAGCAGTAAATCGCGGTGATAAAAGTACAGCCTTGTTTATAAAAAGATTGATCGTATTATCCATTTTTGGATTGATCCATCAATTCTTCCAATTAGGAGAAGCTTTGCTTCCCTATGCGATTTTCGGATTCATCCTTATTCCTTTTTACAGGTTTAAACCTAAGATTAACTTTATGATCACTGTCATACTATTAATCCTTGCCGTAATTCTTGGCGGAAGTTATTTTATGATCTTGCCTATGTTTCTACTGGGTTTATGCATGGGGCAATGGGGCGTTTTTGAAAATATTACAGCACATCAAAAAGCATTTCGTATCGTGCAAATTTCATCTCTTTGTCTCTTGCCTACAGTACTTTTTATTCAATATTTTTTAATGGAGGAAAATGGACAAATTGATCTAGCTGGTGCAATTTCTGCGCCCTTTGTAAGTGCATTCTATGTGACTACTTTAACACTATTGCTTCGGCACAATAGGCTTCAAAAGTTATTAACACCCCTTAAGTATGTTGGAAGAATGGCGTTAACGAACTATCTCGTTCAAACCGCTCTGATTTTAACAGCTAGTAGTCTATTCGATTTAAAAGGTCATGTGCATCAAACAACATTAATGAACATTGCCTTCATAATTTTAATAATCCAAATGATATACAGCACCATTTGGTTTCAATATTTTAAGATCGGTCCCATGGAATTTATATGGAAAATAGCAACGTACGGTAAGCTGCCCGAACGTTATAAAACGAATACTAATCATTCAAAGTTACTCCAATAATGGAAAAGTAATGAATCAGGTTAGGAGGTGATCTCCATGTGAAAACACAGAGAGGTTTATAAGAAAGCGTTTTATGTATCCCCTAAAAGGAGTATCTGAATAACAACCAAATTATTTAAGGAGTGAATTATGTTGAAGAAGAAATGGTTAGCGATAGTTCCCGCGGTTGTGGTTGCACTTGTAGCTGCACCTCATTTTAATCAAACAGTAGATGCAGCCCCAGAAAATGAATCGGTTCAACAAGCAGAATCAGAAATACCAGCAAGATATGAAGCAATATTAAATTGGCCACCTGAACAACAGCCGATCGTCAAACAGGGGAGCCAAGGAAGTTTTGAAGTTGAATTTATTCAAGTGATGTTAAATCACTTTGGATTTGAAACAGAAATTGATGGGATTTTTGATTCTCACACAGACCAACAGGTTCGGGGGTTGCAAGCTGAGAATGGGTTAGCCCAAGACGGGATTGTCGGTGTTAATTCATGGACTGTATTACTTGAAGAATATCAAGCAGAGTTGTTTACAGTAGAATCGGCGGTTGCTTATGCAGAGGCTGCCCTTGATAATGATGATCTAGTGTTTAGCAGCAATGGTGTACTTTATGAGGACTCAGATGGAAGAGTGTTTTATTCTTTGAGAGCACGAAGTCAAGATTATATGGATGACGGAGGTACTGGAACGGTCGGATTCTATGATGTGTATCAAAATGGAGACGTTGTAGAATCAAAACCAAGATAGACACAAAAGGATCACTTGGCGGAACCAGTTTAGCAGGAGGATTTAAAAAAATCAGCATCTAAAGTAATAAAGGGTTCCGCTTTGAGTGCATATTAGTTAAATGACACGCTAAATGGCATACGAATTGACGTATGCCATTTGGCTGTTAATTGCACTGTCAATTTAGAGAATGTAAAGGTATCTATTTAACACAAAATGAACCTTTATTAAGAAATCTTGGTACTGTGCCACCACTTTCACTGATCTAAAAGGAAGTTATACAATAACTATTGTCATTCTCTTTAACCTGTTAGCATTCATACGACTGTAATGTATCATGAAACTTTCATATTAGTTAGTCTTACTCACCCACATCTAACCTCAAAATTTAATGATATATACATTTATATTTATTATGAGTTTAGAACCGTACATATAGAAGTTTGTCAGCTAATCTTTTTCTTTGTAGGTTTATTCACATACTCGCCATTTTCATTCAACTCAAGGATCATGATTTACATCGGCCCCATCGGGTAGACTTTCGTCAGCCAAATTTCACTGTTACGGTAAATTATTACACCTTTACCGAGCTTTTAACACTATCATTCTTACTAAATCTAGTTCTAATCGACTTAGAGAAAACCCTTCCGAACGTAATATAAAATAGCGTTAATCCTTATAGAATTAACGCATCATTTATTTGACTAAGGGTCTTGAAACCCGAATAAAGCAATAAAACTAAGAACACCAAAGTAAATAATCATTAAAGAATTTATAATAACTAAAGTTTTTCGTGTAGTTCCTTTCGTACTAACACAAGCACTTATAATACCTAAAACATTTAAAAAGATGGGTGTAAACAAACTCATTTCAAATAAATACTCAACAAAGGCAATTTTCCAACCTGTAGAAAGATACATAAGCATTAAGAATGAATATGAGAAACAAATGATCGATAAAGCCGTATAGAATTTTTTCATACACTCAATCTCCTTTACAATCAATCCTATGTATTAATATCATCTAATCAACCTTTTTTAAAATTATCGAACTTTAATTCAAAACAACATAAAATTAATACGTTAAGAGCCTTCTATATTACAGAAGGCTTCAATTTTTAATCAGACTATATAATTTTTATAGTTATACAGGGAGCACGGACAATTTTGTTTATTTTAGCCCTCTTCTAGTTTTAAATAATACCTAGCAAACATCTCTGCCACAATCTCAACGGTATTATAAGATTCTTCTAACATATTATCAACTCCTCCTACTTCCATCAAATATAATTGTTCTGATAAATCTTGATTATATACTCCATTTCTTCCCTCAGTTTTAGGGTATGATAGTAATTTCCTAGGTAAACCTGGATATTCTTGTTCTATTAAAGCGTGCAATTCACTTGCGTGTAAAAGATTTTCTTCATACTTATCGTGACCTTGGCCTACTACAAAAAAAGGTCTAGCCAATTTTTCTTCGTTTATTTTAATAGTAGTAGTTTCTTTTCTAGCTGAATCTCTATGCAAATCAAATATAAAATCTATCTTATTTTCATCAATATGTTTTTGTAAGAATTCTCTGGATAAATCATACGATTGATAAGTTTCCCAATTACGTTTGTGTAATTCTTCTGTCATGTTAGTTGAATCCATTATCACATTAAAACCTCGTTTTTCTAACTCTTCACCAAATCGTTCACCTACTAAAGTAATATTTACTTCATTATGAGATGCCGAATCAGGATCATCCTCTGATGTTTTTAAGTGTGGTAAATACGATTCCCAACTATGTGTGTGATAAATAAGTACAGTTACATCCTCTTCACCGATATTTGTAAATTCACCTTCATCTTCATCTTCTTTTTCCGCTCCTTGTTTATTTTCTTTTAAAGAATCCTCATTTATTTCTTTTTCTTCCAACAAAGAATCTAGCGGAGGTGGAGATTCGTGAACATAACGCGGAACATCATCACTGTCATCATTAATAATTATTTCTGGACCATATAATGTTAAACCGGGAATCTCCCTTCCCAATAATGTTCTTATATCTTTTATACTTATGTCTGTACCTAATTCAAAAGCCATATCTAAAGGTGAAGGTTTTTTAAATGTTTCAGGAAGAGCTTTTTCAAAAGAACGATTTTCAAGAGTAATTAAGTATAAAAAATTATCTGTGGAAATATTGGAAATTGCTTGTTTTATACTAGCAGATGAAATTTCCGTTGTTAATAGTATCATAACTGTCACAAAAGTCACTATAAAGGTTAAAAACAATGATATTATTGTGTATTTCATCTTTCCTCCACCTCTTAATAAAATCTATGTAGAAATCTTTATTAATAGAACGAGGTAATTTATTTAAAATAAACCATGTAAAATTGCCATTGAATAGTATTATCTATGCCATCTTTTAAACTATTATCATAAGATAGAGCACTATAATAGAAAGTCAATTCCCCTCCATGAGTGGAATGTGTGACCGTTATCTAAAATGAAACAATTTCTGCTAAACTAACTGACACACTTTACTGGAAAATATCTTCCTCCATTTCAAAGTGAATTGTAGCCTCTAATAACAAGGCATCTGTTAATTATAGTCCTGATTTTTTACGGAAAAAGTAAATAACAAAGAGCCAAAATATTAGAGTTGTTTCACTAACGCACCCGTTAATTAAACAATTGTTACCTTTTTCATTCTAAAATAATCCATAAAAGTAGGGGTATATGTATTGTAAAGTCAGAATAAAAAGAGCACTCAAGCCTATTGTGGATATTAAAAACACCCAAACCTTTTTTATCTTTATCTGTACGAAAGCAGATACCACCACAAGAATATTAAAAATCACAATCATTGAAACCCAAACCCCATAAGTTTGATCTGGGTCTGGTGTAGCAATGCTAAACATTGGACCTATACCAATAAGATTTACTAATATGAATAACAATCCGTGTACCAAATATACTGCTGCCTTAAACAATTAAACCACCTGCTCTCTCCAGTCTCAATCGTTAGTTAAACAATCCTTACTCCCTTAAATGGTCCGTTTGTTGAACAAAACCTAAACAATTTCCTACATAAGAACACTTTTTCCTTGTTGCACTAAACTGCCATTTCGTTTAAGTACAATGTTTCACAGATCAATATTACCATATTAACTATTTTAAAAATTTTTAACGAAACGAAATGTTCTTTATTTTATCTAAAAAAATAACCCTACCAAATTATTTTTGGCAGGGATTTTGGCAGAGAACTATATTATTTTATACCAATTTGTCAATTTAAGATCAAGATAAACACTGTTAAATAGGCGTTCACTCTTCAAATCAAGTTAGCTCTTTACTCCCACTCTACTTTCACTGTACCAAGTATAGAGCAATATCATTGATTTTAAAGGGTTTTAAAGAAGTATCAACTCATATAAAATGATATAAAAAATTAAAATAATGCAATTTTAATGCAATAAATGCAAACCACTTCTTAAGGTTATCACTAAAATATTTGATATCTAAAACAAGAGACGTTTCATATTGAAGCGTCTTTTTTCATTGGGAAATTTGAATAGATTCTTATTTAAAGTGCATTAGATTGTCTTTTCCCAAAAAGTACCTGATAATGAATTTATAGAATATTATATAGGAGAGAGACAATGATCAGAAGTGTAAAAATCGAGAATTTTAAATGTATCAAGGGTTCTTTCACTTTAGATTTTAAAAAGGGAATAAATATTTTAGTTGGAAATAATGAAGCTGGAAAATCTACTATTTTAGAGGCAATACATCTGGCTCTTAGCGGTATATTTAGGGGGAAGTTAGTCAAAGGAAACCTAACTCAATATTTATTTAACTATGATGTTGTGAAAGAATATATAGAGAATGTTAACAATGAAGAGGCATCTGAACCGCCTTATATTTTAATTGAATTATATTTAGATGAAGTTCTCCCTATTTTGGAAGGTGATAAGTTTTCCGAAAAAAAGACCCTAGGAAAAACAAGTGGAATCGCGTTAAAAATTGCCTTAGATGAAAAATATAATGAAGAATATGAATCATTAATTAAATCGGGAAATATAGAAAGTCTTCCAATTGAATATTATGATGTGGAATGGTACTCTTTCGCTAGAAAAGCATTGACTTCTAGAAGCATTCCAATTAAATCATCATTTATTGATGTAGGTTTTAGCAAGTTTCGAAATGGATCGGATATTTATATATCTAGAATTGTTCAAAACATTTTAGATACTGAGGAAAAAACTAAAGTTGCACAAGCCTATAGAAAGGTAAAAGAAACTTTTTCAAAAGACCAATCGATTGCTGACATTAACTCAAAAATAACTAATATTTCAAAATTAAGCAATAAAGAAATTGAATTGACAGTTGATTTAGGTTCAAGTTCAACTTGGGACGGTAGTTTAATAACGCAACTCGACAAAATCCCCTTTGATTTTATCGGTAAAGGAGAGCAATCTATTATAAAAACTGATTTAGCTTTGTCAAACAAAAGGGCAGAAGCTTCATCTATAATCCTAATTGAAGAACCAGAATGTCATATTAGCCACACACGACTTAACCAACTGCTAAATAACATCAAAAACAATTATCATGATAAGCAGATTATACTATCTACTCATGATGCTAGTATAGTTTCATGGACACATCTAAGTTAAATTTATACAATGAATTTCAAGGAGGATGTGTCCGATGAATACAAG
>NZ_PIJY01000010.1 GCF_008304605.1 Oceanobacillus polygoni | reverse complement strand
ATTAAACTGCCACAGTCCTGTTGAATTTAGGACTATGGCAGCGTAGGTGTTTTTTCTTATCCCGTTTTACTGGGCCAGTTCAAAATCCTTTGGGTGTTTTTATCACTTTATCCAAATCTTTCGCATAGGATGAGAAGTAGACTTAAAAATGTGGTGGAAAGGGTGGCATCATTTGTGCGGAATAACTGGATTTGTTGATTGGAAGAGGCATGCTCGTACACGACAAGCAGTTTTGGAAAAAATGACAGATACGCTATCATTACGAGGACCTGATGAAACAAATCATTGGATCTATGAACATGCAGGGTTTGGACATAAGCGGCTGTCGGTTGTTGATTTAGAAGGTGGAAAACAACCGATGAGTAAGAAGAACAATGGCTTTACTTATACGATTGTTTACAACGGGGAGTTGTATAATACAGAGGAATTACGCCAGACACTCCTTCAGAAAGGCTATGTATTCCAAACATCATCCGATACGGAGGTTTTACTGACAGCTTACTTGGAATGGAAGGAAGACTGTGTCGGTTATCTAAATGGCATTTATGCATTCGGTGTTTGGGATGAAGAAAAAGAACAGCTTTTTATGTCCAGAGATCGTTTAGGTGTAAAACCATTATTTTATTGTGAGCAACAAGAACAATTCATATTTGGCTCTGAGTTGAAAGCCATCCTAGCTCATTCTGATGTCGAAGCAGTAATCGATCGTGAAGGACTATCGGAAATCTTTGGACTAGGTCCGTCAAGAACGCCAGGTCACGGATTATTCAAAGGAATACGTGAACTTCGTGCGGCACATTCGTTGATTTTTTCAAAAAATGGGTTAAAGGTTTGGCGTTATTGGAATATGGTTAGCAAGCCACATGAAGATTCGCTGGAAGAGACGGCAAATCGGGTAAGGGAGCTAGTCGTTGATGCAGTGCAGCGCCAGCTTGTTGCAGATGTACCTGTATCTACTTTTTTATCTGGTGGTTTAGACTCTAGCGCAATTACAGCTATAGCTGCAGACTATTTTAAAGAAAAAGGGAAAGGGTCATTAACGACTTTTTCGGTTGATTATGAAGGAAATGATCAACACTTCCAATCTAGTACCTTCCAGCCATCTAGTGATAGACCGTGGATTGAGAGAATGGTTAATGAATTCTCGACAGACCACCATGATGAAATTATCTCCGGACGTGAGCTTGCCGCTTTATTGAAGGAAGCGGTAGATGTCCGAGATCAGCCTGGTCAGGCGGACATTGATTCATCCTTATTATGGTTTTGTCGTCGAATTAAAGGAGAAACAACGGTGGCGCTGTCAGGTGAATGTGCGGATGAAATCTTTGGCGGTTACCCGTGGTTCCATGATCCCTCGGCTACTGGAGATGGATTCCCTTGGATGCGTTCATTGGATGCACGAATTGATTTGCTTAATCCAGAATGGCAAAAGAAATTGGATTTAAAAAGCTATGTGCGGGATCGTTATCAAGAAACCGTTAGGGAAACGCCAAGATTGGATGGGGAAGTACCAGAAGAGGCAAAACGTAGGGAGCTTTTCTATTTAAACATGCAATGGTTTATGTCGCAATTACTTGATCGAAAGGACCGCATGAGTATGGGAGCCAGCTTGGAAGTGCGTGTACCTTATGCAGACCATCGAATTGTGGAATATGTTTGGAATATTCCCTGGGAAATGAAAAATCTTGAAGGACGTGAAAAAGGAATTTTACGTAAAGCATTGGAAGGTATTGTACCAGATGATGTTTTATACCGAAAAAAGAGTCCGTATCCGAGAACATTTCAGCCAGAGTATACCAAGCAGGTCGTAAACTGGATGGAAGAAATATTAGAAGACCCGAATGCTCGCTTATTTGAGTTTATGAGACGTGAAAAGGTTGAGGCTATCGTAAAAAGTGAGGGGACGGAGTTTAAGGAGCCATGGTATGGGCAGCTGATGCGTGGTCCTCAGTTAATTGCACACTTATGCCAAATTGATTATTGGCTGCGAAAATATGATGTGAAGATTCAAGTATGATATAAAGGTTCTCTTAAAAGGATTGGCTCCCTTTTAAGAGAACCATTTATGTATGCGGACATTTCGTTTAATTTCTTCCTGTATATTTTCATAAATTACGATATAATGAAACTAGTCCAAATAGGAGGGGAATACATATGAACCATTATGCTGCTTTATCACCAATGAAAGATGCTGAAAAGAGCAAACATTATCGACAAGAACACCTAGATTATCTAGAAGGATTAGAAAAACAAGGGAAGGTTTTTGCAAAGGGACGTTTTACCGATGGTACTGGTGGACTCGTCATTTACATTGCAGAAAGCTTTGAAGAAGTAGAAGAAATAGTAAAGAACGATCCGTATGTTGTTCATGGAGCAAGAGGATATGAGATTCATGAGTGGGTAATGCAAACGGATGCTGTTTTACCAGAAAAATAAATTATTTATAAAAGTCAGGGCTCTATTTCTAAAGAAGAGTCCTGACTTTTTGTTATGCGTTTAAAATTTTTGATGCATTTTGAATCCGTGCTTCTGTTGGTGGATTGACACCTTCAAGCGGATAATTTAGTCCGAGTGCTTCCCACTTGTATACGCCCATCTTATGATAAGGTAATACTTCGATTTTCTTGACATTATTCAACGTATGAATAAAATAAGATAATTGCTTTAGATCTTCATCATTATCACTATGTCCAGGAACAAGTACATGACGGATCCAAACAGGGATACCTTTTTCATCTAAATAACGAGCAAGTGTAAGAATATGTTCGTTAGACATTCCTGTCAGAACCTTGTGCTTAACTGGATCGATTTGTTTAATGTCCATTAACACGAGATCAGTAAGTTCTAATAGTTCGTCAAGTTGTTTCAAAAATGTAGGGGATTTCGAGAAACAGCCACCAGCTGTGTCGATCGCTGTATGGATACCTAATTCTTTTAGTTCTTTAAAAAGTGCTATCAGAAACTTTACGTGGAGAAGTGGTTCACCACCACTTACGGTAACTCCACCACCGGATGCTTGGAAAAAGGGGAGGTAATCCTCGATGTCCGTAACGAGCTCATTAACGGTCATTTCCTTACCATCACCAATTTTCCAGGTGTCTGGATTATGGCAAAATTGGCAACGGAGTGGACAGCCCTGCATAAAAATAATATAGCGAAGACCTGGACCATCTACGGTTCCACATGTTTCGATAGAATGAATTCGACCTTTCACTTGAAAAACCTCCCCATACTTATTGATTGTAGTTCTGTAACAGGGGGTCGCCGAGGTAGGGGCGAGCACCCATATTATCTAGCTATCGAAGGCTTCTAGCCCTGCAAAAATCTTACATGCCTTCATGGAATGTTCGATTAATAACATCCAATTGTTGTTCTCGCGTTAATTTAATAAAGTTTACTGCATACCCAGATACACGAATGGTTAGCTGTGGATATTGTTCTGGATGCTCCATCGCATCGAGCAATGTTTCACGATCAAACACGTTGACATTTAAATGATGGCCACCTTTTATAGTATATCCGTCTAGCATTCCTGCTAGGTTTTGGATTCGTGTACGATCTTCTTTACCTAACGCTTTTGGTACAATGGAGAAGGTGTTGCTAATCCCGTCCAATGCATGCTCGTAAGGTAGTTTTGCAACAGAACTTAATGAGGCAAGAGCACCTTTTTCGTCACGACCATGTAATGGATTCGCACCAGGTGCAAATGGTTCCCCGGATTTTCGACCATCTGGTGTGTTTCCGGTCTTTTTTCCATAAACAACATTGGAAGTGATCGTTAAAACAGAAAGAGTTGGAACAGAATTTCTATATGTTTGATGCTTTTTGATTTTCTCCATGAATGATGTGACAAGCTCAACTGCAATTGCATCTACCCGATCATCATTATTACCGTATTTTGGAAAGTCTCCTTCGATTTTGTAATCTACGGCATAGCCATCTTCATTACGAATTACTTTTACATTCGTATGCTTGATTGCGCTAAGTGAATCTGCTGCAACAGATAAACCTGCAATCCCAGTTGCCATTGTCCGGAGAATATTTTTATCATGTAATGCCATTTCAATTCGTTCATAGCTATATTTATCATGCATGAAGTGGATTACATTTAATGTATTAACATATAATCCTGCAAGCCAATCTAGCATTTGATCGTATTTTTCCCTTACTTCTTCATAGTGTAGATATTCCGTAGTAATCGGCTCGTTTTTTGGTCCTACTTGAGCGAAGGATTGTTCATCCACCCCTCCATTAATTGCATATAGCAATGCTTTCGCTAAGTTAGCCCGTGCACCGAAGAACTGCATTTGCTTCCCAATCTCCATTGCAGAAACACAGCATGCAATTCCATAATCATCTCCAAATTGCTGGCGCATGAGATCGTCATTTTAATATTGAATCGAACTTGTCTTAATGGACATATGTGCACAATATTCCTTGAACGGCTTTGGTAATTGATCAGACCATAAAACCGTTAAGTTTGGTTCAGGTGCAGGTCCTAAATTGTCTAATGTGTGTAAAAATCGGAACGAGTTCTTCGTCACAAGCGGTGTTCCATCCTTGGCGATCCCACCGATTGATTCCGTTACCCAAGTTGGGTCCCCACTAAATAATTCATTGTAATCTGGTGTTCTAGCAAATTTTACAAGTCGTAGTTTCATTACAAAATGGTCGACAAGCTCCTGGACTGCTTCTTCCGTGATGGCACCATTTTGCAGATCACGTTCGATATAAATGTCTAAGAAGGTAGACACTCTACCAAGACTCATTGCTGCACCATTTTGCTCTTTAATTGCTGCTAAATAACCAAAATATAGCCATTGGAATGCTTCTGTTGCGTTGGTTGCAGGCTTCGAAATATCAAATCCATAATCGGCGCCAAGCTGTTTCAATTCCTGTAAAGCGCGAATTTGTTCATTAAGCTCTTCACGATCACGAATGATTTTCTCTGACATAACGCCATTTGCTCCAGTTGCTTCAAGTTCTTTTTGCTTATCCTTGATTAACGTATCAACACCATACAAAGCTACTCGTCTATAATCGCCAATAATTCGCCCACGTCCATATGCATCCGGTAGACCTGTAATAATTCCTGCTTTCCTTGCTGCTCGCATTTCTGGTGTGTACGCATCAAAAACGCCTTGATTATGTGTCTTACGATAATTCGTGAAAACCTGTTTAACCTCTTCGTCTATTTCGTATCCATATGCTTTGAGTGCATCATCTGCCATTCGAATACCACCAAAGGGCTGAAGAGAGCGCTTAAATGGCTGGTCTGTTTGGATACCAACAATTTTTTCAATACCTTTATTTAAATACCCGGCCCCGTGTGACGTAATGGTTGATACAATCGTAGTATCCATATCCAATACGCCACCATTTTCACGTTCCTGTTTTGTTAAATCCATGACTTGTTTCCATAACGCTGTCGTGTTGTCAGTCGGTCCTGCTAAAAAGCTCTCGTCATCCGTATAAACGGTGATGTTTTGCATAATAAAATCACGAACATTAATTTCTTCCTGCCATTTTCCACCTTTAAAATCAACTTTACCTTGAGTAGTTACAGTCATAATAACCCTCCTAAAAGATATTGTGAAACATTGAGCATTCCTTATATGTTTATCATATCACAGTTTCTTTGGTGGAGATATTTAAAATGTTAAGGAAGTGTGTCAGAATTGTTACTATATCTTGGCAGTGAGGAAAGAATGATCTAATTTAAAAATGGGGTAGAGAATTACCATAGCGGAATAGTTAAAAAACATGTTCAATTAACGTATAATGATATAAAATGATTCGCACGACATGTAAAAGGAGAATTATAGTAAACATTTATAAAAAATAGAAAAGGTTTGTGACGTATGAGAAAACATTGGAATTTATTTGTTGCATTTTTTCGCGTAGGAATGCTTGGATTTGGAGGAGGCCCTGCCTCGATTCCGCTTATTCAAAAAGAAGTAGTTGATCATTATAAATGGATGGATAACGAGGAATTTGGTGATATTCTTGCTCTAGCAAACACATTGCCAGGTCCGATTGCTACGAAGCTACCTGGTTATATTGGTTATCGCGTTGCCCGGACACTAGGAATGATAAATGCTGTCCTTGCTACGACTGTACCGACGATTCTTTTAATGATTGTTTTACTTACTTCACTTTCGCAAATTAGAGAATTCGATTGGGTTCAAGGCATGACAGCAGCAGTTGTTCCAGTAGTAGGAATGATGATGGCTGTCCTGACATGGCAGTTTGCTGAGAAAGCCGCTGCTGGCTTAGGCTGGATAAAGACATGTATTTTTCTTGTCATTTTCTTTATCATTTTGCAAATGCTTCAGGTTCATCCAGGCATTGTGATTGGCGTTCTACTTATTCTTGCGCTGTCTCTACCAGCTCGCAAACGGAATAAGGGGAATAAAGAAGGTGACCACCTATGATTTATATTGATATTTTTATCGCCTTTTTTATTCCAGGTATTTTAGGGTATGGGGGAGGCCCTGCTTCCATTCCGCTTATTGAAAATGAAGTGGTAATTCGATATGGCTGGATGACCGTCCAGGAATTTAGTGAGATTCTTGCACTTGGTAACTCTTTACCAGGTCCAATTGCTACGAAAATGGCAGGCTACATCGGCTATGAAGTAGGAGGGGTTTTTGGTGCTATTGTAGGATTATTTGCTACGGTTGCACCGTCACTAATTTTATTAATATTCCTTGGTGGATTGTTATTAAAATATAAAGATTCTCCTAAGGTAAAGCGACTAACGCTTTTTGTTCAGCCGGTTATTGCTATTTTACTTGGCGTTATGGCGTGGCGGTTTTTCAGTGAATCCTATGAAGGGATCGGTATTTGGCAGACTGTTCTACTTGTTGGGGTTAGTTTTTTACTAATTGAACGTTTAAAAATACATCCCGCACTTGTTATCGCTGGGGCTCTGATTTATGGCGGGTTTCTTTTATAGTCCGGTCTATTTCGTCCTTGAGCTCAAATTATGATAAAAAGCAAAACCCTTCAACATTATGAGGGTTTTGCTTTCCTTTTATTTTACGATTCCAAGCTTTTTTAATCCGTTAAAGATACCTGAATCACTAACAGATGTTGTTCGATGCTTCGCATAAGCGAAAAGGTCTGGATGTGCATTATCCATTGCAAACCCTTCTCCTACAGCTTGCAGCATTTCACTATCATTCATTCCATCTCCAAAAGCGATAGCCTGCTCTTTTGGTACAGCAAGTCGCTTTAGGATTTTCGCTACGGCTTCCCCTTTATTGACGTTTTTTCGGATAATATCAAGAGCCCTCGTTGCACCTTCGACATTTACTTGCGACATGCGAATATTTTCTTCTATTTCATAAAGCACTGCATCCTCTGGATCAACATTTAACACCGTTGCACCAATGATTTGATTAGCAACTTCTTCGGTAAATAACGCATTTTGTTTTAACTGGAAGATTTCATTAAATTTCTTAACAAATGGATGGTCAAGTGATGTGAAGTAGTTCTTTTCTTTTGTATAAAGAACAAGTTCATGCTGGTGTTCCTTTGCGATTTTGATGAATTCTTTTACAATCGTTGGATCCATTGGCTCGTCAACTACGGTTTGATCTTGGTAGATTGCATAGCCACCGTTATATGCAATAAATGAATCAATGGATAATTCTTCAGCAAGCTCTTGAATTTCAATGTATGGTCTGCCAGTCGCAATGAAAACTTCAATCCCATTTTGCTTTGCTTGTTCAATTGCCGTTTTCGTTGATTCTGTGTATGTATGATCTGGTTGCAAAATGGTTCCATCGATATCTAGAAAAAGTACTTTATATGTCATGATAATCTCCTTTATGTATGCATTTGTAGTCCATTCTAGCATAAAGGATATAGGGATTGTACTAATACCAACCTGAGTTTACATAACATTAACTTTTTAATGTATGAACAAAAAAGCAGTATTCAACAAGGAATACTGCTTTTGGTCAAATTTATAACGCTTTATCGTCCACGGATTCGAACCAATCTTCAATCGTTTTGATAACCGCTTCAACGGTTCCTTCCTCAAACGGAGAATTTAGTTTTGCTGTTTTCACAAGACTTAGGAAGGACTGAGACCCACCTTGCTTACAGAGATTTAAATAATCCTCCCATGCCTCCTTGTGGTTTTCTCGTGACTTTTTCCAAAATTGGAACGCGCAAATTTGAGCAAGTGTATAATCAATATAATAGAAAGGTATATCGTAAATATGCCCTTGACGCTGCCAATAACCACCAGACGTTAAGTATGCATTACCATCATAATCACGATGTGGTAAATAAACCTCCTCGAGCTTCTTCCAAGCATCTTTACGCTGCTCTGGTGTCCAGTCTGGGTTTTCATACACAAGATGCTGGAATTCGTCTACAGCAACCCCATAAGGTAGGAATTGTAGACCATCAGCTAAATGAGAGTACTTATATTTATCTGTGTCCTCTTTGAAGAAAAGCTCCATCCATGGCCACGTTATAAATTCCATACTCATGGAATGAATTTCTGCAGCTTCACTTGTAGGGAAGATGTATTCAGGAACTTTCAGATTCCGGCTAGTATAGACTTGGAAAGCATGTCCTGCTTCATGTGTTAGCACATCAATATCACCAGAAGTTCCATTGAAATTTGCAAAAATATACGGAGCCTCGTAATCCTCAATAAATGTACAGTATCCACCAGCTTCTTTTCCTTTTTTCGCCTCGAGATCCATTAGATTTCGGTCGAGCATAAATTGGAAGAATTCATTTGTCTCATCGGATAATTCTTGATACATTTTTTTGCCGTTTTCAATAATCCAGTCCGGAGAACCTTTTGGCTTGGCATTACCACTTTTAAACTGGAAGTTTTCATCATAAAACTTCAATGAATCGACACCAATACGCGCAGCTTGCTTTTCATATAGCTTCGTAGCAAGTGGAACGATGTAATCACGAACTTGCTTGCGGAAATTAGCAACCATTTCAGCGTTTTAATCAATGCGCTGCATTCTCAAATAACCAACTTCAACAAAGTTTTTGTAACCAAGCTTCAATGCGATTTCGTGTCGAACTTTTACGAGCTGATCATAAATGGAATCGAATTGATCTGCATGACTCTCAAAAAAGTGAGCATTTGCAGTGATAGCTTGCTTACGAATTTCTCTATCTTTACTTTGTGCAAATGGTGCAAGCTGTGCCAATGTATAGGTCTCACCTTGAAAGGCTACTTCTGCAGAAGCTACAAGCTTTGAGTATTCAGAAGCAAGTTTGTTTTCCTTTTGCAATAAGCTAATGATTTCTGGTGAAAAAGCTTTAATTTCTTTATCAACAAGCTGAAAGAACTGTGAACCGAATTGTTTCTCTAAATTGTTTCGAAAAGACGAGCTAACCAGTTCCTTATAAAATTCAGTGTTCATTTCCTTGAGATTTGGTTGAATCTCATCAAAAAAATCACGTTCCTGTTGGTAAAATTCATCCTTTGTATCAATAGATGCACGAATATACACCAAGTTGTATAAGGTTGATAGTCTATTACGAAAAGCATTGATGCTTTCTGTAGCAGAAATTGCTTCTTCTGCTGATTGTGCATCTGTAAATTTCTTTAAAAGCTCTTTAAATGTCACTTGCTCCTCATGGAGAACAGGTCTTTCATAAACATATTCTTCAAATTTTAGCATGGTGAGCCCCCTCAAATATATATATCATAAAATAATTCGACTTCCTATGAAAAAAACCTCTATTTTTAAGTATCCTTTTTGAAATTTATTATTTTATAAAACCTTAAAATTATGAACTATAACGTTTTCATAAGTGTTTAATTATGATATATAACTAAATTCGCATTGTTATTTAGAAGGATTCCTATGCTATAATTATTTTAATTGAGATTGAAGAAAGCTTTCCGCTACATAGTAAAATGGAAGCTCTCTCATCCGAAATGGGTGAGAGTTTCTTTGTAGTGCTTTTGAACGGATATCGTTAATTCCTTTCTTAAGTAGTCAAATCAAATATTATCAGTCAATTTACTGGGGGTTTTGTGATGGAAGAATCAGAGAAATATCAACTAGATGAAAAGGGGTCATCAAGGCGTAAGTTCCTTAGAAATTCTGGGGTAGCAGCTGGTGGGGTAGTTGTCGGTAGTGTACTAGGAGGCTTAATTGGCTTTGGTGAAAAAGAGCCTAAAGAAACAGCTATTAATCACGAACATGCGGCAACACCCGCGGCAAACCCAAATGCAGCATTAATGTTTTTTACACCGGATCAATACCAAACTACAATCGCTGCAACAGAGCGGATTTTCCCTGCAGATGATAATGGACCAGGTGCTGCTGATTTAAATGTAGCTATTTATATTGATCATCAATTGGCAAGTCCTTGGGGAATTAATGCAAAAGATTATATGTTAGGTGCATTTTATAAAGCAGAGGCCACTCAACAGGAACAAGTACGTATTTTACGGAAAGATTTATTTTTGCTGGGGTTAAAGGGATTAGATGACTATAGTGCGAAAAAATTTGATAGCAAATTTACTTCTTTAGATGCCCAGCAACAGGATGAAGTTTTGACCGATTTTGAAAAAGGGGAACACAAGCTTTCTGGTGTATCGAGCAGTATTTTCTTTGGCTTGCTTCGTATGTTAACGATTGAAGGTGCATACGCAGATCCAATGTATGGTGGAAATAAAGATATGGAAGGCTGGGCAATGCGTAAATTCCCAGGTTCTCGGATGAATTTTAACAATGAAGTGGTAAGTAAAGAATTTATTGAATTGGAGCCTGAAAGTTTACAAAGCCATATGGGGCACTAATCGAAGAGGGACTTGAAGAAAGGATATGACGAACATGAGCACAAAATTACCTAAAGTGCCTGCGGTTATAGTAGGGATGGGATGGGCCGGTGGTATTATTGCTGCCGAGCTTACTAAAGCAGGAATTCCAGTTGTAGGACTTGAGCGTGGGAAAGAGCGAACTACGAATGACTATTTAATGGGACATGATGAGCTTCGCTTTCAACATCGAACCGAATTAATGCAAGATTTATCAAAAGAAACCATTACACATCGTAATAATCCAAACATGCGAGCACTTCCAATGCGCAGTTATGGAACGTTTATTGTTGGAGATGGTGTTGGTGGTGCAGGAAGTCACTGGAACGGACAGACTTACCGTTTTCTTCCATATGATTTTGAAATTAAAACACTGACAGAAGAAAAATATGGAGCAAATAAACTAGGTCCAGAATATACATTACAGGACTGGGGTATGACGTACGATGAAATTGAACCCTATTATGATACATTCGAAAAAATGGCGGGGATATCTGGTGAAACAGTAGAAATGTATGGACATCGTTCAAACCCTTATCCAACTGGACCGATGGTGAAAACACCTACATTTGAACTTTTTGAGGAAGCTACTAAAAAGTTTGGCTATCATCCATATATGATTCCATCAGGCAACCTTTCGGAAAACTACACGAATCCCGATGGAATTGCACGTGGAGCATGTCAATACTGTGCATACTGTGAAAACTTTGGTTGTGAATATGGTGCAAAGGCCGATCCAGTTGTTACGGTTATCCCGGTTGCAAAAGAAACAGGTAACCTTGACCTTCGAACACATTCCAATGTAACCCAAATTTTAAATGATGGAACAAAAGCAACAGGAGTTGTTTATGTCAACACAATTACGGGCGAAGAATTCGAACAACCAGCAGATGTTGTTATTGTAACGAGTTATGTATTTAATAATGTTCGTTTACTACTAAACTCTAACATAGGCACACCGTATAACCCAGAAACTGGGGAAGGATCAATTGGTAAAAATTATTGTTATCAAGTAAGTGCAGGTGCTACTACTTTGTTCTATGATGATAAATCGTTTAATAACTATGCTGGCGCGGGTGCATTAGGTATTGAAATTCCTGATTTTGCGGGAGATAACTTTGATCATTCGGATGTAAACTTTATTCATGGTTCAGGGATTCGTATGACGCAATATGGTAACCGTCCAATAGCAATTAACCATACTCCAAGTGGAACACCATCGTGGGGAGCGGAATTTAAAAAGCAATCGATTAAATATGCAAATAGCACGTTACAGGTGAAATCACAAGGTGCAAGCATACCACATAAAGATAATTACCTTGATCTTGATCCTGAGTATAAAGATGCATATGGCATGCCATTATTACGTATGACTTATGACTACACCGAACAAGATAAAGAGTTAGTAAAATACATGGCTAAAGTAACGCGTAAAATTGCGGAAGAAATTGGTGCAGACCATTACGAAACATCGGAAGAGCAAGCACCCTTTAATGTTAATGTAGATACAAATACACATAACACTGGTGGTGTAATTATGGGGGCTGATCCGGAAACCTCGGCAGTAAACTCCTATTTACAAATGTGGGAAGCTGAAAATGTATTTGTTATTGGTGCTTCTGCATTTCCTCATAACAGTTCCTTTAACCCGACAGGAACGATTGGCGCGTTATCTTACAGAGCTTCTGAAGGTATTATTAAATACCTTGAAGATGGTGGCGGATTACTCGTATAATTGTTGTTTGAGTCTGTTCCCGATAAGCTGTTGGAGAGTTAGCATTAATACAATGGAAATAAAAAGCACTTTCTCTTTTGCAATAGAGAAGGTGCTTTTACATTAGCAATATTAGAATGCAGCAGTCCAACCGCCATCAACTGTAAGAACTGTTCCGTTTATAAAGCTTGCTTCCTCTGATGCAAGGAAAAGAGCAGCATTTGCAATTTCTTGAGGATCACCAACTTTTGGAATAACTCCTTGGACTGTTTTTGTTCGTTCCATCCCAAACTGACTAATATTTTTCATGGAAGCAGAAATATTTGTATTTACTGCACCAGGAGCGATCGCATTGCAGCGAATCCCTTTCTGGGCGTACATATAACCTGTGTTCTTCGTTAAACCAACAACTGCATGCTTAGAAGCGCCATATGTTGCTCCGGCATGCGCCCCATTTAAACCGCCTGTTGAAGCAATATTCACAATGACACCAGATCCTTGTTCCAGAAATAACGGAATTGCTTTACGCATCGAACGCATAACGCCTTTCGTATTTACATCAAATATCAAATCCCAACGCTCGTCCGTAATGTCAGCAACTGGTTCAAATCCATCCATAATCCCTGCGTTGTTAACTAAGATATCTAATCTTCCGTATTCATTAATAGCTGTATCAATCATGAGTTCTATGTCTACTTGGTTTGCAACATTAACTTGAACGGCAATAGCAAGACCATTATCTGCAATAATTTCATTTACAACTTCTTCAGCACCTTCGAAATTAAGGTCAGCTACAATTACTTTTGCACCTTCCTTAGCATACAACTTCGCAATTGCTTTTCCCATACCAGAAGCAGCACCAGTTACTATCGCAACTTTTTCTCGTAATTTCATTTTAACTTCCTCCTTCATATTGATGAAGATAATGAACAACTGTACAATAAAATTATATATGGTCTATTAAGGAAGCACAATCAACAAAAAATCGGAAAATGCTGTTTAATGAACGCTTATTAAGAAATATGTTGATTAAGGGTGGAAAAAAAGTGAAAAAAGATTTACGGATTATAAAGACGGAAGAAAGTTTGCGAAAGGCACTGCTCACACTGTTAAAAACAAAGACTTTAGAAACAATAACAATTTCAGAGCTATGTAGGTTGGCGCAAATTAATCGAGGGACCTTTTATCTGCATTATCGTGATGTCTATGATGTGTTTCGTCATTACTTTGAAGTGATTGTGGAAGATTTTAGAAAGGCATATGAGAAACCATATTTGAATACAAATTTTAATATTAATAATATGACTCCTGATATGATTGATATTTTTAATCATGTAAAAAAATATAAAGCATTTTATCAGATTATATTTGATGGGAAATCTCCAATGACCTATTATTATCTCGTCTTGGATACAATTCGTAAATTCATGGAAGAATCCCTGAGCATAGATAATAATGCAGTGTATTTGGACGTTGACTTCGATTACCTCATAAGCTACCACGCCAATGCAATAATCGGGATTATCATTGAGTTGCATAAACAAAACTATACAACACCGATAGAGATATTGAATGAGCAGCTAATCAAGCTCATAACAAACACTAGGTCATAAAGGTGACCATCTTGAACCTTTAATAGGAGTGAGGAGGCATGAAGAAGTATAAGCATTGTAACTTCCATAAAAAAATGCCCCCCGTGGAGAATGGGGGACAACTTGTTTTTTCAGTAACGTTCATCCTGTTTTTAATTAACCTGTTCTTTGACAATATCAATAAATAGCTTGGTTGCTCGGGAAACTTGCTGTAGTGAAATAGCAGCTAATGCGATATTTCGCCGATAGTCGGTTAAAATTGGCCGAGCGAATTTCCACATTTCCGTATCTTTTATAGCAAGTTCCGGGAGGATGGATAACCCAAGGCTTTCCTGAATCATTCCGAGCATTGTATTTAGATTGGAAACGGTATATTTTTGATGATATGGCAATCCTTTATCAATAAATAATTGTTCAATCGCTTTTGGATTTCCCCACTTTCCAACAATTAATGATTCACTTGAAAGATCCGACAGCGTAATAAATGACTTTTCAAGTAAATGATGTTCAGGAGGAAATACGGCCATATATTTATCTTCCACTAATGGGATAATATCTAGACTATTATGGGGAGAGTAAATAAATCCAATATCTACCTCACGTGATGTGATCCAGTTGAAAACCTCCTCAATGGACCCTTCAAACAATTCGATGGTTATGTTTGGATATTTTTGCTGGACTGCCTGAATAACCTTAGGCAGAAAACGTGCGGATACATCGGGAAAACCAGCGACTTTGATTGTGCCAGTTTCAAGGCCTTTTTCTGCTGTTACTTCCTGATCAATTATTTTTAGGCTATTTTCAATTGTGCGGATTTGCAGAAGGATCTTTTCGCCGATATCTGTCAGAATGAGTCCCTTTGATTTATCCCGAATCAGTAGTGATACACCAAGTTCAGCTTCAAGACTAGCAACAGCCTGACTGACAGCTGGTTGTGTCATATTTAAGGCTTGACCTGCCTTTGTAAAATTGCCGATCTGGATAACTTTTGAAAAAATTTGAAGCTGTGTAATAGTTGCCATACGTTTGTTTATTCCTTTCATCTATTTCAATTACAGTTTATCACATATGAAAAGCAGTGGTTTTAAGAAATGTTCGTGCATTTTTCTTTATTCTAGTATATTATGGCTAAAGTTAGAAGTACAAGCGATGCTAAAAATAGGCTTTCGTTTAAGAGTTGAATGAATGCGTGGGGAGGGATAGTTAGATGATAGTTGATGGAAGATATCGAAAAAATATTTATCCTGGTCAAGAAGTGGAAATTGTATTGAAGCAAGATCAACGTACAGGAAAAATAACAGCAGGAACTGTGAAAGATCTTCTGACAAAATCGGAGTTTCATCCACATGGAATCAAAGTTAGATTAGAGGACGGTCAAGTTGGACGAATCCATGTAAAATAGGGGTGACTTAACTAGAAGAATTGCTCCCAAAAAGTTGAAGCAATCCATCGGAAAAGCGATAATCTAATTGACTTTGATTTCTTTCAATTGTAGACTATAGATAATGTCATTTTATATTTATGGGGTGAAAGTTATGATTTTGGCAGTTTTTACAATCGGGGCGATTTTAACAATCGTAACACTTCTTGCAAACGTTATACTTGTTAAAATGACCGCAAAAGAATCAAGGTCTTGCTATTATCCAAATATCTTCTTAGTCATTGTTGGGTTATTACTACTAGGAGTAGCATCGATCGCTCCTAAAGTAGACATACTAGGAGCAGGATTTGGTGGTTGGGGAATTGCAGCATTATTCTCAGCAGCAATCGGATTTGTTATTACATCGATTATTGACGCGTACCAAAATGTAACAGCTTAAAAAAACACAGCATCTTTTCACAGATGCTGTGTTTTTATTTTAAGTATGTCATTCCATCACGCTGTTCTACTTTTCCTTCTTTTAAAAGTCTGCCTAAAGCTCGTTTAAAAGCGGCTTTACTGATACGGAAGGTTCCGCGGATATCTTCTGGATCACTCTTATCGTTAAAGGGAATAACACCATTATTTTCTTCCAAATGTGCTAAGATGCTCGTAGCATCTTCTCCGATACTATCCTGTTTTAATGGACGAAGGGAAACATTTAATGTTCCATCTACCTTCACATCAATCACACGCCCATGAACGAATTCACCGAGCCTTGGCTCTTCTTTTCGTTCTGTATGATGAATGAATCCACGATAGTCATCTTCGGTTATAATAGCGGATCCTTCTTTACTTGTATGATAAACCGTTCCACTTATTGGCTGATTGTATAATTCTTCTGGTGCTAATTCGACTTCTCTTGCAATGATTCCTTCCGTAGCCGGTACTGCAAGCAGACGTCCTTTTTGATCTCTACCTAAAGTGATAAAAAGTTTATCACCAGGATGCGGCCAAACAGCTTCGAATAATGGGAGGTCGTCAACAGATACAAGCATTTCCTTTGCGATTCCGATGTTAACAAAAGCTCCTAATTTAGGAATAACTTCAACTACTTCAGCCCAATCATAGGTATCCATTTGAACAGATGGCAATGTCGTTGTAGCTGCAATGTTTCCCTTTTTGTCATTATAGAGAAAAACATCAATTTCTCTTCCTTCATCGTATGCATGATCGGCTTCATTATGATGTAAAAGCGCCTCTTGTCCATTTTTTTCTAATACATAGCCTGTGTCAATCTTTCGGGAAACAGTCATTGTTTGTACCGTGCCTATTGGTAATGTATTCATATATTTACCTACTTTCATTCTTTTCTAAAGTGTCCTACATGTGCGCAATCGTAGTATGTATTGGAAAAGGAGTACCCTCATTATTAAGAGTACCCCTTTGATTTAAAAGTAACACATAAGTTTAATTTTATTTTATTATCCCGATTGTTTCGGGTGGGAAATTCTTGTTCATCAGCTATTTACTTGATAGCGTGTGAAAGTGTATTACTTGTTTTATTCAATAAAGTTATTGTTCAAAAACCTAGTATTGACCAAGTCTTCTATGCAAATATATTCATTGCAATATACAGATAGCAGCATTTTATTCTTTTCTATCTGCCAAGAATTTCACTTAACCGCGGTACGTGTTCCACTGGATGTCCTCTAACTTAAGCAACGTAGCCCTACCTGCTCTACGTCCTTGCGACCCCTAAGTCGCGCCAGTGTGAATAAGCATCTTCAAAAACATTGTAGAATGCCAGAATTACTTATTTGTTACTAGATAAGTTATCATACCATGCGTGATAACTTCTGTCAAACCCAAAATTCTTTGCATCTGAACGAGAGGAAAGGGAGCTTACGACAAAAAGGAGAGACATGATGAAATTTTAAATGCTAGAAAATAAGATAAATAGTCTTTCTTTCTAGAAGTGCTAAAAATTGTGATAAACTAGTGAATAGTTCTAATAAAATGGAGATGTCATGCATGAGTTTATTTCTGAATATCATTGTACCGATTATGGCAGTATTTGCTTCAGGCTTTATACTGCAACGAATTCGTATTTTAGATGTAAGGTCGGTATCAGCTATTTCGCTTTACATATTGTCACCCGCTCTTATCTTTGTAACCTTATATGATACAGAGTTTAATAGTGGCTATATGGTAATTGTTATTTATATGCTCGTATTATTCTATATTATGGTAGGCATCAATAAGCTATTAGCCAAAATCTTCAAATGGGATCCCAATACAGAAAGTGCTTCGATTCTAGCATCAGGGTTTATGAATTCCGGTAATTACGGCTTGCCAGTTGTGCTGTATACGGTAGGTAATGCTGCATTACCTTATGCTATTTTCATCATGGTTGTCCAAGCATTACAAAATAACTTTTTTGGCGTTTATTATGCTTCACGAAGCAAGAGTGGTTTCCGGCGTGCTTTTGAAAATGTATTAAAAATGCCTACCACCTATGCGGCGATTTTAGCGTTTATTTTTCAGTTTTTTTCTATTCAAATACCTGATTCGGTTCATTCAACATTAGAAATGGTAGGGAATTCAGCTATTCCCGTAATGATGATTATGCTTGGTATGCAGCTTGCGTCAATAACAGCGCTGAAACTCAATTGGCAGGTAGTTATTTCTGCTGTAACATTGAAAATGATTGCTGCACCAATCATTGGGATAATTTTTGTTTCTATTCTTGATGTAGATCCAGTAATTGCTTCTGTTATTATTATCATTTCAGCAATGCCAACGGCTGCTACAACAACCATGTATGCCATAGAGTTTGATACGGAGCCAGAACTTGTTTCAAGTATTACATTTATTGCAACATTAGTTAGTATTGTTACGCTTAGTATTTTGTTAAATATTATTGTTTAATCTTTATGTTTTGTCTGGAGTTATATGGGGAAGCTTGTTATTAAACTCAAACATTCCAGAAAAAGGAGAATAACATGATTAGAACAATACTAATGATAATCGGAGCAATAGTAGTAATCGGGTTTATTATTTCATTACTTTAATAGGAATAATAATACGAGACAAGAGGCTGGGACATAACGAAAGTGTTTAATGTTAAAGACGAACGATGCACAAACTTAGCGTAGGAAATATACGTAGACTCCTGCGGGAGGAAAGGCATACGTGAGACACCGTAGTGCGATAGCACAAGGGGCTCACCAGCCGCCTTAGGATGCGCGAAGTATATTTCCGGAGCGAGTTATTTGCAATAATCATGTTCGGTTTTATATTTATAAAAACACTTGTGTCCCGGCCTCTTTTTATGTTGAATACGTTAGAAAAGGTTAAGTTTATAGAGGGTTTCATTTGATTTTTGCTATAATTGAAAAAAGAATAAAAGGAGGCATTCGTGATGGAGTTGGAGCTAAAAGGCAAATCAGTTATCGTAACAGCAGCAAGCAAAGGGCTTGGAAAGGCAATTGCAAAGGAGTTTGCAAAGGAAGGTGCTCATGTTTTATTGAGTAGCAGGGATGAAGAAGCATTGGATCTTGCAGTCCAAGAAATCAAACAGGAAACTGGAAATACACAGGTTGATTATGCTATTTGTGATATGAAGAATCCTGAAGCGATTGATCGGCTCGTTGAAAAAGCATTGGCCTGGAATGGTACAATTGATGTACTCATTAATAACGCAGGAGGCCCCCCGGCAGGTTCGTTTATGGATATGTCGGATGATGATTGGTATCACGCATTTGAATTAAATCTGCTTAGCTTTGTCCGTACGATAAGAGCGGTTGTTCCATTCATGCAAAAACAGAACCGAGGTCATATTGTAAATCTTGCATCATCCTCGATTAAACAAAGCTTGGATCAATTGGTGCTCTCGAATACGATGCGTCCTGGTATCGTTGGACTTGCTAAAACATTGGCACAGGAATTGAGTGCTGATAATATTTTAGTCAATACAGTTGGTCCTGGAACAATTGAAACGGATCGACTTAATGAGTTATACAAGGTGAAAGCAGAGAAAAGACAGGTTACGGTTGAAAATATTATAGAGGAAACAGAAAAGCAGATTCCAATGAAACGATTCGGTCAGCCAGAGGAGTTTGCGAAGGCAGTAGTATTCTTAGCGTCTGGTTCAAATACATACATCACTGGACAATCTCTAATCATTGATGGTGGTCAGGTAAAGGCGTTATAAAGAAAATTCAAACAGGACCAGGCGATAATAGCCTGATCCTGTTTTTAACCTTACGTTCACCAAACCTTTTAAACAACTACGGTAAGCTAAAAGATATTAAAAATCCCAATTGCGATTAAAATCATTGGTGGCAGAAAAGTTAGGCGCTGCAATTTCTCTTGCTGCGCTAATAATATTCCTAGCTTCATACCGAAAAATAAAAAGAATCCACTCATACAAGCTGTAAGAACGGCAGTCAGTAAAGGCGAATAACCAAGCATCGAAGCACCAATTCCAGCACCGAATGCATCAAGTGCTAATGCTAATCCGAGTAGAAAAGCCTCACCAGCTGAAATCGAACCAGAATGATCTAAATCTGCTTTATCGGGTGTCGTCATTACGGTTTTAATATCTTCTATTTTTGTTGTGTAAGCCTTACTAGTAGAAGGAGCATTTACTAATTTGGCCCGGATAACATTAACAAATGAAAATAAACCGATCGCAATTAAAATGATTCCTCCGAGTACTTTAGCTATTTCCTTCGAGATAAAAAAGCTTAGCAAATCACCGACCAACATAGATGTATAAACAATAATACCTGAACAGAGCATGATGATGCCTAATGCAATAACAGGTACTTTAATTTTTCGCAGTCCATAAGTGATTCCAACTCCGAACCCATCTAAACTAACTGCTGTAACTAATAAGAGTAATCCAGTATAATAAAGCATCTAACCATATCCTTTACAAGGTTCTAGATTATAGTATGGAAAGGATGGTTACGTTGTGCTTGCGGTAGTTAGCCTGCACGAAACACCTAATTTATGATAAAGTAGCAGTAGATGTTTCCCTTCATTATCATTAAGAAGATGGAGGATATAAGGATAAAGTGAATACCACTTCCTGGATAGGAAACGGTGTAGGTTACGTATTTGCATAAGTACGTCCTAACCATCCGTTTAGTGTCTTTGGAAAGGTTAGTTTTAGGAAGCGGATTATAGAGAGGATTTTTTTGATGAGTAAAATAGTTGTATTAGCAGAAAAGCCGTCTGTTGGTCGTGACATTGCAAGGGTGCTTGGGTGCTCGAAAAAGGGAAATGGCTATCTGGAAGGTTCTAAATATATTGTAACGTGGGCGCTCGGCCATCTTGTTACGTTAGCCGATCCAGAAACCTATAATGATAAATATAAAACATGGCGAATGGAAGATTTGCCAATGCTCCCGCCAGATTTACGGCTTGTCGTTATTAAAAAGACTGGTAAACAATTTCAAGCGGTGAAAACCCAGCTGAATCGTAAGGATGTTAGTGAAGTTGTGATTGCAACTGATGCTGGTCGTGAAGGGGAGCTGGTTGCTCGCTGGATCTTGGAAAAAGCACGGATAAAAAAACCAGTGAAACGTTTATGGATTTCTTCTGTTACCGATAAAGCGATCCGTGATGGTTTTAAGAACCTAAAACCTGGCGCAAAGTACATGCATTTGTATGAATCGGCGGTTGCTAGGTCAGAAGCCGACTGGTATGTCGGTCTGAATGCAACACGCGCATTAACAACAAAGCATAATGCGCAGTTGTCCAGTGGTCGTGTGCAAACACCAACACTTGCGATGATCGCTGCAAGAGAGCAGGAAATCAAGGAATTTAAGCCTAGGAAATTTTACGGTATCGAAGCAAAAACAGATAAAGGATTTAAGCTGATCTGGCAGGATGAAAAAAATAATTCGCGTATTTTTTCCGAAGATAAAGCTGACCATTTGCTAAGTCAATTGAAAAATAAGCATGCAACTGTTGTTCAAGTTGATAAACAGCATAAAAAGAAGTTTGCACCACAGCTTTATGACTTAACGGAATTACAGCGAGATGCAAACCGAATCTTCAATTTTTCTGGAAAACAGACATTGTCGATTATGCAAAAGCTTTATGAACAGCATAAGGTTTTGACCTATCCACGAACGGATTCACGTGTTATCTCTACAGATATTGTTCCTACATTAAAGGATCGAGTAAAAGCATGTGGAGTCGATGAATATGCAAAATCAGCTGCGAAAATTTTAAAGAAGGATTTGAAACTATCCAAGGCAGTTGTCGATAATGCGAAGGTATCGGATCACCATGCGATTATTCCAACGGAACAGCCGGTTCTGTTAGCGGATTTAGATGATAAGGAACTTAAAATTTATGACCTTGTGGTGAAACGTTTTCTTGCCGTGCTTTCAGATGCCTATGAATTTGAGCAAACAACAGTTATGGCTGAAATTGGTGCAGAGCGCTTCATCGCTAAAGGAAAAGTAATTAAAAAACTAGGCTGGAAGGAAATTTACAATAATCGCAGGGATGACGATGATCATCAAGATGATCAACGCTTACCGGTTATTCAAAAAGGAGATAACCTAACGAATATTCGTATTTCACGTACAGAGGGAGAAACAAAGCCACCAGAACGTTTTACAGAAGGGGCATTGTTACAGGCGATGGAAAATCCTGTGCGTTACATGAGTTCCGATGAAAAGCATTTGGCAAAAACAATCAATCAAACAGGTGGTATTGGGACGGTAGCGACACGAGCAGATATTATTGAAAAGTTATTTAACAATATGTATATGGAACTAAAAGGGAAATATATTTATTTAACTCCAACAGGTCGTCAGTTACTTGATCTTGTACCAGAGGATTTACGCTCTCCGGCCTTAACTGCAGAATGGGAACAGAAGCTTGCTTTAATTGCAGAAGGTAAGCTTGCGAAAGGGAAATTTATTTCCGAAATTAAAACCTATACAAGAGAAGCGGTTCAGGAGATTAAGAACAGTGGAGATACATTCAAGCATGATAATATGACGGGAACGAAATGTCCAAGTTGTGGAAAGCTCATGCTGGAAATAAAGAATAAGCATGGACGCAAGCTCGTCTGTCAAGATCGCTCTTGTGGGCATAAGAAAAATATTGCCAAACAAACGAATGCCCGCTGTCCAAATTGCCATAAACGACTGGAGCTCCGTGGTGAAGGAGAAGGGCAAATGTTTATGTGCAAATGTGGTCACAGAGAAAAACTCTCCACATTTAATAAGCGAAAACAGGAAGAGAAGAAGCGTAACGTATCGAAAAAAGACGTGAACAAATATTTGAAGAAGCAGGATGAGGGATTTAAAAATAATGCACTCGCTGATGCATTGGCGAAGCTGAAGAAATAATAGGGAAGACTTTCTGGCCAGGGATGGCAGAGAGTCTTTTTTTATGGTGATTGAGCAAGTCGAAAAAACTGTATTAGTAAATGGAGCGAGCAATTTGAGAAACCGGTATTCGCAGCGATAATCATTGCTACATCGCTCTTAATTATAAGTTATGGAAAATACGGTATTCACAAAATAAATTGTTAACTTACAAAAAAATATATACAAGAAAGAAAAAAATCTGTATAATCCTTTTATCGGACTATTTAAGGTATTTTTCCGTAAATGGAGCAGTATTTTGGAGGTTTTTATATGCAACACAAAATAGAAGCAATAATGAATCAAATAGAAGAGGAAGTAATTGCTAATAGACGGCATCTGCACCAATATCCAGAGCTTAGTAATCAGGAAAAAGAGACTTCCCATTATATTCAAGAAAAATTAACAGAATATGGGATATCTTTTGAAACTGGTTATGCAACGCATGGAGTATTAGGGATTATAAAAGGTAAAAAGCCGGGTAAAACTGTTGCATTACGTGCAGACATTGATGCATTGCCAATTCAGGAATTAAATAATCATGATTTCGCATCTACGCACCCGAATGTGATGCATGCCTGTGGTCATGATGCCCATACAGCTATGCTACTTGGTGCAGGATGTATTTTGCAACAAATGCAAGAAGAACTTCACGGGACGATATTACTTGTTTTTCAACCAGCTGAAGAAGCATCACCTGTAGGTGGAGCTCAAGTCATGATGGATGACGGTGTGTTTGATACATACACGCCGGATGTTATTTTCGGTCAGCATGTATGGCCATCCATGCCAGCAGGTACTGTCGGAGTCCATGATCGGGAAGTAATGGGAGCATCGGATCGTTTTAAGGTCGTGTTAGAAGGTAAAGGCGGTCATGCCAGTATGCCACACCAAACAAATGATGCTGTTATAGCAACGGGGCATTTGATTACAGCCTTGCAGACGATTGTCAGTAGAAATCTAGATCCAATGGAAGCTTCCGTCGTTACGATTAGTATGCTAGAAGCTGGCAGTGTACCGAATATTATTCCGCGTGAAGTAACTATACAAGGGTCGATTCGTACATATGATGCTGAAATCAGGGAGAAGTTGAAAGAGCGTTTCTTCCAAATTACGAATCAAATTGCAGCAGCTTTTGGTGTTAAAGCACAGATTGAATATGTGGAAGGTTATCCAGCAACAATTAATACACCGAAATGGGCGCAGCTTGCCAGGAACTCCGTACAAAAGGTTCTAGGAGAAGAAGCAACCCCTGCTCAGCAGCCGGCTTTAGCAGGCGAAGATTTCGGAAGGTTTCTACAAAAATATCCTGGAGCATTCATTTGGCTCGGAACTCAGATAGAGGATAAAGACAATCAGGCACCCCTGCATGACGCGAATTTTAAATTGAATGAACGTGCATTACCGAATGGAACAAAACTACTTGCCCAACTAGCGATCGATGCATTACAAAAATTGAATGAGGAGTGAGTGTATGTCTGATTTCATAAAAAGTATTGAAGCTGAGCTGATTACTTGGCGTCGGCTGTTTCATCAGTATCCTGAACTTGGCTTTATGGAGTATATAACAACTTACCGACTCGGAAAAGAGCTGGAGAAGCTTGGATTTACCATCCATCTTGGAGAAGAGGCCCTAGACCATGATGCAAGACTTGGAATTCCAAATGAAGCAGATTTGAATGAACACGAATTGTTAGCAAAAGCAGAAGGTGTGGAAGCGTCTTGGCTTGCAAAAATGAGCGGAGGACTTACAGGGCTTGTAGCAACGTGGGATACTGGAAGACCTGGAGATCATGTAGCATTCAGGTTCGATATCGATGCATTACCGATTACGGAAACAAAAGATACGAATCATATCCCCGCAAAAGAAGGCTTTCTTTCTACAACCGAACAAACGATGCATGCTTGTGGTCATGATGGGCATATGACAATTGGTTTAGGAGTTGCGACGTTTATTGCAACGCATCAATCGAGCTTAAAGGGAAAGTTCACTTTATTGTTTCAACCCGCCGAAGAAGGTGGACGAGGTGCTAAAGCGATGACCGAGAAAGGATGGTTAGATGATGTCGATTATTTTTATAGTGGGCATATTGGTATTCAATCCTTGCCTATTGGGACAGTCGCTGCAACGACAGAAGGGTTCCTCGCATCATCGAAGCTCAATGTCACATTTACAGGTGTGTCTTCACATGCAGGAATGCATCCGGAATTAGGGAGGAATGCCTTACTTGCTGCGGCTGTAACAGCGACAAATCTTTATGCGATTCCAAGGCATAGTGACGGTATTACTCGGATTAATGTCGGGAAAATGGTTGCTGGCAGCGGTAGAAATATTATTCCTAGTGACGCTTATCTTGAAATCGAGACGAGAGGAGAAACTAGGCAGGTTAATGATTATATGCTAGCGGAAGCAACCCGAATCATAAAAGCATCAGCGGACATGTATGATGTGTCCTATGAAATTACTCCTGTTGGGATTACGGAAGAAATGGTGTGTAGTGAAACACTAATACCGAAAATAACAAAAGCTTGCCAATCGAGTGACTATGTAAAAGAAGTTCTTCCTATAGCAAAGGTATCTGGCTCAGAGGATGCAAGTTTTATGATGAATCGTGTACAACAGCATGGTGGTAAAGCAACTTATATGTTATTTGGAACCGAATTGAAATACCCCCATCATCATCCTTCTTTCGATTTCCAAGAAAACGTTCTAGCTGTTGCTTTGGATACATTTATAAAAATCATTGAAGGAGGTTCACAGAATGAGTAATTTGAATCGTTGGCTTGAAGAAAAATACTAGCTCTTAATGTGACTGACACAATGGTTCGTCCAGACGGCTTTACAAGGCTTAGTTTTACAAAAGAAGAAAAAGCAGCGCATCTCCAATTTGAAAATATCGCAGCTGAAATAGGTCTGAAAACACGGCAAGATGCAGCTGGAAACTACTGGGCTATTTGGGAAGTGGATCAAACTGCACCCACTATTGCAATGGGATCTCATTTAGACACAGTAAATTGTGGTGGTGGTTATGATGGGGCAGCAGGTGTCCTAACAGCATTGGCTGCTATAAAAGGATTACAGGATATGAAGTTTCAGCCGGAAAAAAATATCGCTGTCATTTGCTTTGTTTCTGAGGAATCCGCACGATTTGGCGTTTCGACGATTGGCAGTAAAGCCATTACGGCTCAACTAAATCGACGGGAAATTGAAACAATTAAAGATCGTAACGGAATTACGATAAAACAAGCAATGACAGACTATGGACTTGATTGGGAATCGATAGAAGAGGCTGCACTCCCAATCGATTCACTGGAAAGCTTTATTGAACTTCATATTGAGCAGGGGATGGAATTGCAAGAAACAGGTGCTGAAATTGGCATTGTGAAAGGAATCGCTTGTCCTGTGAGACTCACAATTAATACAAAAGGAATGGCAAACCATACAGGGACTACGCTTATGAATCGAAGGAAGGATGCACTGGTAGCAATTGCTCCACTCATAAATTATGTCCAAGAGGAAGCGCTAAAAGTAAATGAGAGCAGTGAATTCCCGCTCGTAGCTACTGTAAGCACCATCCGTTTACATCCAAACGCAATGAATGTTATACCTGGAGAAGTTGAATTGGGAATTGACATACGTAGTGTTGATGATAAATTAAAGCGTAATTTTGTCGAACGTATTCGTTCTTTTGTTTCGGAGCTTGAAGCGAAAAATCAAGTGACAATAGAGATAAAGACGCTTGTGGATCATGATTCTATTATGCTGGACGGCAAGATGCATGCTAGGTTAAAGCAAGTAAGTGAAGCTTTAGGTTATGAAACGTTGTCAATGAATAGTGGTGCAGGTCACGATGTGATGAATATGGCGGTGAACTGGCCAGCTGGGTTAATATTTATTCCAAGTAAGGATGGGGTTAGTCATCACCCTACTGAATTTGCATCGCTAGAAAGCCTTGAAAAAGGAACAAATGTCATCATGAAATATATAGAGCAGGAAGCAGGTAACGCACATGAAAGTTAGGATTGGTGTAATCGGTCCAACTGATTCCGTGCAACAAATTATGTCTGTCGCAAAGGAATTCAGCGATACATCTATTGTTCCATTTACGTATGAATCGCTCGAAGAAATAGACCGGATTTTAGAAAGGAATAAAGATCAATTTGATCAATGGTTTTTTTCAGGAATTATGAACTTTTCCTATGCAATGGATCATGCGCTCCTACCTATTGATAAAGCAATTTATCCAAATATGAATGGTTCTACATTTTTTGGGACTTTGCTAGAGGCGCAATTGGAAGGAAATACGGTCTATAAAAAGATAAGCATAGATACGATTAAGCGTGAAGAAATTGAGAAAATATTAGCCTATTATAAGCTAGATGCTATAACTTATAATAATATGCCTTTCCAAGGATATGAACATAATGAAAAACAGATAGCTTTTCATCAAAATCTTTATGAACAAGGAGAGATGGAGCTTGCTATCACTTTTCTTCGAGCTACTTATATCGCCTTAAAAGAGAAGGGCATTCCTGTCTATCGGGTTACTCCATCCTACTTATCCATCGAACAATCATTTAGGCTCTTAATTGAACGGGCACTATCCACTCGATATAAAAATGCTCAGATGGCTGTAATTGGATGTAAAGTAGAATTTAATACGAGTGAAGAAGCATTGTATTATTCGTTTAAAATGAAACATAAGGAACTTGAATTACGACAGTCATTACTACATTTAACAGAAAAAGTAAATGGTTCATTAATGCAGCTAGGAGATGGGTTATTTTTTATTTTTACAACCCGAGGTGAAATTGATCATCGATTCGAAGCAGCTATTTTTGAACTGATTGAAGATGTTAAAATTCAAGAAAATATCCAGTTGACTATCTCGATAGGCTTTGGTGAAACAGTATCACAGGCAGAACAGCATGTTAGAAAAGGGTTTCATAACCTTGAAAAAGAAGAAACAACATCGATTATAATTGTCGATGAAGATCAAAATATGACGAAAAAGAATTCAAATAATGAAACGATAGCTTATAAAACAATAGAGATGGGTGCGGAATGGAAAGCGAAAATCCAGCATAGTGGTGTTAGCCCTGGTGTGGTTTCGAAATTAAGATCTTACACGAGACAATACAACCGTTATGAATTTACCTCTAGTGATGTATCTAGATGGCTAAAAAGTACGGAGAGAAACGGCAGAAGGATTGCTAATCTATTGGAGAAGGCTGGCATCACAGTGCAATGTGGAGAGCTCCAATCCGGTGTGCGCGGAAGACCAAGAAAGGTGTTTCGTTTTAAAGAATAGAATAAATGGAACAGAAGGGATAGATTTTATGGCAGGAAAGCAAAGAAAACTAGGAATGCAAAGTGTTTTAAACGGAATCGAACGAGTGGGAAATAAACTACCCGACCCATTCATGTTGTTCGTAATTCTTGCAGGAGTTGTTATTGTATTATCATGGGTAATTTCTCTTTTTAATGTTACCTTTACACTTCCTGGTGAAGATGAGGTTCTTGCAATTAAAAGCTTAATTTCAGCGGAAGGGCTACAATATATTTTGACATCGATGCTAGACAACTTCGTAGGCTTTACACCTCTAGGGATTGTATTAGCGATGATGTTAGGAATCGGTCTTGCTGATAAAGTAGGGCTTCTAGAAACTGGGATTAAAAGTACAATTTTAAAAGCACCTAAATCATTGGTTACCTATGCGGTTGTATTTACAGGTATTTTAGGGAATATCGCATCGGATGCTGCGTTTGTTATCATACCACCGCTGGCAGCAATGGTCTTTTATAATATTGGACGACACCCGCTTGCAGGACTTGCAGCTGGATTTGCAGGTGTTGGCTCAGGCTTTACTGCTAATTTAATGGTTACCGGGACCGATGCATTGCTATCGGGGATTTCGACCGAAGCAATTCGTACCGTAAATCCGGATTTGTACGTAACACCAGTGGATAATTGGTATTTTATGGTTGCCTGTGTATTTATTCTTACCTTTGTCGGCGGATTTGTGACGGAAAAGATAGTAGAACCACGCTTAGGAAAATACGAAGGTGGAGCAGCTAAGGAAGTGAAAGGTACGACTTCTTTAGAAATGAAGGGACTACGAAATGCTGTCATTGCTGGTCTTGCTTATTTTGCACTTATTGTTACTGTAATTCTAATTCCGAATTCTCCACTTACGAATGAAGATGGTGGGATTATCCCTTCTCCATTTTTATCTGGAATTGTACCGTTAATTTTATTCCTGTTTATCCTTGTTGGGACGATTTATGGTGTTACCGTTAAGAAGATTAAAAGCTCGAAGGATATCGCATCTTATATGGGAAATGCCATGAAAGATATGTCTGGGTTTATCGTACTCGTATTTGCAGCGGCTCAATTTATTTCCTATTTTGAATGGACAAATATGGGAGCTTGGATTGCCATTAGTGGAGCGAACATGTTAGAGTCACTTGGTTTAACTGGAATTACTGTTATTTTAGGTTTTGTTCTCTTAACAACATTATTAAACTTGTTTATATTTAGTGGGTCAGCCCAGTGGGCGCTAGAGGCACCTATCTTCATACCAATGTTCTACTTTTTAGGATATAGTCCAGCTTTTGTTCAAGCAGCTTATCGGATTGCAGATTCGTCAACGAATGTAATTACACCGATGAATCCTTATCTAATTATCGTTCTAGGATTTATGAAAGAATATGATAAGAAAGCAGGAATTGGTACATTGATCGCATTAATGCTGCCATACAGTATTTTCTTCCTGATTACCTTTACGATTCTTTTGTTAATTTTCTTCTTCTTTGGAATTCCATTTGGTCCAGGAGTAAGTGTTTACGTATAATTTGTCGAAATTTCGAGTCAAATGGTTTACTTCATATCGTTTAAGCATTATCATTTAAGAGAGAGAAGCGTGTAAGGAGGTATCCATAAATGGCTTTCGTAATACTAGATCCATGTGGACCGGAAAAGGCTGCCGAATGTGTGAGTGTTTGCCCGGTTGATTGTATAGAAGAAGGACCAGATCAATTCTATATTGATCCTGATATTTGCATCGATTGTGGTGCATGTAAAGCAGTTTGTCCTGTTTCAGCAATTGAGGAAGAATACGATCTGACACCTGCTCAAGAAGTATTTCTGGAGAAGGCGGAAGAATTCTTCGCAAATAGATAGATTGAATAAGACTACCTTTATTGTACTGTAAAGCCTCAAGAGTGAAAATTAGATGTTGGGAGGCAAATCAATGAAGGTAGTCTTATTTTTTGGAAAGAGAAGTAGTTAGAAATGGCAAAAATCTAGATTAAGATAATTAGAACGATAAATTCATGAAATAGGAATTAGTTATCCCTGCTGTTCACAGATGTAATTCTATGGATGTGTTCTAGCGGGGGGCCGTTTTATGAAAAAATTGTGTAGTTACGTGCGAGGTATTATACAATATTTAAAATACGTTTCTCAGAAGATTAATTCTCATATAGCTTTCTTAGGATACCGATATCTCGTTCATGCTTATTAGTCTTTTCCCAGAGAAGATCATTGTCGGCTCTAACTATGCTTAGTGCTTCCATAACCTCATTATGTCTAGCATTATTTTCTTCTTTCATCGATCTGATATCATTCTTCATAGAAATCTGTTCTTCTTTCATAGAAACTTGTTCTTCTTTAATCGAAGTGATGTCGTTTTTCATAGAAGTTTGTTCTTCTAAGACTGTTCCAACAGTCTTAATTAAAGTTGTTAACATGTTCTCCATACGATCTAATTGTTCTTGACTCACGTTCTCACCTCCTTCTCTAAATAGTATATCCGACTGTTAAAGATAAGGGTAGACAAAAAGTTCCATGTTCCCTTAATCGTTTTTTACTTCTTCTGCTAATTTACTAGCAATCCAACGTTTTGCTGTTGTTTCGTCAATTTCATACACCTTACCAGCACGTAGTAATTCTCCATGGTACGCAGTTTGGACATTCATTTTTACTTTGATCATTTGAAAGACCTCTTTCTATTTTTTCTAGTTCTTAGTATACATGAAAATGGTACTTCTTTGGTTGGTAAATGAAAAAAGTAATAACTATTATTATTGTTTGAGCACTATTGACAAAGAGAGGTTGTTTCATAATAAAAGGTGCAGTAATGAAATGTTAGTGTTGTATAGTTAAGGTTTAAAATGAACAAAGTTTCAATAAGAATAATTTCTAATATATTCTTAGCTGCTTTATTGTTTTGGTAGATTCTTTTCACCCAAAAACAGTTTAGTGTGATGGTATCTTACAGTCTATTTTAATGTGGAGCGATGTTATAAACATTAAAAACTTATTTTTTATAAGATTCCCCCTTTGCAAATATTTCTATTTATGGTAGAGTAGCTATAAAGTAAAATAATGATTATTATTCACTAGGGGAACCCTTGATAAGGGCTGAGAAAAAAGTAGCTTACTTTGAAACCCTCAAAACCTGAACAGGTTAGCACCTGCGTAGGAATGTGGTAAGAGCTACTTGTATTTTATGGTATATTAAAACAAATACAAAACCACTTTTCTATGTAGAGGAGTGGTTTTTTTGTGGCTTGAGAAGTGTTATTTTGGATGGGTTTTCTAGTATTCTACCCAATAAAAGTTGCTAATATTCTTGATTTTTTAATCGATAATAGGGGAGGAATTGAATGAAGCTAATTGCTGTAACGACGGACAGTATGCCAGTAGAAAAGCTCGTCGAAACAATAACTGCCATCATCAATGAAGTTGATTTTGTGCAAATTCGTGAAAAATCAAAGTCAGCTCGCGAACTGATGTTATTACTCGACTATTGGTGTAAGTAAGGAAAAAGTTATCGTAAATGATCGGTTAGATATTGTCCTGCTTCAAGACATTCCTAATTTACACTTACCAGAGTATGGTTTACCAGTAAAAATAGTAAAGCAACAATATCCACATTTAAGGGTTGGTTGTAGTGTTCATTCATTTGAAAAAGCAAAAGATGCTGAAGAAGCTGGAGCGGATTATGTGATCTATGGCCATTGTTTTGAAACGAATAGTAAACGAGGAATAACGCCCAATGGAATTGTTCCGATCTCACAAATGAAAAAAGAACTTAGGATCCCTGTTTATGGCATTGGTGGTATTACGTTAGACAAGGTGCCTTTAATGAAACAGGCAAAAGCAGATGGAGTTGCAATAATGTCCGGTATTTTCTATACGGATGCACCAATCGCGGTGACAAAAAAGTATAGGGAGGCGATTTCAAAGTGAAACAGCATTATGAAGTAGTCGTAATTGGCGGTGGTATTATTGGTTGTTCGATTGCCTACTACTTAGCTAAAGAAAAGGTCGATGTTGGGTTGTTTGAAAGAGATAGAATTGGTACGAAAACAACAAGTGCCGCTGCTGGTATGCTTGGAGCTCACTCAGAAAGCAATGGGGAAGATACGATATTTTCATTTGCTAGATCTAGTCAACAAGCATATAACGAGTTGAAAGATGAGCTATATACTTTAAGTGGCATTGATATTGGATATAGAGAAGGTGGGATATTAAAACTTGTGTTTTCAGATGCAGATAAGTATCGTCTTACTTCGCTTCTGAAGCAGCCAACTGTAAAATGGCTGGATAAAGAGGAAGTAAAGAAAATGGAGCCAATGATTTCTCCAAATGTATTAGGGGCAGCTTATATAATGGATGATATGAGTGTGATGCCAGTTCAAACTTGTGAAAGTTTTGCTAATAGTGCACGTATACTTGGTGCATCTATTTTTGAAAATAATGATGTTTATAAGGTGGAGGAAAAGGGGGATAACTATCTCGTTAGAACAACGAAAGGCGATGTAGAGGCAAGTTATGTTGTTTTTGCCACAGGTGTATATGGTAACGGACTATTTAAGCAAATTGGATTAGATGAAGAGCTTGTACCTGTTAAAGGTGAGAGTTTAATTGTTCACAATGAAAAGCATGCTTTAAAGCACACATTATTTCACGAAAGCTGTTATATCGTCCCAAGAACCAATGGAAAGCTTGTTATCGGTGCAACAATGATTGAAAACGATTGGGGTGATTCCGTAAGTCTCGATGGAATAAAGGTTTTAATTGAAAAGGCAAAATCTATGCTTCCATCTGCAATCGAATGGAAAATAGATCACGTTAAGGCGGGATTACGGCCAAGCACGTTTGATGGGAATCCATTTATCGGGAGTCATCCGGAGAAAGAAAAAATATTAGTTGCTTGTGGTCATTACCGGAATGGAATTTTACTTGCTCCAGCTACTGGTAAAATGATTTGTGATTTTATACTTGGGAAAAAAATGAATCGAGAATGGGTGGAGGCATTTCGTGTGGATCGACGCCAGAGCATGGTGATTTAGGAGGTGATAAGATTGAATTTTCAGCTAAACGGAAAGCAGGTGGAACTTCCAGAAGTAGTAGATTCAGTGGAAAAACTGTTGACACATTACCATTTACAATCCCGAATTGCTGTTGTAGAAGTAAATAAGGAAATTGTAAGGAAGGAAGAATATGAAACTAAAAAACTTTCCAATGGTGATGTAGTAGAAATTATTCATTTTGTAGGAGGCGGATGATTATGTTAACAATTGCTAATCGTACTTTTCAATCACGACTATTACTAGGGACAGGGAAATATCCATCATTTGAAATTCAAAAAGAAGCAGTAACACAATCAGAAACAGAAATTTTAACTTTTGCTGTTAGAAGAATGAATATTTTTGAAGAAAGTCAACCTAATTTTTTAGAACAATTGGATTTAAATAAATACACATTACTTCCGAACACAGCTGGAGCAAAAACAGCTGAGGAGGCTGTCCGAATAGCAAAATTAGCGAAAGCGTCTGGTTTATGTGACATGATTAAGGTAGAGGTGATCGGTGATCAGAGAACGCTTTTGCCAGATCCGGTAGAAACATTAAAAGCATCCGAAATGCTCCTTGAGGAAGGATTTATCGTTCTTCCGTATACATCAGATGATGTCGTTTTGGCGAAACGTTTGGAAGACTTAGGAGTCCATGCGGTTATGCCAGGTGCAAGCCCAATTGGTTCAGGAAAAGGAATTATTAATCCTTTAAACTTATCGTTTATTATTGAACAGTCGAAGGTTCCGGTGATTGTTGATGCGGGAATTGGTTCTCCAAAGGATGTAGCATATGCTATGGAACTTGGAGCAGATGGAGTACTTCTTAATACTGCCGTTTCTGGTGCGAAGGATCCTATAAAAATGGCACAAGCTGTAAAGTATGCGTTGGAAGCTGGTAGATTGGGCTATGAAGCAGGACGAATGGAAGAAAAAGACTATGCAGTGGCAAGCAGCCCGACAACAGGGATGGTAGGATCGTGAAAACGCGTTACTCACGCCAAGAATTATTTTTAGGAAAGGAATCACAAAAGAAAGTAGAATCTGGAAGTGTCATTATTATTGGAGCAGGTGCATTAGGATCTAGTAGTGCCGAAATGCTTGCACGAGCAGGTGTCGGTAAACTGACGATCGTTGATAGGGATTATGTCGAATGGAGTAATTTACAACGACAGCAATTATATGGTGAAGAAGATGTCAAGAATAAGCTTCCTAAAGCATTTGCGGCAAAGAAGAGACTCCAGCAAATTAATAGTGAGATTACGATTGATAGCCTTATTGAGGACGTTCACGGTTTAAATATTGAAGAAATGATAAAGGGACATGATGTCATTCTCGATGCTACGGATAATTTTGAAACACGATTAATTGTGAATGATGCTGCTGTCAAACATGGCATCCCATTCATTATGGGGGCTTGTGTGGCAAGTTATGGCTCCACCTTTCCTATTATTCCAAATGAAACACCTTGTTTACATTGTCTACTAAATCATTTACCAGTAGATGGTATGACTTGTGAAACGGTTGGAGTAATCAGCCCGATTGTTCAAATCGTTACCGCAACACAAGTGACCTATGCTTTAAAAATTCTTGCAGGAGTTTCTGTATCACCAATACTCAAGTCGATTGATATTTGGAAAGATGAAAAGGCAGAAATAGATGTGAAACGTTTAAAAAATAACCATTGTCCAACATGTGGTGAGCACCCAACATATCCTTACTTAAAATTTGAAAATCAAACAAAGTCCGATGTGTTATGCGGAAGAGACGCAGTTCAGATTAGACCGCCTAAAACTAAGGTATTTGAATTAAAAGTCTTTACAGAAAGGTTAAATGGAAATGTCACAAATCTGATAATCAATCCTTTCTTACTTTCCTGTGGTTTTGACGAATATCGGATCGTTTTCTTCCGAGATGGACGTGCGATTGTTCACGGAACGAATGATACGAAGGTAGCCCGTTCTATTTATACTCGGTTTTTACAGTATTATTTAGAGTAAAGCAAGCATTTCTTATAGCCCTAAACTTTAACTGTAAGTTTAAAGTTTAGGGCTATTTAATGTAAGTCATTTTAACGTTCACAAAGCTTGTGCTAGCCTCCAATATTTCACCTATTCTTGATTTGTCCCTAAAATGTATTGCCGATTAGATAAATCATGTTTGTGCAAACGTTTTTGTAATATGGATATATAAGAAAGGAAATAAGTTTTCATAAATATAATTATAAAAATCCCTTATTAAGTAAATAAATTTGTTTAGTTGAGCATAATGAAAGGCAAAAGCAAATTTGACTTTTAGTTATAAAACAATTGCTCTTTTTTATTTATCATGCTACTATTATAATCAATTAGGGCAAACGTTTTCACTATATTTACAAGATAAAACTATTATTTATTTAGCGATGAAATTGAAAGCGCTTGAATCCGTGAGGTGGCATTGAGAAATAAAAATAATTATTAGAGGTTGTGGTAAACGGTTCAGGTTTTATTCTGGGTATTTTCATGAGAATTAAGGCTGTAAAGATAGTGGGGGTATCGCTATGCCTAATAAAAGTTTATCATTTTAGTAATTCGTGTCACCAACCTTATTAGCGCTTGGTCTACGATTGCATTTTCCACGTTATGTAAAGTTAAAAAATCAACCCAGATAGCAACAGAAAAAGGAGGGGTTATATGAAGAAAATATGGTGGAAGGAAGCAATCGCTTACCAAGTATATCCGCGGAGTTTTATGGACTCAAACGGTGATGGTATTGGGGATATCCAAGGGGTTATTTCCAAGCTTGATTACTTACAGGAGCTCGGAATTGATGTTATTTGGATAAGTCCAATCTACCAATCGCCAAATGATGATAACGGCTATGATATTAGTGATTATCAAGCAATCATGGATGAATTCGGCACGATGGAAGACTTTGACGAACTCCTCGAAGCTGCCCATCGTCGTGGAATGAAGCTGATTATGGATTTGGTCATTAACCATACATCCGATGAGCATCCTTGGTTTATTGAGGCACGTTCTTCGAAAGATAATCCGTATCGTGATTATTATATTTGGCATCCAGGTAAGAATGGTCAGGAGCCGAATAACTGGGAATCTATCTTTGGTGGATCAGCATGGGAATACGACGAAACAACAAAGGAATATTATTTACATGTGTTCTCAAAAAAACAGCCAGACTTAAATTGGGAAAACTCAATTGTCCGAAACGATCTGTACACGATGGTAAACTGGTGGCTTGATAAGGGAATTGATGGATTTCGAGTTGATGCAATCTCTCACATTAAGAAGGTTGACGGGTTTCCAGATATGCCAAATCCGAAAAAAAACAAATATGTTCCTTCCTATAAAGGTCATATGAACCGACCTGGTATTCAAGCATTTTTAGAGGAATTAAAAGAGAAAACATTCGCTAACTATGACATTATGACTGTTGGTGAGGCCAACGGTGTAAGTATGGATGAAGCGGAAGAGTGGGTTGGAGAAGAAAAAGGGAAATTCGATATGATTTTCCAATTTGAACATCTGGATTTATGGGGGAAACATACTAATACAGGCTTGGATATACACGCTTTAAAGAAGACGTTAACCAAATGGCAAAAAGGATTAGAAGATATTGGCTGGAATGCATTATTCTTAGAAAATCATGATCAGCCTCGTTCGATTTCAACTTGGGGAAACAGTGAGGCATATCGTGTCGAGTCGGCCAAGAGTTTAGCAACAATGTATTTTCTCATGCAGGGAACGCCATTTATTTATCAAGGGCAGGAAATTGGGATGACGAATGTTCAGTTTCCATCCATTAATGATTATGATGATGTAGGGATGAGAAATTATTATCATGAAGAGCTAAGTAAGGGAACACCAGTTGAAAAGATTATGGAGGTAATTTGGAAAACTGGTCGTGATAATTCAAGGACTCCAATGCAATGGACGAATGCAAAGCATGCAGGATTTACAGATGGAAATCCATGGATGAAAGTGAATCCGAACTATACAGAAATAAACGTAGAAAAAGAATTAAAAAATCCGAACTCCATCTATCATTATTATAAAAAACTAATTAAGCTGAGAAAAGCACATAACGTTTTTATCTATGGAAGTTATGATCTTATTTTAGAAAATGATGATTATGTTTATGCTTACACGAGAACCTTAGATGATGAGGTTGTTCTTATTATGACAAACTTATTTCCGAAAGAGGTAGAAATAGAACTACCAGCAAAATTGGAATTGATGGAAAAAGAATTGTTGCTGTCTAATTATGATGTATTGGAAGGAAATGTAATGAAGCCTTATGAGGCAAGGGTTTATCGATTAATGAAGTAGCTCCTACCAGAAGAGGGCAAATTCTACGTATTTGTCCTCTTTTGATTAAACCAAATGAGAAACGTTTGCACAATTTAACATAAAATTTAAAGTGAAAACAAAGTATAGCTATATACAATCTAGTTACTTTATCTTTTTGTAATCGCTAACAAGATTAATATTTATTTATTTTTAGATATTGATATTATCAGGAAACGATGTATAATAAAAACATAGAGTTGTGCAAACGTTTTCTTTATTTGATAGGAAAATGTTGCAAAATATAATCTGGGGAGGATAATTAGATGAAAAAGTGGTTGAGCTTTTGTGTTATATTTTTACTTGCTTTGGGGATTTTAGCAGCTTGTGGTCCAGATGATGCGGAACCATCAAATACTGATGGTGGTACGAATACGGATGCGACTGCTGAAGGTGAAATGCCGGAAAAACCAGAAGCGCTTACACTGTGGGTAAATGCAGAGGAAAAACAAGAGGAAGCTGTAAAAGAAATAACAGATAAATACACAGAAGAGACAGGCATTGCAGTTAATATGATTCCTGTCGATATGCTCGAACAAGTAGAAAAACTGGATGTGGAAGGCCCTGCTGGGAACGGACCAGATATAATTTTCCAACCACATGACAGAATTGGAGATCTCGTATTAAGAGGGTTAGTTGATCCAACAAATCTAGGAGATAAGGAAGCTGAGTATACGCAAACTGCATTAGATGCTGTTCAATATGATGGAGAATATTGGGGATATCCCGCAGTAATTGAGACGTATGGAATGTATTATAATAAATCATTGGTTGATGAAGAAATTGAAACGATGGAAGATTTGATGGCAATAGCTGAGCGTGATACAAACGCAAGTAATGATGAATTTGGTTTCTTAATGGAAGCAGCAAACTTCTATTTTGTATATCCATTCTTCTCTGGGAATGGTGCATATGTATTTGCAAACGATGAGGGGAATTATGATATCACTGATATTGGACTAGCTAATGAAGGATCAATTGAAGGCGGTAACTTAGTGCAATCTTGGTTTGATAATAGCTATATTCCACAAGATTTAACGCCTGATATTATGAATGGACTATTCCAAGAAGGAAAAGTATCCGCTGTTATTAATGGACCGTGGATGGTTCGTGATTATACAGAGGCTTTAGGTGAGGACTTAGCAGCAGCGCCACTACCAATACTGGATAATGGGGAGAATCCGAAATCATTTGTTGGTGTAAAATCTTATATGCTATCCTACTACTCTGAGAACAAAGAGTGGGCTGAGGATTTGATGGCTTACATTACAAACTTTGAAAACTCTATGACGTATTATGATGTTGCTGGAGAAATTCCTGCTCGTGACGACGCCATGGAAGACCCGATCATTGCAGACGATCCAATTTTCTCCGCATTTGCTGAGCAAACAACATATGGAGAACCGATGCCAAGTGTGCCAGCAATGCAACAAGTATGGGATCCAATTAATAATGCACTCAACTTTATCTCTAAAGGTGAGCCTGTTGATGAAGTGTTAGAAGAAGCAGTACAAACGATTCAGGATCAAATTGCAGTTTCTGGAGCTAACTAATATTGAAATAAATATATGGGGAGATTTACTTCCCATATATTTATTTGCGCTTTTGCATGAGGGGGAAGACAAATGGCAAATAATCAATCAAAAAAAACAAGTAGAAATATAGCTACATTGTTATCGATTGTTATCCCAGGATTAGGTCAAGTCTATAACCGCCGCTTTCTAAAAGGGATACTATTATTAATTGTAACGATCTCGTTTTTAGTCACAACATGGGACTATATTGATATTGGAATTTGGGGATTGTTCACATTAGGGACTATTCCTCGGGAACATCACTCCATCCAGTTATTAATCCAAGGATTGATAGCATTAATCGTACTTTTATTCGGTATTGGAATCTATGTTTATAACATCATGGATGCAAGAAAAGATGCCATTTCTCGTGAAAATGGAAATCCAAATCCAACCTTATTAAAAGGGATTTCCAGCTTTTATAATAATGGATTTCCATACTTTATGATTTTACCAGGATTATTGATGCTTTTATTTGTGGTTGTTTTACCATTATTATTTATGGTTGGATTGGCATTTACGGATTATAATCAATACAATTCTCCACCTCGAAATCTACTAAATTGGGTAGGGTTTGATAATTTTGCAGCATTAGCAAGTGTGAATATGTGGAAGGACACATTTTTAAGTGTATTCACTTGGACAATTGTTTGGACCGTTGTTGCTACAACATTACAAATTGTTCTTGGATTATTTTTAGCGCTGTTAGTTAATGATAAACGGGTTAAATTTAAACGAACCATTCGTACAGTACTTATTTTACCATGGGCAGTTCCTGCATTTGTATCCATTTTAATCTTCTCTGCATTGTTCAATCCGACATTCGGGGCGATTAATCGGGATCTATTAAGTCAATTTGAAATCATGATTCCATGGTTGTCTGATCCATTTTGGGCAAAGGTTGCGTTAATTATGATTCAAACTTGGCTTGGGTTTCCGTTTGTATTTGCCTTGTTTACCGGTGTTTTACAAAGTGTGCCACAGGATATGTATGAAGCCGCCGATGTAGATGGGGGAACGAGAATGCAAAAGTTTCGACATATCACATGGCCACATCTATTATTTGCGACGGCCCCACTTCTAATCATGCAATACGCAGGTAACTTCAATAATTTCAACATCATTTACTTATTTAATGAAGGAGATCCAGCAGTTCGAGGTCAAAATGCTGGGGGAACGGATATTTTAATTTCATGGGTTTATAAGCTTACATTTGTAACGAACAATTATAATATGGCTGCTGCGATCACGATTATCATGGGGTTAATTATATCGGTATTTGCCTTTTTCCAATTTAGAAAAACAGCATCCTTTAAAGAGGAGGGACGTTACTAATGGCTATGTCTAGCAAGAAAAAATCAAAAATTGAGGTAGCGTTCATCTATCTATTTATTCTAGTAATGTTTATTATTATTGGCTATCCATTATTTTGGGCACTTATGATGAGTGTGAATCCTGGGTCGAATATGCTTGTAACAGAATTATTCCCAAGTAATCCAACATTGGAACATTATAAATGGTTATTTACAAGCCCAAATAGTAACTACTTACTTTGGTATAAAAATAGTTTGTATATAGCGGTTGTAAATTCTGTCGGGTCGGTAATTATAACATCGTTAATTGCATATGCATTTTCACGCTATAAATTTATTGGTCGCAAGTATGGATTATATATGTTCTTGCTGTTGCAGATGTTCCCGGCATTAATGGGGATGGTAGCTCTCTATATTCTATTAAATACAATTGGTTTAACAGATTCACTCTATGGATTAATGCTGATTTATTTAGGAGGACAGATTCCATTTAATGCGTGGTTAGTGAAAGGGTATTTTGACACCATTCCGAAAGAGCTGGATGAAGCAGCAAAGATTGATGGTGCAGGGCACTTGAAAAATTTCTGGACAATTATGTTGCCGCTGGCAAAGCCGATACTTGCAGTTGTCGCATTGTTTAATTTTATGGCACCATTTATGGACTTTTTGTTACCGCGAATTGTGTTAACAAGTCCAAGTAATTTCACATTGGCACTTGGGTTGTACAACTTTATTAATGACCAATTTTCAACAAACTTTACCCGATTTGCAGCTGGCTCCATTTTAATTGCAGTTCCAATTGCCCTTGTATTTTTACTATTGCAACGTTATTTAATATCTGGCTTGACATCAGGTGCAACAAAAGGTTAATAATGAGATAAATTCAATCAACGAAGAGAGGGTGAGAGATAATGGTAACGATAAAAGATGTAGCAAAAGCAACTGGAGTAGCACCCTCTACTGTATCAAGAGTAATTGCAGATAATCCGAGGATAAGTGCAGAAACAAAGAAGAAAGTTCGTAAAGCGATGAAGGATTTAGGATACCACCCGAATATTAATGCTCGGAATTTAGTAGCGAAATCGACAAAAGCGATTGCGGTAATTATGCCATCCTCTGCTGATAAAGCGTTGCAAAATCCGTTCTTTCCAGAAATTTTACGAGGGATAGGTTCCATAACACATAGCATGCAATATTCGATTACACTTTCCAGTGGACAAACAGAAGCGGAAATATTTGAAGAAGTTCAACGATTGGTTCATGGTAGCTATGTGGACGGTGTGATTTTACTATATTCTCGATTGGAGGATCGGGTAACGAGCTTTCTGCGTGAGATGAAATTTCCTTTTGTCATTGTTGGAAAGCCGTATGAAAATATGAATGAAATCACACATGTGGATAATGATAACTTTGTTGCCGGAAAAGAAATCACACGGCATTTAATTGAAAATGGTCATGAGAAGGTAGCATTTATTGGAGGATCAAAGGAACTATTTGTAACGATTGATCGTGAAGCAGGTTATGAAGCGGCATTGCAAGAAGCTGGCTTAGAAGTGAGTGACAGTTATAAAATTCATACGGAATTCCTCAAATCTGGTGGGCGAGAAGCTGTGGAAACCTTATTATCGCTAGACATACCACCAACAGGAATTGTCATAACAGATGATTTGATGAGCGTTGGTGTACTTAGTTTATTAGAAGAATCAGGAGTCCGTGTCCCACAGGATATTTCATTAGTTAGTTTTAATAATGTTTACTTATCTGAAATCATTCGCCCAGCACTAACCACAGTGGATATCCAGATTCATGAGCTTGGTGCGCAATCGGCAAAGGCGCTGATTGAAAAAACCGTCAACAAATCAGAACCAGTAAAACGAATCAGTATCCAGCATCAGATCGTTTATCGTGATTCGGTGAGTAAACGATTGAAATAAAAAGTAGTTATCCATTTTAAATAGAGATAATCAGTCTTGATGGGCTGATTATCTCTATTTATTTGAAAAAAATGTGTAAATGTAGTAAATATGAACATTGGATGAGTATTTTATTCCTTTAATTGAAAATGATTATCATTATCGTTTATAATAAGGATAAAATGAGAGGAATTAGATGGAGGTAGTACCATGAATAAAATTCTTGTGCTTTGTTCGAGTTGTACTGGGAATACAGAAATGATGGCTAAAGCAATCGTTGATTATATACAGAAACAAAACAACCAAGTCGTATTCAAGTCATTTGAATTTGATTTGATTGAGGTTGAAGAGTTACTTGATTATGATTTGGTTCTAATTGGAACGCATTCCGCAGATGACGGCCAGATTCCATATGAAGCAGAGGATTTCTATGATGAATTGAGTGAAGTCGATTTGACGGACCGATTAATGGGCGTCTTTGGTTCGGGAGAGTCCTTTTATGATGTGTTTTGTGAATCGATTGAACTCATGGGAGATCACCTGGAGCATCTTGGGGCAAAGCTTGTCCCTGAGCGGCTAAAGGTCGAGCTCGAGCCAGATGATGACGATATAATCCGTTGTGAAGCATTTGCTGAAAAGGCGTGTGCGATGATTCAAGAGGTGCATTGATAAAATCCAACCTTTAAGATCAAGAGGAATCTTTTTCAAAAACGATATAAAGTTTTTAACCGTAAATTCTGGTCACGAATGAAAAACTATACGGCGCTTCGTGGCCAGCGTATACGATTTGAAAAGATGACCGACTTCGTCCCTACTTATTAACCCTACGTGATATCTAACCAATCAAAAGTGATAAATAAACTTCATAATTTATCGATTTTCCACATAACCCTAATATGATAAGAAATTTCATTTTCCTTAAATTTCATGTTTCATTTGCAGTTATTTAGGTAAGAGTTATGGTAATGGTTTAAGACCAATACGACAAAGTCACAGGTGTAAAACAGGTTAGGAGAGATAGAATGGGGAATGAAAAAATCTATGGAAATACTCCTTGTTATTTAGGGGGAGAAAAAGTAAGTTTAAAGGATACTAGTTTTAAAGACAAAGATGTTCTTGTTTACGGTGTACCATGGGAAGGAGCGGTTACATGGGGAGATTACACCGGGTGTGAGCTTGGCCCAAAAGCGATACGAATAAATTCAGCACGCTATTCAGGGTACTTGCCTGAGTTGAATCATATCGATGTATTGAGTCACTATAAGTTTGGTGATTTAGGTGATGTTGATGTCGTCCCTGCAGATACGGTAGAAACGATGAATCGAATTGAAGACTTCGCGAAAAAGGTTTGGAGTACGGAGAAATTTCCAGTTGCATTTGGTGGAGATCATGGGATTACGTATCCGATTGTGAAGGCACTTAGTGAGGAAGTGGATGGCAAGGTTGGAATCATCCATCTTGATGCTCATTATGATAATTATCCAGATTATGACGGTGATTTATATGCACGCAGTACACCGTTTCATCGTATTTACGAAAGTGAAAGTGTACGGAATGAAAGTATTGTTCATATGGGGATTCACGGCCCTCGGAATCAACCGGAGACAGGTAAATATGCAAAGGAAGTCGGTGCAACAACGATTTCTGTGAGGGAAATTCGTCAGGCAGGAAATCAATTAACCGAATTAGCAAAACAGGCATATGCCATTGCAAGTAACGAGACAGACGCGGTTTATTTAAGTATTTGCAGTGATGTTCTTGACTTTGCCTTTAACCCGGGTGGCCCTGTTGATGGGAATGGACTTACCTCTTATGAACTATTAGAGCTCGTTCATGAATTTGCAAAACTTGGTATTAGAGGGATGGATTATGTAGAGGTTTACCCACAGCAGGATCCAAATGATAACTCCTCCCACTTCGTAACATATGCCGTACTTTATGCGCTAGCAGGGAAAATTCTAGGCGATCAAAACAAATAATAATCCGATAGTAAAAATCGCTTCTCACGATGGAGAGGCGATTTTTATTTCCAACTTTTAGTCTAAACATAACTCGTTTCATAGCCGATATAAAGGTTAAGTTTAAAAGCATGGGTAGAAAGTAGGGGGCTCAACATGTTTGTAAGAAAGAAACAAAAAAATAATGCTGTTTTAGTTGAAATGAGTAACCAAATGGATCCGAAACTACAAATAGAAACAGGATCTGATTTGGAAAAACAGTTAAAAATGCTCGATTTTTCAAGGGAAGATTTTGCGATTGCACAGGTGCTAAGGCCTTATATTGAGGCTGATAATCAGTTAGTTGTTGACGGATTTTATAAAAATTTAGAATACAATCCAGGGTTGATTGAAATCATTGAAAAGAACAGTTCAATCGAAAGGCTGAAAAAGACATTACGTACCCATATTGTTGAAATGTTTTCTGGCGAGATGAATGATTCTTTTATCAAGAGAAGAAAGATAATCGCACATATCCATGTGAAAATTGGACTTACACAGAAATGGTATATTGCATCTTTTCAAAAGCTCTTTGATGGGCTGGTAAATATCGTACAGAAAAATTTCGAAAATACGGCAGATCAAATTCTTGCGATTAAGGTCATAAATAAGCTGCTAAACTTGGAACAGCAAATTGTGTTAGAGGCATATGATGAAGAAGTAATGCGAATCAAGGATCAAGATGTACAAGCAAAAATGAACATGGTTCAAACATTAGAGGAAAACTCAACGGAGCTTGCTACATTGGCTGAAGAAACGACAGCTTCGATTGAAGAAATGATTGCTCAAGTAAATATCATTACAATGAGTTCAAAAGCAGGTACAGAATTTGCAGAGGAAGCGAAGGAAGCTGCCGCAGAAGGAAAGTCTCGTTTGACTGTCATGAATCAATCCTTGGAAAATATGCAAAAAAGTACAACTAAGGTAAACGAAGATATGGCAAATTTAGAAAATACATCAACCCAGATAAAAGACATTATTGAAATGGTGAAGTCGATTGCAGACCAAACAAATCTCTTAGCATTAAATGCATCCATTGAGGCAGCGAGAGCGGGAGAGCACGGGCGTGGATTTGCAGTAGTAGCTGAAGAAGTAAGAAAGCTTGCCGAGCAAACTGGAAATTCTGTGACTAACGTAACAGATCTCGTTACGTTAACAAATGAGCAAATTTTTAATAGCGCTTCCTCCTTACAAGAAGTACAACAATTTTTAACGAATGTGAAGGAGCAGATGGCAAGTACAGAAGCTGCGTTCCAAAAAATTGATGATACCATGGATAAATCGAAGTCAAGCAATGAAACAATTCAAGGCGACCTTGAAGTATTTGAACAAGGAATCGAAGGAATTGAGCAATCAGCAGTTACAATTTCCGTGTCCGCAGAAAATTTAAATCAAATGATGGAAGAGTGTTTAGTTTAGAAAAAATGGGGTTCCTACAAACATTAGGAATCCTAATTCTTTTCATTTCGACTGTACATTTCATGTTAGCTCCATTGTCTCAAATTTGTACAGATAATAATACCTATTTAAATATCTTAAATTCATACTAATTACACTTGTGAAATGGTGCACGAATGGCTTAAAATAGCAATATAGGAGGGGATGTGTTGACCCAGGAAATGATTAACGAGTTGTTGGTGGCCATCACATTGTTATTAGAGGATCTTAAAGATATACAAGCAAATAGCTATCATATGGATCAATTATTTAATCAATTAGAATCTGAAATAAATGATGTTGAGATAACAATCCTTGGCTTAGAACAAAATGCGCAGAATCTGGATGAAAGACTTGCTCAAGTGCTTCAATGTATGATGAGCAAGGCGAGAGACAACACAACAAACTATAAAGCAATTAGCTAAAAAGCGTGCGGATGCAGGCTTATTTTTTTTGAATTTTGATAGTGGTTAACATCGATCGTAGACGTTTTTCTTGGTTCTTACTGTTGTCTCTGCTAGCATAAACTGTAAGGATTATTTGAAATGGGGAGCAAGGGGGACAATGGTGGAAAAACTTTTAGAAAAGCTACAGGAAAATAAATATGTTTTGTGGATTTTGATACTAACGATAACGATTATTTGGGGATATGCATGGGTATTAATGAAGGAATCTCTCCATTATATGGGACCGTTTGCGTTTTCTTCTTTTCGTTTTGGTATAGGAGCGGTGACACTACTATTAATGGTGTTCTTTCTGAAAGTCGGATTTCCTCCAAGAGAATCATGGAAACATCTCATTGTAGTTGGTTTATTACAGACGGCGATAGTGTTTCTTCTTGTTATGTTCGCGTTAAAATTTGTCGACGCTGGAAAAACATCTGTATTGCTTTATTCTATGCCTATTTGGAGCAGTATCCTGGCAGTTAAATTTTTGCATGAAAAGATTACTCCAGCCAAGCTAGCTGGTTTGCTAATTGGGATGCTTGGACTTTTGGCGATTCTTGGTGGAGATATCTGGATGGGGCAGGATGTCCATGTCATATTTGGAGAACTACTAATCATTATCGCTGCCATATCATGGGGGATATCGAATGTGTATTATCGTATACATGTGCAACACCTATCGAAACTACAAGCAACAGCATTTCAGATGTTGTTTGGAACAATCGTCATTTTCTTTGTTACGCTTTTTATGGAATGGGGAGAACCCATTCAATTAAATGCAGACAGTGTATATTATATCCTATTCACAGGGATACTGGCATCTGCACTTTGTTTTTTCGTTTGGTTTGTTATTATTAGTGTTGTGGATATGGTAACAGCAACACTTTCAACCTTGCTTGTCCCGTTATTTGGGCTATTGTTTAGTAGTTTCTTATTAAATGAAACGATGAGCTTTAGTATGATGATCGGTTTTATGTTAATTATTACTGGAATTACCGTAGCACAACTAAAGCAGCCCCGACGTGTGTAGCGTGTCGGGGCTGTTATTAAAATAGTAAAAAGCCAAGTGCAATTGGAATAAAGCTGAACATTAAAATCATTACACAAAATCCCATAATATCTCTAATTTTTAGTCCTGCAATAGCAAGAACTGGTAGGGCCCAGAAGGGTTGGATCATATTTGTCCATGCGTCTCCCCAAGCAACTGCCATCGCTGTCTTTGCGGTATCAGCGCCAATTTCAAGTGCTGCCTGGATCATGATTGGTCCTTGAACTGCCCATTGTCCACCACCAGATGGTACAAAAATATTTACAATTCCTGCGCTGATAAACGTGAAGAGTGGCAATGTATATTCTGTAGAAAAGTCTACAAACCATAATGAAATTTGTTCAGATAAACCAGATGAGGCCATCATTCCCATGATTCCCGCATAAAATGGAAATTGGACGATAATGCCCCCAGCATTCTTAACACCATCACTTACAGTATCAAGAAAGCGACGAGGTGTTCTGTGTAGAATAATCCCTAAGAAAAGGAAAATAAAATTAACAATATTTATGTTCAAGTCAAATCCATTTGTAACAAAATGGTAGCCTACAAATATCAATCCCATCAAACCGATTAGGACTGAAAGAACTTGGCTATTTTCCAATCGTTCAGCAGGTGTTGTTGGTTGAACAACCGTTGCATTCTCGGCTTCTTTCGATTCATCTTTCCATAGTGAAGCATTTGTTGTACGAAGTGGATCGGCACCTTTTAATAAATAACGATTGAAAATCGGTAATGTAATTAATAGCGTAACCACGATAAAAATATTAAAGGGACTAAACAATGTATCCACGACAGGAATTAATCCCATTGTATCTTCTAAAAAGTGTCCTGGAGTAGCAATGAGAAGTGGTACCGATCCAGAGAAACCACCATGCCAGATAAGCATCCCGCTATAAGCACTGGCAACTAGAATTCGATAAACGACTGTTGGCACTCTTTTTGCAACGTGTACAGCAAATAATGCCCCTACAACTAGTCCAAAACCATAGTTTATTAAACAAGCAACCAAAGCCACAAAGGTAACAAGCATAACCGCTTGCCCTGGCGTTTTTGCCAAGCTACTAAGCTTTACTAAAAAGCGTTTCACAACTGGGGTACTTGCTAGAATGTATCCAGTCACAACAACGAGGGACATTTGCATTCCAAATGCGAGGAGATCCCAAAATCCATTTCCCCAGTGCGTTACCATCTCCATTGGACCACTATTCGTAAAGAATACCCCTAACAAAAAAACAAAGATTGTTAAAATAATAGCAAATAAAAATGCATCTGGTAAATAACGTTGTACTAATCTGTCAAAAAATGATGTTAAAACTTTCAATAGAATTCCTCCCTTAAGCAGACGTTTTTTAATAATAGTATCATAAAAACAAATGTTGGCATGGTAAAATATATGCTCGTCTTTAGGGAAATAGTATGATTAAAAAATAAGGGTGGAAAAAAGATTGGAATTAGATTTAACAATTTGATTAAATTTGTCGATTTTGTTTGCATAACACACACATTTAGTTATTTTTGTGTAAAATAGAGCTTGGTGTTTTGGCAGATAGAAACCATAAAAGCTTAACTATCTGCATAAGTGCAACTAAGGCATTCGTCAAAAGGCTTGCACTCCAAAGCAAAGAACGCGTTCTAAGAATTCCTTTAACGAATGCCAAGTTTTCTAAAAAATACCACATAAATTAGGAATAGAGGTGGTATATCACATGAATGGAACAGCACATGTTGCAATTGGAGCTGGAGCAGGCTTTGTCGTTGCAAACCAATTTGCATCATCTCCAGCGACGACATTACTTTTCGTAGGACTTGGAGGCGTTTCGGGATTAATGCCTGATTTGGATATCGATGGGAAACTCCGAAGCAAAATAACGTTCTCTCATCAAGTAATTCAATCCGCTGCTCAGTTAATCGGTGCATTAATGATTATGTATAGTCTTTATGAGGGAACGGCGGCAGATCGGTATTTGGGCATTGGTATTGGCTTAGCCATGATGCTATTATCAGCATTGATTAAGCAAAGACATATGTTAATCATTACAGGGATTGGTATTCTTGCAGGCAGTATTACGTTACAAGAGAAGTGGCTAATGTTGCTTGGGATTTACATTTTAATAGCGTCTTTCGTTTCCCATCGGAGCTATACACATTCCATTATAGGAGCTGTATTCTTTGGATTTATTGCTTCTAATCTGCAGGATTCGCTTGGAATCGAAGGCGTCTTCTATGCTTGTCTTGCTGGTTATATCAGTCATCTAGTTGCCGATAGTAAGTTTCTTCCGGTCAATAAGCGAGGAATAAAATTGTTTCTTCCTTTTTCCTCAAAAGATTTTTAGAATGGGAAGTAAAGTTGTAAAATCAGTCCAGCAGTGAATAAAGTTTATATCATATCTATCTACAACTAGCAGTCGAATCTATATGCATCTGGCTGCTAGTATAGTTAGAGATTAACTTTTAAACAAGTAGTATATGTTGAATAAATATTGAAATTTTTCTGAAATAATATATAATTGGTGTAAGATTTGGCTAACATTGGAAATAAACACAGTGTTTATGAAGATTCGAACAAATAAAACAAGATGAGGGGTTGAACGGAATGTTAAAAAGAGCAATTTTGTTACCGCTTACATTAGTTTTTTGTGCATTTCTACTTGTAGCCTGTGGTGGTGGAGGGACGAATATTGCAATTGGTCCGCCTGCGAGTGAAACAAATGCCGTATCCAAATTAATATTGGAAGCCTACGGAATTGAAGATAGTGACTATAGTGCCTATCAAGAAGGATTTGGAGATGCGGCAGATGGCGTACAAGATGGAAACATTGATGTTTCCATTGGTATTTTAGGTTTGCCCGCTGGTAATATTGAAAGTTTGCAAGCGTCGGCTGGTGACGTAAAAATGATTGGTCTTTCAGACGATGCGATTACCTATATAGAAGAAAAGAGTGGCTATATGCGCTACACCATTCCACAGGATACGTATGATTTTATGGATGAAGACATTGAGACTGTAACTGCATTTGCTGTATTAGTAGCAAATACAGATTCAATTGATGAAGAGCTCGGATATGAACTTGCGAAAAGTATGGTAGAAAATGCAAGTGAAAATACACATGCACAGTCTGTGCATATGACGTTGGAGAATGCACTGCAAGGAGCGGAAGGCCTACCAATTCATCCTGGTGCCAAGCGTTATTATGAAGAACAAGGGTTGACAGTAGATAACGATGTTGCAGAACTAGGTGCAATGGAACGCAAGAATGATTTAATTTTGGGAACGGGTAGTCAGGGGGGAACCTATTATCCACTCGGTGGAGAAATAGCGACAATTTGGAATAAGAATATTGAAGGATTAAATGTTACGAATACAGAAACAGGTGCCTCTATCGAAAACTTAGCCAGTATTCGTGATGGGAATATGGACCTTGGAATGACTGTTCATGTTCCGGCACTGGATGCAGTAAATAGTGAAGGCGATTTTGAAGGAAATGAAGTAGCAAATGCAGCTTTTATCGGACATATTTACCCTGAAGTTGTTCAAATTGTTACACGAGAAAACACTGGTATCACTAGCTTAGATGAATTAAAGTAAGCTGTAAAATGGCCTTTCTCTATCTTTTTTTCACATGCTACACATATAAAGATATAAATAGAAGAGGGTCTTAAGATAAAACCAAGACCCTTTTCTTACTATTATATAAAGGGGTGTGATCGAATGAAGGAAAACTCCCAACTAGATGCTAAACAAATTTTAGAAAAATATGATCGAGAGAGTAATTTCCGTGTGAATATTGGAAAATGGACTTGGGTCGTTACTTTTTTAGGCGTAGCACTTACTCTATTTCATTTATATACAGGGTACTTTGGAACACTTCCATCTCAACAGCAAGGAGCAATCCATTTAGGAACCGCACTTGGTCTTATGTTTTTACTGTTTCCTGCAAAAAAAGGATTACAAAAAAAGCAAAGATCCGTTCCGTGGTATGATGTAGTTTTAGCATTTACTGCAGTTTACGTAACGTATCATAAAATAATATTCTTTGATTCGATACTTCAAAGTCGTATTTCTGGATATGGTACAAGCGATATAACTATTTCTATTCTTGGAATTCTATTGTTATTGGAAGCTACTCGTCGAACAGTAGGGTTACCAATTGTTATTGTAGCTAGTATAGCGATTCTATATGCAATTTTTGGAGATTTTATGCCAACACAAATGTTATCACATCCGGGATTTTCCGTGGATCGAATCACGACAGATTTATGGTATAAGGAAAGTGGTGTCTTCGGTACACCAATTCAGATATCAGCGAAATTCATTTTCCTATTTCTCTTCTTTGGCGTTATTTTGGTGCATACGAAGATAGGGCAGTTTTTTAATGATATTGCACTTGCTTTAACAGGGAGGTTCACAGGTGGTACCGCTAAGACAGCTGTTGTAGCAAGTGCGCTTCAAGGAATGGTTTCAGGAAGTTCGGTCGGAAATACAGTTGCCTCTGGCTCATTTACAATTCCAATGATGAAAAAATCTGGTTTTAAGCCAGAATTTGCTGCAGCAACAGAGGCATCAGCGTCTACAGGTGGGCAGATCATGCCACCAATAATGGGAGCGGCAGCATTTATTATGATGGAGTATTTAGGAGTATCTTATGGAACCATTATGGTGGCGGCTATTGTTCCAGCTGTATTATACTTTACAGGAATTTTTATAGGGACCCATTTTGAGGCAAAGAAAATAGGGGTTATCGGGTTACCGAAAGCACAACTGCCTATTTTTAAAGAGTTAATGTTACGTAATGGTTACATGCTATTACCATTAATTGTTATTATTGGGACGATCATGGTTGGCTTTACCCCGCAACGAGCAGCTTTAATGGGGATTCTTACCGCATTTCTAGTTAGCTTAGTCCGAAAAGATACACGAATGAATTTTAAAAAAGTTATCCGTGTTCTAGAGGAGGGTGCTAGAGTAGCGTTACCAGTAATTGCGGCAGTTGGTACGGCAGGGATTATTGCTGGAGTTGTAAGTATTACAGGCTTGGGAGCAAAATTTGCTGCAAGTATCATTGCGTTATCAGGTGGCATACTATTTTTCTCATTAATATTTACTATGGTAGCTTGTATTATTTTAGGAATGGGTCTTCCAACAACCGCTAACTATGTCGTGACAGCAACCATTGCAGCGCCTGTTCTAATTAATGATTTTGGTGTTTTACCGATTGCAGCTCATATGTTTGTCTTTTACTTTGGAATTGTTGCAGACATTACTCCACCTGTTTGTTTGGCCGCATATGCTGGTGCTGGAATCGCTCGAGCAAATCCATTTAAATCGGGCGTAACAGCTGTGAAACTAGCCATAGCAGCATTCATTATCCCATATATATTCATCTACAATCCAATTCTTTTGTTACAGGATATTACACCAGTAAGTCTCATTATCTCTTTAATGACAGCGATTATCGGAATGACTGCGGTCAGTAGCGCTGTCATTGGATTTTTTATAAGAAAATCCTATTCATGGGAGCGTCTGATTTTGTTTATTGCAGGTGTTATGCTCATTGTACCTGATTTGATTATTAGTTTAATTGGATTATTACTCCTTCTCGGGGTTTGGTATATTCAGAAACAGCGCAAGAATGACTCTGGAGAAATGAAAGCACGTGTAACTGTGTAAATTATTGAGTCTTATAGAGCTCAAATGGAGGGTGGAGAGTTAATTTTAACTCTCCATTTTTATGTTACGCTACTATTTTAGTAGTAGAAGAGAATTTCGAGTTGAGTTTAAATAATGATAGCGCACACATGACGAAATTCGACAAAAGTTTCAGATATTGTATTGATTTTTGAGAGGTAATAAGTTTATAATAACCTAAATTGCTCTAAACGTTGGTTGTTAGCAAATTGAGGACCTACTACCACAGAGTGAATTTTCACAATAATACTACTATTCATCTTAGACACAGGAGGTCTTTTTTATGCTAAGTAATCCACTAATAGCCACGACACTTATCTTTGCATTAATTGCATTGGGGGAATGGCTTTCGATCGTCTCCAAAGCAAGAATTCCAATGCTGCTTACAGCAATGGTAGGGTATCTGATCTGTATTTGGACAGGAATATTCCCTAAAGATATACTTGCAACATCACAATTTGCAGCCTTAGGGGCGATGTTAGTTGGTCCTGCGATTTTACACATGGGAACAATGATTCCTTTTTCCGTTTTAAAAACCCAGTATAAAGCTGTATTAATTTCACTAGGAGGAATTACAGTTTCTGGTGTACTTGTATTGATTATTGTCACATTTCTCTTTGACTATCCAACAGCGGTAGCTGGAATTGGTCCGCTCAGCGGAGGAGTAGTAGCACTTATTATCACTTCTGAAAAGTTAACAGAGATTGGACTGACGAGCTTAGTCGTTATTCCGGCGTTGATTGTTGCATTTCAAGGATTATTGGGAATGCCACTCGCGCAATACTTTTTACGAAAATATGCGTTTACGATTCAGGAGCAGATAGATAATGGAACATTTAAGCCAATGGAAGAGACGAAGCAAACAACTGCAAAGGAAACAGCGAAGAAGAGTCCAATAAAATCAAGTATGACCTTGAAATTATTCTTCGTATTTGTTGGAGCGGCAATCGGTATGGCACTAGGTGAAGTAACACCAATCCATTACAGTCTTTGGTGTCTTGCCTTTGGTGTAACAGGGTTGAAGCTTGGTATCTTTGAACATAAAACATTGGAAAAAGCAAATTCATTTAATTTAACGATGATTGCAATTATCTTTGTTGTTATTGGAACAATGGCTGATGTTAGTCCACAGGATGTAATAAACAACTTGCCGAGCATCATTGTTTTGCTTTTGCTTGGTACATTTGGAATTTCATTAGGAGGATTTATTGTTTCGAAGCTGCTGAAGTGGCATCCATATAAAGGAATGCCTGTTGCTTTAACAGCATTATTTGGATTTCCGGCTGACTATATTCTTTGTGAAGAAGTAAGCAGAAGTATCGCACGGAATAAAGAGGAAGAAGAAACCATTTTTAATGAAATACTGACACCGATGTTAATTGGTGGGTTCACGACCGTTACCATTGCATCAGTTGTCATCGCAGGAATATTAGTTCAAACATTATAGAAATCGTCGGAGGGAAATAGAATGGGAAAAACAATAATTAAAAATGGATTGTTGATAGATGGGAATGGTGGAGAAGCCCAACAGGAGGCAATTGTTGTTGTTGAAGATAATCGTATTCAATACGTTGGCCCTGAAAATGAATATACTGTAGTAGGTAACGAAACGATTGTGGATGCACAAGGCGGAACGATAATGCCAGGTTTAATTGATACGCATGTTCATATGATGCTGGAGTTCTCTTCGGCTGCTGATAGGCTTGCAACTCCTTTTTCATTTATGTACTACCAGGCGGCAAAATACTTGGAAAAAACATTGCAGGCAGGTATCACCTCTGTTCGTGATGCACTTGGAACAGATTTAGGAGTAAAAAAAGCAATTGATGAAGGTCTTATCGCAGGACCTAGATTACAGTTAAGTATTAATGCACTAACGATTACCGGCGGTCATGGCGATGGATATACTGTTTCTGGTAGAGATATGGATCTTTTACCTTCTGGTTATCCAGGGATGCCAAATGGAAAATGTGATGGCGTGGAAGAGGTCCGTAAGAAAGCACGTGAAATGCTGCGTGCGGGAGCAGAAGTAATTAAAGTGCATGCAACTGGTGGTGTAACAAGTGCAACAGACCACCCCGAATTCACGCAATTTTCTCAAGCGGAATTAGAAGCAATTGTGGAGGAAGGGAAATTTAGAAAAGGTATAAAGGTAATGGCACACGCGCAAGGTGCAGAAGGAATCAAAAATGCAGTAAGAGCTGGAGTACATTCGATTGAGCATGGAATCTTTCTGGATGATGAGGCAATTGAATTGATGCTTGAAAAAGGTACATATCTCGTACCAACGTTACTTGCTCCGGTTGGTGTTTTAGAAACAGCAGAGGAAGTAGGTATGCCTGATACCGCTGTACAAAAATCAAAAGAAGTTATTGAAATTCATAAAGCAAGTATTGCAAAAGCTTATCAAGCTGGGGTGAAAATTGCAATGGGAACAGATGCAGGTGTTGTGAAGCACGGAATCAATCTTCGCGAGCTGGGTCTAATGACAGAAATCGGAATGTCACCAATGGAATCCATTGTGGCTTCTACAAAAACAGCTGCAGAATGTCTCGGATGGGAAGACAAAGTTGGAACAATTGAAGCTGGAAAACTAGCCGATATTATTATCGTAAAAGGTAACCCGCTAGACGATATTTCCTCACTTGCTAACAATGATACAGTTCAGATTGTAATGAAAGATGGAAAAGTAGAGAAGAACCTACTCAACTAATAAAAGTAGCTTCCCTTATAAATTGGGGAAGCTACTTTTAATTTATTGCTTATTCAAAAGGTTATCTCCATTTAAATCTCTCTCCATAAATTAAATATTTTACATTCAACAAACTCCTTCATTACTCTATAAATTTGCCGATAATTAAATATAGAAGTTTATATGAATCTAACAATATTGTGATAAGATCATAGATTTATCAGGAGGTCAACTATGGATAAAACATCAATTATTGGATTAATATTAGGATTAATTGCAGTTGGAGTTGGAATGGTGCTAAAAGGGGTAGGCGTTACAGCGCTGATAAATCCTGCTGCTCTATTAATCATTTTACTAGGGACAGTTGCTGCTGTCACAATAGCATTTCCAACGAGCACGCTTAAAAATGTACCTACTTTATTTAAAATTTTATTTACGGAAACGAATAAAACAGATACGAGGCAATTAGTTGAAATGTTCAGCAGCTGGGCAGATCAAACACGTAGAGAAGGTATCTTATCGTTGGAACAGCAGGTAAATGAAGTGGAAGATCCATTCCTTGCATCTGGGTTGCAACTGGCAATTGATGGACAGTCACCAGATTTCATCAAAGATATTATGCTGGAGAAGATTAGTGCGATGGAACAGCGACACGAAGAAGGGGCTGCCGTTTTCTCGCAGGCTGGAACCTATGCCCCAACTCTTGGAGTACTAGGTGCGGTTATTGGTTTAATTGCGGCCCTTGGTGATATGTCGAATATAGAAGCGTTGGGTGCTGCTATTTCTGCGGCTTTTATTGCGACATTATTAGGAATTTTTACTGGATATGTATTATGGCACCCATTCGCAAATAAGTTAAGAGAGAAATCAAAAAAAGAAGTACTACAAAAGGAAATTATGGTAGAAGGAATTCTTTCTATAACTACTGGCGATTCCCAGCTGATTGTACGAGAGAAGCTTGGTTCACTGCTTTCTTCCAAAGAATTAGCGGCGATGAAACAGGTGAATTCAGATGAGTAGAAGGAGGAAAAAGAAGCAAGCACATATTGATGAATCGTGGCTTCTCCCTTACTCTGATTTATTAACGCTTCTAGTTGCTCTATTTATTGTATTGTTCGCAATGAGTGATATAAACGTACAAAAGTACGAACAGCTTTCAGGTGTATTTCGTGATCAGTTTTCTGGAGGAGGCAGCGGGATTCTTGAGAATCATGAGGTTCCAGTCAAGACACCAGTTGATTCTGGAGAACTTGAAAAAGAGAATCAAGAAGATCCGGAAGAAGAAATGGAGGAAACGATTTCGGATGGGGAGGGTGAACTTCTACATCTTGAGGAACTAAATTCGACAATCCAAAACTATATTTATGAAAATAACTTAGTCGATGCGTTTGGAACAGAACTCACAGAAGAAGGGTTATTAATTACAATCGTTAATGATGTTTTTTTTGATTCAGGAAGTGCTGAAGTCAGGCAAGACGGAATAACAATTGCACAAGAAGTATCCAATTTGCTTCACACGGAGCCTCCGCATCAGATTGTAATCAGTGGACATGCGGATGATGTGCCAATTGGTACTTCTCAATATGAATCCAATTGGGAGCTAAGTGTTACCCGTGCACTTAACTTCATGCGTCTTGTTTTAGAAAATGAAGCGCTTGACCCAACACTTTTCAGTGCAAAGGGGTTTGGAGAATATAACCCAATTGTTCCAAATACAAGTAAAGAAAACAGAGCAAAAAACAGACGGGTCGAGGTTCTGATTTTACCTAACTATGAGATTAATATGGAAAATTAAATGGTATATTCTTTAAAAGGAGCATGAGATAGAGAAAAATCTGTCCTATTTAATAAAAGTTTTAAACCCAGCATGGGAGCTAAATTACAAGTGTTTAGCTCCTTTTTTCTTGTTTTAAAAATTTATTCCTAAAAATAGAGCTGGATTGCTACAATATCTCATATATTTTCCGATATAGATAAAGTATTAATAGTAAATAGTTCTTTTTGACTAGTCATTTGGACTCTTTGAAAAATTAAATAATTAGGTGGTGCCCAATGGTATTAACAAAAGAAGAGCGAAATCGTTCGGTTGTATTTTTATTAAATGGAATGAATACATCTTTGAAATCAATCATTCCAATTCAATCTGAAATAGCAAAGCCAACTTTAGTGGGATCTTCATTATCTCTCCATTTTGGCGTTTTAATTGGATTTACAGGAGATGTGAAAGGAAAGCTAATTCTTGCAGGTGACCCGTCTGTTTTTGGTGCAATAGGTGAAGCAATGTTTGGAATGGCGGTGGAAGGAGAGATGCTTGCTTCCTTTAGTGGTGAGCTAGGGAATATGTTAGCAGGTAACCTTTCTACTACAATTATACAAAATGGAATTAAAACAGATATAACAGCGCCAACTATTATGCAAGGGAGCACTGCTTTATCAGGCTATGAAAAAGCATTGCAACTGTCTGTAGTCTTTGAAAAAATAGGGAAGTTAGATATTTATTTACTGTTAGATTGAAAACTATAAATTCGTTTTCTGTTAATCCTCTTGGCAGAATTGCTAGATTCCTAAAATACTTCTTTATAAATCGTGTTTTTTGTCGATATAAAATATAGGAACTTTAACCTATATAAGAAAACGACAATTGTTTGATGTATAGCAATTAACTATTCTCAAAATCATGGTAGAATTTATACAACTTTAAATTGACAAAATGGAAATAGAAAGGAAATGCCCTTATGGATACGGATCAATATTTAGAAGTATTTTTGGAAGAAAGCCGAGAGCATTTACAGGCAGTTAATGACAATATTCTTCGGTTAGAAAAGCAACCCGAGGATTTGAATTTAGTGAATGAGATTTTTCGTTCAGCCCATACGTTAAAAGGAATGGCTGCAACAATGGGATATGAAGATATTGCTTCACTAACACATAAAATGGAAAATGTATTAGACATGATCCGCAACCATAAATTGAATGTGACGACGACTATTATTGATGTCATTTTTTTAGCGATTGATGCTTTAGAAGACATGGTAGGATCCATCCAAGAGGGAAATGATGGAAAGAAAGATGTTTCTGAATTAGTTCATCGTCTCGATCAAATTGAAAATGGAAAGTCAGATATACAAATTGAACAAGTCGCCACCGTCGAAGAAGTAAACACGGTTCTAACAGAAATGCTTGGACTCGATGAATTCCAAGTGACGATTGTTGAACAAGCCAAAGATCAAGGGTTCTCACCGTACCGTATAACAGTTGAATTAACAGATGAATGTATTTTAAAAGGCGCACGTGCCTATATGGTTTTTGAATCATTGGAAGGCCGCGGAGAAATTATTCATACCAGTCCAGCCGTTGAAGAAATTGAGGAGGGAAACTTCGGACAAAGCTTTTCAATGATTTTCCTCTCAACAGTAGATCCAGAGATGGTCAAAGAGATTATTAGCAACGTATCAGAAGTAAAGCATGTTGAGATGGAGAGTTTAATTTCAGTTGTTCCTGAAGAACAGCAGGGTGAATCTATTGTAGAAGAAAAGCCAGATTTACCAATAGCGAAGGAAGAGGCAGCAGCAACTACTGAAAAAAGTGTCCCAACTGTAGCAAATAATACTTCCAAAACAATTCGTGTCAATTTAGAAAAGATTGATAATCTATTGAATTTATTTGAAGAGGTTGTCATTGACCGGAGCAGATTGGAAGTAATTGCTGAAGATATGGATAACCAGGAACTAACTGATACAGTAGAACATATTAGTCGTGTTTCAAGCGATATGCAAAGTCTTATTTTAGCAATGCGAATGGTACCGATTGAGCAAGTATTTAATCGATTCCCGAGGATGATTCGGGGGCTTGCAAAGGATTTAGGGAAGCATATTAACCTGGAGATTATTGGAGCAGATACAGAGCTTGATCGTACAGTAATTGATGAAATTGGTGATCCTTTAGTTCATCTAATTCGTAATTCGGTCGATCATGGCATTGAACTACCAGAAGTACGGAAGCAGGCAGGAAAGTCAGAAGAAGGGAAACTGACACTGCGAGCGTTCCATAGCGGTAACCATGTTTTCATTGAAATTGAAGATGATGGTGCTGGAATCAATCATGAAAAGGTAAAGAAAAAAGCAATTGATAATGGAATAATCACACCAGCTGAAGCAGGTTTGCTAACAGAAGATGAAGTTGCTAATTTGATACTTTCGTCTGGATTTAGTACAGCTGATAAAGTATCTGATATTTCAGGTCGTGGTGTTGGTTTAGATGTGGTAAAAAATAAAATTGAATCGTTAGGCGGTCAAATTGCAATTGAGTCACAGCCTGGTAAAGGAAGTGTGTTCTCGATTCAATTGCCACTTACGCTATCGATTATATCAACGCTACTTGTGAATGTACAAAAGGAAATCTATGCAATTCCACTTTCCTCAATTATAGAAACAGTCATCCTTGATAAAGAACAAATAATGTTCGCACATGGGAAGAAGGTTATGGATTTCCGTGGGAAAGTAGTTCCACTCGTTTCACTAGCAGCTGTTTTTGAAGTACCATCCGAGGAATTAGAAGAAAGTAAAGAGCACTCCATTGTTATTGTAAAAAAAGGGGAAAAACTCACTGGGCTAATTGTTGATTCCTTTATCGGACAACAAGAAGTTGTATTAAAATCACTAGGAAATTATTTAAAGGATGTTTTCGCTATCTCTGGTGCAACGATTCTAGGCAATGGAGAAGTTGCCTTAATTATAGATCCAAATGAATTAATGCCTAAGTAGTGTGGAGGGATGTAAAGTGGCTGAAGCAACAAAGTATATTGTATTTAAATTAAACAATCAATCCTTTGGTGTTGACGTGAAACAAGTTATTTCTATCGAAAGACTTCAAGAAATAACAGAGGTTCCACGAACTTCAGAGTTTATAAAAGGAGTTACCGAACTGCGCGGCGAAACAACTCCAGTTATTGACTTAAAAGAACGACTAATGCTCGCAGATACAGAGATAACAAATAATACGCGTATTTTGGTGGTTTCAATTCAAGCTATGCAAATTGGATTAATTGTTGATGCGGCGACAGAGGTAAAGGATATTGAAGATAATCAAATTCAAGCAGCACCAAAACTGATTGCTGGGGTTCATGAAACGTTTTTGAAGGGCGTTGCTAAAATCGATAATCACCTGCTCATTTTACTTGATCTCGAACAAATTGTTAATTTGAGTGAAACCAATGAGCTACAAGAAGCAGTAATGGAGGAAAACTAAATCAAAAAAGAGGACTGTGATTTTGAACACGGTCCTCTTTTTTGATTAAAAGAATAATAGATCTAATAGTAATACAACGCCTAATCCAACAATGGATGTTGTGAATAATAATAATCACCATGTTTTGAACGTATCTTTAATGGATAGGTTAAAATACTCTTTAAATAGCCAGAAAGACGCGTCATTCACATGTGTAATCGTGTTACTTCCGGCTGCAGTTGCTAATACCATTAAGACAGGGCTTACATCAAAGGTTGTAATTAAAGGTCCTACAATACCAGCCGCAGTAATTGCAGATACAACACCAGTACCTGTAGCGATACGAATTAATGCTGTAATGAACCATGCCATAATTAATGGAGAGACAACCGTATTTTCCATCATGCCAGCAATGTAATCGCCAACACCTGAATCAAGAATAATTTCCTTAAATGCACCACCAGCACCAACAATAAAGATAATCATGGCAATGCCTTTAATAGCACCGGAGAAGGAATCCATTACTTCGTTCATTGTACGTCCTCTACGCAGACCAAATACGTAAGTAGCGATAAGTACAGCAAGTAGTAAACTCGTTTCCGCACTGCCTAGGAAGTTGATTAGGTCATGAAGAAATGTACCTTCATTAATAAACATATTTATAATCGTAGCTGCAGAAATCATAATCGCAGGAATTAGCGGGATGATGACACTTGTTGCAAACGCTGGCATTTCATCATCTGTAAATTCCTTTGGCTTTTCCAACAGTGGTGGAACGGGACGATCAAGGTCTTTCATAAGTCTTGGTAGAATAATTCCCGCCGCAATAACTGCTGGAATAAAGACGACAATACCAAGCATATAGACCATTCCCATATCCGCACCATAAGCTTCAACTAATGCTGTCGGTCCTGGTTGAGGTGGAAATAGACTATGAGATAAAGTTGTAGCCGCTACCATTGTGATTCCAAGTTTCATATATGGTACCTTAGCTTCTATCGCAATACTAATTACGAGTGGAGCTAGAATAATAAATGCAACCTCATAGAAAACCGATATACCGAAGATAGCACCGACGATAATGAGTGCCCATTGAACATTTTTAACACCAAATTTGTTTAACAGTGTGGAAGCAATACGTTGTGCAGCACCCGAATCAACCATTAACTTACCGAGAACAGCACCGAACCCAATAATTAATGCTAAACTTCCAAGCGTACTTCCTAAACCAGCTTTAATCGTATCAATTATCGCAGTAAGTTGCATGCCATTTAAAAGTCCAACTAATATTGCTGATATAATAAGAGCTAGTACACTATTAAGCTTCACTTTCATATTTAAAAACAATAGTAAAGCAACACCAATTACGAGTGAGATAATCGGCATGTTATTCATAATCCAATCCATGATTTTTCCTCCTAAAAATGAATTTCACTAATCCGCTTACAATTAGTTGTTCTATAACGTAGTGTAGTATTTTTCAAAAAAATAACAACGCTATCATTGATTTGTTTAGCGAACAAACTAATAGGTTTATCGTATAAAAGTTTCTGTTAATAGTCAATGAAATAGGAAGAAGAAGTATAGTTCAGAATTGAGGGAATAAATGGGGATTAATTCATTTTTTACTTTATTAAGTTGTTATTTCCTAGGAAATATCACATAGATAGCGTGCATCGTATGTCATTGATTATAACTATAATTTTTAATTTTTGCATAAATTATGCTATAGTAATTGTTGTAATCGCTAGCATAATGAAGTGCATTGGAAGTGGAATAAGATGGAGCAGCAGAAGTATCATATAAGGGATTACCATTTTTGGAAAATATCATTAAGTCTAGCATTTGCATCCTTTTTTGTGTTTGCTAGCATTTACGTTGTACAACCACTTTTACCATTGTTTGTAAGGGAATTTAATGTGTCCGTATCTGAAGCAACACTAACCTTATCGATGACAATTGTTGGTTTGATTATTGGATTAATCATTCTTGGTTTTTTTTCGGACCGAATTGGTAGAGTGGCCATTATTAAGTATTCTTTAATTGGATCAGTCATTCCATTTCTCTTGATCCCGCTGTTGGATTCATTTTATCTATTTGTACTCTTGCGGTTTATTCAAGGCTTTGCATTAGCTGGATTACCGGCAGCCTCTCTTGCTTATTTAAATGAGGAAATCAATCGCTCGAGTGTCGGAATTGCAACAGCATTATACATTGCTAGTAATGCGCTTGGCGGTATGGTTGGGAGGGTTGTTGCTGGTTATTTGACGGATGCGTATTCTTGGGATAGCCATCTGGTCCCTCTTCAAAGATTTTCTCCCCACTCGGCTTATATCCGAGATTATCAACTGGACCATCATTACAATTAATCGCAATTCGTTCCGGCGTAATCCGATCACGCCCAGCTGCTAAACCAAGTGAAATGACAGCATTAGGCTGATGCTTTTTCAACAATTCAATGAATTGCTTACCAGATTTATTAAATTCTACCGGTAAAATTTCACCGATAATTTGATAACCTTTATTATTTGACCATGTAATTCATTTACGATCATTTCTGTTGGATTGGTCGCGTTATTTAGAAAAGGTTCAAATCCTGTCAATAATAATTTCATCCTATTACTGCAACTCCTTCCTGATAACTCCCACAGCTAAAGCAGTGGGGTTCTACCAATTTATGAGATGGTAGAGGCGTTAAAAAAGCATGGATTTCCGGGAGAAATCTCAAACACAGCAGGAGCTTATCTTTGTAATAATGTCATGTACCATGGCTTACAGTATTTTGAGGAACAAGGTCAAAAAGTGCCATCAGGATTTATTCATATTCCTGCCTCCCATTCATTAGCGGTGGATCGAGATATACCAAGTTGGTCTAATGCAGATTTAGTAAAAGGAATTCAAATCGCAATCGGTTGTTTATGATAAAAATAGCTGAAGAATAAGACGATTAAAATATTGTTTTATTTATTATCTATCCTTTTGATTGTTGGCTCGTTTGACTACCTTATTTCTATCACGGTTCTCAGGAAATAAACTGCTATTAAGTATTGCGTTGCGCCCTGAAATGGATTAAACTATTCTAGTTAATCATGAATGAAGGAAGATGATAAATATGCCTAGGTATATTTGGCTGCTAGTGATTGCGACAACAATCAACGTTACTGGTGGCTCTTTTCTATGGCCTCTAAATACAATTTATATGCATAATGAACTTGGTAAAAGTCTTGCTTTTGCTGGGTTCATTTTAATGTTCAATCAAGGTGCATCCATTGTAGGGAATTTACTTGGTGGCGCACTCTACGATAAATACAGTGCATATAAATCAATCCTTGCAGGTACATTTGTTGCAATGATTGCCTCCGTTATTCTAGCATTTAATCATGGTATCGTTGCATACTCCATTTTGTTAATTATCATTGGATTTGGAAATGGAATGACCTGGCCAATTATGTTTGCGATGGCTGGATCCTTATGGCCAGACGGTGGTCGTCGAGCATTTAATGCTGTTTATGTTGCGCAGAACTTAGGTGTAGCACTTGGAGCATCACTTGGTGGTTATGTGGCAAGTTATTCATTTGATTATATTTTTATTGCAAATGCACTTGTTTTCATTTTATTTTTTCTTATCGTCCTCTTTACTTTTAAAGGTATGGATCAGTCAAAGGATCGTCAAATGCATACGTCCATTGTCGAGCAGCGCGCTAAAATACAAAATAGGTCAGCGTTTACCGCTTTACTTATTTTATGTAGTGGCTTTTTAGTTGTATGGATTGCGTATAGTCAATGGCAGTCAACAATTGCTTCACATACACAAACGATTGGAATTCCGCTTGAGCAATACAGTTCCTTATGGGCAATAAATGGTTTTCTTATCGTTCTGGCCCAACCTCTGGTAAAATGGTTTACAGATAGAATAACATCACCAAAGCAGCACATTTATATTGGTACTGCTATCCTGATATGTTCCTTTGCTATTGCCATGTTTGCTATTGCGATGGTTATCTTAACAGTTGGTGAGGTGCTCGTGTGGCCGGCCATTCCAACACTTGCAAACAAGCTTGCACCAAAAGGGCGTAGTGGATTTTATCAAGGGATTGTCAATAGTATTGCAGCATTGGGCAGGATGATTGGACCTGTTCTTGGTGGATTTATTGTTGATTTTTACAATATCCATTTATTATTCATCATTGTAATTGTATTACTGTTTATTCCTTTCCTTACGACGAGAATTTTCGAGAAGGATAGACAGGGGAAAAGACAAACCGTGTAAAAAAAAGGAGCATGTAAATGACAGTAGAAAAGAAAGCTATTCAGTTAATTGCACTAGATATGGATGGGACATTATTAACAAGTGATCATGAGGTATCAGCTCGTACACAGAAAGCGATAAAGCAGGCTTTGGATCAAGGGATTCACGTTGTACTGAGCACAGGACGTGGGTTCCATACATGCTATCCATATGCGGAGCAATTGCAGCTGCAATCATACTTAGTAACTGCCAATGGTGGACAAATATGGACAGTGGAAAAAGAGCTATTGGATCAACATTTACTGGAGACAGCATTAATTGAGAAATTGTATAATCTCGGTACGCAGGTTGGGGTAGAAATGTGGATGATTTCTACAAGTGGCGTGTTTCGGGGAGAAGCACCGGATAACTTCAAGGACTATGAATGGTTGAAATTTGGTTGCCAATCAGAAGAACAACAAAAATTGGATATTATGATTACCGAGCTTTCCAAGTATGAAGAGCTTGAGTTAACGAACTCATTGCCAACCAATCTTGAAGTAAATCCAAAAGGCGTCAGTAAAGCGAGAGCATTGCAATTCCTATGTGATAAAATCGGCATCACGATGAATGAAGTAATGGCAGTAGGTGATAGTTTAAATGACATCAAAATGATTCAAGAAGCTGGTGTAGGAGTTGCGATGGGGAATGCTCAAGAAGCAATCAAAAAAGTAGCAAATTATGAAACAGATACGAATGATAATGATGGTGTTGCTAAGGCGATTGAGAAATTTGTGTTAGGATAATGAACTTAAAGAAAGGGAGTTTGCATTTCATGCAGCTCCCTTTTATTTTTCCGCTTGTATGATAGTAAAATCTTTTTCCTAGATAGCTAACTTATATTCCCGCAATCCAATACATCAATACAGAAACCAGTACAGATGCGATCAACATTGCATAGAACGGACGGAGTGCCTTGCTTTTTACATCTTTCAAGCTAACATTTAGACCAAGTCCAACCATAGCGGAGGTTAGAATGAAAGTCGTAGCGATACTGATTCCATTCATAACACCATCTGTTACCGGAATTGCATTTCCAAGAACATAGCTTCCCAAAATACTCATTGCGATAAAACCTAATAAAAACATTGGGAATTTGACTTTTGTATTATCCGACCCATCAGCAGACTTCCGGTTTTTTATCCAAAAAATCATAACAAAGCATAATGGTACTAATAAGAATACACGCCCTAGTTTCGCTAATAAGCCAAAAGCAAGTGCTTCTTCACCAGCAGGGTCTGCAGCTAGTGCAACATGCGCAAGCTCATGTAAGCTCAATCCTGACCAAATACCGTATTGCACATCAGTGATTGGAAGAATTGGCAACAATAATGCGTAGATAATAGAAAAAACAGTTCCAACTAATGCAATAATCCCAATGCTGATTGCTGTATCCTCTTCCTTTGCCTTCATTATAGGTGCAACCGCCGCAATAGCAGCAGCACCACAGATTCCGGTTCCAACACCAAGTAATAATGCAATTTGAGCGTTGCCTTTAAAAAGTTTTGCAAGGTACACGGTTATTAAAATAGCGAACACAATGGTTATCGCACCTTTTACAAGCAATCCAAGTCCATCTTGAAAGATAACATCAATGTTTAATTTTAATCCATATAAAATTATTGCTAAACGTAGTAAATACTTTGATGAAAACTCAATTCCCTTTCGAAAAAACTCTGGATAACCGAAAGCTTGACGGTAGATAATTGCTAAAAGAATCGCACAAGCTAATGGGCCAACTCGATTTAACCCAGGAATTAAAGAAAGTAAATACCCAAGCAAAGCAAAAATAAATGTAAACCCGATACCTAACAAAAGCTTTTTCCAATAGTCGGATTTGTTTGTTAATGTACTCATTTTCATTCCTCTTTTCTTTATTCTATACACAATTATAATTTCAGTAGTATAATAAGGGAAATAAATAATTACAATAGTCATAATAAGAAAAGATTATTATAGGGAATTACAACAATTGTTCTTTAGCATTGTATCAATTCATAGAATAAGAAGAGGAGGACAATCTATTGGATCAGCATTTGATTGTTTTTAAGGAAGTAGCCGAACGGAAAAACTTTTCACGAGCTGCCGAGGCATTGCATATGTCGCAACCAGCGGTAAGTCAATATATTGCGTCCCTAGAAAAAGAGCTGGGTGTTCGCCTCTTGGAACGTAGTAATAAATTTGTTGAACTGAACAAGGCTGGTGAGCTTGTTTATCAGTATGCGCAGGAGATTTTACGTAATTATAATCAAATGCAGATTCTTGTTTCTGATTTAAAAAATGATCCAAGTGGTGAATTAAAAATAGGTGCTAGCTACACAATTGGTGAATATGTTCTTCCGAGATTTTTAGCGAAGTTGCAAGAGAATTATCCAAACATAATTCCTGCCGTATCGATAGGTAATACAGATGATATTGGAGCAAAGCTTGTACAGCATGAAATTGATATTGGATTAATTGAGGGAAATTTTACACATCACCAGGTTTCAATCGAACAATTTGCAACCGATGAAATGTATATAATTGCTGGGGTAGGCCAATCCTTTAAAGAGGAAGCGTGTATTTCTATAAAAGATTTAGAAAATGAAACATGGATTATTCGCGAAGAAGGTTCTGGAACTAGAAAAATGCTTGAGGAATTTTTTCAACGAAGTAATTTCGAGCCAAAAAGAATTTTGACATTCGGAAGCACACAAACGATTAAAGAGGGTGTTGAGTCTGGCCTTGGTATAAGTATGCTTTCCAACCTTACATTTACAAAGGAGAGAAAGCTGAAAAAAATCCAAAAACTTTTCGTTGAGGGTACACCGATAGAGCGAAAATTTTCAATCATTAAAAATTATCATGAGTTCCAACCAAAAGCATTGGAAGTATTTGAAAACCTCGTAAAGCAGTCAACATAGTCTATTCGTTCTAGATGCTCTTACATTGACGCTGAAAAAGGAGTATAATAAGAAGTGTAGAAGGAAAGGGGATGCTATCATGTCATTTTCTCGCGGACCAAGAGAGCCGGTTCCAGAGGTGGAAACAAACGTATGGTCATGTACGAGTGACGATTGCCAAGGTTGGATGAGAGAGTCATTCAGTTTTGCCGAGGAACCAACATGTCCATTATGTAGTTCAGCAATGAATCGGGAAGTTCGAGTAATACCGGAAATGAAGTAGGAAATAGTATCTCAGGAAGTATAGTTTCAGCTTAGGAAATCCCAGTCACATCATTGATTGGGTTTTTCTTTTAAATACGTAACGTGTTGGTGTGAAGCAATTGCATAACGCATGAAATTCTCTCTTAGGTTCGGTAAAATATTTTACTTGTGTTTTTCAATAATTTCGTGTAAAATTAATTAACTGAAAATTTAGATTGATAATGCGTTATAAAATTAGGAGGTGGAAACTATGGTAACTGTTAAAATGCTAAAGCCGTATTACATTAAAACGGAAGAGGAATACGTTCGAGTCATACTTGCATATCAATATTTTTCGGTCGTGATTAATAACAAAGTTTATCAATTTATTCCTGTAGAAGCCAATGAGATTCGAATTAACCGAAAAACGAAAAAGGTGGAGAATCTGGATGCGGTTTTTGCTTTTCAAAACGGAAAAGATGTTGTAAACGTTACAATGTCCAAGCTCATCTCCATCCCTGATTTCATTCAGCAGCTGCATTCAATCGCAGAATCGTATTACCATAATGATGAACCGAATTTAAGTAAAACTGACCAAGAAAAAGCAGTCCTTCTTTTTATTCGTAAAATGGAAAGGGAGAACATTAAAAGACTAATTGACGTCGCTTTGGATAAAAATGATAGAGATGCATTTTATAAATTAACAAAGCTATTATAAAAAAATAAAAGTAAGCGCTTTCTGTTTTGTTCTGATTCCAAAATAGTTGTAATGCGATAAAAAAATCTACTTCTCCATATGAGAGAAGTAGATTTTTTTGTTGCATAGGAAACTATAAAATTTGAATGCTGGGGATAACTTGGTTACCTAAACAGCCACGTCCAGCTCCAGCGCCCAACGACTAGCGAGACTTCCCTCACCCCCGTACGATAAAGAAGACTTGCCGACTGGCTGTACCAGAGGCTTAGTCGCACTTATATACCCTTGCGGTGAAAGTCAACATCGACTCTAGGTAAAGGATGGCCGATTAAAATCAGGCTACGCCTAACATCGGCATACCCCTAAAGAGGCATGTTTCCTTTATCTCCTTCGTAGGAATGTTCGACCCGTCGAACCACCCCAATGTTCGGGGCGCAGTCCGTACGTCGCTAACCGAGCGCTTGCGCTTTTGTTCCAGGTAGAAAGTGTCCATTCATAACCACTTAGGGCAAGGCGTGGTTTGCTTATAATTATTTAATAGCTTGAAAGGCTTCTGTAACTTTTTTTGTTGCAAGTCCGCTTTCTTTATCTTGAACCTGTTCAACCATCATTGCAATAATCATATCCTGATCATCTGTAGGATAGCCAACAAACCAGCCATTCTCGTCACCAGACGATTCACTCGTTAATTTTAATTCAGCAGTACCGGTCTTTCCCGAAATCGGAAAATCTGCATCTTGTGCATTCCGACCGGTACCATCTGTAACAACTTTTCGTAATGCATCCTGTATAGCGTTTGCTTGTTCAGCAGTAACTAATCCTTCCTTCCAGACTTGTCCTGTTTCTTCATTGGTAAGTAAGGTTGGCTTCACCATATTTCCGTCATTTAAAAATGGGGTGTAGCTTAATGCAAGATGAAGTACATTCATTTCCAGCTCACCTTGACCATAACTAGCGTTTGCTAACAGGACTTCATCATCTAACGTGCCACTGGATGAAAGGCTTGATGCTGTGATTGGATATTCAAAAGGAAAATCCTCTTCAAACCCAAAGTCTTTTAACCCATCAGTATAGCTTCCAGCCCCCATTTCAACCGCTTTTCTTGCAAAAAAGATATTATCAGATCGGATTAATGCATCAGCTAGATCAACAGGACCGTTGGAGGTGGATACGCGACGAACCTCATAATCTCCCCAGCCTTCACCATTACTCCATGTCAGACCGTTAATCTCGATTCCTTCACCAAGTACAATGGAGCCATTAGTTAATCCGATTGCACCTGTAATTGGTTTAATTACAGAACCAGGTGCGTAGGTGGCGGAGAATCTGTTCAGTACAGGATTACGTTCGTCTTCCTCTAATTTTCCCCAAAAGTTACTTGATGTACCGTATAATACTTCATTCGGATCAAAGGAAGGACTACTTACAAGCGCTAATGCTTCACCTGTTTTTGGATCAACGGCAGCAGCTGTACCGGCATCATCCTCAAACGTATTGAATATTTTTTCTTGTATATTAATGTCAATGGTAGTCGTAATTGTCTTCCCATCTTCAACAGGAATCTCAGCAAGAATAAAATCCTCTTCGTCCTCATTTGCAAGAACAATACGTACACCTTTTTTTCCTTTTAGTTGCTCCTCATAAAGCTGTTCCAACCCACGAGATCCAGTCTTATCGTTAGCACTGTACTGATCCGTGTCGAGTGTTTCTAAATCATCAGCATTTACATTACGGATATAACCGACAAGATGAGTTGCCGCTTCTCCTGCAGGATATACCCGACCAGTAATTTCTTGTGACTGGACGCCTTCAATGGCTAATAATTCGGAGAGAAGTTCATCTTCCGGAAGTACACTTTTTAGTGGAACAAATAAATTGTCTTCAACCCAGCCTGCGTTCAATGCGGTTTCGATTGTATCTATGTTCATTCCGAGTAGGTCAGCAACCTTTTGCACCGATTGGTCAGGATTTGCACCAAGGTTACCTGGAACAATACCAATTTCGTAAATCGTATCATTAATTGCTAATGGCATTTGATTACGATCCAGAATTTCTCCGCGCTTTGGAGAAGTTGTTTGTATGCGGATTTGACCGTTCTCTTTTAAATCTGGGAAAATAAATCCAGTTTCCCATTCAACATACCAATTTTGTGAATCCTCTTCTTCTGTTCCATCATCCTGTTGGATAAGGGTCGCTTCGTGCTCAAAATTAACCGGTCCAGCAAGTGTTTCTAATTGGACGGTAAACGGAATAGTTGCCGTTCTTTCTTCCATAGCTGTATCCAGCTGTTCTTCACTTAATTCATCAAAACTCACTTGAAAGTCAGAAACACCTATGTCTTCATAAATAGACTGTGTGCGTAATACAGACTGTTCCTCGGAATACGTGTTAGCTGCATCTGCAGAAAACAAGTCATACATTTGATCAAACTCGAGTTCGTTCCAGTGTGCCACATAGTCATTAAAGCGATCATTCGGTGTAACCTGATCTTGCTCAGAGCATGCACCAAGAATGAGTAGAAAAACAAATAAAATGATAATTCGTTTCATACCAATTCCTCCAAATCTTATTTTACCGATAAGAAGCTTTTCATATTGTTAAAATTTTTTTGAAATCTGTCCAGAGAAGAAAAGCCACGCTGCTTATCTCGATGTACAGGTGACTTTTCTTCTTAAAAAACAGTGATAAAAGGAGAGCGTTAATTTGCTTCCATATGAGCTGTAATGTCTGATGTGATTCGGCTAAACTCTTCGTCAGGAACGATATAATACCATACACCGCCGATGGTTTGACCAGATCCGTTAATTTCCATTGTTGTAATGCTTCGTCTAGCACCAGCATAGTCTGTAAATAACGTTTGAATTTTTTTCATATCTAAATCTGTTTGTACATTATCGCCTAAAATTGTTAAAATATCACCGACTTTAGTAATGCTGGAAAAACTAGCTGCTTCATCCATCGCTGCAGCAATGACATTGCGTTGGCGTTCATTTCTTCCCATATCACCACGCGGGTCTTCATAACGCATACGAATATAGTCGAGTGCTTCATCACCATTCAGACTAATTTGGCCTTCAGGAAACGTGTGTCCACCACTCGAAAAAGCAAAGTTATTGTTAATCGTAACTCCACCTAAAGCGTCAATTCCTTGTTGGAATCCTTCCATATTCACTCTTGCATAAACGTGAACAGGTAAATTGAAAGCTTCCTCTACTGTTTGAACAGATAAATCAGTTCCGCCAAAAGCGTACGCGTGGTTAATTTTGTCCATACCACGTCCCGGGATATTTACATATGTATCCCTTGGAATACTAAGCATGATGATTTCATTTGTTTTTGGATTAATGGACATTAGAATCATTGTATCTGAACGACCTTTATCTCCAGAACGTTCATCTACACCTAAAAGTAAAGCGTTGAGCGAGCCATTATCTGAAAAAATCGACTGAATTTGCTTCTGGCGGTCAGGATCATCATCTCTCGCTAATGGATTGTGCATGGTTTCTATCGTTGCACCAACTTCATTCCATAAGTAAAAGACATACCCGCCAATTAGCAAGAATAACCCAAGGAAGATTCCCCCAACCCATAGTAGCCATTTACGTTTTTTCTTATTATGTTTTTTGTCAGATCTTGATACCACATGTATTCTCCTCTGTATTAAAATGTTAAAATTATAGGACTTCTTAACGATGAATGGTGTAAAAAAATATCAAATCTTGGATAAATTATATACGAAATAGTGAATATAGTCTATGAAAAATGTATAAAGATTTAACAAGGATAGTGTGATTGTCAGTTTATTCGATTATCACGCATGAACGAGCTGTAATCCCCCTACTGCATGATGTTTCACTTTATGTCAGTTGAAACTGGTAAAGCAGTAATAATATAGCGATCCGGTGCACTACCTATAAATGAAAAAGGATAGCAGGTTGTTAATGTCAAAACTTCTTCATCATGTGGAACAATGATTGTACGATCTTCAGCATCGACTATTTTGGTGTTTGTAATTTCATAGGAAAATTCTCCGTACGGTAATTGAATTGTCAATATATCACCGATTTCTAGTTCCCCCATACGACGAAAGACGGTATCGCGATGTCCGGATAATACAATTTGGTCGTTTTGGAGTGGATAGGCAGTCCCGCGATAATGCCCGACACCTTTAGCGAGTTCGTCCTCATGAGTTCCTTCAACAATAGGCAAATCTGCCTCCAACTTTGGAATATGTAAGATGCCAACTGTTTCTCCGATATCTGGAGAAAATTCTTTAGCTATTTCTGGTTGTTGCTCCTCTGTTAAATCATTCGTGGAGAATTCTTTTTCATCAAGCAGAGCCTGTGCTTCGGCCATACTTTCCTTTTGTGCCATTTTCGTCTGATACCACTGAAATCCCCCGAATGCAAGGAAGGCAAAACCGATAACTATAATGAACAACGAAATTTTTTTCATAGGACACATCCCTTATGATTAGGCTTACATTCAGTATATCCAATTTATATGAGACTTTAAAGATTAAACTTTTAAACTAGGATGAAAAGCAAGGAGAGTAATAATTTTTGAATAGCTAGCTTTGTTGCTTTGAAAGGTATTTTTATTCTGTTCTTTATAAAATGTGTAAAATAATTTAAAATTATTAAAAATTAGAGTAAAACAAAGTAAATTTAAGTAATTTAAAGTATTTCGTTCTTTATAACGTATAAAAGGTGGAATTTGAGTGTTTCCTATTTGAGGAAAATAAATTATACTTCATTTAAATCGTTCGTTATTAAGAATTATAATGAAGTAATAAAGAACGGTAGCGGCTTGTGAGGTTACATATGAAAGGAGGGTTGTTGCTGTATCCAGCTTCGTTCGTTAAATAGCATTCGTATGAGCAGAAGAAGTATCAGCCATTCAGCGAACAGCGACAATTGTTTGTGAATCAGATGGGAATGTAACAAGACGTCCCTATTACATGCAACTAGGTATTCACTTAGGAAGCTTCGTGCATGCCAAGTGTTTAAGAAATCATTTTATAAAATTGAAGGAGGAATTTTACAATGAGTTTAAAGAAAAAGTTAGGTGCAGGTGTAGCAACAGCAGTATTAGGATTGGGATTAATCGGTGGGGGAGTATTTGCTTATTTTAGTGATTCAGAGGTTTCGAATAACACATTTGCAGCAGGGACGTTAGATCTAGCATTAAATCCAACAGAAATTATTAACGTAGATAATATCAAACCTGGTGACACAATGTTGCGACCATTTACACTTTCAAATAATGGAACATTGGATATTAAAACAGTTGACCTTTCAACAGGTTATACAGTAAACGATGTTGGAAGTAATAATTCGGAAGATTTCGGAAAGCATATTCGAGTTAACTTTTTAGCAAATGCAGATAAATTAACGACTCCAATTTGGTCAACAACTTTGGCTGATCTTCAAAACGCTAGTCCTGAATTAGTACACGAAAAATTCTGGTTAGTATTTTGGGAAGAAAGAGGTTTAGCACCAAATACAAGTGATACTTTCTACGTTCAATTCGAGTTTGTAGATAATGGGGAAGATCAAAATGAATTCCAAGGAGATAGCTTGAATTTAGAATGGACATTTAATGCGAAGCAAGGTGAAGGTCAAGCAAAATAATAAAATAATTGGAGGAGATTATTCTCCTCCTACATAAGCATGAAATAAAAATACCATAATCATAAGAAAATTGATCAATAAAAACATTGGGAGGGAATCTAGTTGAGCCTAAAAAAGAGTTTAACCGTCAGCTTCATTACTGCTGCAATAGGAATTAGTTTAGTCACAGGTGGAACCTTTGCGTACTTTAAAGATACAGAGGAAACTGCAAATACGTTTGCAGCGGGACTATTGGACTTAGGAATAAACAAGGAATCAATTATTACTATTACGGATATCGTCCCTGGTGACACCATTAATGGAAATTTTGAACTTACCAATGACGGTACAGTAGACATGAAGGAAGTTATCTTGAATTCCTCTTACGAAGTTATCGATAAGGGTGAGAATAACGGCGGGGATGATCTAGGTGATCACATACTTGTCGAATATTTATATCATGTGAACGGAAAAGAAAATGTATTGTTTAAAGAAAAACTATCGAGTTTAACAGATAACCCAAAGAAGATTTTAGAAGATTTCACGGTAGATAGTAACCCTAAGAAATTCACTGTTCGATTCAGTTTTGTAGACAATGAGAAGGATCAGAATCATTTTCAACAAGATTCCCTAAAACTGAAATGGGAGTTTGAGGCAGTTCAAAGAGATGGAAAACCTAATTTCGAATAAAAGGTAAACAGAAGGAACTACATTTAGAGGGAGGTGGTATTTTCATTCTCCTTCTAAATAAATTTATACATATTCATTAGCATAAAACGTAAAGTTACATGCTAATGAATATGTATAAAACGTAGATATTTTGAAAGGCGGAGATGTGTTTGAGAATGAGCCGTTTAAATAAATTTAAACAAAAGAATCGATTGTTATTTCTGCTATTAAAAGTTTCGCTAATCTGGTATGTTCTTCTATTTTCTATTAACTATTTAGCTTCAGATACAGCAGCCTATTTTACGAATTACAAGGAAACATCAGGTGATGTAACAGTTGGTACTTGGGAAGACCCGCATATTGATAGTTTTTTACGCTTTACGTCTAAAGGAAATGAAAACATAAAGGCTTGTGAGGGTGTTGTAATTTCAACAGAGTTAAAAAATGATGGGCCAGGTGATATGGAAGAAAGTAGTACCTATGATGTGTATTATATTGAAAATGGAAATCCAGAGAAGCATGGGAAAAAGCTAAAATTGGGTAAGGATGAAGGAGTTATTTCTCCACTTGATAAAGGACAATCAACCAAACTTACTTTCCAAGCAAGTTCCCCAGGAGTCTATGTATTTACGACAAAAGAAATTGTTGGAGATTCTAGTAGTAAAACGATTTGGAGTAAATGGATAAAAGTAAACTGTCCTTCCTCGAAAACAGTTGATGAAGAGCAGGAAGATCAAGAGGAAAGTACTGAAGTTACAGAAGAGAAAGAATCGAAATCGCAAACGAATGAAACGAAAGATAGCGGTAACGAGAAAGTTGAATCCGATTCAACTGTCGAGGAAATCGAGAGTACAGAAGAAAAGAAGGAAGACAAAAATAAAGAAGAAAAGGTAATTGAAGAAGAAGCCGAAACAGAAGTTGATGAAGTTAAAGAAGAGACAAAGGATTCAGTGAAGAGCAAGGAACAGAGTCTTGAAGAAACGAAGAATCATATAGAAGAGTCAACAAACGAACAGGAAGGTGAAAAGGAATGAAAGCAAGGAAAGTTTTAAAATGGGCAAATCGTATTGTTACAAATGTTCTTGTGATTTTATTGATTGGAGTAGCAGCTCTTGTACTATCAACTAAATTGACTGGTGGAGAACCAGAGGTATTCGGTTACCAATTGAAAACAGTTCTCTCTGGGTCAATGGAACCTGATATTCAAACAGGATCAATAATAGCTGTACGCTCCATTGCAGAAGAGGAAAAAAGCAGTTTCGTAAAAGGTGATGTCATTACGTTTATGGAAGAAGATAACAAGCTTGTTACACATAGAATTGCAGAGGTAACGGAGACAGGAAACGGTGTTCTCTATACAACAAAAGGGGATAATAACAATGCTGTAGATCGAAATCCTGTTTTGGCAGATAATGTTGTCGCAGCATATGATGGGTTCACAATTCCTTACATTGGATACATTGGTAGTTTCGCTCAATCACCAAATGGGAGCATTGTATTTATGATCATTCCGGGGATTTTGATGTTAGGTTATTCTGGCTTCACGATATGGAGAGCGTTAAGACAAATCGAAGAAAAAGAAAATGTTGCCGATGCGAAATAGATATACACGTCATTGATATGAGGAAGGTGCTTCATGAAACACATTAAATTGCTTGCTTTAATATTACTTGTAATAAGTGCTTTCTCTATGTATATAGTAAATCCATCTTCAGTTTCAGCTTCTGGTGAAATAACCATTGATATATTACCAGAAGAAGTGCTATTTAACATTGATAATATGAAACCTGGGGATTGGGCTCCTAGATCTGTTGTTGTACAAAATAATGGAATCCTGGATTTTGATTATTTCATTTCTGTAAGACCGTACGGTGATTCAAAGAAACTTTATAATGAATTATTACTGGAAATCAGTGACGCAGAAGAAATTCTCTATAACGGGAAATTGCAAGACTTTAATGGATTACCTGCTCGTAATTTAGTGAGCTCCAGTGAAGAAACGTTGGAATTCACAGTACGCTTTCCAGAACATTTGGGTAACGAATTTCAAGGGTTGAATGCCAATTTTTATTTGCTATTTACAGCAGAGGGAGAAGACGACGATACAGATGAGCAAAGTGTTGCTGGTGCTGTTAGCAGTGGAGGTAGTGGAGGTAGCTCAACTTCCGATGGTTCTCCACTCCCGAGCACAGCAACCGACATTTTTAACTTTCTTCTTATAGGGATTATCTTGTTAATGGCAGGTGCGTTTATCTATGTTTACAACAGAAAAAGAGCGTTGTAGCGCTTATTTACCAAGTAAAATGATAGGAGCGAATAGCTTACAAAATGAGTAACATTTTTAATTTCCTTATCCTACAAAACTAGTGTTCAAATGACAAAACAAGTCACACAATTTATGTTAAATATATAGTAAAATGGGCTTATGTATCCGTAGTTATAGGTTATCTTATGGGAGGTTGGCGCGGAAGTTTTTTAGTCTAAAGCCCTACTGGTAATAGCTAAATTATCTGGATTATTGATGGAGGCGGAATTGTGGATAAGGTAATTGAAATCGTTGCGTTTGATCAAGAATGGATTACATTAATAAAAATGGCAAAAAAACTAGGTATATCGTTAGAGGAAGTTCGGCAGTTTCTGAATAGCGCAAGTACAAAGTCATATGTTTGATTTAATTTTTACTATTAATAGAACTCTTCACCAAAATTATGATATAATTCGCAGAGAAAGTAGGTGAAGAACTTGATCGGTGAAAAAATCAAACAATTACGAAAAGAAAAAAGAATGTCGATTTCAGAGCTTGCTGAAAAGGCGGGAGTAGCGAAGTCCTATTTAAGCTCGATTGAGCGAAACCTTCAGTCAAACCCATCGATCCAGTTTATCGAGAAAATTAGCCACGTATTAGGAGTTTCTGTGAACGATTTAATAAATGATAATAATTCGATAGTTGAAACAGAGTTAGATAGTGAATGGATGAAAATTGTAAAAGAGGCAATGGAGTCAGGAGTTTCTAAAGAACAATTTAAGGAATATCTTGAGTTTAATAAATGGCGACAAGAACAAGATAAATAAAGTCACCGAACCGTTTAGCATTGTGCTTTGCGGTTTTTTGATGTGCAGAGGCAGTAAAAAATATGGTTATCTTTATAGATTAAAAAATGAAGTTCAACTTTGTATCATTCATGCCGATATAAATAGTAAATAGAATACGTTGTTCAAACAGTTATTGAAATTGTATTCTTATAGCATGTTGAACATTTAAATGAATAATCTAGATGGTTATACAGAGGAGAGCACCAATGAAACGTAGAGAAATTAGGAAACGGAATGATAAAGGAACACCAAAATGGATGGTTACATACTCGGATATGGTTACCCTAATTCTTGTTTTCTTCATTTTATTATTCTCCATGTCACAAATTGATTTATATAAATTTAAAGCGATCTCAGAATCCTTTCAAAATAGAATGATACTTGACTTTTCTACATCGGCTGTACCGATGGATAATCCAACAGAGTTAATTAATGATGAAGAAATTGACGAAATGTCCAATGAATTTGAAATGCCATCACAGAATAACGATGTAATTGACCAGGAAGATGAAGAAGATCCATTAGATGGTTTGTTAGAAGATGTTGAATTCTATTTGGATGAACATAATTTAAATGAGGTTATTACCGCTAATCGGACGGAACGAGGCGTTGTGCTAGTTTTGCAGGATAGCATTTTTTTTGAGACTGGTGAAGTGGATATATTACAAGAAGGAGAATCCTTTTTACAAGAAATAGGCAATCTGCTTATGGAGATACCAAATGAAGTTAAAGTTGAAGGTCATACAGACAGTCGACCGATGAGCAATTTTCGTTATCCATCAAACTGGGAGCTTTCCGGTGGGCGTGCAAGTAGTGTTGTTCGTTACCTAATTGAGGAATTTAGTATTGACGAATCTCGCTTTTCGATAGCAGGATATGGCGACACGAGGCCGAGAGTACCAAATGATACAGAGGAGAATATGCGCGAAAATAGAAGAGTGGAAATAATTATCCTTAATACAGAGGGGGAATAGGACTTAGGCAATTGGATGATGGAGTACTTTTGGCAGGTAGAAAAGTATAAAAACTATCCTATCTGACGAAATTTATAAGGATATTACTAAAGGCTATGATAATTGTTATCATAGCCTTTAAGTTTGATTAACTGGTAACTTTACAGGAGACTTCACATGAGCATTCTTTAGATTAACTTCATACCATTTCTTAACTGATAAATTAGTTTCAGTTTTAGATATGACGCTAATGCTAGCATTGGGAAAAGTCGTTTTTACATATTCAACTTCACTTTCAGATAGCCTTAACTCTCTAAGGTACGTACCATTCTTGAAGGAGTCTTTAATAAAAGATTCAAACGCTTCGTTTTGGTTTAATTTTAACACCATTTACTTCCTCCTAAATTTACTAATGATAAATATAAGTATGATCTCGATTATTAGTGATATGGTTTCGGCTGAAAATCTAAGCATTTTTTCATATATGCTTGAAGCAAATGTGCCATTTGTAGGTAAAATGCCAACTTTACTATTCTCACCATATTTCTTATAAATAAACGCAGCAGTTTCCCGATATATTTTCCAGCTGATTTTTAACATTAATAATCTGATTTTCGAACCACGCGTTTTCTTTTGAAAAAGCTATACGATGAGCGTATCTTTGCGGTATAATTACTTCACATGATTTTGGCGAGGATTGTATTTTTTTAGAAAGTTTGGTAGATTAATGATGGCAAAGTATTTATATTGGACCTTACCTATTAGTTGGATGTGTATGATTTTTTCTTCATCAGCAACTCCGTATGAGGAACAGGACATCAAACCATTACTAGGTAATATGGTAGATTTACGCTTTTTAGAAAATATAGTCGGGTGGATATCTTTTACCTATAATCAATCAGTTGTTAGTGTGGAAATGCTTGGCATTAACGGTTTTGTCGAATTTTTTATACGGAAGGGTGCACATGTTGCGGCATTCTTTTTATTGACATTGTTTTTTTATATTGCGTTTCGGAAAACATGTGCGAATATGAAGCGCTATCGCTGCCTTGTTTTCTCTTTTCTACTGACGGTTTTATATGCAATATCAGACGAGATTCATCAAGGGATGACACCGAATCGAACGGCTTATATAGGAGATGTCGGATTAGATAGTTTTGGTGCGTTGCTAGCAGTATTCGTTATCGGAATATTTTATTGGCGAAAAAATAAAAGAACAGACAGAAATGTTTAAGGTTTACGAAGGATATAGCGAAATGTTAAATATATTTAATTTTATTTTCGACACATTTCGACACATTTTTTTGTAAAATTATGCTAGAGTTCTCATTAATTGTAAAAATACATTCTATAAAATAAGCAAAAGGCGGGAATTTGATGAAAGAGCAAGAAAAATTAAAAGAAATGCTAAGTAAAATGATTGATGAAACAGAAAAGAAAAAAATTCATAACTCAGAAGACCTAATAAAAAAACTAATTAGTGAGCTATCGAATAGTGAACCTTTAGCTAAATATACCCATTCCCATGTAATAGCGAAATAATAAAAACTGCATCCTCATCCTTGAGAACGCAGTTTTTTTTCATTCATTTTCTGTTTGTGTTGATGAAACATCGACTTCGATGTATTTTTGTTCCATTGTTTTTAATTTAGCTTGATCACTTGTCAAATCAATCATCCAATTTTGGAATGCTTCTATTTCGTCTTGTTTCACAAACACGATAAATTCTACATTTTCTAAATAGTTAATCGTTTCAAGAAGATATTCAGAATTTCGCAGTTCATTTTCTATTTTGCCAAGCAGGGTATAATCAATGGTAATGGAAAAACCTTGCATCAATTCTCTTCTTACGACCCCGGTTGCTTTAATCGCATGAGAGGTTGAACTTCCATATGCCCGAATTAATCCGCCTGCTCCTAACTTTATGCCACCGAAGTATCTTGTAACAACAACAGCAGTATCTTTAAGGTGTTGTTTCTTCAGAACTTCTAACATCGGTACACCTGCTGTCCCGCTCGGTTCCCCGTCATCATTTGCCTTTTGAATCTGATCATGCTCTCCAATAATATAGGCTGAACAGTTATGTGTAGCATCGGCATGTTTTTTCTTAATTTCCTGAATAAACGCTTGTGCGGCTTCTTCTGTTTCGACTCTACGAACATAGCCAATAAACCGCGATTTTTGAATAATTAATTCATCATTTCCATTCTTTTTAACTGTTAAATAGCTTTTTAGCATCTTGATTTTCTCACCTCAAACGAACATGATAGTAGATAGATAGTGTTATATGCATAAAAAATTTAAATTAATTATCAATTTTTGGATGAAAATTCATGTAAAAAGGGAAAAGACCCTTTAAAAAATAAAACGATGTACGTATAATTATAACACAGGTTGGTGGGGAATGATGAGTGTTAAAATAAGTGAGAAGGCTTTGGATCATGTAATTGATGATATGGTCGAAGTTGTGGAAAATAGTAAAGATGAAATTTTTAATATTAGTGAAGAAGCACGTAGAGAGCACGATCACCTTGTTTTGGAGCTAAAAGAAACGAAGGAGAAAGTGCTTCAACATATTGAAAATGGAGATAAGCTTGAAGAACGAGTGCGTTTTTCGAGAAAACGTTTAGCAGAAGTTAGTAAGTACTTTGAACGCTATTCTGAGGAAGATATTCGCGAAGTGTATGAAAATACACATCTCATGCAAACCAATCTGGCTATTTTACGTCAGGAAGAAAAAGCATTACGAGACAAACGAGATGAATTAGAAAGAAGATTAATTACGTTAACGCATACAATCAATCGAGCTGAAGGTTTAGCTGGAAAGATTTCCGTAATTCTAAATTACTTGCAGGATGATTTTAGACAAGTAAATGAAATGATTGAAAATGCAAAAGAAAAACAGGAATTCGGTCTGAAGATTATTGAAGCGCAAGAAGATGAACGACGAAAAATATCTCGAGAAATTCATGATGGACCAGCACAGATGCTTGCGAACATTTTACTTCGTTCCGAGATTGTAGAACGAACAATTCGTAATGGCTCGATGGACGAGGCGATATCCGAGATAAAAAGCGTTCGAAAAATGGTACGTTCCTCTTTATATGAGGTGAGAAGAATTATTTATGACCTTAGGCCAATGGCATTAGATGACCTTGGACTTGTTCCGACCATGAAAAAATATGTGGACAGTATTTCAGACTACAATAATATACCGACTGAATTTTCAATCATTGGTGAAGAGAAGCGGCTTAATTCAAAATATGAGGTTGCGTTTTTCCGATTAATGCAAGAATCCATTCAAAATGCAATTAAACATAGTGAAGCGAGTCAAATTCAAGTGAAGTTAGAAATACGCAGAAACAGCTTAACGATGGTTATTAAAGACAATGGGAAAGGCTTCGATGTCAGTAAGAAAAAGGATAAATCTTTCGGTTTGATAGGTATGAGAGAAAGAGTGGAAATGTTAGAGGGAGAGTTACATATTCAGTCTTCCCTAGGTAAGGGGACAGCAATTATCATAAAGGTTCCCTATTAATCAGGTTACGTATATAATAGGTTATATAGAATTATTGATGCAAATGAAGTGAATGAAAATGCATCATTAATATACTAATAGAGAATTCATATTTAGAAAAAGAAAAATGATCTATCATATTAGGGTGTAAAAGAGAACTAGTATTTAGTATGTGGGAGGAATAAAGGCAATGAATACAGAGAAAAAAATTAGCATTGTATTAATAGATGATCACAAATTATTTCGTGAAGGTGTAAAGAGAATACTAGATTTTGAGCCTTCTTTTGAAGTAGTTGCCGAGGGAGATAATGGTGCAGTGGCGTCTAAGTTGGTTAAAGAGAATAATCCGGATGTTGTATTAATGGACATCAACATGCCTGAAATAAATGGGGTTCAGGCGACTGCTGATTTAGTAAGATATTTCCCAAATACGAAAGTAATTATCCTGTCCATCCATGATGATGAAAGCTATGTGACACACGCATTGAAAACAGGTGCGCAAGGCTATCTATTGAAAGAAATGGATTCAGATTCATTAATTGAAGCGATTAAAGTCGTTAGTGATGGAGGATCATACTTACACCCGAAAATAACACATAATCTTGTTAAGGAATATCGACGTCTAGCTAGAGAAAATAGTTCTAGTATCGCTGATAAAGGAATTGAATATCGTAAACCATTACACTTGCTTACAAAGCGTGAGTGTCAGGTATTGCAATTATTAGCAGATGGAAAAAGTAACCGTGCAGTAGCTGAAACCTTATACATCAGTGAAAAAACGGTAAAAAATCATGTGAGTAATATTTTACAAAAAATGAATGTAAACGATCGTACACAGGCAGTTGTTTCAGCCATCCGAAAAGGTTGGGTTGAGGTCATCTAGCCGCATTGTTCTAAAAATACCCTGATGATCTTGTATCATCAGGGTATTTTTCCGTGCGTATCTAAAGTGATGTTATGAATGAACGACTAATCTGCGAATTTTCCGATTAAAGGCAGTACCTCTTTGCATGAATCATCATAATTGCGCTCCTCGATAGGATTTCTACCGTTCTCATAACATACATGAGAAGAACTCAGAATAACAAGTGCTTTTTAGAAATAGTTGAGGTAAAATAAAAATGATACAAATCGTAATAGAGGAGAAGGATAGGTTATGAAAGTTGCTGTAATGACAGATAGCACAGCATATATAACTGCTGACGTAAGAGAAAAGACTAATATTCACATGGTTCCACTTAGTGTTGTCTTCGAAGATAAATCCTATGAGGAAGAAATAGATATTACAACAGAAGAATTCTATCAAAAAGTAAGAGAAACAAAGCAATTACCTACAACCTCACAACCTTCCATCGGATATGTAACGACCAAATTAGAGGAGCTTGCTAAGGATTATGATGCAGTTGTATCCATCCATTTATCCAGTGGGATTAGTGGGACTTATCAAGCGGTTGCTAGTGCTGGAGAAATGGTAGACGGTATTGATGTCTATGTATATGATTCCGAGATGAGCTGTATGGTGCAGGGCTTTTATGTATTGGAAGCTGCAAAAATGGCTGAGCAGGGGAAGACAGCTCAGGAGATCATTCAACGATTAGATGAGATGAAAGAAACTATGACAGCTTATTTCATGGTAGATGATCTTACTAACTTGCAACGAGGTGGTCGTCTATCAGGCGCCCAGGCGTTAGTTGGAAGTCTTTTGCAAGTAAAACCAATCCTCCATTTCTCTAAAAAATTGATCGTACCATTTGAAAAAATAAGAACGCGTAAAAAGGCGATTAGCCGAATCATTGGAATGCTTGAGGAAGATGCTGATAAAGGAAAAGATCTTTCTGTTGTTTTCATTCACGGAAATAATGAAGCATCCGCGATTGAACTACGTGATGCATTTTTACAAAAAAATCCTACCATGGAAGCAACGATTAGCTACTTTGGACCTGTTATTGGAACGCACTTAGGCGAGGGGGCTATTGGTGTCGGTTGGTATGTAAAATAGCAGCAAATTTGTCTTTGTAATGATTAAGCTAAAAAATAATCGTCATTCCTAGCCATGCTATAAATCTAGGAATGGCGAAATAATATGAAAGAGAGTGAATCAATGTCAAACGAAATAACCGCTACACGTGATGAATACGCCAAGCAATATAATGGGAAATTATTATTAAGAAACGAAATCTTGCTTGATAACCCCGTATTCCAACATCTACTCGCCACAAAGCAGTTTACTCCAATGAAACCAATCGTTCGAAAATCCTTCCGTATGCATTGTAATCGATGTGGCAATGAAAAAACTACTCTTTTTGGAAAATTCCCGTGTAATCAATGTAAATCAACCCATGCATACTGTCGCAAATGTATTGAAATGGGACGAGTTAGTGAATGTGAAGTGTTGTATCAATGGTCAGGTGGTCAGCCAGAGTGGCCGAAGCATGAAAATCCGTGTACATGGGAGGGGGAGCTAACTGCTGTTCAACAAAAAGCTGCTGATCGAATTGTGACTGCTATCCGAATGAATGAAAAGGAAACGCTTATTTGGGCGGTATGTGGTGCTGGTAAAACTGAGATGCTGTTTCCTGGAATTACAGATGCGTTAAGATGTGGAAAACGCATTTGCTTAGCTACACCACGGGCTGATGTTGTGAAAGAATTGTACCCCAGGCTGAAGCGGGCATTTCGTACTGTGCCAGTCCAGGCTTTGTATGGTGGTAGTAAAGAAAAAGCAGGAACAGCCCAGTTGATCATTGCTACGACACATCAACTGCTCCGTTATAAGGAGGCATTTGATGTCATGATCATTGATGAAATCGATGCCTTTCCATTTCATGCAGACCCTTCCTTGCCGTTTGCTGCTAACCGTGCCAGAAAGCCCGAAAGCACTACGATTTACTTAACAGCAACACCACGAAATGAACAACGAAAATTAATCCGCAGGAAACAACTACCACATATATTCGTTCCACTCCGCTTCCACGGTAAACCATTACCAGTCCCTCAAGCGAAAATGTGCTATAGCCTAAAACGTGACCTTCAGAAGTTTACCATTCCAAAATCGATTATAAGCTGGCTAAAAAACCGCGAAAATTCAAATCGACAACTACTTATCTTCGTTCCAACGATTATTCTTGCTGAAAAATTGAAAAGACCACTTGGATTGACCTTACAGCAAACTGGTTTACTACAGTCAGGTAAAAAACTACAATCCGTCCATGCGCAAGATCCAAATCGAGGGGAAAAAGTTCAAGATTTTAGAGATAGAGAAATTTTTGTTTTGATTACGACAACGATTTTAGAGCGAGGGGTAACTTTTCCTTCTGTTGATGTTGTTATTTTGGATGCAGGCCATGATGTATTTGACGAAGCAGCGCTTGTACAAATTGCTGGTAGAGCAGGACGAAGCCCAGCTGATCCAACAGGAGAAGTAATCTTTTTCCATCAAGGAAGAACAGAAGCGATGAACGAAGCTATAACTTCCATAAAAGAAATGAATAAAAGGGGAGGTTTTTGAAGGTGAATTGTTTAGTTTGTCAAAATGAGATTATTCTTCAGATTGGCTGGGCTAATTTATTTCAGCTGTCGGTCCCTCGCCCTATCTGCGAAGCATGTGCAGCTGAATTAGAGCTGCTAAAAGGGAATCGATGTAGAAAATGTAGTCGCCAGCTAGAAGAACAGCTTTGTTCAGACTGCCGTTCGTGGGAAGAACATAAAGAAATGGACACCATTGAATTTAACTATTCCATTTTTGCCTACAATGAAAAAATGCAGGATATCGTTGCAACTTGGAAGTATCGTGGAGATTACATGTTAGGGGAAATATTTCGAGAGTATGTCAGGGAAGCTTTTAAGCAGAAATTTTCTTTTATAGGTAAAGACTCCCTAGCAATTCCAATTCCCCTAAGCACAGAACGGATATTAGAGCGTGGATTTAATCAGGCGCTTCAACTAGGAGAGTTTTTACCAATCGAGCAAGCCAACATCCTTTCCCGCATTCATGGAGAAAAGCAGTCAAAGAAAACACGTATGGAACGAATTACTACAGAAAACCCATTTTTTATACGTCAACCTATTAACAAACCAGTCGTTCTTGTCGATGATATATATACAACAGGTACAACTTTACGTCATGCAGCACAATTATTAAAGCAGCATGGTTGCCCGAGTGTGTATGCATTTACACTTATTCGAGGATAGCTTTTGGATGTGCTATAATTATTGGAAAGAGGGAATAAATATGGCTGAGTTAGCTAATTGTGTCCGATGTAACGCGGTTTTTGTAAAAGGATTACGTGATGTTTGCCAAAACTGTTACAAGAAAGAAGAGGACGCATTTCAAACAGTCTATCGTTATTTAAGGGAAAGAAAAAATAGAGAAGCAACATTACTTGAAATCATCGACGCTACCGGAGTAGAGGAATCTTTAATTATCAAGTTTATTAAGGAGAAACGCCTTCTTCCTTCTGATTTCCCAAAGCTTGCTTATCCATGTGAAAGATGTGGGAATGAAATTACTTCGGGAAAGCTATGCATTTCATGTAGCGAAGAATTGAAAAGTGATTTAAACGCATATGAAAAAACAGAACAAATAATGGAAGAGGCACGTAAACTGGCCGCACCTAACATCGATACGTATTATGCAATTGCCAAGCATAAAAAGTGAATAGGTTAACTCAATTAAGTGATTTTTTAAAGGAATACGTTTAGGGAAAGTCTCAAACAAGATAAATCTGCATCAAAAAGGTATTAAATAATTTAACTTAGTTGCCGATAAAAAATGTAGAGAAAAAATGATCGTTCATACAAGTTTTGAACCAAAAGGGGTGAAGCTCAGGATGAAAATTAATGGTCCGAATCAAACAAATTTTAATCCATATAAGCAACAAATACAAAAACAATCCGAATTAACAAAAGAGACGAAGCAAAAGGATCGTATCGAAATTTCGAGCGAGGCAAAACAGCTGCAGGAAAGTGGAAAGACGAACGAAAAACGTGCAGCTTATGTTCAGGAGATTAAGCAGGCAGTTGATGCTGGAGAATATAAAGTGAATCCGGAAAAGGTAGCGCAAAAGATGCTGCAATTCTGGTCGAAATAATACTTTTTTAAGGAGGACGTCAGGTTGTCCGCAGACACAATAAGACAGTCGTTGAAAGAGCTTGTACAAATTCATACGGATTTATTGGCTACTTCTGAAGAAAAAACGCGTATCGTAAAGGAAGGATCCATTGAAAATCTGCAGACGCTTCTAGTAAAAGAACGGAAGCTATTACGGCTATCAGAACAAGCAGAGAAGAAGAGACAGCAATCTGTTAGTGACTGGTGTGAGGCGAATCGTATTTCGAATGAAGATGCTACGATTACAACTATTCTAAAGCACATTTTGAGTGAAACGGAGCAAGTGAAACTCGAAAGTATAGCAACTCAGCTTACAGAACTGATTACAAAGCTAAAACAGCAAGAACAGTTGAACCAAGCATTAATCAGTCAGTCGATGCAGTTTGTACAATTGTCATTGGACCTGATGAGTCCAACATTAAAAAGCATGAATTACGGTGTTAAAAAAGAAACAGAGGTATCGAATCGATCCGTTTTTGATTCGAAGGCCTAATTAGAATACGTTTTAAGAAAGAAGGATAAAAAAGACCAAGAAAGTTCATTAAAATTTTTGAACAACCTCTTATACTGTCTTTTTTACTCGACTTTTAAACGGTTAAAAGGAGTTTACCAAATGAGTACATTTCACGGCTTGGAGATGGCAAGGCAAGCCCTAGCCACACAGCAAGCAGCACTATATACAACTGGTCATAATATAGCGAATGCGAATACAGAAGGCTATTCAAGGCAACGGGTTAATTTTGAAACGCTATCAGCTTATCCTGCTGCATCTCGTAATCGTCCACAAATTCCAGGACAAATGGGAACTGGTGTAGAAGCAGGATCGGTCCAACGTATTCGTAATCAGTTTTTAGATAATCAATTCCGTGGTGAAAATAGTACTTCTGGATATTGGTCAACGAGAGCTGAAGCGTTAAGTCGCATGGAGGCCCTTCTAAATGAACCATCCGATGCTGGTCTATCTAAAACAATGGATCAGTTTTGGCAATCGTTACAAGACCTTGCAGTAAACCCTGAAAACTCAGGTGCAAGATCTGTCGTACTTCAACGTGCGCATGCGTTAGCAGATACGTTTAACTATATGTCTGAGTCGTTGACAAATATACGTACAGATTTGCAAAAGCAAATTGATGTAACCGTAAAAGATGCGAACACATTGATTGATGGAATTAATGAGTTAAATAAGCAGATAAAACATCTAGAAACACATGGCTATAGTGCAAATGATTTATACGATCGTAGAGATATGTTAATTGACAATCTATCTGAAATCGTAAGTATTGATGTTTCGTACGATAAAAGTCATCTTCCACCGAATAAACAAGGCGATGGTGTTGCGACGATTAAACTTGTAAATGAAGCGGGAACGGCAATTACGGATTCTTCGTTAATTGATGGTGTCTCTGGGGTTGCTAAGTTTTTTGACGAGCCTAACTATGCTACAGAAGAAAGTTTACTTGCTGTTAGCAGTTTTACAATTGATGGTACAGAAGTTGACATAATGGCTACGGAAGGCTCGCTCAAAGGTTTAATAGATGCCTTTGGCTATGTCGATGAATCTGGTGCAGTTGTTGGGGATTATCCTGAAATGCTTCGTAATTTGGATAAAATGGCCTATGCTTTTGCAACTGCATTTAATGAACAACATCAAGCGGGTAAAATCGGTGATGAAAATGGAGCTGCATTCTTTACGGAATTCGGGACAGATGAGGACGCCTACATCGGTGCAGCTGGAGCGATTTCCGTATTGCTTGAAAATGGTAGTCAAATTGCAACGAGTACAACTGGTGATTCTGGAAGCGGTGATAATGCACGTAATCTAGCTGATATTTTTAATGCGAGTAACTCTACATTAGACGGTGCCAGCATTAAAAAGTTCTATGAGTCGCTGATTGGAGACCTTGGGGTAACAGCTGAGCATGCCAACCGAATGACAGAGAATACAAACACGCTGTTAGGACAAGTACAGAACCAGCGCCTCGCTGTAAGTTCTGTCTCATTAGATGAAGAAATGTCGAACATGATCAAATTTCAACATGCATACAGTGCTGCTGCAAGAAGCATGACAGCAATGGATGAAATGCTGGATCGAATTATAAATAGTATGGGCTTAGTAGGAAGGTAGGCGATTTAAATGCGTGTGACGCAGGGAATGATTTCAAATAATATGCTTCGTAACTTAACGAATAGTTACGGAAAAATGGATACGTATTTACACCAGCTAAGTACCGGTAAAAAGATTAACCGTCCTTCTGATGACCCTGTTATTGCAATGAAAGGAATGGGCTACCGCACTGAGCTTGTAAGAGTGGAACAATATATTCGTAATACAAATGAAGTGCATAATTGGATGGATAATACGGATGCAGCACTTGATAAAGCTACCTCTGCAATGCAACGTATACGGGATCTTGCTGTACAAGCAAGTAACGGAACGTACGATAAGGAAGAGCTTAAAAACATCAGTGAAGAAGTAAAGCAATTAAAAGAACATATGATTGAAATTGCAAACACGAATGTGAATGATAAATACATCTTTAATGGTACAAAAACGAATACAGCTCCGGTCAATCAGGATGGCGATATTGACTTTGATGGCTCGCCTGTATTAATTGAGGTTTCTAGTGGAACAACTTTACAGGCAAATGTTGATGGAAATGATGTGTTCGGTGGGGAGCCAAGTATTTTTGATACAATTGATAATTTTATTAACAAGCTCGAAGGAGCAGGTGATACTGATTTAGATAATGAGGCTATTGATGCAAGTATTGCTGATTTAGACGTTGGTATCAATAATATCGTCAATGCTCGTGCGGAGCTTGGAGCACGGATGAACCGCTTGGAACTGGTAGAAAATCGTTTAAGTGAACAGGAAGTTATTGCAACGAAAACCATGTCACAAAACGAAGACATTGATTATGCAAAGGCAATTACCGAGCTAATTACCCAAGAAAGCCTGCACCGTGCAGCATTATCAGCAGGATCACGAATTATACAGCCTTCTTTAGTTGATTTCCTAAGGTAATAAAATAAACCCTGACCCATCATAGGGTTCAGGGTTTATGCTATGTTTAGAGATTAAATTCTATAAATACGGTTCCTGTTAGAAGGGAGTGCGCTTTGGATGCAAATTCCACAAATTCGGATGCAATCACAACGAGCACAAATCGAAATTCAAAAAACGGATGCGCAAATAAGAATGGCTCAGCCACAAGCAGAACTAACCATCCAACAACCAGAAGCAGAGTTAACAATACGGACTACCCCTGGAAAACTTCGTATTGACCAATCAGAAGCATGGGCAGACTTGAATTTAATGCATATTACAAAGCGAAATGAACTTTTTGCAAGAGAAGGAAAAAATTCACTGATGCAAGGTATTGCCAGACGTGCTAGACAAGGTGATGAATTAATGAAGATTGAAAATGGAGGAGATGCTATAATTCATCAAGCGATGCAAAATAGCGCAGATCCAATGAAGTCACTTGGAATTAAATTCATACCTTCTCATTTTTCAGTCAAAACAAGTTATCAGCCAGCGGAGGTACATATTGACGTTCAACCAAAGAAACCAATTATACATGCAACCCCTCAAAGTCCGGAATTTAGCTATGAACCTGGCAATGTTACTACAAGTTTGAAGCAAAGGCAGTACTTAGAAATCAGTTTTACCAATTTATATGTATAGGAAGGACGTTTCACAAAATGAATATACAAACAAAATATTTGGGTGAGGTAGCGATTGACGAACGTAAAATCATCCATTTTTCAACTGGAATTCCAGGATTTCCTGACGAGACTGCTTTTGTATTAATGGACTTGCCGGATACACCAATTTTTCAAATTCTACAGGCTGTTAGAACACCGTCCATTGCATTTATTGTTGCGAACCCATATCAAATATACCCAGACTATTCGCTGCAATTAGATGATAACTTAATCGAAAGCTTGCAAATTAAGGATGAAAAAGAAGTTGCCGTTTTGTCTATCGTAACACTGAAGCAGCCATTTCAAACAAGTACACTAAACCTAAAAGCGCCGATTATAATCAATACAAATCATAGGCAAGGAAAACAATATATTTTAAATACAGATGCATACTCTTCGCAAGCACCAATTACACCTCAGTCCGTTGAGAGAGAGGGGTAAAGAAATGTTAGTTTTAACAAGAAAAAAAAATGAAGCAATTCAAATTGGTGAAGATATTGAGATTAAGATACTGGGAATTGAAGGCGATCAAATTAAACTTGGTATAGCTGCACCGAAATCCGTTGATATTTATCGTAAAGAAATTTATATAGATATCAAACAGCAGAATAATGAAGCTGCTAATGTATCAATGGATCTATTAGAGATGTTAAAAGATACGAAAGATTAATTGGGATTTTTTTATGTGAAGCTTTAGAAAATCAACACTATAACCGATATAAAAGAAAAAGGTTTAGGAGTGCATCGAAATGACGTTAGATAAAGTAATGTCAGCACCTCAAACTCTGCTAAATAACGATTACAACACGTTAACTTCAGTTACAGGGAGTATGGGAACAGGGGCAGACATGAATCGAAAGCTGGAACAACAGCGTAGTGGAACAGTTGTAAATAAAAATGAAGTTGAAATGGTCGTTGATAAACTAAATGAATTTATGGAACCAGTTAGAAGAAATCTTAAATTCGAGCTGCATGATAAATTGGACAAATATTATGTTACAGTGGTCGACTCGACGTCAAATGAAGTAATTAAAGAAATCCCGCCGAAAAAAATGCTAGACATGTATGCGGAAATGGCAGACTTCATGGGATTTTTATTGATAGGAAGATTTAAGGGAGAGGTTAAGCATGAGAATAGGTGGTTTAGCCAGTGGAATTGATACGGAAACAATCATTAAGCAATTAATGGATGCTGAGCGGATTCCTCTGGATAAAATGGGACAGGATAAAACGAAGCTCGAATGGCAACGTGATGCATTTCGTGATTTAAATAAAAAGCTACTAGAATTAGATAATATGATGCTCGATATGAAACTGAGCAAAACCTATAACTCTAAAAGTATAGTTTCTACGATGGAAGGGGCTGTAACAGCAACAGCTACAGCGGGTGCATCGAATGGGACGTATAAGATTAATGTTAAAGAGTTGGCTTCTGCGGCGATTAATGTTGGTGAGGAGCTTGGTAATGATTTCGATGTAGATGCTCCATTAGGAAGCCAAAGTGGACCTATTGTATTTACAACATTTGATAAAGATGGGGAAGCCCAGGTTCATTCGTATGATATTAGTGAAACTGACTCATTAAAGGATGTCATGAAGCGAATCAATGATGACCCAGATAATAATGTACGGATGACGTATGACAATAATGCGAAAAAGGTTATTTTAGAAACGACAAGAACGGGTAATTATAATGAAAATGAAGATATTGCTGGTGGTAGCGAAATTGTTTTTGGGAAGGTAGTTATTGAAGGGGAGGGAATTTCTATTGAAGATGGCTCTGACTCTTTCTTTACTGGTTTACTTAAGATGAATCAAGGAAATGAGCAGGGTGGCGACAATGCTAAATTCACCTATAATGATGCTTACGAGGTCATTTCAAAAGATAACAATTACACACTAAATGGCATCAGCTTCCAATTTAACGATACTACGGATGGGAAAAATGCTAATTTAACAATCAACAATGATGTTGATGCTGCTTTTGACAATATTATGGCATTTGTTGATAAGTATAACGAGGTTGTAGAACTATTTAACGGCTCACAACAGGAAACGCGTTATCGAGACTTCCCTCCGCTTACAGATGCACAACGAGAAGAAATGTCTGAAAAGGAAATCGAGCTTTGGGAAGAAAAAGCGAAAAGCGGTCTTTTAAAAGGCGAAGGTGTGATTACGAACGGTCTTTTCTCGATGAGGCAGGGCTGGTATTCCTCTGTAGAAACAGGTGGTCAATTTACAACATTAACCCAAATCGGTATTAGTACATCTAAAGATTATTTAGATGGTGGTAAACTTATTGTCGATGAAGAGGATTTACGAGCAGCTCTACAGGAAGATCCTGCTGGTGTTCAGAAGTTGTTTTCAAATAGCGAAGAGGGTGCAAGCCGTGGACTTGTTAATCGTTTAGAGGATGCTGTTGAAAGTACGATGAAACGTATTAACCAAAGTGCTGGAAAAGGAACGGATACATTAGAAAATTACACAATAGGTAAACGAATGAAAGATTTGGATAACCGAATTGGTGCATTTGAAGACAAGCTTAAAAGTATTGAAGACCGATACTGGAGACAATTTAGTGCGATGGAGCAAGCGATTTCCAGGATGAATAATCAATCCGCCATGCTGATGAATGCTTTTGGCGGAGGAATGATGTAGCTCAGGTAAGAAAGGAATGAAGGGCAAATGGGAGCGAATAAAGCTTATCAAGCATATCAAAATAACTCTGTAAATACAGCATCTGGTGGAGAGTTAACGTTAATGCTTTACAATGGATGCATGAAATTCATCAAACAGGCAATGAAAGATATGAAGGATAACAAATATGAAGCAAAAAATAAAAATATCCAAAAGGCGCAAAATATTATTCAGGAACTAATGATCACCTTAGATCCAAAAATAGAAATCTCAAAGCAGATCATGCCATTGTATGAATTTATACAATTTCAGTTGAAAGAGGCAAACATTAAAAATGATGTGACAAAGCTTGAAGAGGTATTGGGATTGGTAACGGAGTTCCGTGATACATGGAAGCAAGTGATTCTGAAAAACCGTCAGCAGCAATTTGCCAAAGGCGAACCAGTATAATGAACAGAGTGGAGCCAGTTTATGAGCTAACGTTGCAAATGAAACAGCTTTTAAATCAGGAAATTACAGGTAAAACGAGGGAGTCGATCATTGATCAATTGACAGCATTGATTACACAACGCGGAATTGCTATGAAAGCATTAAATCCACCCTATACAGAAGCAGAAAAGCAACTTGGCAAAGAGCTAATGCAATTTAATGAAGAAATTCAATCGAAAATGCAGACGCTATTTTCGGATTTAAAAAAGGAAATGAAGCAGGTTAAAATGCAGAAAAAGTCAAACCAGTCCTATACGAATCCTTATAAAAATATCCAAACAATGGATGGAATGTTTATGGATAGCAAAAAATAATGGGTGATGGCGTGTACAAAGTACACGTCGTTTTTTTATTTTCCGAGGAGCTGAGGCCAGTTTAAGGTACACACCCGTTCAGAGCGAATCTAGACGGTAGGAGTTGCTCAAACTTAACCAATAGAAATAAGTTACATTTAATTAATATATTTTTGTAAATTATATTAACTAAATGTAAAGTGCCTAACCCCTGGTATGACACGGTTTACAGATGATTTTACAAAAAACATCAAATTTTTCGGAAGGTTTAAGCAGGAAAAGTTAGTGGTAACGTAGTATAATAAAACTATAAAGAATAAAGGAGGACACTTTTATGAAATTTAACATTCGTGGTGAAAATCTCGAGGTGACTGGAGCAATTAAAGAATACGTAGAAAAAAAGATCAGCAAGTTAGAAAGATACTTTGATGTTGCTCCAACGTCCGATGTACATGTGAATTTAAGTGTCTATAATGATGAACAACGAATAGAAGTTACAATTCCGATGACAAATCTATTATTACGTGGTGAGGTACAGCACATTGATTTATATGCAGCTGTGGATCTTGTAGTAGATAAACTAGAAAGACAGATTCGTAAATATAAAACTAAAATCAATCGAAAAACTAGGCAAAACGGTGCACCAAAATATGCGTTTGCTGCAATGGAAAAGAGCGCAAATTCCGTAGAAGATGAAGACGATGAAATAGAAATTGTAAGAACGAAACGATTTAATTTAAAACCAATGGATTCAGAAGAGGCAATTCTACAAATGGATATGCTTGGTCATGAGTTCTTTGTTTTTACAAATGATCAATCCGGAGATACAAACGTCGTATACCGTCGTAGAGATGGTAAATATGGACTGATTGAACCGAATGTATTTTAATTAAAAACTTAACAAAAAGGCGACTTCATAAATGAGGTCGTCTTTATTTGTGAAACAGAAGGATCTTAATTTCCTGGAGTTTAGGCGCTTGGGTACTCTTCGTTGGATAATGTCGAAAAATGTAGAACGAAATACTATTATTGGATTTTAGTTCTAATATTTGCTGAAAAATAGAATAACATGTTTTATTATTGTGCAAAAAGTCCACTTTTGATATCGATTCTTGTCGAATCCAACTCTAAAATTTAAAAACGGAAATTAGTCTTTAGACCTATGTTTGTGATATAAATAAACCAAACGAACTAGGAGGTATTTGTGTGAATGAAGAGGATGAACGAAGGTTTCATGCTTTGGTGACACAGGTACAACAACATGAGGCTACGATTACGCAGCTGCTCGAGATTCTTGCAGCTACTAACCGAAAAGTTACAGAGTTTTTCTCAGGACAAGAGAAATAAGTAAGAAATCCTGGGTTACACTCTCCCCGATTTACTTCCTTCCTTAAAGAAAGTAGACTATCCTCAGTCTACTTTCTTTTTTTTGAAAAAGGGCTATATATCACCTAGTCAGTTGTCATCCATTATCGGAAAGTGTTATGATAAGTAGTGGATTATAGTATTGATTTCTTTGAGGAGCGTTTAACATATGGCTGGATTTTTAACGAAAATTTTTGGTGATGGTAACCAAAAGCAATTGAATCGAATACAAAAAAAAGTAGATCAGATAGAAGCAATGGAAGCAGAGATAGAGAAACTCTCTGATACAGATTTACAACATAAAACGAAAGCATTTAAAGAACGTATTGCAAATGGGGAAACACTTGATGATGTACTTGTTGAAGCATATGCTGTTGTTCGTGAGGCTTCTAAACGTGTGCTCGGTATGCGACCTTTCACATCGCAGCTCGTAGGTGCAGTTGCCTTGCATGAAGGTAATATTGCAGAAATGAAAACAGGTGAGGGGAAAACGCTCGCTTCCACGATGCCAGCATACTTAAATGCGTTATCTGAAAAAGGTGTACACATCATTACAGTCAATGAATATTTGGCGGACCGTGATGCAACTGAAATGGGAAAACTGTATGATTTTCTTGGATTAACTGTTGGCCTAAATGGGAATGGTTTATCAAAAGAAGAAAAAAGAGAAGCCTATGCAAGTGATATAACGTATGGAACGAATAATGAATTTGGTTTTGACTATCTCCGAGATAATATGGTTTTATATAAAAATCAAATGGTGCAGCGCCCTTTAAATTTTGCCATTATTGATGAGGTTGACTCCATTTTAATTGATGAAGCGAGAACACCTTTAATAATTTCAGGATCTGCTAAGAAATCAGCTGCACTTTATCAGCAAGCAGATGGATTTGTAGCAACCCTTTCGAAAGAAACGGACTATACGTATGATGAAAAAACGAAAGGTGTTCAATTGACAGAAGAGGGAATTAATAAAGCAGAAAAATATTTCTCCATCGAAAATTTATTTGATTTGAATAATGTTTCTTTAACCCATCATATCAACCAAGCATTGAAAGCTCATGCTTCCATGCATCGAGATGATGATTATATGGTAGAAGATGGAGAAGTCGTTATTATTGATCAATTTACAGGACGTAAGATGAAAGGTCGTCGTTATAGTGATGGTCTTCATCAGGCAATTGAAGCAAAAGAAGGACTCCAAATTCAAAACGAAAGTATGACACTTGCTTCCATCACATTCCAGAACTTTTTCCGGATGTACAATAAGTTGTCAGGGATGACAGGTACGGCAAAAACGGAAGAAGAAGAGTTTAGAAATATTTACAATATGGATGTTATTGCGATTCCTACGAATAAGGAAATTGCTCGTGATGACCGTGCAGACTTAATTTATAAATCGATGGAAGGTAAATTCCGTGCGGTTATTGAGAATATAAAGGAAAGACATGCAGCTGGACAGCCGGTACTAGTTGGTACAGTTGCAGTGGAAACGTCGGAGCTTATATCCAAGCTATTGAAAAAGGCTGGCGTAAGACACGAAGTATTAAATGCGAAAAACCATTATCGGGAAGCGGAGATTATTGAGACCGCTGGACAAAAGGGTTCTGTTACTATTGCGACGAACATGGCTGGTCGTGGAACAGATATTAAACTTGGTGAGGGTGTAAAGGAATTAGGAGGGCTTGCGGTTGTTGGTACGGAGCGTCATGAATCACGTCGAATTGATAATCAGCTTCGTGGTCGTTCTGGACGTCAAGGAGATCCGGGTGTAACTCAATTTTATTTATCGATGGAAGACGAGTTGATGCGTCGTTTCGGTTCGGATAACTTAAGAGCCATGATGGAAAGACTCGGTATGGATGATACGCAACCAATCGAAAGTAAAATGGTATCCAAAGCTGTTGAATCTGCGCAAAAACGAGTAGAAGGAAATAACTTTGATGCGCGTAAAACAGTCTTATCTTATGACGATGTACTTCGTGAACAACGTGAAATTATCTATAAACAACGATTTGAAGTGATTGATGCAGATGCTAATATCAGAGAAATTATTGAGAACATGCTGCAATCCTCCATTGATCGAGTTGTTGGCACACATACACAGGACGATGACGAAGAGAATTGGGACTTAAAAGCAATTGTAGAGTATGTGCATGGGAACCTACTGGATGCTGAAGACCTTTCTGAAGGAGAGTTGAAAGGGAAAGAGGCAGAAGAAATCTCTGAATTAATCATGGAAAAGGTGCGCAAGCGTTATGATCAGAAAGAAGAGGAACTTACGCCTGAGCAATTCCGTGAATTTGAGAAGGTTATTGTACTTCGAGCGGTAGATTCGAAATGGATGGACCATATTGACCAGATGGATCAGTTGCGTCAAGGTATTCATTTACGTGCATATGGACAAAACGATCCACTGCGAGAATATCAAATGGAAGGTTTTGCAATGTTTGAAGCAATGGTTTCCAGTATTGAAGATGAGGTTTCTAAGTATATTATGAAAGCTCAAATTCGTGAGAATCTACAACGTCAAGAAGTAGTTAAAAACACACAAGCAGTAGCTGGTGGGCAGGATGAAAAGAAGAAAGTTCGTAAACCATATGTGAAAAAACAAACTGTTGGTCGAAATGATCCGTGTCCGTGCGGAAGTGGCAAAAAATATAAAAATTGTCACGGAAATAATTAAATAGATTGCTACTATCTACAATAAAAACACTCCCATATACGGGAGTGTTTTACATGAAATTTGAATAAGAGGTGGAAATATGGAATTAGTAGAAATTAAGCACGAGTTAGACAAAATAGCTTCACGAATTGAAGACTTTAGGGGGTCTCTTTGACTTAGAGGCTAAGAAAGCTCGGATTGCAGAACTGGAGATGCGAATGGCTGATCCTAATTTCTGGAATGATCAAGATAGTGCACAAAAGACGATTAACGAAGCAAATGGTCTCAAGAGTTATGTGAATAGCTTTGAAGAAATGGAAGAGCGATGGGAAAACATGGAGGTTTCCTATGAGCTTGTAAAAGAAGAGAACGATCAAGAGTTATTTGACGATTTGCAGGAAGAATTAGCAGGATTCATTTCGGATGTGAATGAGTTTGAGCTGCAAATGCTATTAAGTGAACCCTACGATGCAAATAACGCAATTCTTGAGCTACATCCCGGTGCTGGTGGAACAGAGTCACAGGATTGGGCTAGTATGTTATTGCGAATGTATCAACGTTTTGCTGAGGATAAAGACTTTAAGGTTGAGACATTGGATTATCAGCCCGGTGATGAAGCTGGTGTGAAAAGTGTAACCCTTCTGATAAAAGGTCATAATGCTTATGGCTACTTGAAAGCAGAAAAGGGTGTCCACCGCCTTGTACGTATCTCTCCATTTGATTCTTCTGGTCGCCGTCATACTTCATTCGTTTCCTGTGATGTGACACCGGAAATGACAGATGATGTAGATATTGAAATCCGATCAGAAGATATTAAGGTTGATACGTATCGTGCAAGTGGAGCTGGAGGGCAGCATGTTAATACAACTGATTCAGCGGTTCGTATAACACACCTTCCGACAAATACCATTGTTACATGTCAAAATGAGCGCTCCCAAATTAAAAACCGTGAAGCAGCAATGAAAATGTTAAAATCAAAGCTTTACCAATTAGAAATTGAACGTCAACAACAAGAGCTAGACGATATTCGTGGAGAACAGAAAGAGATTGGCTGGGGAAGTCAAATTCGCTCTTACGTCTTTCATCCGTATTCTATGGTAAAAGACCACCGTACAAGTATGGAAACAGGAAACACACAAGCAGTTATGGATGGAGATCTTGGAATTTTCATTGATGCTTATTTAAGATCACAAATAAACTAATACATCAAAATGGGTATCATTCAATAAGAATGATACCCATTTTGATGTTGAACAGAATATATTGCTATTGTTTCATAAATTTGCCATAAACCGCTAAAGTCATTGATTTAGCAATGTTATTAGTGATGTTAACGATGTAAACGGTTGTAACAGCGGTTTTAATCTAAACGAAAAGGGTTATAATAGGGATGTGATTTTTATATAAGTGTAAAGGGGATTTTTAAAATGAAAAAATGGTTAGTAGCAGTTTTGTTTGGAGCAGTACTTGCACTAGGTGCCTGTGGAGCTGGTGACGACAATGCATCAGATGATACGGGTACGGATGATTCCAATGGTGGTGCAGTAGAAAGTGCTGCAGGTGAAGAAGTGTACAAAGCAAATTGTGCTGCATGTCATGGTGCCGACCTATCTGGTGGCGCAGGTCCAGACTTAGCGGAAGTTGGATCTAAATATTCACAAGCGGAAATTGAAGACATTGTTACAAATGGTAAAGGTAGCATGCCAGCAATTAATGTAGCTGGTGAGGATCTGGATGCTTTGACAAGCTGGCTATCTGAAAAACAATAACATTTATTTTTAAACGGAAGGAGCCCGATGCAGGTATACACCTGTCAGGGCTCTTTTTGTTTTTCTTTAGAAAATCATTACATTTTTTACGCATTGAAATATAATTGTAATAATTTTATGTCTAAAAATGCTGTAGAAAGATGTTATAATAAGTAGGAAATCTAAGAGGTATGTTCGGAAGCGTTAGTAGATACGTATATTTGATTAGTAGATTTAACAACCAGGAACAACAACTATTAAGTACATGTTTAAAAAGGAGGATAAAAAGGGCCAAGAAGTTTGAGATGGCGTAGCTCCCCGTAGAGGTATGTAATCAATACGTGAGGAATGGGCTTGCACAGGATGTGTTGAGTTTACTTTTACGGTGCTCACAGTACGTGGGCGTTCTTTAGTAGAAGTTCCTTTATCGCCAACCAAGAAATTCGATGTGTCATTTTTACCGGACTTTTGGAACAACAACTAAACAAAAAGGTGATATTTAGATGATATTAATGAAAGATATATATAAGACTTATGGCAATGGTGTCACAGCATTAAATGGTGTCAACGTTGATATAGAGCAAGGTGAATTTGTATATATTGTTGGTCCCAGCGGAGCGGGGAAATCGACATTTATTAAATTAATGTACCGTGAAGAGAAACCAACGAAAGGTTCAATTATTATTGGTGATACAGATTTAAGTGAAATTAAAGAACGAAAAGTACCCTATTTACGACGGGACATTGGTGTCGTATTCCAAGATTTTAAACTATTACCGAAAATGTCAGTTTATGAAAATGTTGCGTTTGCGCTTGAAGTGATTGAGGAATCACCGAAAAGCATTCGCAAGCAAGTAATGGAAGTGTTGGAAGTAGTTGGCTTAAAGAATAAAGCACGTTCTTTACCGAGTGAATTATCCGGTGGAGAACAACAACGTGTTTCCATAGCACGTGCTATCGTCAATCATCCTAAAATTGTAATTGCCGATGAGCCAACTGGAAACTTGGATCCAGATACATCATGGGGAATTATGAAAACATTTGAAGAAATTAATGCAAGAGGAACAACTATTATCATGGCCACTCACAGCAAGGAAATTGTAAACACAATTAAAAAACGAGTTATTGCTATCGAAGGCGGTATTATAGTTAGAGATGAGCAAAGAGGGGAATATGGCTATGAGATTTAGAACTTTTTTACGACATGTACGTGAAGGATTTAAAAATATTTTTCGTAATGGCTGGATGACAATTGCATCTGTAGGTGCCGTTACAACAACATTAATCTTAGTGGCAGTTTTCCTGGCATTGGTTCTTAACTTAAATGAGATGGCAAAGAGTATTGAAGATGATGTACAAATCAACACGATGATTGATCTGACAGCAACAGAAGATGACATTATTGAATTAGGTGACAAAATCGAACAAATTGAAGGTATCGATTCCGTATCGTTTTCTTCAAATGATGATGAACTTCAAAAGTTAATTGTAAGTATGGGTGAAGAAGGCGAAGCTTGGCATTTATTTGAACAAGACAACCCTTTAAACCATGTTTATATCGTAAGAGCGCTCGTTCCTGAAGATACAGAGCGTATAGCTTCTGAAATTGCTGAGTTCAATTATGTTGACCAAGTAAACTACGGTAAAGATGTCGTTGAACAATTATTTGAGTTTAACAAGTATGCAAGAACAATAGGACTTGCTTTAGTTATCGCTCTTGTATTTACGGCAATTTTCCTAATTTCGAACACGATAAAAATTACAATTATGGCACGAAGTACAGAAATTAGCATTCAGAAACTTGTAGGAGCAACCAATGGATTTATCCGCTGGCCATTCTTTATTGAAGGGCTACTGCTTGGAGTATTAGGCTCCATTGTTCCAATGGCAGTAATCTTAGGTGGCTACTATTACTTATACACAAACTTTAATGACCAGATTACATTTAGCTTCGTAGAAATGTTGCCATTTAACCCATTTGCGTGGCAGTTATCATTAATGATACTTGGCATCGGTGCAATTATTGGCATATGGGGAAGTGTCATGAGTGTACGTAAATTCCTAAAGGTCTAAGCTTCAAATTGAATATGAGCTCGTAACCGGCTTAAAACCGGAGCGAGCTTTTACATAACAGATAACACAACCTATAGTACGATCTTGGGCGAGTTTTTTATTAAGAGGATAAAGCATGCTTGATAGAAGCTAAATACGATTTGAATCATCGAGTTGGATGAGCGATTTAGTTAGTAAACCACAGGATACCTAGGCAACTAGAATTTACATAGAAGCAAGAAGGAACTTGCAATATATTAGGTGAAGGAGAAATACGAGTGAAAAAAGTAGCTTCAAGTATACTTATCGGAGTTTTGACATTAATGACAGTATCAACTAGTGGGCTCCATGTATCTGCGGAATCGATTGGTGATTTAGAGAAGAAAATAAATGATTTAGAAAAAGAACAGTCTGGATTGAGCGAAGAAAAAAGTAATCTAGAAGGTAATAAGAAGGACACAGAAAATAAAATAAGTAAAAATAAATCTGAGCAGAGCTCAGTTGAACAGGAAATTAATTCTATTGATGAAGAGTTATCTACTACGCAAAATGATATTAATCAAAAAGAAAATGAGATAACCGAAACAAATAATGAAATTGAAACATTAACGAATAAAATTAATGAATTGACAGAGAGAATTGCAGTGTTAAAAGAAGAGATTGAGATTTTAGAAGATCGAATTGAAAAACGTGATGCATTATTGAAACAACGTCTTCGTACCATTCAGCAAAATGGTGGCGATATGAAATATATGGAAGTTATTTTCGGTGCAAGTAGTTTTGGAGATTTTATTAGTAGAACATCTGCAGTAAATACAATCATGGATTCAGATAAAACGATCATGGAAGCACAAGCTGCTGATAAGAAAGTACTCCAGGAAAATAAAAAAGAAGTAGAAGCGAGTAAAGAAGAAGTAGAAGTGAAAAAAGTTGCAGTTGAAGATCAGAAAAAATCACTTGAAAATCAAAAACAAGAGCTTGTAGCATTAGAAGGCCAGTTAAAGGATCAAATGAAAGAGAAAGAAACATTGATGGCACAGCTCGAAGAAGAGCATCAAGACTTGGAAGAGTATAAAATGAGCATTGAAGATGAACAGAAAGTCCTGAACGATCAGGAAAAAGCTATTAAACTAGCAAAGCAACAATATGAGCAAGAAAAGGGAAATTTAGAACAGCTTGCTAAAGAGGAAGCAGCTCGCCAAAAAGCTGCCGAAGAGAAGGCAGCTAAAGAAAGAGCTTCCCAAAGTAGTTCAGGTTCATCAGGTGGTTCAAGTTCATCTGGCGGTTCAGAAACAGTTGCATCCACACCAACACCAGCTCCTAGTGGAAATGCAATATTCATCAGACCGACAAGTGGTCCAGTAACTTCTTCCTATAACCCAAATCGAATGCATCCGGTTCACAATGTGGTAAGACCACATAATGGAACTGATTTTGGACAGAGAAGTTCAGCAGATGCTCGGATTTTAGCAGCTGCAGATGGTGTTGTTTCAACCGCTGGAACATTGGGCGGATTTGGAAACACAGTTATGATTACGCATGTTATTAATGGTAAAACATATACAACGTTATACGCACATTTAAGTAGCATCGCTGTTTCTTCAGGACAAACTGTTAGTCAGGGACAACAGATTGGTGTTATGGGAACAACTGGTACATCTACTGGTGTACATCTTCACTTCGAAGTTCACCCAGGCGGATACAAAAATCCAGCGAATCCGATGAATTACCTTAATTAACTTTTTAAAAGCATACCAGCTAGGTATGCTTTTTTACTATCTATAGATTGATTGTAGATTTAGGCCGAGGTTAAATCCATAGTCAATCACAAAATAAAATGTTATGCTAATACTATTCGTAAATCTTTCGGTAGATCCATATACTATTACATGGCATCAATTTTAAATTAGAGGTGGAAAAATGAAATTGAAAAAGTCTCAAATTGCATTAATTTTCGTCGCTGCCTTATTTCTTGGATTCGCAGGTGCTTATGCAGGTGTTGAATTTGCACAATCTAGAGATGCAGGGACGGAACAAGGTGCGAATCAAATTACGAATAATGATTCTACAAATGAGGGGACAGAAGCACCAGAGTCTTCGGCTAATTTAAATAAAATTAACCAGGCCTATTCGTTAATCAAACAAAATTACCTGGAAGAAGTGGAAGATACGCAGTTAATTGAAGGTGCGATTGAAGGTATGCTTTCCACCTTAGAAGATCCACACACATCTTATATGGATATTGAAACAGTAAATCAGTTTACCGATCAAATCGAATCATCATTTGAAGGCATTGGTGCAGAGGTTAGTATGGTAAACGGACTTGTTACCATTGTAGCGCCAATTAAGGATTCCCCAGCTGAAAAGGCAGGCTTGCGTCCAAATGATCAAGTATTAACCGTAGATGGAGAAAACTTGGAAGGGTTAAACTTGAATGAAGCTGTTGCTAAAATTCGCGGGGAAAAGGGATCAGAGGTTGTATTAGAAATACAACGTGCTGGTGTTTCCGACCCATTTTCGGTCACGATTGTTCGTGATGAGATTCCAGTGGAAACGGTATATAGTAGCTCAGAAATAGTGGATGGAAAACAAACTGGGATTATTGAAATTACGAATTTTTCGGAGAAAACAGCTATTGAATTTGAAGAACAATTAACAGCTTTGGAAGAGGAAGGAATAGAAGGGCTAATTATTGATGTCAGAGGAAACCCAGGTGGTCTTCTCGATGTAGCAGAAGACATTCTATCGCTATTTGTCCCTAAAGATATTCCTTATATACAAATTGAAAATGGTGATGGAGAGCGTGAAGCCTATCATTCACAATTGACGGAGAAAAAAGAATACCCAATTAGTGTTTTAATAAATGAGGGTAGTGCATCAGCTTCTGAGATATTAGCTGTTGCATTGCAAGAATTAGATTATGATGTTGTTGGAGAAACGAGTTATGGAAAAGGAACCGTTCAACAAGCTGTACCATTAGGAGATGGAAGTTCGATTAAATTAACAACGTACAAATGGCTGTCACCGAGTGGAGAGTGGATTAATGAAACAGGGGTTGAACCAACAATCGAGGTGAAACAACCTGAATATTATTACACTCATCCAGTGCAAATAGAAGAAGAAGCCTTGAAGCTCGATCAAACAGATGAAGCAATTGCGAATCTGCAAGTGATGTTATCTGGTTTAGGTTATGATACAGATCGAACCGATGGTTATTATAGTGAAGAAACGGAAGAAGCGGTCTCTGCATTCCAGTCTGCCAATGATTTAACAGTTACTGGTGAAGTTGATGAGGATACAGCTGGATTACTGGAAGCACAGGTTGTTGAGAAAATAAGGAACCGTGACGATGATAAACAAATGGAAGAAGCGTTGAAAGCATTATATTAATACAGTGCATGAAAAGTCCACGGGTTTTACTCGTGGATTTTCATATTAATGATAAGAACGACAAAATTTTGGCAGGCTAGTCCTCTTACTGGATATGTACGTATTGTTCTGTCAATTAAAAAGAAAAGCAGGAGATTGGTCGATAATTATCGAATATATAAAGAAAGGCAATACATATTGAAGAAGGTGAACAAATTTGGCAGAAGCATGGTTGATTGAGTTATTAAAAGGAATCGGTAGGTTTTTTATCAACCCATTGGTATACTGGACTATTTTATTGTTATTTATCACAGGCTATAGACGAATTAAGCAAGAACGCTTGGATTACGGAGTTAAAATATTTGATGTGTTTTCAGAGTGGAAAAACACGTTGGGAACATCACTTGTTTTCGGATTTGTTATATCCATTATAACAATTGGTTCAGGTATCGTTTTTAGCTATGAAATGATTTTGTTATTAGCTATTGTTACGATTGTATTATCACTTACAATGCGCTTTTCATTGTTATCACCGACCTATACCATTGGAATAACATTTTTACTCCTGTTTATTTTACCACTAGTATTAGAGAATCAAACGATTATTGTGGATATAGATTTTTTTTCAACTATTAATTTTTCAGCAATTGCATTGCTTTTGGGGATTATGATTATAGTCGAATCTATTTTAATTCTAAAAATAAAACGTAATGAAACATTTCCAAGTATTGCATTAAGTGATCGTGGTGCATGGGTTGGCCAGCATCATATAAAAAAATTAAGTTTGATTCCGTTCTTTGCCATTTTACCAAATGGATTGATTACACCATTTGCGCCATGGTGGCCATATTTTTCGATTGGTGAAGAATCCTATAGTATGGTTCTTATCCCGTTTCTAATTGGTTTTGATTACTTGGCGAAAGGGCATTTTCCAGTACATGCCGTCCAAAAAATATCCAAATTCAATGCATTATTAGGTATTGGAATTTTAATCATTGCTGCTGGGAGTATATTTATTCCATTCTTATCGATTGTCGCAGTAATCCTTGCGATTATTGGAAAGGAATTTTTGAACTATAAATACCGTGTTGGTGATCGATTAAGACGACCGTTTTTTGGCCAACTGAAAGATGGTTTAACCATTGTTGGGATTATTCCAGCAACACCTGCTGCACGATTAGAAATCTTTATCGGTGAGACCATTGTGAAAGTGAATGGGCAAAGAATCGCAACAGAGGATCAATTCTATAAAGCGTTACAATCAACTGGAGCATTCTTTAAGCTGGAGGTACTGGATGATCAAGGTGAAAACCGCTTTGTCCAAGGTGCTTTTTATGAAGGAGACCACCACGAGCTTGGTTTGTTATTCGCGACCGCTCCATACAGGCAAAAGAAGTCTCGAAAGAGCTCGTGATCCTCAACAAATAAAAGTGTGAGATGTTCTTATGAACGTCTCACACTTTTTGGTAATTTGAAATAGTGGATTTGTCTTCATTACGCATTATTGGAATAAAGTTCCATTTTATGAAAAGACAATGATTTTTTGAATTAATGAACGGGTAGTATATTATAAGATGAAAAAGATAAAGAGTCGAATACTTGTTCGTTTTTGTGTTAAAATGTATAATTAGATATGATAATGAGGTTTAGAACGGAACGGAGGAAATAGCTGTGGAAGAAAAATTTGAACTTGTATCCAACTATAAACCAGCTGGAGATCAACCAAATGCAATCAAGGAGATTACGGAGAAGGTTCTTGCAGGGCAACGACATCAGACTTTACTTGGTGCAACAGGAACGGGAAAAACATTTACAATGTCCAATGTTGTCAAGGAAATCAATCGTCCGACCCTTGTGATTGCACATAATAAAACATTAGCTGGACAATTATACAGTGAATTTAAAGAGTTTTTTCCAAATAACGCTGTCGAGTATTTTGTAAGCTATTATGATTATTACCAGCCGGAAGCATATGTGCCATCGACAGACACGTTTATCGAAAAAGATGCGAGCATTAATGATGAAATCGATAAATTACGTCACTCTGCAACCTCTGCGCTTTTTGAAAGAAATGATGTGTTAATTGTTGCGAGTGTGTCTTGTATTTATGGTTTAGGTAATCCGGAAGAATACCGTAACCAGGTGCTTTCATTACGAATGGGGATGGAGAAGGACCGTGATCAGCTCCTCCGTAATCTGGTAGATATTCAATATGCGCGTAACGATATCGATTTTCAGCGTGGGACGTTCAGGGTTCGTGGTGATTCGGTGGAGATTATTCCCGCTTCAAGAGAAGAGCATTGTATCCGGGTAGAATTTTTCGGAGATGAAATTGATCGAATCCGAGAGGTAGATGCACTAACTGGTGAAATTATTGGTGATCGAGAACATGTAGCGATTTTTCCGGCTTCCCACTTCGTAACTGGTGAAGAAAAGATGAAAGTTGCGATTAAAAATATTGAAAAAGAATTAGAAGATCGGTTGAAAGAACTACGTGATAACAATAAGCTGCTCGAAGCACAGCGTTTGGAGCAACGAACGAATTATGATTTGGAAATGATGCGGGAAATGGGATTCTGTTCCGGAATTGAAAATTACTCGCGCCATTTAACATTAAGAGAAGCGGGCGCAACGCCATATACATTGATTGATTTCTTTCCGAAAGACTTTCTTGTCATCATCGATGAGTCACATGTAACGCTACCCCAAATACGAGGAATGTACAATGGGGACCAAGCACGAAAACAAGTACTTGTTGATCATGGATTCAGGCTTCCATCAGCATTGGATAACCGTCCGCTGAAATTTGGTGAATTTGAAGAGAAAACAAAACAACTCGTTTATGTATCGGCAACACCAGGTCCGTATGAATTAGAGCATAATCCAGTGATGACCCAACAAATTATTCGACCAACTGGATTACTTGACCCTGAAATTGAAGTGCGACCGATTGAAGGTCAGATCGATAATTTGATAGAAGAAATTAACATACGAACAGACCGGAATGAGCGTGTCCTTGTTACGACACTTACGAAAAAAATGTCCGAAGATCTTACGGATTATTTGAAAGAAATTGGAATAAAAGTGGCATACTTACATTCAGAGATTAAAACGTTGGAACGAATTGAAATTATTCGTGATCTCCGTGTAGGGAAATACGATGTGCTCATCGGGATAAATTTATTACGTGAAGGATTGGATATTCCCGAAGTTTCACTTGTTGCAATTCTCGACGCAGATAAAGAAGGCTTCTTGAGGTCAGAACGTTCGTTGATCCAAACGATGGGAAGAGCTGCACGTAATGAAAATGGCCAAGTTATTATGTATGCGGACAAAATTACAAACTCGATGCAGGTCGCGATGGATGAAACAACTCGTCGACGTCGTATCCAAATGGAATACAATAAAAAGCATAACATCGTACCAAAAACAATCCGTAAAGAAGTTCGTGATGTAATAAAAGCGACAATAGCTGCAGAAGATCAAGAAAAATATGAAACAGCTACAAAGAGCTTGACGAAATTGACAAAGAAAGAGAAAACCAAGGTATTAGAACAAATGGAAAAAGAAATGAGAGAAGCTGCCAAAGCACTCGATTTCGAAAAAGCGGCAGAGCTTCGTGATGTGATCTTTGAACTTAAAGCGGAAGGATGAGCAGTTCATGCTTAATAAAACAATTAAAATTCAGGGTGCACGTGCACATAATTTAAAAAATATTGATATTGAAATACCTAAAAATAAGCTTGTAGTCTTAACGGGTTTATCCGGTTCGGGGAAATCCTCATTAGCATTTGATACCATTTATGCAGAAGGACAAAGACGCTATGTAGAATCACTTTCCGCATATGCTAGACAGTTCCTTGGTCAGATGGATAAACCAGATGTAGATGCCATTGAAGGGTTGTCACCTGCAATTTCAATTGATCAGAAAACAACTAGCAATAACCCAAGGTCAACCGTAGGTACGGTAACAGAGATTTATGATTATTTGCGTTTATTATATGCAAGAATCGGAAGACCAACCTGTCCAAAGCATGGGATTGAAATTAGCTCCCAAACCGTCCAACAAATGGTTGATCGAATTTTGGAATACCCAGAACGAACGAAGCTACAAATTCTTGCACCAGTCGTTTCGGGTAAAAAAGGGGAGCATGTTAAATTATTAGAAAAGCTGAAGCAGGAAGGTTATGTTCGTATTCGTGTCGATAAAGAGATGCGAGAAGTAACGGATGAAATCAAATTGGAAAAAAATAAAAAACATTCGATCGAAGTGGTGATTGATCGAGTTGTTGTAAAAGAAGGTGTAGCTGGACGATTAAGTGACTCCATCGAAGCTGCACTTCGATTAGGTGAAGGAAGAATCATTGTTGATATTATCGATGGGGAGGAGCTTGTTTTCAGTGAGCTTCACGCATGCCCGATATGCGGATTTTCCATTGGTGAATTAGAGCCCCGACTGTTTTCTTTTAACAGTCCGTTTGGTGCTTGTACGAGCTGTGATGGTTTAGGGACAAAATTAGAGGTTGATCTTGATTTGGTCATCCCAGATTGGGATAAAACATTAAATGAACACGCGATTGCGCCTTGGGAGCCAATTAGTTCACAATACTACCCGCAGCTTTTGAAGAGCGTATGTAACCATTATGAGATTGATATGGATACACCAGTTAAAGATATTCCAGAAGATAAAATGGATAAGATTTTATATGGTAGTGGAAAAGAAAAAATCCATTTTTATTATGAAAATGAATTTGGTAATATACGTGATAATGATATCCTTTTTGAAGGTGTAATTCCTAATGTAGCACGGCGTTATAAAGAAACTTCTTCTGATTTTATTCGTGAATCACTTGAAAAATATATGGCTCAAAAAAACTGTCCGAAATGTAAAGGACACCGACTCAAGCAAGAAGCATTAGCTGTTTTGATTAATGGTTTACATGTTAGTGAAGTTACTAAATTTTCCATTGCAGAAGCGTTGGAATTCTTTAAGAAAGTAGACCTTACGGAAAAGGAACAGCAAATTGCTAAAATGATCTTAAAAGAGATCGATAACAGACTCGAATTTTTAAATAATGTCGGATTGGATTATTTAACACTTGCACGTACTGCAGGAACACTTTCCGGTGGAGAAGCACAACGAATTCGACTTGCGACACAGATTGGCTCTGCACTTACTGGTGTGCTTTATGTCCTAGATGAGCCATCCATTGGGCTGCATCAACGAGATAATGATCGCTTAATCGAAACTCTAAAAAGAATGCGAGATATGGATAATACGCTAATTGTCGTTGAGCATGATGAGGATACAATGTTTGCAGCCGATTGGTTGATTGATATTGGACCTGGTGCCGGCCAGCATGGTGGCGAGATTGTTGATAGTGATACACCAGAAAATGTAATGAAGAATCCAGACTCCTTAACAGGCAGATACTTATCTGGAAAGGATTTCATTCCATTGCCAATGGAGCGTCGTAAAGCCGATAAGCGGATGATTGAAGTGCTTGGTGCAACGGAAAATAACTTAAAGAATGTTTCTGCTAGTGTACCAATTGGATTAATGACAGTTGTTACAGGGGTTTCTGGATCAGGGAAGAGTACACTTGTAAACGAAATTATCTATAAATCACTATCCAAATCACTTTATAAAGCAACAAAACATAAGCCTGGAAAACATCGTAAAATGAAAGGAATCGAGCATATTGATAAAGTGATTGATATTGATCAATCCCCAATTGGACGGACACCGCGTTCTAATCCGGCAACATACACAGGTGTGTTTGATGATATCCGGGATGTCTATGCACAAACGAATGAGGCAAAAGTTCGAGGTTATAAAAAAGGTCGATTTAGCTTTAATGTAAAAGGTGGACGTTGTGAGGCATGTCGAGGAGATGGCATTATTAAAATCGAAATGCACTTCCTGCCTGATGTTTATGTTCCATGTGAGGTTTGTCATGGAAAGCGGTATAATCGTGAAACCTTAGAAGTGAAATATAAAGGGAAAAGTATAGCAGATGTGCTTAATATGCGTATTGAAGACGCTTTGGAATTCTTTGCACCAATACCAAAAATTAAGCGGAAGCTGCAAACCATTTATGATGTTGGTTTAGGGTATGTTACGTTAGGACAGCCAGCAACAACGTTATCAGGTGGAGAAGCACAGCGAGTCAAATTGGCAAGTGAGCTCCATAAGCGTTCGAACGGAAAATCAATGTACATTCTGGACGAACCGACAACTGGTTTACATGTTGATGATATTAAGCGGCTCCTAGTAGTTTTACAACGGTTAGTAGAAAATGGTGATTCTGTTTTAATTATCGAGCATAACCTAGATGTCATAAAAACTGCTGATCACATTATTGACCTTGGACCAGAGGGAGGAGCTCGCGGAGGTCAGATTATTGCAACAGGAACTCCAGAGGAAATTGCTGAACAAGCGGACATATCGTATACAGGTAAATATTTGAAGACAGTTCTTGAACGTGATACAAGTCGTATGGAAGCCATGCTTGCGGAGAAAGAAAAAATTAGCACGAAGTAATGAAAGAGAAGGCAGTGAGTCTTAGCTCATTGCCTTTTTATACATAAATAGGGAGCATGCAAGCTCCCTATTTGACGTGTTATCAAGGTTTCGGTAGAGTAGAAATAGAGAATTGGAGGATAGTAAAATGAAGCCGATAGAGATCGATAACGTACAACATATTCTAAATCAGTATACAAATAAAAAAGTTTATGTTCATTTGGAGACAACGAATGGAGCGTATGCAAACCATATAAATAAAGCAGCTTATAATGTTGGTGTATATATGCGTAATGCACAAGTAACATTTGAGCAAGCAAAGATTGTTGGAGACGGAAGTGTGTATCGCGCTGGGTTAAAAATGGAGATGGGTTGGATTTATGCAGAGGGTTTAACGGATTGGACCATGCATGAAGATACGAAACTATTGCTTGCCGGGCATGATCGCGAAGGTAGATTAATGGTTTCTTTACAAATCAGCGAAACTCCTTTTAACTATTAAACTTAGTAGTTGAAGGACACTGTGATATAATGTGCAATTCTAGTTAGAGCGTATACCCGCTCCGGAAATACACTTCGCTAGTACTGGCTCACTAATTTTTTTGAGAAATACGCTGGAACCAAGCCTTTATTCAGACCAGTCCGGGCTTACACATACCTCAGCAGTTAGTTCGCAGTTTATATCTGTTGATCAAGAATCAACTACATTCATTCATGAAAAAATAATAATTGAAATTAGGTGAATAGACATGGAAAAGCGTGTTGTTGTAATTTATCCACATCCAGATGATGAATCATTTGGAGCAGCAGGAACGATTTTAAAATTTCGAGAAGAAGGAGTTCCAGTGACCTATCTTTGTGGAACACTAGGAGAAATGGGAAGGAACATGGGCAATCCCCCCTTTGCGAATCGTGAAACATTACCCGAAATCCGAAAGGCTGAGCTGCTTAATGCCTGCCACATACTCGACATGGATCTAAAAATGCTTGGGTACCGTGATAAAACGCTAGAATTTGAAGACATACGAGAAGTAGCTTTACATTTAAAGCAGATTCTCGATGAGCTAAAGCCAACACTTGTGATTACACATTATCCTGATTATGCGGTACACCCAGATCATAACGCATTAGGTGCTGCTGCAATTGAAGCTGTACAGTTAATGGATACAGCCAACCGTCCAGAAGTTTGGGCACAGGCGATCTCCAATAATTATATGGATGTACTTGGAAAGCCGGATATAGTCAACGATATTACGAATTACTTTGAGAAAAAAATGGAAGCAATCTTTTCTCATGATTCGCAAGCAGCGGGAGTTCTTGGTCAGTTCAAACATGTCGATAAATTAGAAAGTGATGTACAGGACGATATTAAAAAAAGATTTAGTAAAGAGCATTTTTATCGTTGGAAATATACTGATTAAAGGTTTGTAGCTCATGTGAATACTGGGTTCGTTTAAAGAGATGAAATGAAGTAAATAATAACGTTAGGACAAACACCCTTGCATATGTATTATAGCAAGGTGTTTTCGAGATGAGGATAAAAAATGTGGGGTATTCTTTTCATTAAGTACTGCGATTAGAACTGTAGAAAAGAAACCTTTTTCCTTTCCACATCGTATATATGTTATACGATATTTCATAACGGGTAAAGATTATATATGGAAGGATGATCGTTTATGAAGAAATTATATCGCTCCACTTCAAATCGTATGGTTGGTGGTGTTCTTGGTGGAATCGGTGCCTATTTTAATGTTGATGCAACGATTCTGCGGTTAGCATTTATATTATTGCTGATCCCAAGCTTTATGACATTTGCGGTGGCATATCTTATTGCTATGATTATTGTACCGAAAGACGTGGAGATTTACTGATGTTTAAGCGCTGGATTATATCCCTTGTACTTAATGCTGTAGCACTTATTGCTGTTGCCCAGTTATTTCAATCGTTTCAACTAGATGGCTTTGGAACAGCATTAATTGCAAGCTTCATTTTATCGATTTTAAATGTGTTCATAAAGCCGCTTCTGATTATTTTAACATTGCCGATTACAATTGTTACATTTGGTTTGTTCTTGATTGTGATTAATGCTATTACATTAATGCTTACGCAAGTGTTGATGGGACCTTCATTTGTAATTGATGGCTTTGGAACGGCAATGATAGCAGCGATTATTATATCCTTACTGAATATGTTGCTAAATAGTTTAGTAAAAGATTCACTAAATAGATAAAAACGTAGGTCTCATCCTACGTTTTTTTCGTTTCATATGCTAAAATGTATATCAGTTAGCGTCCAAATGATTGGAGGAGCATTAGATTATGGCAGCGATTGTTCGTACAAGTGATTTATTAGACAACTTTAACCTAACACTTGTAGCAGGTGAGGATGGAATCAATAGGGAGATTATTACAAGTGATATATCTCGACCTGGTATAGAGATGACAGGTTATTTCAGATACTATCCGAAGGAACGTCTACAATTGATTGGAAAAACAGAAATGACGTATTTTCTTGAATTAACAGATGAAGAAAAAAGAAACCGGGCAGAAAATCTATGCACGGATATTACTCCTGGAATTGTTGTTACGAGAGGAATGACTGTTCCACAAGTATTAATTGAAGAAGCTAATAAAGCGGGCGTACCTATTTTACATTCGCCACGAAAAACAACACGAGTTATCAGTAGACTTACGAATTATTTAGAAGAAAAATTCGCCCCTTCGACAGCAATCCATGGTGTGCTTATCGACATTTATGGTGTCGGGGTTCTCATTATTGGACAAAGTGGGGTAGGTAAAAGTGAAACAGCATTGGAACTTATCAAGCGTGGACATCGTCTTGTAGCAGATGATAATGTAGAGATTCACCAAGAAGACTACGAAAGCTTGGTTGGAAATGCACCTCCATTGATTGAGCACTTACTGGAGATTCGCGGATTAGGCATCATTAATGTAATGACCTTATTCGGAGCAGGTTCCGTTCGGAGTAAAAAAAGAATTTCAATGGTAATCAATCTAGAAAATTGGGATGAAAAGAAACAATATGATCGTCTCGGACTCGATGAGGATACAATGAAAATCATGGATGTCCACTTACCAAAAGCGACCGTACCTGTACGTCCCGGAAGAAACCTTGCAGTAATTATCGAGGTTGCAGCAATGAATTTCCGTTTAAAACGGATGGGAGTAAATGCTGCTGAAGAATTTTCGGAACGGCTAACGATGATGATTGAAAGTGAAAAAAATCTAGGCGAGTAGGAGTGGTTTGACTTGATCTTAACAGCACCTGCCTTAGACAGGGTATTTTTAGAATTGGGTCCATTTACGATTTATTGGTATGGGATTATCATCGCTTTTGGAGCAATATTGGGAGTTTATTTAGCGACAAAAGAAGCAAATCGTTTAGGATTACAAAAGGATTTATTAATTGATTTCATTGTCTTTGCCGTACCAATCGCCATTATTTTTGCCAGAATATACTATGTTACCTTTGAATGGGAGCGTTATGTAGGTGGCCCGTGGTGGAGTGTATTTGCCATTTGGGAAGGCGGCATTGCTATTCATGGAGCGATTATTGGTGGCGTGTTAACAGCAATTGTTTTCTCAAAAGTTAGGAATGTTTCTTTCTGGCAATTAGCAGATATTCTTGCGCCAAGTTTAATTCTTGGTCAAGCAATTGGTCGTTGGGGAAACTTTATGAATCAGGAAGCACACGGAGGGCCGATTTCGCAATCTACATATGAAAGCTTTCATCAATATTTACCTGATTTTATTATGAATCAGATGACGATTGATGGTGTTATGTATCATCCGACATTTTTATATGAGTCCTTTTGGAATATTGTCGTGTTCACGCTTCTAATCCTAATGAGAAGATATAATCCATTACGAGGTGAAATATTCCTTAGTTATGCGATACTTTACTCGATTGGTAGATTCTTTATTGAAGGACTTAGAACAGATAGTTTATACGTTTTCGGTGAATTACGTACGGCTCAGGTCATTTCGATCATTATAATAACCGTATCAATTATTTTAATTCTCTATCGTCGTCGGGCGACAACGATACGCTATAATGATGTTCCAATTACAGAAAAAAAGAACACCCATAATAAGAAAAAGAAGCGTAAAAAGAAGAAAAAATAAATATGTTTTTTTGAACATGGTTCCACTATTTTGAAGGAGAGGGTTACGGAATGACCGGAATGTTAAACCGAGGTTTACAACAAGGTTTGAAAACAACGTTGACCTTAGGTAAGGTAATTTTTCCAATTACATTAATTGTTACAATTCTGCAGTTTACCCCTGTATTGCCGTGGATTATAAATTTATTAACACCGGCAATGGGGTTGATTGGCCTTCCAGGGGAAGCTGCAGTTCCTTTAGTTCTAGGAAACACATTGAATTTATATGCAGGAATAGCAGCAATTATTTCATTTGATTTTACAGTAAAAGAAGTATTTATTATGGCAATGATGCTTTCCTTTTCGCATAATTTATTCGTCGAATCTGCAGTTGCAACCAAAGTCGGTGTCAATTGGTGGCTAATTGTTGGTGTGCGTGTAGGTCTTGCCATCACTTCAGCATTTGTTATTAATCTTGTATGGAATGGTGGATCTGAATTAGCGCAATATGGGTTTGTGGCATCATCTGAGGTCGTATTGAATGGTTGGGTTGAAATTGCCTTGCATGGTATGCAAACAGCTCTACTAGCTATACTACAGTTGGCATTAATTGTCATTCCATTAATGATGATTATCCAAATAATGCGTGAGAAAGGCTTGCTTACAGCTATGTCCAACATGCTTGCTCCATTTATGAAACTGTTGGGAATGGACAAAAACACATCGATGACAATGGTTGCAGGTTTAACGGTTGGATTGGCTTTTGGAGCTGGACTAATGATTCAAGCAGTAAAAGAGGATGGGGTATCGAAAAAAGACATGTATTTGGCACTCATCTTCCTGGTTTCCTGTCACGCGGTTGTAGAGGACACACTTGTATTTATCCCGCTAGGCATCCCCGTTTGGCCATTGCTTGTCATTCGCTTAACGACGGCAATTGTCCTGACGATGGTCATTGCCTCTATTTGGAATAGTAAAGAACGTAAGAAAAGAAAGGAAACATCACATGAACATTCATACAATACTCTTTGATTTGGACGGTACATTAATTGATACGAATGGGTTAATTAATGCATCCTTCTTACATACATTTGAGCAATATAATCTAACGTTTACTCCTGAGGAGATACTAGAATTTAACGGTCCACCGTTAATTGAAACGTTCCGAAGCATTGATCCGATAAATGCAGACAATATGATAGTAACCTATAGAAAGCATAATTTAGCTGAGCACGATAATTATGTAACAGCGTTTCCGTATGTCCTTGAAACAATGGAGCAATTGCAAAAACAGAATATCCAGCTTGGTGTCGTGTCGACTAAGATGTCCAAAGGAGTACATATGGGCTTAAAATTAACTGGATTAGATCGCTTTTTTGAAACGGTGATTACATTCGACGATGTTATAAATCCAAAGCCACATCCAGAACCAGTGCTTAAAGCGATGGAAGCACTGGGAGCAAATGCAAGCACCACATTGATGGTTGGAGATAATCACCATGATATTGAAGCAGGAAAAAGCGCAGGTGTTATGACGGCAGGTGTAGCCTGGTCTGCTAAGGGAAAAGAGAGACTTTTAACGTATGAACCAACCTATATGCTAGAAGAAATGACCGATTTGCTAAAAATTGTAGGAGTGTAAGCGATGCGTAAAACGGAACGATTTAAAGTGGAAAGCTCAAATTCATTATGGCAAATCTACAAGACAGTTCCTTTTTGGAAGGTAATGAAAAACTTCATTATTATCCAGCTTGCAAGATATACGCCATTTTTAAGCATGAAGAATTGGCTTTATCGTACTTTTCTAAAAATGGAAATTGGTAAACAGACCTCCTTTGCATTAATGGTTATGCCGGATATTATGTTCCCTGAGAGGATTTCTGTGGGAGGTAATAGTATCATTGGCTATAACACAACGATTCTGGCACATGAATATTTAATAAAAGAATATCGAATTGGTGACGTTATAATTGGCGATGAAGTCATGATCGGAGCCAATTCGACCATTCTTCCTGGGGTTACGATTGGTGATCATGCAATTGTCTCGGCAGGTACACTCGTACATAAAGATGTTCCGCCGGGTGCTTTTGTTGGTGGAAATCCGATGCGGTTAATTTATACTAAAGAAGAGATGGAAAAGCGGGATATGGATGAAATATAAAGTAGGTGACAGTCGTGGATGTACCAAGTGGAATACTTCCAGCAATACGAAAAATGAAGGATTTTGATAAAGCGCTAGAAACGGACCAAGATTCCATCGTTATTCTCGAGTCGCGACTTGCTCAATTAAAGAGCCTTGTTGCTTATGCAAAGCGAGCTAATAAACAGGTATTGGTTCATTTTGATTTGATACAAGGCTTAAAATCGGACGAGTACGGCATGGAGTTCTTAATCCGTGAAGTGAAGCCGGATGGTATTTTATCAACGAGAGGAAATATTATTCAGCTTGCAAAGAAACACAAGCTTCTAGCAATTCAGCGTATGTTTTTATTGGATAGTTTAGCTCTAGACCAAAACTTAAAGCTTATCAACCGATTTCAACCGGATTGTATCGAAGTATTACCAGGACTAATGCCGAGTGTGATTCAACAAGTATATGAACAAACAAAGCTGCCAGTTATCGCTGGAGGTTTGATTACAACAAAAGAGGAAGTCCAAGCAGCCTGTGATGCGGGAGCAGTTGCAGTATCAACTTCAAAAACAAGCTTATGGTCTGTTAACGTTAAAAGACTATAAAATTATTAACAAAATAAATAAACCCTATTGACAACGCTTACAGTGTCGGTTAATATGATAAGACAAGTTAATGATGTGGTGGAGACTAGGAGACCTACATTTCAATCGTACCTTTCTAAAAGAAAAGTATGTTTATTGAAGTGTGGGTTTTTTTTCGTACGCCGAATTAACTTGATTAAGAGATTAACATTAAAAAGGGGTGTTTGTATGTCTGAATTTGTCGCTGAGTTGATTGGTACCATGATCCTAATTATCTTTGGTGGAGGTGTTGTCGGGGGAGTTGTACTAAAAAAATCAAAAGCTGAAGGAACTGGATGGGTACTCATTACCATTGGTTGGGGGCTAGCCGTTACAATGGGGGTATATGCGGTTGGAAACTTTACAGGTGCACACATAAACCCGGCGGTGACAATTGGTTTCGCTGCTGTTGGTGAGTTTCCTTGGGCTAAGGTTCCAATGTATGTAAGCGCCCAAATGATTGGTGCCTTCATTGGTGGAATAATCGTATTCCTAAATTATTTGCCACACTGGAGAGAAACGGAAGACCAAGGAGCAAAGCTAGCTGTATTTGCAACAGATCCAGCAGTGAGAAGTCCTTTCTCTAATTTACTGAGTGAGATGATTGGAACTTTTGTTTTATTACTTGGCCTTATGTTTATTGGTGCTAATGAATTTACGAATGGGTTAAATCCTTTAATTGTTGGTGCATTGATTGTCGCTATCGGGATGTCTTTAGGTGGAGCAACAGGATATGCGATTAATCCAGCTCGTGACCTTGGTCCAAGAATTGCCCATGCCCTTCTTCCAATACCCGGAAAAGGTGGTTCAGACTGGGGGTATGCATGGGTTCCTGTCGTAGGGCCGATTATTGGCGGTGTGTATGGTGCAGTATTCTATCATGCGATATTTCTTGGTAATTTTTCAGCACTATTCTGGATATTGAGTGCTTTTGTTGTCATACTTATAATTGGGGCAGCTAATAAAGAATTGAAAAAAAATAACTCAGCTCAAAATAATTTAAATAAAAAAATTGTATAGGGGGATAAAAATGACTGAACAATTCATTTTATCATTGGATCAAGGTACAACAAGTTCGCGGGCAATTTTATTTAATCATAAGGGAGAAATTGTGGAAACTGCTCAACGAGAATTTGAACAATTCTTTCCGAAGCCTGGCTGGGTGGAGCATGATGCTAATGAAATATGGACTTCTGTACTTGCCTGTATAGCTGATGTATTGCGTAAAGCCGATATTAATCCGGATCAGGTTGCTGGTATCGGGATTACGAACCAACGAGAGACAGCGGTCGTATGGGACAAATTGACAGGAAAGCCTGTTTATAAGGCAATCGTCTGGCAATCACGCCAAACAGAAGCTATTTGCAGAGAATTAAAAGAGCAAGGACATGAAGAATTAATTCGTGATAAAACAGGTTTATTAATTGATCCTTATTTTTCTGGAACAAAAGTGAAATGGATTTTAGATAATGTGGAAGGTGCAAGGGAAAAAGCAGAAGCTGGTAATCTATTATTTGGGACTATAGATAGTTGGTTGGTGTATAAACTTTCTGGAGGAGCAGCACATATTACGGATTATTCCAATGCATCCAGAACATTGCTTTTTAATATTTATGATCTTAAATGGGATGATGAATTATTAGAGATTTTGACAGTTCCGAAGTCGATGCTTCCCGAAGTTCGCCAGTCATCAGAAGTTTATGCAAAAACGGTTGGCTATCACTTCTTTGGTCATGAAATTCCAATTGCAGGTATTGCAGGTGATCAGCAAGCAGCACTCTTTGGTCAGGCTTGCTTTGAAAAGGGAATGGCGAAAAATACGTATGGTACGGGTTGTTTTATGCTCATGAATACTGGAGAAAAAGCAGTAAAGTCAGAGCATGGGTTATTGACAACCTTAGCATGGGGTGTTGATGGGAAAGTAGAATATGCGTTGGAAGGAAGTATCTTTGTTGCTGGTTCTGCAATTCAATGGCTGCGTGATGGATTGAAACTAATTGAATCGAGCCCAGATAGTGAAGTATTTGCAACACAAGTAGATTCTACAGATGGTGTTTATATGGTTCCTGCGTTTGTAGGCTTAGGGACGCCTTATTGGGATAGTGATGCAAGAGGTGCCGTTTTCGGTCTTACACGCGGTACGACAAAAGAGCATTTTATTCGAGCAACATTGGAATCACTAGCATATCAAACGAAGGATGTGCTTGATGCAATGATTGCAGATTCAGATATTGATTTAAAAACATTACGAGTTGATGGCGGTGCGGTCAAAAATGATTTCTTAATGCAATTCCAAAGTGATGTGCTTGGCGTTTCTGTAGAACGTCCTGTTGTACAGGAAACAACAGCTTTAGGAGCGGCTTATCTAGCAGGTCTTGCTGTTGGTTTTTGGCAAGACAAGGATGAAATCAAAGAGCAATGGTTAAATGATCGGACATTTGAAGATAACATGGATGAAGAAAGAAGGAATGAACTTTACGCAGGATGGAAAAAGGCGGTAGAAGCTACGAGATCATTTAAATAATAAAGCTTAAAAGAGATCAATTTTCATAACAGAATTTGATCTCTTTTTATAAAACATATAGATGGACGAGGAGGCAAGGTTGAGATGAAGAAAATTATGAATGATCCGAATCGCGTTGTTCAAGATATGCTTGCAGGGATGATTGCCGCTTATCCGAATGAATTAAAGCAAATTCCCGCTACGACTGCAATTACGAGAAGCGAAGCTCCCGTATCAGGTAAAGTAGGCTTAGTGAGTGGTGGGGGAAGTGGACACGAACCAGCACATGCTGGTTATGTAGGTAAGGGAATGCTTGATGCCGCTGTAGTTGGCGAAGTATTTACATCTCCTACTCCGGATCAGATCTATGAAGCTATAAAAGCTGTTGACGGTGGGAAAGGTGTATTTTTAATTATTAAGAACTACACGGGAGATGTACTTAATTTTGAAATGGCCATGGAGTTAGCTGAAGCCGAAGGTATACAAGTAGACAAGGTTATCGTCAATGATGATGTGGCGGTGGAGGATAGCTCATTTACAATAGGAAGAAGGGGAATAGCGGGAACGGTTTTTGTTCACAAAATTGCGGGTGCTATTGCAGAACAAGGTGCTACACTGGAAGAAGTAAAGACAGTTGCTGAAAAAGTCGTAAATCAAACGCGCTCTATGGGGATGGCTTTAACTCCATGCACTGTACCAGCTGCCGGTAAACCAAGCTTCCATCTTGAAGAAAATGAAATGGAAATCGGAATTGGTATTCATGGTGAAGCTGGAATCGAAAGGAAGCCAATAACGACAGCGGATGAAATCGCCTCGGAATTAACGGAAAAGATTTTAACAGATATGGATTTAAATAACAATGAAGAAGTAGCTGTTATGGTCAATGGGTTAGGATCTACACCGGAAATGGAACTGTATATTGTAAATAAAAAAGTTAATCAACTATTAACTGAAAAGGGTATACACATTTATAAAACGTTTGTTGGTGAATATATGACAGCATTGGAAATGACAGGTTGTTCTGTTACATTGTTGAAATTGGACGATGAATTAAAAACCTTGCTAGATGCAACGTCAGAAGCACCAGCATTTCGTAATTGAGGAGGTACACGGTGGAACTTCATGTAAAGGATATAATTCAGTGGCTTGAAAAAACAAATGAGAAAATACAGCTAAATAAAGATTATTTAACTGCATTAGACCAAGCAGTCGGAGATAGTGACCATGGCATTAATATGTCACGAGGATTTCACGAAGTTGTAAACCAAGTCAAAACAAAGGATTACACCACGGTTTCCGATGTATTAAAGGATACAGCAATGATTTTAATGTCCAAAGTTGGCGGTGCTTCTGGACCATTGTTTGGTACTGCTTTTCTTCGGTTTTCAATGGGGGTAAAAGGAATAGATCCAATTAATCAGGATGCATTTACAAAGGGTTTGGAAGATGCACTTGCCGGCATTATGCAACGCGGAAAAGCAACTACAGGAGAAAAGACGATGGTCGATGTATGGTCTCCAGTTGTGAATTATTTCAAAGTAACAACTAATGTTCAAGCAGACGAGGTTACTCAAACCGCTAAACAAGCGATGGAACAAACAAAAGAAATAATGGCTACGAAAGGGAGAGCGTCCTATTTTAAAGAAAAATCGATTGGACATATTGACCCTGGTGCCGCATCTTCATTTTATATTTTTGAGGCATTGTCAGAAGTGATCAAGGGGGAAGGCTAAAGATGGATCGTGTCGGTATTGTTTTAATTTCTCATAGTTCAAAAATTGCAGAAGGTTTAAAGGAGCTTATTTCACAAGTAATCACGAATATTCCAGTTATAACAGCAGGTGGCACGGAAGAAAATGATATTGGTACAAGTATCGATAAGATTATGGAGGCCATACATCGTGCTGATTATGGAAAGGGAGTAATTCTGTTTTACGATATAGGAAGTGCGAAGATGAATGCGGAAATGGCGATTGAAATGGCAGAACCTGCTGAGGTAATGCTATCGGAAGCACCATTAGTGGAAGGTGCATATGTTGGAGCAGTGGAATCTGGCATGGGGAAAAGTTTGCAAGAAGTTTATGATGCTGTAGAGAAAGCGTTTTAACTATTTTTTAGATGGATAGCTAATTACTGTACATGGCAGTTTGAATATGCTATGATGTAATTAAGTTAATACGTATTGGACGGAGAAATGGAGAACCGCAAACGACTAGTGCAAAGATGCATTAGTATGTTTGCGGTTCTTTTTATTTTCTCACATGAACGTTCAGTTAAAAGGGTATAGCTAGCTAGAATAACAGAAGTTTCAAGGGAGAGGATAAAATGACATTATTTTCAAGCTATAATAGAAACGAAGTGCTGAATAAATTAGAACGTGAAGCCCTAGATGTACTTGTGATTGGCGGAGGGATAACTGGTGCTGGAATTGCACTAGATGCAATTATTAGGGGAATGAAAACAGGTTTAGTGGAGATGCAGGATTTTGCTGCTGGGACTTCCAGCCGGTCAACAAAGCTTGTCCATGGTGGTTTGCGTTATTTGCAGCAGTTTGAGATAAAAATGGTTGCAGATGTAGGGAAAGAGCGTGCTGTTGTTTATGAAAATGGTCCACATGTCACAACACCAGAATGGATGATGCTCCCATTTCATAAAGGGAGCACACTGGGGCCGTTTACAAGTAATATCGGATTAAGAGTGTATGATTTCCTTGCAAGTGTAAAAAAAACAGAACGACGAAAAATGTTAAGCAGAGAGCAGGCATTACAGAAAGAGCCGCTTTTAAAAAGGGAAGGTTTAAAAGGAGCAGGCTTTTATGTGGAGTATAAAACAGATGACGCAAGACTGACGATGGAAGTCGTGAAAAAGGCTGTTGAGCATGGTGTACAGGCAATTAACTATGCAAAGGTGACTGATTTTATTTATGACAAATCAAAAGTAGTTGGAGTTGTTGTTGAAGACCAATTAAATGGAAAAACATCTAAAATATTCGCAAAAAAAATCATTAGTGCTACTGGACCCTGGGTTGATGAAGTTCGGGAAATGGATGGTTCCAAGCAAGGGAAATCCTTGCATTTAACAAAAGGCGTGCATCTCGTATTTTCACAGGAGGTCTTTCCACTGCAGCAAGCGGTTTATTTTGACACGCCCGATGGTCGAATGATTTTCGCAATTCCACGTGATAACAAGACGTATGTTGGAACAACCGATACGACATACAGTGGATCAATTGCTCATCCACTCGTAACCGCAGAAGATCGGGATTACTTGCTAGATGCCATTGCATATATGTTTCCATCGACGAAAATAAAAGCGGAGCAAATTGAGTCAAGTTGGGCAGGACTAAGACCACTTATCGCGGAAGAAGGAGCTACTAGTCCAAGTGAAATATCACGTAAGGATGAAATATTTATATCTGAAACAGGATTAATTTCAATGGCAGGCGGCAAGCTGACAGGTTATCGAAAAATGGCTAAAGAAGCAGTAGATTTAATTGCAGATCAATTTAAACAAGAAGAGGGGCTGCTTTATTCTGCTAGTGAGACAAAACATCTTCCGATTTCCGGTGGAGATGTCGGTGGATCTAGTGGATTCCAGGAATTTAAAAAGAATAAGTTGGAAGAAGGATTGCAATTAGGGATGGAAGAAGGAGCGGCTAAAAAACTGATTGCAAGGTATGGTTCGAATGTAGATATTCTTTTCCAAGCTTATCAAAACAACAAAAAACTAGCAGAGCAAGAAGGAATCGATCCAATCGTATTGGTTGAATTGAACTATGCAATTGATTTTGAAATGACCTATAAACCGGTAGACTTTTTTGTAAGACGTACCGGAGCTTTATTTTTTGATATCGACTGGGTTGAACTACACAAGCAGCCGGTGATCGACTATATGGCAAAAAGTTTTAAATGGAATGCGGAGCAGAAAGAGAATTATACCGAAGAACTGAATGTGATACTTCATGAGGCTGTAACTGCAATGTAATAATAGGAATAGCATAAAAAAAGTCAACCTCAGTTGGCTTTTTTTATATTCGGAAGCATTGGACTTTTAAACGTAAAAAAACAATACGCATATAAAATAACCACTTTATTCGACATTCTTTTTAAAATGGTACAAATTAGTTCCAGTTTTCTTCCAATCTTGTAGGAATAGCACTCGATCTATGGTATAATCTTGTCGGATGTTGCGAATTTAGGGGGAGACCTATGCACGTGAAGAAAAATAAGGAAATGAAATCGAATAAGATCATCCCTTTTATTCCAGAAGGAGAATTTTATTTTACGAAAGGTGTAGAGGCTTTTCAAAAAAGAAAGTTCGATGTAGCGATAAAATGGTTGAAAAAAGCGATTGAGCAAAATCCTGATGAAGCCTTATATAAATGCCAGATGTCGATTATATATACAGAAACTGGTGCGTACCATACAGCAAATCAACTACTAACCAATGTTTTACAATCAAGTGACTATATTGATTGTTATTATTTGATAGCTAACAATTATGCACATCTTGGACTATTAAATGATGCAAAAAAATATGCGAATTCTTATTTGGAAAGAGAACCAAATGGAGAGTTTAGCGAAGAAGCAAAAAGCTTAATCGAAGTGCTTGATATCGAAGACGATGAAGATGATGAAGATTGGTTTTTTGAGGATGAAGATGAGCTATTAATTTTACAGGAGACAGTGTTTTATCATATGGAAAATAAGGAATGGGATAAAGCAATGCCCCTTCTTGAAGAAATGAAGCTCCTTTTTCCGGAATATACAATGGCACAGCATGATTATACACAGGCGTTGTTTTTCACTGGAAAACAAGAGGAAGCTGTACAACTAGAGTTAGATATGTTAAAGGATGATCCAAATGCGTTGTATAGTCACATAAATCTGGCCTTATTTTATTATGAAATGAATGAGAAACAGAAATATGAAAAACATATACATGTATTAAATAACATATATCCAATTCATGAACAGCAGAAGCTACGAATAGCGGTTACCTTTTCAAGAACCGGAAATCACGAAGAGGCTTTCGCACGTTTTCGTTCGTTAATAAAAGAAAAAGTGAAGAATCATCTTTCCTATTATAAATGGTACAGTGTGTCCGCATATCAAACTGGTGATCCAGGCAAAGCACTGGCACTATGGGAAGAAGGTTGTAAGAAACATCCGACACTCTCGCAAGAAGATGGACCATGGAGTTAGCGACAACAGATAAATAACTTTTCTTGAGCAGAAAGATAGACGAGAGTTGCAGGATTTTATACACTGAATATGGTAAAAATATATATAAATCGAAGGGGCGATTTTAATGTCCGAAGAACGTATGTATGATGTGATTATCGCGGGAGCGGGGCCAGCAGGAATGACTGCTGCAGTTTATGCATCCCGTGCAAACTTAGATACATTGATGCTAGAGCGAGGTATACCTGGGGGACAAATGGCGAATACCGAAGATGTGGAAAACTATCCGGGTTATGATCATATCTTAGGACCAGATTTATCGAATAAGATGTTTGAACATGCCAAGAAATTTGGTGCTGAATATGCTTATGGCGATATTAAAGAAGTTATTGATCATGGGGATTATAAAACAATTATCACAAGTAACAAAGAGTTTCAAACGCGATCCATTATTATTGCAACTGGAGCACAGTACAAGAAATTAGGTATTGAAGGCGAAGAAGAGCTCGGAGGACGCGGTGTGTCCTATTGTGCTGTGTGTGATGGAGCTTTCTTTAAACAAAAAGATCTCGTTGTTATTGGCGGCGGAGACTCAGCAGTTGAAGAAGGAATCTATTTGACTCGATTCGCTGATAAAGTGACGATTATTCACCGTCGTGATGAACTCCGCGCACAGAAAATTATTCAAGAACGCGCATTTGATAATGAAAAAATTGATTTCATTTGGGATACTGTCGTAAATACAATCAATGGTCCTGATGGGAAGGTAAGCAGTGTAACCTTAGAAAATAAAAAAACTGGTGAAGTGAAAGAATTTGCGGCTGAGGGTGTGTTTGTCTATATTGGAATGGTCCCGCTTAGTGAGCCGTTTAAATCACTTGGTATTACAAATGATGAAGGTTATATTCCAACAAATGAAAATATGGAAACGAAGCTCCCGGGAATTTTTGCTGCGGGCGATATTCGTGAAAAAACACTTCGACAAATTGTGACAGCTACTGGTGATGGGAGTATTGCAGCAGAAGCCGCAATTAAGTATATTGAGGATCTTGCGGAAACGTTAAAAGCAGCAAATAAATAATAAATATGTAAAAAAATTTACCAATAGTAACTGCTTCTTAATGGTGTTGTAATACATTCGCAACATAAATGGGGTACACTATAAATAACTAATTGACCCCCTTTTAATAGATAAATTAGTTCATTGCACAGGTGTATGTCACCTGTGTTTTTTTTTGAGCCAAGGTTTGTCCATTTTTGACAGATAAGGAAGAATAAACTTACTTATCTGCATAAGTGCAACTAAGGCATTCACCGAAAAGCTTGGTGAATACCAAGTTTTCTAATCAAAAATGCTCTTTTTTCATTTCCTTGTTGGAAAGCTTTCGTTCATAGTATAATGGAAATGATAGCTTGAATAAAAAAGTTAGTTAATCATGAATGTAAGATATTGACCTCAGCATATCTTAGTATAGATGGAATACAAAAGGAACAGTAATCGCAGAACCAAACATCCTTTTATGATGTATAAGAAGGAGAGAGCAAAATGAATATCGAACAAGAAACGAACATGGTTATTATTACTGGTATGTCTGGAGCTGGAAAAACAGTAGCAATACAGAGTTTTGAAGACTTGGGGTACTATTGCGTAGATAACCTTCCACCTGCTCTGTTGCCAAAGTTTTTAGATCTGATGAAGGATTCCGCGAACAACATTCGTAAAGTAGCATTAGTAATGGATTTAAGAGGTCGTGAATTTTTTGATTCGTTATTTGAAGCTTTAGATGTTCTTGGTCAAGAGGAATGGCTAAATGAGCATATCCTATTTTTAGATGCGAAGGATGAAGCGCTTGTTTCACGTTATAAAGAAACGAGACGATCACACCCACTTGCGACAGGTGGACTTCCTTTAAACGGAATTACAAAAGAACGTGAAATTCTGGATGAACTCCGAGGTAGGGCACAGCGTATTATTGATACAACGAACCTAAAGCCGAGGGACCTTCGTGAGAAAATCCTAAAAGTCTATTCGGAAGAAAAGCAGGAGATTTTTTCCGTCCATTTCCTATCCTTTGGATTTAAGTATGGTCTTCCAATTGATGCGGACCTGGTATTTGATGTACGGTTTTTACCGAATCCCCATTATGTCGCTAACCTGCAACCATTGACAGGGCTGAATCAAGATGTGGCTTCCTATGTTTTTAAATGGTCGGATACGCAGAAATTTAACGACAAAGTACTAGACTTGTTAAAATTTATGCTTCCGCAATATAAAAAAGAGGGGAAATCGCAGCTTGTTGTAGCAATCGGGTGTACTGGAGGACAGCATCGTTCTGTGGCATTAGCTGAGTTTTTTGCAAAAGAGCTCTCTATCGGTCATATTACGCATGTCAGCCATCGGGATATTGATAAAAGAAAGGGACATTAACATGAATAATCAAACACTCCCCAGAGTAGTCGCTATCGGTGGTGGAACAGGCATGCCGGTTTTATTAAGAGGACTTAAAGATTTGCCTATAGAGCTTACAGCACTCGTAACGGTTGCTGATGATGGAGGCAGTAGTGGTCGCTTAAGAAATGAGATGGCAATACCAGCACCTGGAGATATTCGAAATGTAATTGCAGCATTATCGGATGCTGAGCCAATGCTGCTTGAATTATTTCAACATCGATTCGCAGAGGGGAATGGTCTATCTGGACACTCCTTAGGTAATCTTCTACTTGCTGCAATGACTTCTGTCACAGGTAATTTTAATACCGGAATAAAGGAAATATCACGCGTTTTGAATGTGAAAGGAAAGATTTATCCAATATCCAATGATAACATGTCTTTACATGCAGAAATGACGGATGGAACAATTGTTTCTGGAGAATCAAATATTCCACTTTCGAATAAACGTATTAAGCGTGTTTTTTTAAGCCCACAACCAATTAAGCCACTTCCGAATGCAGTTAGAGCGATTGAGGCGGCGGACTTAGTCGTCATCTCACCAGGGAGCTTATATACAAGTATTATGCCCAATTTAATCATTCCCCAGGTAAAAGAATCACTCAAGGAAACGAAGGCGAAAGTTGTTTATGTTTGTAATGTCATGACTCAATTCGGTGAAACCACTGGCTATGCTGCTTCTGATCATGTGCAAGCAATTACGGATCATATTGGAGAAGGATGTATTGACGCGATTGTCGTACATAATGAGCCAATTGAAAAGTCGATTCAGGCTGTTTATGCAGAAGAAAATGCGGCACCAGTTATCTATGATACTGAACGATTGATTGATATGGGAGTTGGAATCATAGAAGGGGATATCATCGATCATTCACAAGCTACTGTCCGGCATGATAATACGAAAATTGCAAAGTTATTATATTCAATCTTATAAGTGTTCAAAAGAAGGAACGGGCTTTTTGAACAACCACTACAAAAAGAATAACTCATATTTATGAGGAATGGTAAGGGGGGGTAGCATGTCCTTTGCTTCGGAAATTAAAAAGGAATTAACAACAATGGAAGTTGAAGAATGTTGTCAAATTGCAGAGCTTGCAGCTTTGATTCGAATGAATGGAGTTGTTTCACTATCCAGATATGGCTATTCACTTGATGTACAAACAGAAAATGCAGCTATTGCAAGAAGAATATATACATTAATTAAGTCTAGTTATTCACTACCAGTGGAGCTACTGGTCCGTAAAAAGATGAAATTGAAGAAAAATAATGTATATATCGTACGGATGAAGGATGATGTCGAACCATTTTTGGAAGACTTAGATATTATCCATGAACCTTATAAGGTCGTTCGCACAATTTCTAAAAAATATCTGGAAAGCGAATGCTGTCGAAGGTCCTATTTACGTGGTGCATTTCTTGCAGGCGGTTCGATTAACAATCCAGAAACTTCATCCTATCATCTTGAAATCTCTAATTTCTATCAAGAGCATAATAATGCATTATGTGAATTATTAAATGCTTTTGATTTGCGTGCTCGTACATTAGAGAGAAAGAATGGATTTATCGTCTATATTAAAGAAGCTGAAAAGATTACGGAGTTTTTAAGTATCATTGGTGCGCATAATGCACTTTTTAAATTTGAGGATGTCCGAATCGTAAGAGATATGCGAAACTCTGTCAATCGATTAGTTAATTGTGAAACAGCAAACTTAAATAAAACAATTGGAGCAGCATTCAGGCAAATTGAAAATATAAAGCTAATCGAGAAAACAGTTGGCTTGGATCAATTGCCTGAAAAATTGCAGGAAATCGCAAAGCTTCGTGTTCAACATGAGGATGTATCCTTAAAGGAATTAGGAGAGTTGGTAACCAGTGGGAAGATTTCCAAATCTGGAGTGAACCATCGTTTGAAAAAGATTGATGATTTCGCAGCTAAAATACGACGTGGTGAAACGGTTTAAAGAAATCGTCATTAAATTAGTACATTTGTTTCACTATTCATGTTATAATACTGATAATTCAAAGGATTACCGTTTAATCAAAAAAAGACAGACTTTTTTCACAAGCAGATAGAAAAGTTTAAAACTTTCCTATCTGCATAAATAATAAAATACAGCGAAGGTAATTTCTGTCATGATAGCATATGATAGCGTTTTCTAAAATGAGGAGGATGGATGATTTGATAGAAAGGTCGGTTAAAGTTGAATTAGAGACAGGGTTGCAGGCTAGGCCGGCAGCACAATTTGTACAGGAAGCTAATCGCTATTCTGCAAATTTATTTTTAGAGAAAGACGGAAAGAAAGTAAATGCAAAAAGTATTATGGGGCTGATGAGCCTTGCTATTACAAAGGGCGAAGATATTGTATTAATTGGTGATGGCGCCGATGAGCAGATGGCTGTAGATCATCTCGTTTCATTTGTTGCAAAACCTTAAAGAAAGATCTGACTAAAGAAGGGTTGTACATAGACCTAAAAGAGACAGATTTTTTCGATATAAAGCATATGGATTAACTGTTATGTGTAAAATGTAAAAGAGCCTACGAGAAAATTATTCTCGTAGGCTCAAGTTATTGGTGCTTATTTTTCTTCTTTACGCTCTAAGATTTTGTCAATTAAACCATATTCTACAGATGCTGTTGCTGTCATAAAGTTATCACGCTCTGTATCACGCTCGATAACTTCTAGTGGTTGACCAGTTTTTTCAGCCATAATTTCATTCATTCTACGCTTAATTTCAATAATACGTTTCGCATGAATTTCAATATCTGTTGCTTGCCCTTGGGTTCCGCCCAGAGGTTGGTGAATCATAATTTCACTATTCGGTAATGCATAGCGTTTCCCTTTTTCACCAGCAGTAAGTAAGAATGCACCCATTGATGCTGCCATACCGATACAAATTGTAGATACATCAGGCTTGATAAAATTCATCGTATCGTAAATCGCCATTCCAGCTGTAATGGATCCACCTGGTGAGTTGATGTATAATGAAATATCTTTGTCTGGATCTTCAGCTTCAAGGAAAAGCAACTGGGCTACGATTGAGTTAGCCACATTGTCGTCAATTCCACTTCCTAGTAAAATAATGCGGTCTTTAAGTAAACGTGAGTAAATATCATATGCGCGCTCTCCACGGTTGGTTTGTTCAATAACTGTAGGTACTAAATTCATTGTAAATCCTCCTTTAGTCTGTTACTTCGTACACCCACTTAAAGCTGTTCAAAAAGTCCGGTGAAAATGAAACATCGAGAACAGTAGACATTCGACTAACTGCCAGCCTCGATCCTTTTCATCCATCTTATTGAATGTGCATTTTATGGATATAATTTCATAATAGCTGAATGGTCAATAAAGGTCAAACAAAAAGAGCGTATTTTATTAAAAAATCTATCCTCCATGATACCCTTATTTATGCATTATAAACGTTTTTGCTAAAGTTAAGTAATTCGAAGGAGCTTCTGAATGCTCTATGAATCAACTCTCTAATTCTTTAACGGAATCGTCTGTTATCTAATCCTGTTTCAAGTCTTTAAAAAGTGTTTCGATTTGATCATGGAAGGTGATGATTTCGTTTAATCGTTTGGTTATTGTAACTGATAAAGTAAAATATACAGTTTCCGATAAATAAAAAGGAACACTTATTAAGCTGATAATGATCTTTGGTAGTTT
>NZ_PIJY01000058.1:1079-2821 GCF_008304605.1 Oceanobacillus polygoni | reverse complement strand
AAATGGGTAATTATCTCATTTGCACTGTCATCTGTCACAGCAATTTTGGCGTTTAAATCCACCCTTGGATCCCGGTAAAGAGAATCCAGCACATTGTAGATATCACCTTTGGCGATGTCGATTCCTAAGATTAAAGTTCTTCCTTTTGCTGGATCGTAATTACCAGGTACGCTTTGATCAATTGTCATGCTTGCCTCTTTTATCGAACCTCCTTTTCCAGTTACCAGTTCATTCGATATGGATATTTCCCCCCTGCTTGACTCACTAATATTCATATCTCTAATAATTGAAGTTATTTGATAATCACCATTCTCATCCAAGTCAAAACCCGATATATACACAGTACGGGAATTCTTTAGAAGTCTTTTATCCCAGCACCCAGCTAGTAATGGAAGAATAAATAAGATCAAGAAGAGCTCATTTTTTCCCATAGGTCGATGCCACCTCTCTTTTAAAAATAATTGTTATTAAAAGCAGTAGGATAGGGATAATAATGCCGAAAATTAAACATAAATGCTTTAACCATTTTTCAAGTAAGGTAATATCCATATAATAAAATATTATCGAAACGATAAGGACGAATGTTCCAGATAGTATCACAGCAAATTTATGTTTGATATGGATTAATTTACTTATTCCCATACTTGCTGAGAAGGTGTAGCTAATAATAGTAGTAAAAACTATCAGACCCCAGAAAGAAAGAAATATTAAATCTAATCGGCTTAAAATTCTTATTTCCATCGCACTTAGTATATATAGAACCGGTTCCGGCGTGATTTTTATTTCTTCAGGACTAAGCATTACGGTACTTAGAATCACAATGTACGTTAAAAAAATGGTTACAAATAATACTGCTAAAAAAACTCCTTTCAGTGCTGAAATAGTTTTAGATTGCTTTATAAAAGCAAAATAAGTAAGTAATGTTTCAAACCCTATGAAGGATATCATTGAATCACTAGTGCTTTTAAGGATATTCCATCCACCACTGGAACCAATAGGGAAGAGATAGCGAACATCTATGTATGGATCACCATAAACCAAAAACGTAATGAAGAATAAAAACAGGATGAATATGAATAGTAAAGAAAATAAAGATACCACATTTTTTATATTACAAATACTTCCATAAATAAGTAGAACGAATGTTATCAAAAATAATATCCATGCTGGAGTTTCAGGGAGTACCCATCGTTTCAAGGTATCCGCATATATAATGAAGATATAACAAATCACTGTGAGCAGGTAAATAATATATAAAAAATTTAATACAGTTCCAGAAGTTTCTCCCAAAATTACTTTAGAAAAATCAAATAAGGTAAGATTGGGGAAATTCCTGCAAAGTAACCAAATAAGCAGTACAATTAGTTGAATAATAAATCCAGAAATTAAAATGGAAATCCATCCGTCACTGCCTGCTGCTTCATGTGTTTGATGAGGTAATGATAACAAGCCTACACCAATCATCGTTTGCACCAGCAGAAAAAATAAATTTACAGAACTAATACGGCTCTTCACTCTCATCTAGTTTCCACTTCCTTGATCGTTTTTCTTGCTTATAATGAGGAGAATTTTTAGAGTGTTTATACATCATCCAAGAAGGAACACGAATGATAGTATCTTAAAAATCCTCCATGTTTAATGGAACAAAAGGTGAAAAATATGGAAGACCGAATGAAGTAAGGCGTGACAAGTGAATTAACACAAATAACACTCCAATGACAATTCCTAAAAAGCCAAATATT
>NZ_PIJY01000058.1:0-849 GCF_008304605.1 Oceanobacillus polygoni | reverse complement strand
TAAGACCACCATAGGAGACAATTCCTGCCTCAACCATTGCTGTTCCTACAACTAGCCCTCCGACGATCCCAAAAGTCGTGGCAACGGAAGGTGGCAGTCGAATGGACGCTTCTCTAAGCAACTCTAAGGAAAGTTGCATAATCAATAACTCTATAAATGGCCGAAATGGTACGTAGCTCAACGAAGACTGTAACGAATAAACAAGCTCCAATGGAATTACTTCATAATGGAATGAAACGAATGCAATATATAATGCCGGTAGAATAAGTGCAATGATATAGCTGAATAGACGTATAAATCTAAAAAATGAACCTAACCACCAACGGGTAATATAGTCATCCGGTGTTTGAAAGAACGTCATAAATGTTGCTGGCAATATAATTACAGTAGGACTTCCATCTATAATTAAAGCAACCCTTCCGTCCTTTAAATTTGCTGAAGCTCGGTCTGGCCGTTCTGTAAGTAAAAGCTGGGGAAATGGAGTAACTGTATGATCTTCAATGCAATCCTGAATATCTCCTGCTGATCGGATGGAATCAAGCGTAATACTTTTTATACGTTGTTCAACCTTTTTTATGATTTCCGGATCTGTCAAGTGATCCAAATAAATTAGTGATACATTCGTTGTTGTTGAGGAACCCAATGTATACTTTTTAACCGTGAAATCGGGTGATTTTGTTACAGTACGGAGTAAAAAAATGTTTTTGTCTAAGCTTTCAACAAAACCTACTTTTGCCCCAAGGATTGTTTTTTCTACGATAGGCTCCGAAACTTCTCTATCGGTTGATGCGTTCGTTTTCAGCAGGAATCCTTCACTATTCCTGCCTTTTTTTATTAGCAGACAATAAC
>NZ_PIJY01000009.1 GCF_008304605.1 Oceanobacillus polygoni | reverse complement strand
TCCATCGGTGCGCATTCCTTATCCTACTGCGTCCCCCCATCGCTCAAACAATCATGAGGTGGTACAGGAATATCTACCTGTTGTCCATCGCCTACGCCTTTCGGCCTCGGCTTAGGTCCCGACTAACCCTGAGAGGACGAGCCTTCCTCAGGAAACCTTAGGCATTCGGTGAAAGAGATTCTCACTCTTTTTTCGCTACTCATACCGGCATTCTCACTTCTAAGCGCTCCACCAGTCCTCACGGTCTGACTTCACAGCACTTAGAACGCTCTCCTACCATTGTTCGTAAGAACAATCCGCAGCTTCGGTGATACGTTTAGCCCCGGTACATTTTCGGCGCAGAGTCACTCGACCAGTGAGCTATTACGCACTCTTTAAATGATGGCTGCTTCTAAGCCAACATCCTGGTTGTCTGGGCAACTCCACATCCTTTTCCACTTAACGTATACTTTGGGACCTTAGCTGGCGGTCTGGGCTGTTTCCCTTTCGACTATGAACCTTATCACCCATAGTCTGACTCCCAAGTAAAAGTAACTGGCATTCGGAGTTTGACTGAATTCGGTAACCCGGTGAGGGCCCCTAGTCCAATCAGTGCTCTACCTCCAGTACTCTATTTCTTGAGGCTAGCCCTAAAGCTATTTCGGAGAGAACCAGCTATCTCCGTGTTCGATTGGCATTTCACCCCTACCCACACCTCATCCCCGCATTTTTCAACATACGTGGGTTCGGGCCTCCAGTCAGTGTTACCTGACCTTCACCCTGGACATGGGTAGATCACACGGTTTCGGGTCTACGACCACATACTCATTCGCCCTATTCAGACTCGCTTTCGCTGCGGCTCCGTGTCTTCCACTTAACCTTGCATATGATCGTAACTCGCCGGTCCATTCTACAAAAGGTACGCCGTCACCCATTAACGGGCTTCGACTACTTGTAGGCACACGGTTTCAGGTTCTATTTCACTCCCCTTCCGGGGTGCTTTTCACCTTTCCCTCACGGTACTGGTTCACTATCGGTCACTAGAGAGTATTTAGCCTTGGGAGATGGTCCTCCCGGATTCCGACGGAATTCCACGTGTTCCGCCGTACTCAGGATACACTCCGGAGGGAATTCTCTTTCAACTACAGGGCTCTTACCTTCTTTGGCTGACCGTTCCAGGTCGATTCATTTAAAGAATTCCTTGGTAACTCCAATGGAATGTCCTACAACCCCAGAAAGCAAGCTTTCTGGTTTGGGCTCTTTCCGTTTCGCTCGCCGCTACTCAGGAAATCGATTTTTCTTTCTCTTCCTCCGGGTACTGAGATGTTTCAGTTCCCCGGGTCTACCTCATGCACCCTATGTATTCAGATGCATGTACTGTTCCATTACGAACAGTGGGTTCCCCCATTCGGAAATCCCCGGATCAAAGTTTACTTACAACTCCCCGAGGCATATCGGTGTTAGTCCCGTCCTTCATCGGCTTCTAGTGCCAAGGCATCCACCGTGCGCCCTTATTCACTTAACTAAGTTACAGTAAATAAGCGTACTAATTTATTAGCCTTGCTTTTTATTTAAAAATATTGATGTCGTTGTTACTCTTATTTAGTTTTCAAGGTACAAA
>NZ_PIJY01000057.1 GCF_008304605.1 Oceanobacillus polygoni | reverse complement strand
CATGAGGTGAGAAGTATTATCCGGTATTAGCTCACGTTTCCGCGAGTTATCCCGATCTTACAGGCAGGTTGCCCACGTGTTATTCACCCGTCCGCCGCTCATTCCACAACCATCACCCCGAAGGGTTCAGTTTGCTTCCTGCGCTCGACTTGCATGTATTAGGCACGCCGCCAGCGTTCGTCCTGAGCCAAGATCAAACTCTCCATAAAAGTGTTTGTAATACTTAGCTTTTGTAGAAGCTGACTTCTACTTGTTTCAAAAAGAAAAACGAGTTCTCTTTTTTTCTTGACATACTGGTTGTTTTGTTCAGTTTTCAAAGAGCAAATTTGTTCGTCGTTCTTCCGAAGCGACTTTATTAATATATCACATCTTACAAGCCGTTGTCAATAACTTTTTTAAAATATTTTTTCTTCGAAATATTCATTCCTTTTCGACAACTTTTATACTATAACATCTCCCAAAAGAGATGTCAACACCTTTTTATAAAAAAGATGAATGGGCCTGAGTGGACTCGAACCACCGACCTCACGCTTATCAGGCGTGCGCTCTAACCAGCTGAGCTACAGGCCCACATAAATAGTAAGTTGGAGCGGGTGAAGGGAATCGAACCCTCATCATCAGCTTGGAAGGCTGAGGTTTTACCACTAAACTACACCCGCATGAAATATGTATTTTTTAAAGTGGAGCCTAGCGGGATCGAACCGCTGACCTCCTGCGTGCAAGGCAGGCGCTCTCCCAGCTGAGCTAAGGCCCCATATGTTATATGAAGATAATGGTCGGGAAGACAGGATTCGAACCTGCGACCCCTTGGTCCCAAACCAAGTGCTCTACCAAGCTGAGCTACTTCCCGTAATGGCGCGCCCGAGAGGAGTCGAACCCCTAACCTCTTGATCCGTAGTCAAACGCTCTATCCAATTGAGCTACGGGCGCATATGGTGCCGAGGACCGGAATCGAACCGGTACGGTAGTCACCTACCGCAGGATTTTAAGTCCTGTGCGTCTGCCAGTTCCGCCACCCCGGCAAGGGTTGGAGCAGTATACCGATTTTAAATCGGAACTCCTCTTAGACAAAAACGATGCGGGTGAAGGGACTTGAACCCCCACGTCCGAAGACACTAGATCCTAAGTCTAGCGCGTCTGCCAATTCCGCCACACCCGCAAATGGTGAGCCATGAAGGATTCGAACCTTCGACCCTTTGATTAAAAGTCAAATGCTCTACCGACTGAGCTAATGGCTCAAAAAATATATTACATATCATTGGTAATTATTATTCACTTGTAAAAATGGTGCCGGCCAGAGGACTTGAACCCCCAACCTACTGATTACAAGTCAGTTGCTCTACCAATTGAGCTAGGCCGGCTTGTTGGCTTCCTGTAAACTATTAGGTTTATATAGAAAGAATCAACTTCCGAAAGATAAATGGTGGCTCGGGACGGAATCGAACCGCCGACACACGGATTTTCAGTCCGTTGCTCTACCGACTGAGCTACCGAGCCAGGTGTTAGTTAACAACAAAACGTAATTTATAAATGGAGGAGGTAGAGGGATTCGAACCCCCGCGCGGTTTGACCCGCCTGTCGGTTTTCAAGACCGATCCCTTCAGCCAGACTTGGGTATACCTCCGAATATTTAAATGGCGGTCCGGACGGGACTCGAACCCGCGACCTCCTGCGTGACAGGCAGGCATTCTAACCAACTGAACTACCGGACCATTTTATAAGAAAGGTTCATCATATGTCTTACAAATCATTTGGTTGCGGGGGCAGGATTTGAACCTACGACCTTTGGGTTATGAGCCCAACGAGCTACCAGACTGCTCCACCCCGCGATATAATAGATATGTTTCATCTGAAAGAAAAAATGGTGGAGGATGCAGGGCTCGAACCTGCGACCCCCTGCTTGTAAGGCAGGTGCTCTCCCAGCTGAGCTAATCCTCCATATTGGTGACCCGTACGGGATTCGAACCCGTGATACCGCCGTGAAAGGGCGGTGTCTTAACCGCTTGACCAACGGGCCAACATTATTTATGAGCAAATTCGACAACAAATGAATTATTCGACATTTACTTTATAAAGATTAAATGGCTCCACAGGTAGGATTCGAACCTACGACCGATCGGTTAACAGCCGATTGCTCTACCACTGAGCTACTGTGGAATAATGTAACAGCGATATTTATCTTATTACATTATCGAAACAAAGTCAATGCCTAAATTAAATTTTTGTAAAAAAAACTTAAAAAATGTTGTAAAACTAATAATTTTGCTTAGAAGACGCAGCATCTCCACACCTTTTGTTAAAGACTTTTGTTTCCTCAATACAGTATAGGAGCTCTTTTTAATCATGTACACGACATACCAAAGAGCCCCTTCTCATTTATCTTCATCTTTTAACTCGTGTTAACCGACACCCTAAGAATTCAAACGCAAATACAACTCTTCCCATGCCTTCTCCAATTCCTCTTTTTCCATATAGATCTGTTGCAAAAGCTCTAAATCTTGAAGCTCTGCTAACCTCTCTTCTAGCATTGAAATGTTTCCTTCGATCGCTTCTAATTCCTTTTCCAGTCTCTCGTTCTCTACGTACTGATCTTTCCTCTTTTCTGGCTTCTGCTTTTTTTCTACCGTTTTTAATTGTTCATGGTGAAGCTTTAATCCATCCAACTTTCTTCGCGCCCATGTATAATCCCCCTCAAAACGATAAACCGTTTTGGCATCAATCCAGTAAACCTCTTCAAACAGCTTATTTAAAAAATATCGATCATGAGAAACCGCTACAATGGTTCCTTTATAATCCTCCAACGCTTCTTCCAGCACTTCACGTGATTCAATGTCCAAATGGTTTGTTGGTTCATCTAGTATAAGGACGTTTATATCTTGATACATCATTTGTGCTAAACGAAGGCGCATTCTTTCTCCTCCACTAAGCTGGGAAACCTTTTGAAAGACCATATGCCCATAGAATAAAAATCTAGCTAAAATATGTCTCGCTTCACCTTCCGTAACATGTACCTCATCTCGAAATGCTTCCAGAACAGTTTCATCCTGTAGCTGTGTAAAAATTTGTTGGGATAGGTACCCTACTTTAACATTACTTCCAATTCGTACTTCTCCTTCATCTGCACGCAATTGCTGTAAAATCAATTTTATTAATGTAGACTTACCTGTACCGTTTTCTCCTACAATGGCAACACGTTGCTGGTATCTAATATGCATATTCACTTTGGAAAAAAGCTCCCGGTCACCGAAACGCTTCGCAACATCTTTTAGAACAATGACATCCTTTCCACTTCGATCAGATGTCTCCATTTCTAGATTCATTTTCTTGCGATTCAACACAGGACGGTTTATTTTTTCCATCCTTTCTAAAGCCCTCTCCATATTTCGTGCACGTTTGTGCAACCCTTCATTTGGTGGGTTGGCCCGATTTGCCCAGTCGCGCAATCGCTTGATAGCTTCTTTCATTTTCTTTATTTTCTTCTGCTGTTCTTCATACGCCTGGAATTCTCTTAATAAACGTGCCTCTTTTTCCTTTATATAACCAGAAAAGTTCGTGGGGTAGCTCGTGATGTCCCCATCTTCTAAATCCAAAATCTTACCTACAACCTCATCAAGAAAATATCGATCATGCGAAACAATGACGACGGTCCCTTGATAGCCCTGTAAAAAATCAGCTAGCCATTCTACTGCCATTAAGTCTAAATGATTCGTCGGTTCATCTAGTAATAGTAAATCAGGTTTTTTTAAAAGCAAGAGACCCAGACCTACCTTTGTTTTCTCTCCACCACTCAAGCTAGAAAATGGGTGTTCAAGCAAGTCATCGATATTTAATCCATTAACGATTCTTTCAATATTCGCTTCAATCTCATAGCCACCTTTTCGTGCAAATTGATCCTGGAAATCACCGTAATCACGCATTATTTTCTCTAAACGCTCAGTGTTGGTTTCCTTACTCATCGCATCCTCAAGTTGCTTCATTTTTGCTTCCATTTGCACAAGCACTGAAAAGGCAGTCTTTAATACTTCCTTTGTTGTTAGTTCAGAATAGGTTTCTGGAATCTGTGCAAGATAACCTATTTTCGTTCCTTTTCTCCAATGGATTTTTCCTGAATCAGGTGCTTCTTCACCAGATAATAATCGAAATAGCGTACTTTTCCCAGTTCCATTTCGACCGACAAGACCAACCCGATCATGTTCCATTATTTCAAATGATATATTTTCAAAGATGGAGCTTCCCCCATACATTTTCGTTATTTGATTCACACTGCATACGATCATATTAAATTTCCTCCTTCAATAAAGCTTCTTAGAACGCCTCTTTAATTGATGTGCTTGACACAACCAAAAAAAGCCATAGGAAACATAACAATCCCATGGCTTTCAATCATAAATAAGGGCACACAAAAAGGAGAGCATGAAAAGCCCTCCCTTTTGTAAGTCCATATCGTAATGTGGATTTAGAGATGTTTTCACCGTTTTAGATTTGCTATACAGTTGCTAAAAAAGGACACACGTATCCCGTTATCAACTAGAACAGCAAATTTTGCACGGCTAAAATATAAGAAATCCGTCCAGTAACCGTACATCAAAACAGCTTGATTAAACATCCCTATCCACCTCCGTTCATTTGTTTCTTTTATTTTATTTGATTGTTGCCTCTTTTTCAAGTATTACATAAAAAATGCAGGATATATCTAAGAAAAAACGAATTATTTATGTAATACAAATCAAAAAGGAGTTGATCGAAAAATGACCAAAAATCAGGAATTTTTCCAAAAGATTAACGAGGCTTTCGCAACAGGAGATGTTGACTTTATTCTTGAACATACAGCCGAGGACGTCGTTTGGAATCACGTCGGGCAAGCAGTGTTCGAAGGTAAAGCTGCTTTTGCTGCTGAAATGGAGAAAATGCGAGGGTATACGCCTCAAAACTATGTAACAAAGCAAATCATTACCCATGGGAATTCTGCAGTAATTGAAGGCTCCATGACAATACCAGATGAAGAGGGAATTAATAAAACATATGCTTTTTGTGACATTTATAAGTTGAATAAGTTTAAAGATGGGAAAATTAAGGAACTGACAGCTTATCTTATTGAAGTAAATGCATAGGGTCCGATGAGCTCTTCATCCAAGAAAGAAAGTCCCAATTTGAATACCAATCAAAATGGGACTTTCCTTCCTAACTATCTTGTTTTTCTATACCAAGGTAAATAAGAATCGAATCTCTTAGAAATTCTGTTGCTCCTTCTGCAACCTTATCATAAAAGGCTGTAAATCGCTCATCAGCAACGTACATTTCTGCAAGACCTGCATGCGCTTCTTTTGAATAGCTGCTCCAAGAGTACATTAGCCATTGCTTGTGCTTTGCGGCAACATCCTGAGCTAAATCAGAAGCTGGATCTCCAGCAATATATGCCTTCTCGAGTAATACCATAATTTCTTCTCCTAAATCATTCATTGCTTTAAAATCTTCTTCTGACATTCCTCTTAGCTTGGCATTACTAGCATCCACCGTTTTATCGCCATATTTGCTGCGAATTTCTTCTCCATATTTATCTTCATTTTCCTCGATTAAGTTATCCTTAAATGCTGCGAATTTATCTTTATCCTGCATCGGAATACCTCCTTGTTTACTGGCAATCGTTCGTTTAACGTTTGCCATTATTTTGTCAAGACGGGCACGCTTTTGTGCTAGCAGTTGATAATGCGATTTTAACGCTTCTGTTTGATCAAACATTGGCTCGCTAATCATTTTCTTGATATCTTCCAGACTTACTTCCAATTCACGGTAAAACAAGATTTGTTGAAGCAAATCAACTTCCTTTTGTCCGTAAATTCGGTAGCCAGATGAATTAATTCGTGCTGGCTCTAACAGTCCGATTTGATCATAATATCTGAGTGTGCGGCCGCTCACACCAGAAATCTGAGCCAATTTATTGACGGTATATTCCACCTGTAACCCTCCTGACATTTACTATCATAGACCTTTACGCAACGTAAAGGTCAAGGGGGAATTTTTAAAATAACGATTACAAACGAGTTAAGGTTAAAAACAGACTTGCATAGCCCACATCCGATCATGCACTGCACATTCTCTCCTTTTTAAAATTCATTTATTTTAGGTTACGTTCTTCCGTATTCGCATTGAGCGTTTACTTCTACTAACCTTAATATATATCTGACGCATTTGGTCTTAGTTGTTGAACATGCTTTAAATATGCTTTCACATATTGCGCTTCTTCAAAAGGGTACGAAAACCCAAAATGCTCGGCAACTTCAATGGCAACTTCCTCAAATAACGCGGTCATTGTGAATACAGCATGCCAAGCCTGTTCATATGAACCGCTAGGAAAGGTCTTTAAAAGTTGCGCCCATGTTTGGTTATCAACATAGCGCTTTAAATACTTCCCGCTTTTTCCAATGCTAAGCGAAAACTCAGTTTCCACTCCTACCTTCCATTCCAGCATTTTCAAAAGCATCGTTCGGATGATAGTCATATGATCAAACGCATACAAAATCTCCTCGCGCCACAATCCTTTTACAACGTAAGTAGATACCCACCAGAACTCCTTACAGCAATCAGCAAATAGTAAATCAGATGGCTTTTTCACCCAATATCCTTCATCACTTGGAGGAGGTAATGTTGGCAAGCCACCATCTTTATCGAACAAAACAACCGTTAGTCCATCTTCATGGTAATACTTTTCTTTCTCTTCTACTGGAACAAGCATTAAATCGATGCGATTGCCATCTTTAAATAACATCAAATAAGGGAACCTGCCTCCAAGCTCTGGCGGAAACATGGTCATATCTTCCGGTGTCTGCATGATAATACGGTCCCCAAACACATCTATCCAATTCGGATCGTCTATAAAAGAATCAATATCTGTAACAAGATAAACAATATCGTAATCCTGAAAAAGATCGCTAGGAACATTCGGATTCACTCTTGAACCATTCATACCTACCGTTCTAATTCGACTATCTTCTTTTGCAACGTTTACGATAAGCTCCATCATTTCCTGCTTTGACCGCATGTAACATCACCCCAACATTTTCATTCAATACTTCTTTTATTATATAAAAAATCAGCTTGGTTCCCCTACTATTCATGAACTATTATTATCTGCAATTTTTTTGACAAACTTCACGATTTCACTCCCGAGTTTAAAACCCGTCTGTTATAATGTTTGTAATAACACGAAGATAAAGGGGCATATTTCATTGACTACTATAAACGCATTAGATCACGAAGCATTAAGTACAATGTATTCCAACCTAATGGAAGAGTATGAAGCTTTTAAAGCTAAAAACTTATCCTTAAATATGGCAAGAGGTAAACCTAGCCCAGAGCAGTTAGATTTATCTATGGACCTTCTTAATAAATTGGATTCGCTTGATGTAAAAGATTCTATCGATATTCGAAATTACGGAGGGCTCGATGGCTTAACAGAAATGAAAGAGTTATTTGCTCAGCTGCTTCAGATTAACACGAGTGAAGTGATTGTTGGGGGGAACTCCAGTCTTAGTTTGATGCATGATACGATTTCTAGGGCACTGCTTAAAGGGGTTGTCGACAGTGACATGCCTTGGGTAAAAGCACCAAAGGTTAAGTTCTTATGCCCAAGTCCAGGGTATGATAGACATTTTGCCATTTGTGAAATGTATGACATTGAAATGATAACAATTGATATGCTGGAAGATGGTCCGGATATGAATCAGGTGGAGGAGCTTGTTCGTAACGACGATACGATTAGAGGTATTTGGTGTGTACCAAAATACAGTAATCCTGAAGGAACAACATACAGTGATGAAGTTGTCGATCGTCTTGCTAACATGGAGACAAAAGCCAAAGACTTTCGGATTTTCTGGGATGATGCCTATACAGTCCATCACCTGACAGATAATCCGCCTGTATTAAAAAACATCTTAAAAGCTTGTAAAGATGCAGGGAATCCAAACCGTGTATTTATCTTTGCTTCGACTTCAAAGGTAACATTCCCAGGGTCAGGTGTTTCCGTAATTGCTGCAAGTGAAGAGAATATTGGCTTCATCAAGAAACAGCTAGCTGTACAAACAATTGGTGCAGATAAGATAAATCAATTACGTCATGTACGTTTTTTAAAAGATGCAGAAAACGTGAAGCTTCATATGAAAAAACACGCTGAAATTGTCAAACCAAAATTCGACCTCGTTTTAAATAAGCTGGAGTCGGAGTTTGGGAATGATAATATTGCTTCATGGGGTAAGCCAGAAGGCGGCTATTTTATTAGCCTAAATACACTTGATGGCTGCGCTACAGAGGTAGTGAGACTAGCATCCGAAGCTGGCGTTACGCTAACAGGTGCTGGGGCAACCTATCCATATGGAAAAGACCCAAGGGATAGAAATATTCGAATCGCTCCTACATTCCCAAGTCTGACAGAATTAGAAGCTGCGATGGAAGTACTATGCCTATGTGTGAAATTAGCAAGTGTAAAAAAACTACTAGGCTAATGGAAAGAAAGCAATCCTTCATTTTAAAAAAGGATTGCTTTTTTTATTCCGGCAAGATTAAAATAACCCAAGCTGTCTGGGAGCAAGCCCCTCGTATTCAATACCTAGCATGTCTTGAAATTCTTTTGCATTGCCAGCGGCATCCCCGCCCGAGTTGTTGTTAAATAAAACAATGATATCTCTTGAATGCTTTGCAAGCTCTAATACTCGTTCTTTCCATTCCAATAATTCTTTCTCATTGTATTTATATAAATAGCGGACTTCACGCCAGTTTGTATCCGAATTTTTTGGCTTCGTCCAACCATGAAAGTTCCTACCATGCATTCGAATCAACGTCATATTCGAATCTGTAGCTACTGGTACAATTGGAATAGAACCGTCCCCAGCTTGAGGTTCATCCGCAATAGCGTGAATCCAGCCATTCTCCTTCATAAAGGCAAGCGTACCGGAACGATAGAGTTCACGAAACCAGGACTGATTTCTAAATTCAAGCGCAACAGGGATATCTCCCATCATTTTTTTGCAATATCGTAAGTAATTCACATTTTCTTTCTTGCAATCAAACCAAGGCGGAAATTGAAATAAGACCATCGCTAGCTTATTCGCTTGCTGGTAAGGTGTTAAAGAATCTTTGAAGGCTTGAAACATCTCCGATCTCGTTTCAAACGGAAGATCCGTTCTTTGATGCCCTGTCATTCCCTGATATGCCTTCACGACAAAGCGAAAGTTCTCTGGTGTTTCGCTTACCCATTTGGATGCATTACGGATAGGCTGCACCGCATAAAAAGAAGCATCCACTTCAACTGTAAGAAAATGACTACTATATTCGGCTAATTTATCTTTTGATTTCATTTGAGGCGGGTACAGCGAGTGATGATCACCCCAGCCTGTTACACCTATGTATATCATTTAGGATCCCTCCTCCCAATATGATAACACAACCATAGAAGCCAGCTCTATTTTATAAGATGCAAGAAAAACGAGGATACAAACATAAGCTTTACACAGTTTTTTCAGCAGCAATCAATAAAAATATCGGTCTTCGATTCTCATCAAACATCGATGGATCTTCTCTTATCATTTCTTCTGTTGCGTATGTTTCTTCCACTGCTTTAATCGTAAACCCCGCATTGATTAGTGTATTTATATAGGTGGCAAATGTACGATGATATTTAATTACATTCTCTGTTAAAAATATCGTTTGACGCATCTCTTCTAACTGATAATTATCAATTGGCCAATGCAGGCGATGTCCTTGTTCATCGTAGTACCAGTCCTGTTCAGCCCGGGCGGTATAAATAGGATGTTCTACCGAAAAAACAAACCTGCCACCACGTGTTAAATAAGCATTAACTTTTTTACAAATAACTTTGAATGCTTTTACATAATGGAGTGCAAGCGAACTAAATACCACGTCGAATGAAGCAGTAGTGAAATGAATATCTTCAATTGGGATTCTTTGATAAACGATGTGTGGATCCTCCGTTAATTCACGAGCTTTTTGTAACATTTTTTCCGATATATCAATGCCAACTACGGAGCGAGCCTGTTGCTTGCGTGCGTAGCGACAATGCCACCCAAAGCCACACCCTAAATCAAGTACACGTTTATCCTTTAATTCTGGCAGTAGCTTCTTCAATAATGGCCACTCTCCCGCTCCTTCAAGTCCTTTAATGGATCGTGGCATTTCCTCATACGCTGCAAAAAAGTGAGCATCATCATATTTATTCTGCTTCATAACCTATCCCCCATCACAAGGTTGAAAGTCAAGTTAAGAATTGAATGTTTCTTTATAAGTTTTACGCAACGAAGCGGCATTATCCGGCCACTCAACCGGACTTCCTTCTATAATCATCCCTAAGGCATCTAGACAACGATGCCATCCAGTAGCAACGGAAGTACTCATAGAAGCGTCGTCAAAAGTGTGCTCGAATACCAAGCAACAACCATCGTCTTCGGTCTTCAGTTCTATAGATAGCAAGTCATCGATTTCACGGAAAGCGAAGATGTGAGGAGGCGCAAGTTCCGTGATTACTCCTTCGTAAGTGGAGCCTTCACCATCATCAAAATAAATTTTACCTCCTAAACGTAATTCCATCTCACCTGTTGCAAATGGGTACCACTGAGTAAAATGCTTTGGATTCGTAACAATACCCCAAACTTCTTCAACTGAATAAGCGTACGCACGTTCAAATTTTAACTTATACCGTTCATCTACTTTATTTAGCTTTCCATATGTTTGCATAGCTTTCTCCTCCAATTTCACGATTTATAGTAAAAAACGTTAATTATAGATTCAGGTATCTTACAACAACGTTTTACCCTATGTTGTACTAAGCTCCCAAACATGACCGTCTAAATCAGCGAAACATCCTGAATAACCCCATTCGTTTGCTTCTCCTTGCTTTATTACCGTACCTTTAGAAGACATTACTCGCCGCAAAATATGGTCAACTTCTTGACGACTTTCCACAAAAGAGCTTAGCATTACTTCATTTGAACTAGGGGTTAAATTGTTTGACCAGTTGTGCGAGCAATTTCCGTACGTGGATAGAGAACAAGTGATAAGTCCTCGTTAAAAAAGAAAGCTACGTGGTCTTCTCCCTTCGAAATCTGATCTTCCGGTAACTGAAGTATTTCCCTGTAAAAGGCAACTGCTTTTTCAAGATGATGAACAGCTAGAGTTATTGCATCAATCTTTAGCTTCATACATACACACACTCCCTCTTAATCCTTTTCATAATTTAACAATCTATCGAATACGTTTACTTAGCTTTATTTCACAATCCTCTTCTCATAAACCTTGATTGATTCACCACTATATCCATACGTTTCTGCCGAGCGCTGCCAGCCATACTTTTCATAATAACCTTCTAAATCCGTACTTAGATAAAGCGAGTTAAAGCCTCTTTTTCCAGCTTCCTTTAGGCCATGATCAAGCAAGAGTGAGCCAAGCTTTTTCCCACGATATTCAGGTGCTACATATAAACACGCAAGCCATGGGTATAGATCCTGACGACTATTTAAATCATTTCTTATTAAAGCGTACGTACCAATAATCGTCTCATTATCAAGTAACACATAATACGTTGGAATCCCATCGACCGTTTGAATCGAATGAAGCATAGAATCATAATAAAAGCTATAATTCTTCTCAGACCCCCATAGCTTCCAAAAAACCTGTACAGCTTCATCAAATAGATGATTCCTTTCTTGTAATGCAACGATTTCCATCTAACTCCTCCTACCCATGATTTTCTATCAAAATTTTACCACAAGTTTTTTCCACACACACCTTTTTATACAAAGGCTACCTAGTAGTACCTCCCGTTATCATTCCTACGCTTCTTGCGGAAGTTAGAAATGTTTTAATACGATTAGCAAGATCATTTGATATAGTTGGAAATAGCACAAAAAGGAGTCGGAGGACATCGACCATTATCTTGTCCCACAACTCCTTTTATCAAAAAGATAAGCTCTAAAGAAGAAGCTCCTAGTACTCTCTGGGCATTTCTCAATAATTCATGCGTGTACAAGCGATACTCCTTTGCTATCTATTTACTAGTTTAAAGCTTGAATCTCCTTACTAATCCATTTAATTCCTCAGCAAGCTGCGCTAATTGCTCAGAACTTCCTGCCACCTCTTCCATGGAACTGCTCGTTTGCTGTGTCGATGCAGAGGTTTGTTCTACTCCAGCTGCTGCTTCTTCGGAAATTGAAGCTATTTCTTCAACCGATCCGTTCATCTCCTGGCTATTTGCAGCAATATCAGCTAAGTTATCAGATACTAAGCTAATACTATCCACCATCTTAGATACGGAGTCACTAATCTCATGGAAGGTTTCCCCGGTAATTTTGATTTGACTTGTCCCTTGTTCAACTTCTGTATAACCGTCCTTTAACGATTCTACGACAAGACTTGATTCATTTTGGATGTTGGAAACAATGCCAGTAATATCCGTAACAGAAACAGATACCTGTTCTGCAAGTTTTCTTACTTCATCGGCTACAACAGCAAATCCTTTACCATGTTCACCCGCCCTTGCCGCTTCAATCGCTGCGTTTAATGCAAGTAAATTTGTTTGGTCTGCGATATCACGAATGACTGAAACAAGCTGCGATATTTCTTGGGATTGTTCATCTAATCCCTCTACCTTCGTAACTGCACCTTGTACAATTTGGTCAATTTTAGCCATTTGTTCGGTGGAAGATGCCATTAATTCGCTTCCTTTAGATGTCATTCCAAGCACTTCATTTGAATACTGCTGCACACGCCCACCATTATCATGCGCTTCATCTACCTTAATCGCAAAAGTACTCATAATCGATGCTAAGTCACTAGCACTGTTTGCCTGCGTTTCTGAGCCTGTCGCCAACTCTTGCATCGTAACTGCTACCTGCTCAGAACCAGATTTCACTTCGTTCGCTGCCTGTGTTAATTCCTCGCTCTGACTTGTAACCGTCTCAGACACTACATTTATTTGAGTGAGTAGCTCACGTGTATTCCTCGCCATCTCATTGGTAGCTTCAACTAACTGCCCAACTTCATCTTTAGATTTTGTCTGTAATACATCTTGGCTTAAGTCCCCACTTGCAATGAGCTTCATTCGATCCATAACCGTTTTAATTGGTTTCGAAATCATTCCCGCTGTAATGAGCGCCGCTCCAACACTAAGCACAACAATTAAAATCGATACAATAACGACAATTGTTTGCGTTTGTTCACCGTTAGAAATTATCTCTTCTCCAAGTTGATTAATTTCTACTTCGGAATTCCCTGCTAGCTCTTCATATCCAGCCATGATTTCACGTACAACTGGAGTTAAGTCATTCAAATTCTCTATTGCTAAATCCTCATCACCACGATCGTAGACATCAAATACATCATCAGCGATTGCTGTCCGCCACTCAACGGTCTTCTTAATCAAATCATCAAATTCTTGAGTAACCCCCACACTTCTTGCCAGCATTTCAAATTCAATTCCTTGCTCTGTATATGCTGCAAAACGATCTTTAAAGTCGCTATCACCACTTAGTACGTAACCACGAGCTGTAGAAATTCGATTAGCCATCGTTGTTTCCATTCCCATATTAGCAATTAATCGTTGAAGATCATTTTCCATAATATTTGCCATATCATTATTAATCTGCTTAACTGCTGTGTAATTGTATACACCTAATAGAATGACGAATAAAATTACAAAAGAAAATGCAAATATGATTTTATGTTTAATACTCTTGAAGTTAAAAATCTTTTTCATTGTTTTCTCCTTTAGTTGTTTAGATATTGATTACATTGCTACTATCCTCAAGCTGCACTGCAGCTGTTAATACCTATATCGTTTATTTAAGGGAACTTTTAACTGAACTGGATTCAGAAAATCGGACAGTCTAAAAGATCTCCAGATTAAAATCACAACGCATCTCATGCTGAAGATTGAATTATTGTTAGTACAGTTGCCTCCTTCGTATAACCTTCTTTATGACTCTACTCTTCAGCATTATCAAAAGCACACGTTCGTTGATAACACAACAATTAAAAATGGCTATTCACTATACAGGAATACCCATTTTTTAAACCCATTTATATATCTAATGCCATTGCTTCATTGTTATACTTCGAACCTATAGATACATTAACCAAGAGGAATAACAGTGCCTATCTTTTATATCGGTTCATCTAATCATTTATAAAGGCAGGAGATAAAAAATACTGCGTCTTTATTTCAATAAAACAAATATACATTTTCACTTCCGTGCATATACTTCTATGGGCTTCGAAAAAAGGAGTGTTGAATAATGAATGAGAAATGGAATCTTAGTGATCCATACGTTTATCAAGCTTTAACTGGTCTTCAGAATAAGCCGCTTGCCGTCCAAACAACACATGGGTCTGTCCGAGGAGTATTAAGAAAGGTGATGCCAGACCATATCGTTATCCATATGGGAGGTTCACCATTCTATATTCGTACAGCTCAAATAATTTGGTTCAACCAAATAAAGAGTGAATAAATCAAGCTATATCCAACATATGATGTCAATGGTTATTATTTATGGATGGAGGCACAAAGCTCATGATGAAACGTGTGAATAAGATCGCTATTGAGCTACCCATTCCAGAACATGGCGATATGAATGCTGCTGCAGCTGTTCAGGAATTAATGGGAGGCAAATTCGGTGAAATGTCCACACTAAATAATTACATGTTTCAGTCCTTTAACTTTCGTGGCAAAAAAAAGCTAAAACCTTTTTATGATTTAATTGCGAGTATTACAGCCGAAGAATTTGGTCATGTTGAATTAGTCGCAAACGCCATTAATCTACTTTCGATTGGCAATACCGTTCCTGGCGATCCCGACACCGCGCCTTTACAAAATGGAAAGGATGCCCGCTATTCAACGCATTTTACAACAACTGCTCAAACAGCTTATCCGGGTGATGGAATGGGAAGACCATGGAATGGATCTTATGTAAATAACAGTGGTACACTAGTCGAAGATCTTCTTGCCAACTATTTATTGGAAATCGGCGCAAGAAACCATAAAATGCGTGTTTACGAAATGACTACCCATCCAACCGCATTAGAAATGATTGGCTACCTACTCGTTCGAGGCGGGACTCATGTTATTGCTTATGCCAAAGCAATTGAAGTGGCTACAGGGGTAGATGTCGGCAAGATGCTACCTGTTCCAAGCTTGGATAATAATCAATTTGATTACGCAAAGAAATTTATGGATCAAGGATTGTTCAATGTGTTGTATACATGGGGAGAAGCAGATTATCGGGACATCAATCAAATTTGGAAAGGGGCAAACCCAGAAACTGGCGAAACACTGAGAGTGATTGATGGAATGCCTGAAGGTGCGGCTGTTCCTGATTTACCAGAAATTCCAGAGCAATTTGCACCCGGGATTGATCGTGACGACTACTACCAAATTTTAAAACGCTTAAAGAGCAATATGTAATCTTTAGATAACTTGGATTCCTTCAATCCTTTGAGCAAATGTCTTAGTTACACTTGTGCAGATAGAAAGTTTTATACTTTCTTCTACCAAAAATAAGGTGATTTATAGAGTTCCTATTAATCAAAATATGATTAATAGGAACTCTTTTTTTATGTCTTTACATATAGAAAGTAGTGGGCATTTATCATTTACTTCTTATTCATATTTCAGCAGAAACTAAGCAATCGTGCATTGTTGAAAAAAGAGATTCAAACGCTCAAATTGAAAATGTTAAAGTGATGGCAACTAATCCCTGTCACGTTGAATTTACATACTTTATGGACACAAGGAACTATATCATAAAACATTCCAGCCTCTTTTATCATTAAAGGAGGTGTTTTAGTGGTTATTATAGGAAATAGCAAAATGCAAAATCGATACTGAAGAAGATGGGTTAGCATATTTGTGGAGACGATCCCCTTTAAAGCGAATCGAATCGTACGCATTCAAATGATATACTTTTCCGTCAAGCTCCATTGTTAGTTCTCCTGACATCACGGTAACAAATTCTATTACCCCTGGTTGATGTGCTTCCGAAATGTATTCACTCTCCCCCTGCAGGTATCCTCGGTATAATTCAAAGCTATGGGAGCGAAATAACGGCTCAGCAACAAACAACTCATCTGAGCTTGCCAGCTTCAGCCCATCCTCTCTACGAATAATAGACACATCCGATTCCATTTCCAGTAGTTCCGTTATCGATATTTTTAGTCCATCTGCAATTTTCCAAATTACAGATAATGTAGGGTTAGCTTCCCCATGCTCGACCTTGATTAATGTTAATTTGCTAACACCAATTTGTTTAGCAAATGCCTCCATACTCAGTCCTTTATGCTTGCGATATTTCCGTAGATTAGCTCCAATACGCTTTCCTACATCTTCTTCATTCCAAGGCTTTTCAATAGTCACGTACTTCCCTCCCCACAAAATAGTATATTTAAATAAACTTTTCATTTCATTATAATATATCATATAGTATAGTTAAATATAACTTATATTTTAGCATATCAAAACATATGATTTTCTACATAGAATAAGGAGCTGTTAATTAGATGAATAACAAAAAACAAACAATTAAAACGGCTTTCATCGAATCTTTACCGCTAGCAATCGCTATCGCAGCATATGGTTTATCTTATGGTGTGCTTGCAACTCAAACGAGCTTGAGCCTAGCAAACACGCTAGCAATGTCATTGTTTGTGTTTTCCGGTTCTGTTCAACTGGTGGTTGTCGCAATGTTAGCAGCAGGAGCAACAGCTACAAGCGTTCTTATTGCTACTGCTTTGTTAAATCTGCGTAATTTATTATACGGAGCGGCACTTGCTGAAGGGCTTTCTCACGCTACAAGAAAGTGGAGAGGATTATTATCTTTCGGTGTGTCCGATGAGGCATTTGTTTTAGGCAGCGCAAGATTTCAAAAGCATGGTCCAGACCCACTCTATTTTGGTATTGTTGCAGCTACCTTTTACCTTGCTTGGATTACATCTTCCTATATCGGGGCTGTTATTGGCGGACAGGTTGATCCTCTAAAATGGGGTTTGGACTTGGCTTTTCCAATTACTTTTACAGCGCTCTTGATTCCTTCTTTAAGAGGAAAGCCAGTCATTGCAACAGCACTAGTTGCTGTCACGATAACGGTTATCCTTCAATATGTAACACCTGGGAATGAATTTACGATTATTTTAGCGGGTGTCTTATCACCGCTTGTAGGATTATATGTAAGCAGGAGGGCAAGAGACAATGAATAACTGGATGCTCATTGCATTATTATCTATTTCTACTTATCTATCACGAGTCATCGGTGTCGAAATTATGGCCGGAAGAGAAATGAACGCAACCTTACGTTTGTATTTTAATTATGTACCGATTGCAATTATAGCCGCACTGATTGTGAATCAAATGTTAGTACCAACAGATGGAGGAACCGTTTTTTCGTTACCAGTGCTAATCGGTTGTCTTGCTACCGCAATTACCATAAAAGTTATCCATACGTTTCTACCTTCCCTTATAATTGGAATAGCGGCTGGATTGTTAGCTCGTTATTTTTTATAGTTGGTAGCCTTCTATCCCTTAACAGTGCACCTTCACAACGACCTGAAGCAAGCATAACCACACAACGACTCGCCCGCCACACACTCGGCGGGTATCGCTGATAGCTAGAACTATAACAGACGTTAACTATTAACACTGAGATTGAACTGTTTTTCGATATACAACACGCAGTCCCCAAAACCCACCGAGGAGCATTGTTAACATGCTAAATAAAAGCTTCCAAACAGATATTTGCAATGAACCTGTTGCGATAAAAGGAATATGTGCTAAAAAATAGAGAGCGATGAATAGAACGAGAGAACGAGCAACAATTCTTCGGAGCTTAGGAGCAAAAAAAGCACTGCAGATAATAGCTAAAGCTGTGCTAATCGTGTTCAGGTAAAGGTTATAAGCGATAAATGTAAAAGGATCGTTCTCATCATATAGTCCGAAGACCGGGGCCAAGCTGAATGAAAGCACTTTATTAAACAAATAGTACGTAATAAAGAAAAAGGGTATAAACAATATCCAACGAAAGTAATTAGGCAGTTTGTCAATCAATGACAACATAAACATACACCTCATTTTTCATTCTCACAACTTCACTTTATCAAAGAGTGTGACAAATGTATATATGGAATGAAAGGCGAATATCAGAAATCTTGGCATTCGTTAAGGGGTTCTTATGATGGCGTTCTTTACGTTCTTTGCTTTCTTAGAACCCCTTATACGTTGGAGTGCAAGCCTTTGGGTGGAATGTTCTTGATCGCAATGGTGGTTTCCTATCTGCTAAGAAAGCCGACCAATCAAACTGGTCGGCTTAAGTTTTTAGACAAGCGCTATTTCAGGCAGTGGTACCTCATTTTCACAGCGTCCATACATTAAATACTCATGAAGATTATCATAAGAGATTTCAACCATATTCGTTAACGCCTCATCTGTATAAGAACCAATGTGCGGAGTAACGAGTACTCTTGGATACAAACTAATTAATTCCTCAATAACCGGGTCAGCTAGCTTCTCTCCTGTTAATTTACGGAAGAAGAAGTCTTTTTCTCCTTCAAATACATCTGTACCATATCCACTAAGCTTATTTTCTTTTAGTGCATTTAGAATTGCTTTATGGTCTTGGATTTCCCCTCTAGATGTATTAATTAAGACCGCTCCGTCTTTCATTTTATTTAAGAAATCTTCGTTAATAAATTTATCATTAACACCTTTAAAGTGCGGAACATGAGCAGAGACAACGTCAGATACAGCTAATACCTCGTCTAATGGAAGGTATTCAACAATTTCCTTTGCAGCTTCTGATTCGTATACATCATAAGCAACAACACGAGCTCCTAAGCCTTTAAATAGCTTGGCAGTCGTCAAACCGATTTTTCCAGTCCCTAGAATTCCAATCGTAGACTTTCTAATTTCTTTACTAAACATCATTGCATCTACTGTAAAATCTTTTTGATGCGTTTTAGCAGTTGTATATGGGATATTACGCAAAAGGTTAATCCCAAGGTTTAATGCAAGCTCTGAGATTGCATTTGGTGAATAAGCTGGAACACGTGCTACTTTTAATTCCAACTCAGCCGCTGCTTCAAGATCAATATGATTATAGCCAACTGTTCTTGTTAGAATATAACGAATACCATAATCCGCTAATTTCGTCAGGTTTTCTCGATCTGCTTTACAGTTCCCACGAAGCATTACTGCGTCTGCACCTTTACATTGTTCCACATTCTCATCATTCATTAGCTCTGAAATAAGTGTTAAATCAAAGTTATATTTATTTAAGGAATTGAAAAATTCTACCTCTACATCTCTTACACCGAAACATACTAATTGGATTGTCATTTTCATTACCTACCTTTTTCATTATATTTTTTTCATCCAAGTCTATTAAGAAAAGATACTAAATCCTTTCATCAATTCAACAACTACTACCCATAGTGGCATTGCTACAACTCCCAAAATCGTTGAGAGTAAAGAACAATTTGATGTTAATAATGCTTCTTTATCAAAGCTAATCGCAAATGCTGCGGCAACTGTTGCAGTTGGTGTTGCCATCATAATTACTGCGGTTGCCATTGCAACATGGTTAACTGGGAAAATACCCATCATACTTCCAGCTGTAATTAACGCTAAGATGAAAGCTGGGACTAAGATTACTTTTACAGCACTATATTGTAAGGACGGTTTATCACGGAATGCATCTTTTAATGGGATTTCTGCAAGCTGTGCTCCGATCGCAATCCATGCAAGTGGAGAACAAAGCTTCGCAAGATAGTTCAAGGTTTCAAATAACCACGGTGCTGTAACATCGATACGCAAGAATGCAGCAGAGACAGCGAGTCCTTCAGCATTTGTTGCTTGCATCTGTGGAAGATAACCTTGGAACATCCATACAGCAAGACCGAGAAAAGTTGCAATGATAATTGGATTCATCAACATGCTTTTAATATTATCTTTCGTAAACTTCAAACCAGACATTTTAATATATCCATATGAGTACAAGAACACGCGGTAAGAGATGTTAAAAATGGATGCGTACATAACACCTTCTGCACCATACATCACACCAACAATTGGAATACCGAAAAACGTTGTAGAACCGAAAATCGTTAGGACATGTAATACTTTGTTTTTGTCTCCTGTAAAATTCATAAAGAAGAATTTACCCATAATAATGAGCACAATGTAGATAATAAATCCCCAAATTAATAAGTTAACACCTTGGGTTAAACTTTCCGTATCGATATCCTGCATAAAAGCTGTATATGCAAGTGCTGGAATAGATACAGTCAATAGAAGCACACTTAGCATCTTTGAGGTTTGCTTGCTAATAATATCCTTTTTCCGTAAATAAAATCCGAGTAATATAATGAGTACAGCAGAACTTACAGCACTTATTACCTTCGGGTTCGTAATTGTACTGGCAAAAATCTCTGCAAAATTCATAAACGTTTCCTCCCTAAATATCTTGTAAGAGATCTAATCAATTGTGAATAATTTCACATACAACCACAAAATAAACACTCATTTGTGAATTACTTCACTTGAAATGGTAATATGTTATCTAAAGATAATAATCTAATATACAATGATTTCTACTCCCTGTTATCTTACCTTGTTCCTTTCGGGCCCTTTCATTTGTGAATTACTTCACAATTAAATAATACAATGACTTCTCCATTTTGGCAACCCCTTTTCCCAAATTAAATTATGTCTATTTTTTGACAGGTGAATAAGGGCTTACGCTACACCGAATTGCATAAACTTTTCACTATAATAAGGCGAAAAAGGAGGTTTGAACAAACAAATAACGAACTTAATTTAGTAAGTAGAAAATGAAAGGCTAGTTTTCTAGGAGGTGTGATAAGATGCTGCTTAAAGATAATACCGTGTTTGTATTAGTGGATGTACAGGGAAAGCTGTCTAACATTGTACATGATAGTAAGGATGTAATCGAAAATTTAAAAATACTGATTCAAGGACTCAACATTCTTCAGATTCCAATCGTTTGGCTTGAGCAATATCCTAAAGGACTAGGAGGAACAAACGAAGCGTTAACGAAATATTTAACAGACATTAATCCGATTCATAAAATTACTTTTGATGCTTGTAAAAATCAAGCATTTGTCGATGCATTAACTGCTACGAAACGAAAACAGGTTTTAGTAGCTGGCATTGAAACGCATATTTGTGTGTATCAAACAGCAGTAGGGATTAAATCCTTAGGATATGAGGTGAATGTTGTCGCAGACGCCGTTTCTTCACGAACAATGTTAAATAAAGAAATAGGGCTTCAAAAAATGCTAGCATCAGGAATCCTGCCATCAAGTGTGGAAATGGCATTATATGAATTAATGGAAACAGCTGAAGGTAAAGATTTTAAACAAGTCTTGAAATTACTTAAATAAGGAAACATAAAAATAACAGCTTTCGATTTCAGGAAAGCTGTTATTTTTGAATAGTTACTTCCATAACATGAAGACAAAACAATTATGAGGACAAGCGGAAAATACTAACCAACCAAATAGTTCGCTAAAATATCCTGTATCTTTGTCTAGTTAGGGCGCATTGCCTTCATCTGTTACCGAATATTTGCTTTTTCTCTCTGTTTAGGCATTCATTACCTCTATGAGTGTCCGTGTTCCGCTTCAGCAGCCAAGGCAATTGCTTTTGTTGCATGGACAGCTCCATGTGGATGCTCGGGTGGTGCATAGATCGAATATAACTGTAGCGGTTCATTGCCAATGTTCGTTAGATTATGCCACTTACCTGCAGGTATCATGATTGCATCGTCTTCACGAACCCTTTCTTCAAAATTAAATACGTGTTGATGATCGCCCATCTGTACGAGCCCACGGCCTTCCTCAATACGGATAAATTGATCAAGATTTGAATGTCTTTCTAAACCAATATCCTCTCCAACGCTAATTCGCATCAATGTAACTTGCAAATGATTTCCTGTCCATAAAACAGTGCGATAATTCGTGTTTTGCTCCGTAGCATTCTCAATATTAACCACAAATGGGGCAGCTCCATAATCTTTTAAAACAACTCGAGTATCTTGTGTTGATGATTGTGCATCCTCTAACGGTTTCTCTCGAACTTCTTCATCATCAACAGTCAAAGATGGGCTAGCCATTTCTGTTTCATTTTGATTTGGATTAGACAAATATGCTTTTCTTTGTGCTTCATAAGCATCTAATCTCGCTTGATATGCTCTTTGCAGTTCTTCCTGATAAGTATGAAAAGCATCGTACGGATTAGGTGTTATAGATGAACCAACATAATAAGGATACGGATATGGTAAAAATACAGTATACATTTTTCTACTCTCATTCCTTTCAAAGCATTATAAGTTAGCATATGCCTATCACTAGAGAATGTAACCTGTACCTTTCATTAACATATACCATAATGGAAGAAGCCGTTTTATGTGCGAAGTTCCCTTCACTGATTGGGAAACCTCACATATTCTCAGCTAATTGCAGCGTTGTAACGCATGTATTGTCACTTTCAAATGAAGAAATCTCTGACTTCACTTCTTTTCCATCTTTTGCAATTGTAATACGATACGTACTATCCCGAGGAAGCCACAAGTCAACAAATCCATTGGATTGGGATTTCATGGTTTCATCCACTATCACATTACCGTCTAAATCTTTAATGTATACATCAAATTCTTCATTTACCATTTCTCCTTGGCACCCAGTTAAGCTATGAATAGCACATGGATGGGTTTCCTTCATATACGGAGCGATGGAAACAAAAAATTCATCTTCCGGTAAATCATACGTTTGCTGACTACCATCCTGATCCGTCACGATAAGTTCATGTGATGTAATAGAAGCAGATTGATTTTCTATATTACCGTTGCTGTAATCATGCACCAATTCCTTAATGTCTTTCGATCCATTTTCTTTCTGGGCCACGTTACTGTTATTCACCGAAAACAGATATCCTATCAAAACAACTAATGCAAATCCAATAACCACAACTAGTTTTCTTCTCATTTTGACACAAGACCTACCTTCATCTATTTTTTTACATTCCATTTTATCACGTTCACATATTCACAAACTAATTATATTTTAGCATAAATTACTTACAGATAGGTCTGTATATAAAGAGTTCAAGATTTATTCACATGCTTCAATTCTATCCTTTGCTGTTATTTGTTCCTACGCCCTATTCGTCTTGCCAACAAAGTTCACAGTCAAAGCTTCTTCAATCATTGCCACCTATTTTTTCAAAGACTCTATAATATCCTGCAAGCTCATATCCGCCATAGAGTTTAACTTTAAATGATAATTTTCAAATGGCAACAACTCTGTAACTGGGTTCGGAATAATAACAGTAGGTAGTTTCGCTTCCAATGCAGCCATTAAACCGTTTAAGGAATCTTCAAAAACGATTGCCTCATACGGTTCGACCTTAAGTATTTCTAATGTTTTCAAAAACAGATCTGGCGCTGGCTTAACAAGTTCTACCATATCTTGTGTAATGAGATAATCAAAATAGGAAATCAAATTTAAATTGGTCAAATGAGTAGTCACCCATTTCTTAGTTGAACTCGTTGCTAATGCAATTGTCAGCCCTGCCTCACGTGCCTCCGCAAGATAGGCTTCCACACCTTCCCGTGCCTTTGCTTCCTTAACCAGTTGCGCATGTAATTCTCCTGCACGCTCACGAATCGCATTCGCATCCAGTTGATCACCAATCTCTTTTTTCAAATATGCAACTAATGCTGTGTCATTAGAGCCAACACACTTCACAAAGACTTCAAGTGGTAAATCAAATTTAAATTGGTCATTTAAAACTTCCTTATAGGATTGAAACCAAGCTGTCTCGGTATCTAAGATTAATCCATCGAAATCGAAGATCACTGCCTTAATCATAATCAGCCTCCTATATATTCTCTTTATCCAAAAGAGAATATACACTTTTCGTAACTCGCACTAAACTATCGCCCTTTAAAAAAACTGCTTATTTTGTTACTATCCTTCGTTCTAACGTACTTTCCATTAAGTCCCATGCCTCGTGACAGCTAGGTTCTGTAATGAAAGGCTCAAATCCGAAGTTTAAATACATATTAACGGCCTGATAACTCGTTGTTTGCGATGTAAGATAAGCTCCTTCATGATGCTGTGCTAAAACTTTTAGTGCCTCACTAAGTAAAGGCTTCGAAAGCTTCTTCCCTTGATATTCGGGAACAACACCGACCCAATGGATTCTGCCCAATATCTCACCATTTCCTTTTAAATCTCCATACCATGCGGTTGTTGTTGCAATCGCCTCTCCCTGACTATTTTCAATGAATAGACAGCGCTCTTCCATTTCATCTATATACGGTCCAAATTCTTTCGCAAAGTGTTCAAGTGCAGCCTTTTCATCTTTAAATTCATCCACACTCGCTTCAATTCTAGCCCAGTGATGCTCGTCACCTTTTTTAAACATTCGAATTTGATATCCATCCGGAAGTGAATACGCTGGAATACTTAATAAATCTTCTCTTATCATTTTCAGACGAATTCTTTTCATTTAAATCTTCTCCTTATCATCGTTATCCAGTAGGGTTAAGCCTTATCTGAAGGATCGTCTTAACCATTTGGCAATCATACAAAATTTTTCTTAAATTAGACTGTCTCCCCAGAAATTATCGAGTTAGGGAAAACATAACATAACAACCAACACATGTTAACAAGGAATCTTCTTATAATCTAGATTATAAATGTAAACATACCCTGTCCCGATACAGTTTTCAGAGCCCCCTATAGTTCATTAACTACATAAAATCCGGATGGTCTACCATCTTTCTAAGCCGTTCAGCACTTTCTGGAGATACATTTTCGGACAATCGTGCTCCTGCAATAATTGGAGCCCATTGAAATATCTCTTTCTTTTAAATAACTTCACAACTCGATTATTACTGATATATTTTTGCTGTATTACCAATAGCAAATGGATTATCTAACCTCACTTTTTCTCACCCTCACATCATAACGATAAATTATTACCTCACCTTTTATATTAGTTCTCTTCAATCATCGTAATTCCTTTTTATAATACTGATTATTATCCATTCACAACAACAATAATGACCTTCAAGGTGAGCATTACCGAAACTGCAAGTCGGTTCGTGACAAGAAAAAAATAGGTTCTGGTTTTTCATCATTCACCAATACTTTTCAACTCATCTACTAAATAATCTATTGTCGTAACTCGTTCATGTTCTTCTTGCTTATCATATAAAAGTTGTTCGATAAACTCCCAAATATCTTCTAGCTTTCTTTTTTCTTGATAAAATTTTAATGCATTAGAATTAATCGAGAAGTTTGGATGGCTTTTTTGATAAATCGTAAGAAATTCATTGAAATAAGCCTTATCCACAACAAACATTAAATCCGCTTCAACTGGTGCTAATTTTAGTCCTTCCCAATCGATTAACATGAGATGATCAGATTGCATCAAATTCCAATAGTGTAAATCGGTATGGCACAGACTCATCCTTAGGTTAGCCACTTTTAATTGCTTTGCAAGTCGTTTAACATGTATGGTCATTTCTTCTAATGTCTTAACATACGGACGAATTAATTGCCATACGTCGAACATAAAATTATTACGATCGCTCACCGTATCTTGTAACTGTTCTAGAAATGCTACATCAAAATCTTCTTTGATTGCATCTGTTTTAATAGGGATATCTTCTCCATACAAATGAAGCTCTGAGATAATTTGTGAAAACTGCTTTATCTGGTTATCTGCTAAAGATTGATTACCAATGGTCCCTCCATCGATATAGTCGTAGAGCATGTAAATGTTATTTTCATCTTCACAAGTATACTCCTTTTGCTTGGTTAGAATCGGTACAATGATATGAGTTTTTAAATTACTATGCTCCTTTAACCACATGAGTATAGGCGTATATTGGTCAATAAGTGCTGTCAATTTTGGCGTAGATGCTCGCTGCTTTTCGTATACTTTCAGAAAGTAAGCATTCTTTCCATCATCTAACTTATAAGCAAGCGATGCCCATCCACCTTGTTGACTCGATTTATTGATGACTCCGATATTATAGTGCGCTCTTAATATATTATTGATATTATCCATGCATTTCTCTCCTAGTATTGAATTGAACTCTTTATATATGAAGTACCTAAAAAATATGTAGGCAAGCACGAGTTTTTTCGTAGATTTATTATAACAAATGAAGTTATAAAGTTTTCTCCACTAACTCTACTTTAACATTCCATTTATTTTAAGTAAGTGTAAAGATTTTTAAGTTTTGATGAAGTACATTGTACTAGACAATGAATCGTGTTACTTTAGAAATATCGAAAATCAATATCGATATTCGATATTGATTCAATTGTTAGGAAGGAGTAAGTAAAATTGGAAGATAAAATACTACGAAAGCTCTTTTTAGGATTTATCCAAATACATATTTTACATCACGCAAAGGAACATCCGATTTACGGAGCTTGGATGTACGAAGAGTTACAATCACACGGCTACGAGATCAGCGCAGGCACCTTATATCCAATTCTTCACAACATGGAATCAGATGGGCTTTTAACGAAAGAAGATCGAAATGTAGAAGGAAAAATAAGAAAGTATTATACAGCTACTAGCAAAGGAGAAGAAATTCTTGATCAAGCTCGGGCTAAAGCCTATGAATTATTTAAAGAGATTAAAGACTAGGAGGCAAGTGCAAACATGAATCGTAAACTTAAAACATGGTTAGAAATCTTAATCGTTTCTACCAGGCTTGGATTAACGTCATTCGGTGGACCTATTGCACATTTAGGCTACTTTCACGAAGAGTATGTACGAAGAAGAAAATGGATGGACGAAAAAAGCTATGCAGATTTAGTTGCACTCTGTCAGTTTCTGCCCGGACCCGCTAGTAGTCAGGTTGGAATTGGGATTGGCGTCATGCGTGGAGGAGTATTCGGTGGAATTATTTCCTTTCTTGGCTTTACATTACCGTCTGTCATTGCACTTATTATTTTCGCTTCCCTTCTTCATACGTTTGGAATAGAAAATGCTGGATGGATCAATGGATTGAAAATCGTTGCTGTTATCGTTGTTGCCCATGCAGTCTTAGGTATGGCCCAAAACTTAACACCTGACCTAAAAAGAAAAACAATTGCTTTATTTACACTCGTTGTCACGCTACTATGGCAGACAGCTTATACACAAATTGGTGCAATTCTTTTAGCAGCAGTTGTCGGTTTCCTTCTTTTCAGACAGCAAACCAACAAGGAAGAACAGACGGTTAGCCATTTCCATATTTCACGTCGATTCGGGTATATTTGTTTAACGCTATTTTTTGGTTTACTCATTCTGCTACCAATATTACGTAACCTTACATCGATACAGTGGATTGCTTTGTTTGATAGTTTCTATCGCTCCGGCTCTCTCGTTTTTGGGGGAGGACACGTTATGTTACCTTTATTAGAACAGGAATTTGTTCCTGCAGGATGGCTAAGTGAACAGGAGTTTCTTGCAGGTTATGGAGCAGCACAGGCAGTTCCCGGCCCATTATTTACGTTCGCCGCATACATTGGGGCAGTAATAAATGGCTGGCAAGGCGGTTTGTTTGCTACGTTTGCAATCTTTTTACCAGCATTCCTTCTCATCTTAGGTACATTGCCATTTTGGGATGCACTACGCCGCAACCCGAAAATTAAAGCTGCATTAATCGGGGTAAATGCTTCTGTTGTAGGTATTTTAATCGCTGCACTTTACGACCCCATTTGGACAAGTTCGATTCATGCTCCAATCGACTTTGCACTCGCATCCATACTATTCAGTATGCTCGTCTACTGGAAGCTTCCACCATGGGTAATTGTGTTATCTGGTGCAATAGGTGGAATGTTCATATCATACCTTTAGAATTTCTTTAAACAATAGCAAAGGCTATTCCAAGCGGGTATTGGAATAGCCTTTTTCTTCTATTTTACAAATGCCTTTCCCCATGTTCATAATTTCCTTTCATATTGCTTAGGTTTTTTACATCTAACTACATGAATATCCGTCCAAGATCTACTTCCAATCCACTTAAAATATGAAAGGAAATCGTATCATCTTTTGTAAAAACTCCATGAAATTCATAGTGCTCATCGATTAAAAGATGTATTCTACAGATTCGTTAGCTGGATCAACAAGCCAGTACTCTTTTACACCTGCTATTTCGTAAAGCTGGTATTTCGTCCAACGATCCAACTTACTCATTTACATTTCTACTATTACTTTTTAGCTAACGATAAATAAAGTACTAAAATTAAAATTAACCCCATTCCGATAACTTGCCAAAACCCAAACGGAATATTTAACCAGATGACGCTACTAACTACTGCCGTTAATGGCTCGACAGTCCCCAATAATGTTGTTTCTTTTGCTTCCAAATACTCTAAACTTTTGATAAACATCCAAAAGGCAAGTGTTGTGCCAAATATAATCGTAAAACCTAATACGCCGAAAGTTGCTGCCGACCAATCCTGTGTTTCAACTCTCCAGATGGGATGAATAACATTCATACACACCCCAGCAATAATCATAGCCCATCCAACAACTGTTACGGATGAATAAAAGCGGAGCAAATTGCGCGCATAAAGTGTATAGAATGCTAGTGAAATCCCAGAGATAACTCCCCAAATGATTGCAATACTAGGAACTGACAATCCTTTAAACGAACCATTCGTTAACAAAAGCAGTGTCCCGATTATCGTTAACAAAATCGCAACCATATCTGAAACATGTAGCTTCTGATGGCCTCTAAAAATAACCCAGATAATAATATAAATGGGAGCTAGATACTGTAATAAAGTGGCTATAGCTGCATTCCCCTCTGCAATGGAGGCCATATAAGAATATTGAACTAATAACATCCCCAACAAACTAAAAATAATTAAAGATAATCTTTTTTGGGGATCTTTCCATATCGTAAAAACCGTTTTTCTACCTGCTAGGAGCAATTGCATTCCTAATAACAACACCCCACTAAGTACAAGTCTGGTTGAAACATACCAATTTACATTGATATCAGCTGTTTCAAATAAGTAGTGTGCTGCTGTTCCACCAATTCCCCAAAAACTTGCACCTAAAAGAACAAAAATAATTCCGACTGTACGATTGTTTGTATTTTTCATAACATCACCTATAATACTAATATATGATTACTATATCTTAGTAAACCCCATAATTATATACAAATAGAGTCAAAAAATATATAAATATTGAGGTGATAGCATGAAAACGAGAGATATTATCTTGAATTCGTTGAATGAAGAACTCATTCCTTATACAGAACCAGATTGGTTACACTCCATCGAATGCACAAACATTTCAAAGACGCTTTTAGGTTACATCCCGTTACACTGGCATGAGGAATTACAGTTTGTCGCCGTGGTGAAAGGTACAGTAGAACTTCATATTTTAGGGGAAAAAATGAGCTTAGCGGAAGGATCCGGATTTTTTATCAATTCTGGGATTATTCATGAAATCCATGCAAAAACATTGAATGCTACATTTATCTGCTGGAATATAGGGATTACCTTATTCGATAAACACATCCAAACCAAATACATCCTTCCTTTAATACAGGAAGGAAGCACACCCTACGTCATTCTTAACCCTTCAAACGAAGGACATAATCGTATTATACAAGCCATTATGACTAGTTATGATTGTTACATAATAAAAGAAAAATCTTTTGAATTAATCATAACCATTCAATATCTAATATGTATAAAAGAATTACTACATGAGGTCGTACTTGATTCAACGAATAATAACCCGATTTATGACCAACGAGTAAAAAATATTCTAGAATATATTCATACGCATTACCGAACACAAATTAAATTAGAAACACTTGCTGACATAGCCTATTTAAGCAAATCTGAAACAAACAGATTATTTAAGAAACATGTTGGACGAACTCCCTTTACGTATATCCTTGATTATCGATTAGAACGCAGCATTGATCTTCTAATCGGGACGAGGAGCACTATTACTGAAATTGCAATAGAATGTGGATTTTCTAGTGTTAGCTACTTTATTGATAAATTCAAAAAGGCATTTCATCACACACCTAAAAAATATAGAGATGCTAAAAAGGTTAAGTAATCGTTAGACCCTTAACCTTTTCATTTACTTTTCTTTAAGAGATTCCAAGGCTTTTTCAAAAACGTACTTATTGGATTAGAGCCCTCAATACATTTTCAGTTAATCAAATGTTTGTTTAATTACCGAATTAGATTCTTCATCTATCTAACACGCCTTAAATTCCTCATCCGTTTCAGATTCAATCCTCTAATCTCACGAAATTCTGGAGATTATCTAGTTAGTTATCAACGTTTCTTATTTCAATCGGTATCAATGATCGATTCAATTGGTCCCGATACTGCTCATATTGAGCAGGCAGCTTCAATTCCGTTCCCATGGTTTCATAAGACTCATCATGAGTAAACCCTGGTGGGTCTGTTGCAATTTCAAACAGAATTTCGCCGTATTCCTTAAAGTAGACAGCATTAAAATAGTTTCTATCTCTTACTGCTGTTACCCCATAGCCACTGTTTGCTACATGCTGCTGCCAGTCTAAATGATCTTCATTATCTTTAGCACGCCATGCTATATGATGAACTGTCCCTACTCCCATTTGTCCCCTGCCAATTGGAGTTCGCTTCACATCAATTACATTCCCAATATCACCGTGGGATTTGAAACGGATTAAATCATCTTCCTCACCGACTTTTTTAAGTCCCAAAACATTAAGAAGTGTTTCCTCAGTTTTTTCTGGATTAGTGGATAATAAGATAGCTCCACCAAACCCTTTAATGGCGACCTCAGGCGTAACATCACCGTGTGTCCAATTGTTTGGCTCTCCTTCATCCCGCTCCACAAGTTCTAGCTGTAACCCATGCGGATCAGAGAATTCCAGATAGGTTTCTCCGAATCTTTTCGCTATGTTGTACGTAATATTGAACTTTGTTAATCTATTTTTCCAAAAATTCACAGAACCTACCGGGATGATATACGTGGTTACACCTACCTGTCCACCACCAACCTTTCCTTGATAAGCGTTAGCCCACGGGAAAAAGGTAATAATAGTTCCCTGGCTTCCCACCATCATCACCGAAGTAAAGATGATACGTACCAGGATCATCGAAGTTAACCGTTTTTTTAAGTAACCTTAAACCTAATACACCTCCATAAAAATCTGTGTTTTCCTGTGGATGTCCAACAATCGCTGTAATATGGTGAATACCTGCAGTTTCCTTCATTGCAATTCTCTCCTTCAATTTCATATTTTTAGTTCAGTGCCTAATTGGATGGTGGACTATCTACTGGACTTATTTTGTCCATTACGTTACAATACATTTAATTAAAGTATATTTAATTAAATGTATTGTTGTATGGAATTAATAATGTGTCAACTACTTATTTTTAATTAAATATATTTGCCATCTCAGACCTTCCTCTACTTTTATCAAAACAAGAATTTGAAACAAAAAGAAGCGACTCATTATATTGCAACATGAATTTAACCCAAGCATTTAAGTTGAAATATTTATCATCCAAGTTATATTTAGGTAAAAAGAACTATTTTTATGTTTCAGGAGGGTATCAGAATGAATTTTGAAGAATTAGTAACTGCTCGCCATTCAGCAGTTAATTTTATTGAGAATGAGGAAATAACAGAAGATGATTTTAATAAAATATTTGAGTTAACAAAGCTGGCACCAAGCGCTTATAATCTGCAATTTACGGATTATTTAGTAATAACGGATAAAGATAAGAAAAAAAGAGTAAAAGAATTAAGCTTTAACCAATACAAAATTCATACAGCAAGTGCTGTTATTATTGTATTGGGAAATAAAAAGAGCATTGAAATGTCCAAGGTAGAAGAAATCTATAAGCCAATGAAAATGCTAAAGATGATGAATGAAATTGACTATGATATGACAATGGGTGCAATAAAGAAATATAGTGATGGATTAAAGGCAAATCCAAATGCTTTAGATATAGAATTGGCGCGAAATGTTGGAATTAACGCGATGTTATTTATGCTAAATGCAAAACATTATGGATTTGATACTTGCCCAATGCATGTTCATCATGTAGACCAATTAAGGGAAGAGTTCAATATTCCAAATCATCTCCAACCAATTATGTTGATCACAATTGGTAAAAGTGTCGATAAGGTGCGCCCGCGGGGCTATCGTAGACCAGTAGGAGATTTCGTCAATTTCAACGGATATCGGTAAATTTCATATGTTTTGTTTTTAATATTAGTAAATAAATTCACCGAAATAGATGATCTCAAATTAAAATTTGGATAACAAATCCCTCACCACTTCCTCTGTGAGGGATTTGCTATACCTGATCCTATTATTGGTTATCCTTTTACCCATTCCGCAACTGTCACCGTACGTTTTGCTTGATGTTTCACAGCGTCTTCAACATCCTCAATCATTTTACCTTCTTGATCAACTGTTACACTTGTCCCATAAGGATTTCCACCTGCTCCATAAATAACAGGATCCGTGTAACCAGGTGCAGCAATAATAGCACCCCAGTGCATCATAGAAGTATACAAGGATAAAATAGTGGCTTCTTGACCACCATGTGGATTTTGTGCAGAAGTCATTGCACTTACTACTTTATTCATTGTTTTTCCATGAGCCCATAGACCACCTTGAATATCAAGGAATTGCTTCATTTGAGATGGCATGTTACCAAAGCGCGTCGGAACACTAAAGATAATAGCATCTGCCCATTCGATATCCTCGGACGTCGCAACCGGAACGTCTTTTGTTGCTTCTACAGTTGCTTTCCATCCTTCATTTGCTTCAATTACTGATTCCGGAGCTAATTCTTGTACTTTTAATACCCTTACTTCAGCACCTGCTGCTTGTGCTCCTTCTTCTGCCCATTTTGCTAATTGATAGTTTGTACCACCCATACTATAAAAAACAACTGCTAATTTAACATTTGACATTTTTTCTATTCTCCTTTGTTTTTGCAATTAGCTTGTCTACAAAACCCCATTTTTATTCCTATCTCCTTCTATACGCCTTTTACCAGAATTTCTATTAAGATAAAGCTTTTTTCTTCCAAAACCACCGACAATCCTCTAAAGTTACACTATAAATGAGAATCTGAAATGGAGGCTATAACATGGAAATTGGTGTAACAACATTTGTTGAAACAACTCCAGATACAAATACAGGAAATGTAATCAGCCATGCAGAGCGAATTCGTGAGGTTGTAGAAGAGATTGTATTAGCGGATCAGGTTGGCCTAGATGTGTTTGGTGTCGGAGAGCATCATCGTAAAGATTATGCTGGATCTGCACCAGCAGTAATACTGGCAGCAGCCGCATCTCAGACGAATCGGATTCGGCTTACAAGTGCTGTAACTGTTTTATCCTCAGACGATCCAGTTCGGGTATTTGAGGAATTTTCTACGGTTGATGCGATTTCTAATGGACGTGCAGAAATTATGGCAGGCCGTGGTTCTTTTATTGAGTCGTTCCCATTGTTCGGCTATGATTTAAATGATTACAATGAATTATTCGACGAGAAATTAGATTTACTTTTAAAAATTCGTTCTTCAGAGTTTGTAAATTGGAATGGAAAACATCGTCCTTCTATCGAAAACCGTGGTATTTATCCGCGTCCAGTTCAGGACCCAATACCGGTTTGGATTGCGAGTGGTGGCACTCCTGAATCCGTGGTACGCGCAGGATTGCTTGGTCTCCCACTAGTTCTTGCGATTATTGGTGGTAGCCCATTACAGTTCGCACCACTTGTTAAACTTTATCATCGAGCTGCCAAAGAAAGTGGTCATGATCCATCTAAGCTAACGGTCGCTTCCCATTCACATGGATTTGTTGCTGAAACAACGGATATCGCAGCGGACAAATTCTTCCCATCAACTGCTCAGGCAATGAATATGCTTGGGAAAGAGCGAGGATGGGGACCTTATACACGAAATACATTCGATCAAGCACGAAGCCTAGAAGGAGCGTTATATGTAGGCGATGCGAAAACCGTTGCTGAAAAGATTATCTTCCTACGTAAAAATGTAGGCATTACACGGTTTATGCTTCATGTTCCAGTTGGTTCCATGCCACATGCGGATGTTATGAAGGCGATTGAATTGTTAGGTACAAAGGTTGCACCGATGGTACGTGAAGAAGTAGCAAAATGGGAAGCATCCGAACAAGCATAATCAATACCTTCTCATAGGAAAACAGGCACTTCCAAATGTAGAAGTGCCTGTTTTCCTTTGTACATCTCTACCTATTCAGACCAAGGGGAATGCAAAATACATTGACAGAAATTCTTATTTTTATATTCAGGCCTAAAATATTGAACAACGTCTTCCTTCATATTACCAAATGTCGTCTCTGGCTTATGCTTAAAGCCTTCATAAAACGCCGGGATAATCTCTTGTTTGAAATTGTTTCGCGGGAAGGCTTGTATAATTTCCTCACGCAAGTGTTCTGGGAATTGATCAAAGCCATCTCCCATTACATCTAAACCAACACCATGAAAGAGTAATGCAACTTCAGACTCTTTATGTTCTGCAACACCTGGTGTTGTATGCAACGCAATTGCATCCCATACAAGCTGGATCGCCCCATCGGGAATTTGATACTGCTGCAGAAAGCTTCTTGCTGCATTTGCACCATCTACCTCAAATCGCAAATCCGGGCTACTATACTGTTTCGTTAATCCTAAATCATGAAACAATGCACTAACATACAATAGCTCCAAGTCATACTTCTGCTTGGCGTTTACACCATTGACTGCACCAAATAAAAACACACGATTGGAATGATTCCACAATAAGTCATTCCCATAATCTCGTAAAATATCTGCTGCATCCTTCGCCAATTTAGAATCTGGAATTTTAATACCTGCTACTTCCTGTATCATCGTTAAAAATCCCCTTTACAATTTGCTAGTTCATCCCTATATGAACTGTCTCTATTGTAAATAAGATTTGATCACTTTCCTATACTATCATTTCTATGATAATGATAGATGAAATCTATTATAAAGATTTTTGTAAAGAAGCTATCGCAGTCTTTTCTGTATGGAAACGTAGCTTTTCAATTTCCTCAACTAATATTTGTATAAATTTACGTGCTGCATAATCAACAAAACAATTCTTTTTCATCACTAGATAAACCGTTCTTTCCAACGTAGGATTTTCAATCGGTTGAAGATACAAATTCTCGGTATCATAAAATTCATATAATGTACGCGAGACAATACTGTTTCCAACTCCACTTCGAACGAGCTTCAAAATAGATTCAACACTAGAAGTTTCTACTATGGGTTCTAGCTGCCTACCAAACGTCTGACTTGTTTTTTCAAGTATTTTTCTACATTGATGAATTGGCGGAAATAATATAAGCGGTTTATCTAAAACATTAGAGAATGAGAGCGCGCCGGCCCCTTCACTCCTTTGATTACTAATCAAGTAAAATTCATCATCGTATAATTTCGTTGCCTGCAGCATATTAGTCTGTTCCAAAGTAAAACCAATACCAAAATCAGCTTGGTTTTCTAAAACGGCTGTTTCCACTTGATCCGTTGTTTGAACAACCACTTTAATGTTGGGATACAATTGAGTGAATTTGACACACAATGTTGATACTAAATCCGTAATTTCTCCCGGCAATACAGCAATTTTCAGCTCTCCACATTCCATATTCGAAAATGCATTAATTTGAGTAGATATGCTTTGTACGGAACGTTGTATCGTTAATGCTTCTTGTCGGACAATTTCTCCAACCTTCGTAAGCTCAATCCGCTTACCAATACGGTTAAAAAGCGCATGTCCAATCTCTTGTTCTAGCATTTTAATCTGGTGGCTCAATGTCGGCTGCGAAATACCCAGTTTTTCGGCAGCCCTTGTAAAATGCATTTCTTTGCTAACCATTAAAAAATATTCCAAATGTCGGAATTCGATATGATTTCATCCCTTTCTAATCAAAGAATTAATAAATATTCGATACCTCATTCTAACATAGGAGGATTAATCAGAAGCAGTCATTCATTTTTAACTCCTGAACCTTTCGTGGTAGATTTAGTTTCATGGGTACATAAAATGATTCCGTCAATCTGAATATTGGTAGTGTCGTAATTATTTCTTACTGTTTTTCACCAGAATCATCTATCTCTTTAGCATTCAATATCGCATCCGCAAATTCAAAAAACGCGTCTTGCTTAACTAATGCAATTCCCTGTTTTTCATCTCCAAGCATTAATAAAGAATCACCTGGTTTAATATCAAATATGTCTCTAGCATCTTTCGGAATGACAATCTGCCCTTTCGTTCCTACTTTTACAACGCCAAATATATGTTTACCTTCTGGATTTGCCATCTTAATTCCTTCCTTTCTCTTTAAAGCTCTTTCGCAAAATCAAGTACAATTTTAATAAACGCCTTAGGGTGATCATAATGCACGTCATGACCTGATTTTATATTCATTCGCTTGCTACCACCAATAAGCTCTATGACGCGCTCCGTGTCCTCTTCACTTAGTGCAGCAAGCATAGTCCCATTTTTATCATACTTCGTCGACGCTTTAATAAAAACTGTCGGACAATCAATCTGCGAGAGTGTCTCCTCTTCATCAAATCCGTCAAACCAAGAATAGGTATAAAACGTTTCACCAAAACACCGGTCGTACGGGTACGTTATCGTCTCCCAAATACGATTAATCGCTGGTGGAAGATACCATACTTTTGCTGGTTTATGTGCATGCTTCCTTTTATAGAAAAGTGCGTCCTTTGCAAATCGATTCCAAAGCTTCTCTCCAAATACATTTTTCCAGTAGCTCCGCTTTAAATAGTAAGCAAAATAATCGTTTTCCTCATTTTGTTGTGTAAATTCGTGATACATGTTAAATCCATCAATCCAAACATAAGTCGTTTCACGTCTTCCTGGCTTCGTAGAGAAAAATGGAGCATCCTCAATGATGATGCCTTTCATATGTTCTGGTGCATTCGCTGCTAGCCAAGCTGTCAGCAAACCTCCAGAGGAGTGACCAGATACGATAACAGACTCCTGGATAACATGTTCAATAAACCACTTAAAATCTTCCCCCATTAATTGAGCTTTATATTTTTCTGGGTTCATCGAGGATTCCCCATGTCCGTGACAATCGACAGCATACACATGGAAATGTTCGGCAAGAGCAGGTAACACTTTGGCATAATCCTCCCAGGTCACTGCTTGACCGTGAATCAATAAAAGAGCTTGCTTTCCATTATCAGGACCCTCGCCATAATTTAACACTGTTCCATCAGCCAATGTTACTTGTTTTTCCATGAAACCAGCTTTGTACAATTTCTTAATAAGCTTTGTATCGTACGTTATATTTGTGTAAAAATAGCTACCAAAAAACAGAATTACAAACACAACGATTCCAATAGTAATTGTCATTTAGATAATCACACCACTCTATAAGTATTACTTTTCATACTTTGCATACTAATAATGCTTCTAGTTTTATAAAACTGCAAGATAGTTGCTTTCTACTTAATCAAAAAAATGAGCACCTATATTATCTAGGTACTCATCCTTTTAAACTAAAGTCTCGTTCTTCAAGTTTTTGCTCAAATGGGGTATCTTTTAATAACTTGCTTAACATTTGATTGGATTGTTGTAATTCTTCTTGTGTATAAACATGGTGAAGCATATTATACATTTCATTCTCAGCCTTCAGGATTACCGAATATTTTTCGTTCCCTAATGGGGTTAGTGTAAGTCTAACAAATCGAGAGTCTTTTTTATCTTTAATACGTTCTATTAGCTGGTCCTTAACCATTCTTTCAACTAACCTTGAAGGACTCCCTTCTTCACAAATTAACAAGGCTCCTAGTTGCTTTAGGGTAATAAATGGAGTATCTTTTAAAATCGTTATCACTTCTGCTTGTGAAGGTGTGACACCTATTTCTTTGAAGTAACTCTTTAAGAGTCTGTTCCCTTGCCTCTGAACTGCTAAGACAAGATACCTAAATTTCTCAGCTTCTTTTATATCTATTCTCATTTTTCTATTCTCCTTATTCAATGATTTGGGGTTTTACGTTAGCGTCATGATTTGCAATTACTTTTATACAATCCCTTTTTAGTGAAAAATCCCTCAGCCATTTCAAAGACTGATAGGCAGCCTTCCTATCCGTTGTTATTCCTGGAAGTATCATTTCTTTCCATGACCTTTCAGAATAACCGACATCGCTTGCTAATACCATCCAACCATTTTTCATTTTAACTAATGTTGAAATCATACCATCACTATGACCAGGAGTATAAACAAGGTAAAGCGTTTCATCCCGTAATAAATCAAAACCTTCTTTATACGGACCATATGGTATGTCCATTAATTCAAAAGTATCAATCGCAATATTATTCCACATGGTTTTTATGTAGCCCAACTTTTTTTGTGCAGCATTCCATTCTATTTTACTGGTAAGAATTTTTTTTGCATCCTTTACATGCCTTAAGCCACTAACATGATCAGAATGCATATGCGATAAAATAACAAAATCCAGCTCCTTACTACTCACACCTAGAGAATAGAGCTGTTCAGCTATAGACTTACCTTCTGGAAGCTCACCTTTATACATAGAATAAGCGAAGTTACCCAAATGTTTCCTTTGATTCAATCTCATGTCTTCGTTCCATCCAGTATCCACCAAAATTAAGCCTTTTGGATGTTCAATTAAATAAGAGGATACAGGTACCCACATTTTATTCTCCTTCCTCCTTAGCCACCCTGTATAAGGTGCTGGATGAAGACCACGTTCTTTATAAGCTAGAGAACGATAAATAAGAACTTTACCTGTATGCAATATATGTATTTTCATTTTTCTCCTCCTAACGAATTAAAATTGACAAATTACTACTCACAAAAAGATCTGTTAGTTCTACCGATGCATGATCTTTTAACCTAGTAAATTGGCTTAAACGCTCTTAATATATTAAAAAACTACTAACTAAGTAAAGTTGCATATCATTATTATTAAAAGAAAAATGCCGATTTTATATTTTACGCATCCTTTTTCTAACTTTGCACATATCAAGTGATCTTTTAATAAGATTAGATAATAGTGTTGCTCGATTTAATTGCCACCTATCTCAACTAAAATTTTCTGCTAAATCCGCTTTAGGAGAAATCAATTACGATATATTTATCCATTACCAAACAAAAGAAACATTAGGGTTAATCATTTATTGGATAAAACCAAGTTCTCCTACAGTAAAGAATATATGATGAAGCAGCTCACTTCCCTTTCGAATACGGAGGTCATTACTTAATCAAAAAAATGAGCACCAGCAATATGCTGTGCTCATTCTTTGTAAGAACATTATTGATTTGCTTGTTCTAACTGTGCTTCAATCTCAGCCATAATTTCCCCTGCTTCTTCCCAATTTCCATTAGAAAGGGCATCTTGATAATCGCTAAACAGCTCAGAGAATTCCTGCAGTAATTGATCGGAACCGGCAGAGGTTCCTGGAGTAGGCGTTTCCTCTTCTTCCGGTTCTGCTGATTCCTCAGTTTCACCTGATTCCTCTGGCTCTTCTTCGACATCTTCTGTTGACGGTCCCTCAGGCTGCAAGTCACTTGCGTCGATATCACCTCTAGCAAGCTCAAGGATACGTTCTAACGCTTCATCAAATGTTGCCTCCATAACGATATAATCTTGATATGCAACGACAACCTGTTTTACTTCTGGCAACGATGTTTCATTGGAAGACTCAATATAGATTGGTTCCACATAGAGCATCGTGTCTTCAAGCGGGATGGATAACAAGTTTCCGCGGATAACTTGAGAACCACCTTGTGACCAGAGATTTAACTCCTGAGAAATGACGCTGTCCTGGTTGATCCTATTTTCAATTTGCTGTGGACCATAGACATTCTCCTGTTTTGGAAAACGGTAGACAAACTTTTCTCCATAGTGCTCGCCATCATTACGTACACCAATCCAACCAACCATATTCTGTCGGTTTCGAGGTGTATATGGCATCATTAAAATAAATTCTTCTTCCTCATATTCTGGAAGCTTCATCGTTACATAATAAGGTTCCATTTCAATGTCTTCATTAAAATAATGCTCCGTCGGGAATTCCCAGCGGTCTTCGCGGTTATAGAAAATTTCCAGATTTGTCATATGATACGTTCCATATTTGTTTGCTTGGATCGTAAACAATCTTTCTGGGTAACGGAAATGACTATTCACATCTTCTGGAATTTCCGTTGTAAACAATTCCGGGAAGATATTTTGATACGTTCTGAGTAATGGATCTTCTGGTTCTGTAATAAAGAAATTAACTTCTCCAGTATACGCATCGATCATGACTTTCGCTGCATTTTTAATATAATTCTTATTATCTTGGTAGTTTTCTGCATATGGATAGCCTTGTTCTACAAGGTATGCATCAATTATCCAAGCTAGCGTCCCATCGTCACGTACGATAATATACGGGTCTGCATCATATTCGAAAAATGGTGCAATCCGGTTAACCCGATCTACGATATTCCGGGTATCGAGCAATTGACTTTCACTTGAAAGCTGATCCGACACGAGCATACGGAAGGATCCTTCATTAATAGCAAATAACAAACGGTTCCAACCACTTAGCTGAATCCCCTTATCTGCTTCATAGCGATTGGTCATATTTTCTTCTCCGGACGGATAATCGAATTCATCGACTGCCGAATTGACGATTACGTTTGGATATTCCAATTCCCCAAAGTAAATCTGCGGACGCTCAACGTTAACCGCTCCTTCCGGTGGAAGGTTTTTTACAATATATTGCGGCTGTCCTTGGGAAGTAACCTCATTAACCTGACTCATCGCAATCCCATATCCATGCGTATAGCGTAATGTCTGGTTTACCCATGTCTGAGCTTGCTCTGGCAAGTCATCGGTGTTCAATTCCCTTGCACCAATAAATACTTGCTGGTAATCGCCATCAATTTCATAGCGATCAACATCAATATCATTGAATTGATAATACGTACGGAATGTCTGCAATTGATTGTAAATATCAAGCAACGGGCGTGCATCATTAATTCGCACGTTATTAATGGTTAGCTCATTATTCTCAAGCATCTCTTCATCCAATGAATCCTGGTTACCTGGATGCTCCGTTATGTTAATATTTTCAAGATCATAAGCTTGCCTTGTGTAATTCAGATTATGCTCTAAGTAGGGCTGTTCGCGTTGAAACTCATTTGGCTCTACCATGTAATTTTGAACAACTGCAGAGACCCCTTGTCCAAGAATGATGAAAGCAATATAAGCAACAATTGGGATCAGCATCAAATTGATATTGCCTTTCCTTAGTGTAAGAATAATCCAAATCGCACCGATAACTGCTACTGCAGCTAGAACATAGGAAACAGGGATATTAATAATGCGATCGGTGTAACTTAGACCGTGCACCACACTAGTTTGAAAAACATTTACTTGATTCGTCAGCAATGTTTTAAATGGTGATAGTAAGTGTGTGCCTGCTAACAACACACCAATAATAGCAATGGTTAATCCAAGATGAATTTGCGCGGAACGATTCATGCGGTACATATGAAAAACAGAATACGCAGCAATCACAACTACAAGCATGAAGAAGCTTAGCCCTAGTAAAATATTGATAATCATTTCTAAAAATGGCAGCACAAACATGTAGAAGGAAATATCTCGGTTGAAGATAGGATCACTTTCTCCAAAAGTTTCATAGTTTAGTATCTTTAAGAGTGGTTCCCAGCCCACGCCCTGGACAATAATACTACCGATAAGTCCTGCGAACACAGCAATTGCGATAATTGCTCCATTCACGATTGCTTTCTTTTCATAGAGAAATGTGGGAAGCTGATGTAAATCGAAATGGCTTAAATAAGTTCTGCGTATCCAAAATACGGTCAACCAGGTTACAAAGCCAAAGATGACAAAACCAGCTGCTGCAAGTGCAAGTTTACTACCTAGAATTGTCGTGAACACGGTACCAAAATCAATGGAATCCATCCAAATATATTCTGTAATCCATTGGAATGCGATCGTACCTAAAATGAAAAGAAGAAACAGAATTCCAATAATGGCCCCGGTCCAACCACCAAACTTTTGTATCTTTTTCATTTGATTACGGTTTATGTTAACGTTAAAGTCCATATGCCCTCCTTTATCGGTTCCTTTCTAATCTTATTTTCCCAGGAAAAAATAAAGCTAGAACCGATTCCTATGTATTATTATCTATTCTATTATTTTACCAATAATGTATGCTTAAGTCATTTTTGGTTGTTTTATAATAAAGGCCAAAATGAATAAATAGAAGTTACCCCAGTTTAAGATACAAAGAAACAGGCCACGCTTGAGCAAGTCAAGGTGCCTGTCCCTACAGCTATCTTACTATCACACAGCCAATTCCAATGAATAAACCCCTAGAATAGTGTTATTTTCAAATCAATCCTACACTGTCCAAATGCGATAAATCGATAATTCGCTGGTTACGACTACCATAAAATTTTAAAGTTAAATCCCGTTCTTCGAAAATAAACGGACCATCAACGAGAACATCACAATAACGAAGTAATTCCTGCTTATATGGATCATTGGATGCAAGTAACTGTTCGAATGTATAACCCGTATATGCCCAAATGTTTTTCTGCAATTTTTTTAGTCGTTTCGCTACTTGACACACTTCCTTCGCTTGGAAAAATGGGTCACCACCAGATAAAGTGACATCTGTTAGCGGATTACTTGCCACCTCTTCAATAACCTCATCAACTGACATCTCCGTGCCGTTGCGGATATTCCAGCTTTTAGGATTGTGGCATCCTTTGCAAAAATGCGGACAACCAGCAAAGAAAATGACCGTTCGTAACCCTTCGCCATCAACAACCGAATCATGAATGATATTCATCACTTTCATTGATGTTTAACCCTTTCTCTTTCTTCTGCACTTTTGGCAGAATTCCACCGTTGCATATCTCCAACCAAGTAACCAGTAATTCTTCTGATTCGCCCGATCTTGCTTTCATCTGCATTCTGGCAGCTTGGGCACGCGTTATCGATGATCCCTGAATATCCACAAACTCCACACTGATCAACGGGATGATTGATGGCACCATAGCCAATATCGGATGTAGCCATCGCCTTCACTAAAACATCTAGCGCTTTTATATTTTTTGAAACATCTCCGTCACATTCAATGTACGTAATATGACCACCATTACATAATTTATGAAAGGAACCTTCAATTCTCGCCTTATCTATACTCTTGATATTGTAATAAACCGGAACATGGAAGGAATTCGTATAATAATCCCTGTCGGTTATACCAGGTATTTCCCCAAAAACCTGTTGATCGTTTCGCGTGAATTTTCCAGATAAACCTTCTGCAGGAGTTGCAATCAGTGAAAAATTTAAATCATAGTTTTCACTCGCTGCGTCAACCTTTTCTCGTAAATACTGAATGATTCGATATCCTAATTGATACGACTTCTCCGACTCACCATGGTGTTGACCCGTCAAAGCAACTAACGCTTCAGCCAATCCAATGAAGCCAACACTTAACGTTCCTTGTTTCAATACCTCATTAAGCTCATCTTCTAGCTGGAGGTGTTCACTGCCTTTCCAAATATGCTGACCATATAAGAATGGAAAATTCCCTGCCTTCTTTTTAACCTGAAACTCAAAACGTTCCAATAATTGTTTAATTGTTATTCCTACATAGTAGTCCAGTAGCTTAAAATAATCTTCTTCATCTTTTGCCACAAGTGCAAGTTTCACAAGATTAATAGAGGTAAAGGACAAATTCCCTCGCCCGACGCCCTTCTCTTCACCATGCCTATTTGCCATTACACGTGTTCGACACCCCATATAGGCTACTTCCGATTCTGGAGCACCATCATAATGCTCTATATTGAACGAAGAATCGATAAAACTAAAATTTGGGAATAGACGTTTCGCTGTCGTTTCAAGTGCTAGTTGGTACAAGTCATAATTCGGTTCTCTGTGTTCAAAATTAATTCCCTTTTTCATTTTAAAAATTTGAATAGGAAAAATAGGTGTTTCTCCATTACCTAATCCTACTTTAGTGGCTAGTAAAAGGTTTTTTACCAGGAGGCGACCAGCCATGGATGTATCCGTACCGTAATTGATGGAAACGAACGGGACTTGTCCCCCTCCACGCGAATGCATGGAATTACAATTATGTATAAAGGCTTCACATGCTTGGTATACATCCCGATCCGTTTCCTGCCAAGCTATCTTATCAACCGCTTCCTCAGTATATTGAGTAGCATAGCTTTGTAAACGTTTCTTGTTTTTCTCGAAGGTTTTATCCACATAAGGCGCGAGATCGTAATCAAACATTGGATAACTTTGCCCGCCATGCTGCATATTTTGATTAGATTGAAAGATAATGGATGCTAAAGCCATGGCACTTACGATATCTTTCGGTTCTCGCATATATCCATGTCCAGTGTTAAAACCATCTTTCAATACTTTTGCCAGTGGAATCTGACAGCAGGTGGTCGTTCCCGTTATTAAAAAATCAAGATCATGTGGGTGAATATAATTTTCATCAATTGCCTGCCTAATGTCTTCACTAAGTATCATTTGTTTTGCATACAATTTCGTTACCTCTGTGGAAACCTTTGACATTTGTCCCATCGGGGAATTTCCATCAACATTTGCATTCTCTTGAATTAGGTCATGATTACTTGAATAAACAATCTCATCCAACTTGTTTAGTGTAAAGTAGTGATTCGCTTCCGTTTGAATACTTGTACTCATTTTTTCGCTCTCCTATCAACAACCTATTTTTTTATTTCTCCCTGCTATATAGCTTTTGCATATCATCACTATATAGTTACAGGGGTAAAAACAAGTTCTAACTGATTGATTTCCCTTTTTAAATCAACACATATCTCAAAACACCATATTTTGCGTTAGTGAAGTAATGAGCATCTACATGTTGTATGTTACCATGTTGGATATTAGATTTCAATGCTGAAATAGCGCACATGCTTTTGTGAAATGGAGACTCACAATATTAGAGTGAGTGAAATATTTAGTAGTCCATGCTTTTGACACAAGTCTACTATATGAGTAACTAGGCATTGACCATTTCCACTCTTCAGTAAGAATAGGCGAGGTATTAAAAATAATTTCTCGCGAAGCGATTGTCATCTTTTGAATGTCAGGTGACAATTGATCAATCATTTGATCAACTTTTAGCCCAACTTTTTTCGGGGAAGAAGCACTTAATTTTAAGTATATTTGATATGAACCAGTATTCAAGTACGGAATTACTCGAGCTTCCGAGGAAAAATGATATTTTATCTTCGAGTGACAAAGTCTCCGCAATCTTTTTACCGATAATAGCGGTCATTATTCTCTCACCTCTAATCAGTTATTTGATTTAGAAATATTTACTATGATGTATGTTTTACAAGCGAATATGTTTACACTTAAATGATCCTTACCTAATCCATGTTCATTCAGTTACAAAACCAATGACTACTTAGAAATACTTCGCTATTTACCCCACTATAATATCACAACTTTCCGGCAATTCATCAAAGTTTATAATTATCAATTATAAAAATTAAATGAGAAAAAACATTTCAAAAATAAGAACTTCCGTTCTTGACTTATTTTATTTGTTTATATAAAATAACATTCATAGAAATAAATTATAATTAATATAAATTAAAAACAATTATATTTTGGAGGTTATTATATTGGGGAATACAAATGAAAACAAGAAGAGAATGACAACTGCATTTGGTAATCCTGTACCAAATGATTCAGATTCTAAGACAGCCGGCCCTCGTGGTCCGCTATTAATGGAAGATTACTGGTTCCTAGAAAAACTAGCTCACTTTGATCGTGAAGTTATCCCAGAGCGCCGTATGCATGCGAAAGGTTCTGGTGCTTACGGAACATTTACCGTTACGAATGATATTACGAAATATACAAAAGCAAACATCTTCTCAGAAGTAGGAAAGAAAACAGATATGTTTGTCCGCTTCTCTACCGTTGCTGGTGAACGTGGAGCTGCTGATGCAGAACGTGATATTCGTGGAACATCTATGAAGTTCTATACAGAGGAAGGTAACTGGGACCTTGTTGGGAATAATACTCCTGTATTCTTCATGAGAGATCCGAAACGATTCCCAGATTTAAACCATGTCGTAAAACGTGATCCTAAAACAAATATGCATAGCGCACAAGCAAACTGGGATTTTTGGACAAGTTTACCAGAGGCACTACACCAAGTAACCATTACGATGAGTGATCGTGGTATTCCTGCAAGCTATCGAAACATGCATATGTTCGGAAGTCATACGTATAGCTTTTTCAATGCAAATAATGAACGATTTTGGGTCAAATTCCACTTTAAAACACAACAAGGAGTTAAGAACCTAACTGACCAAGAAGCTGAAGCATTAGTTGGACGCGACCGCGAGAGCCATCAACGAGATTTATTTGAAGCGATTGAACGCGGCGATAATCCAAAATGGACCTTATATATCCAAGTAATGACAGAAGAATATGCGAGAACCATGAAAGATAACCCATTTGATATTACAAAAGTTTGGTATAAAGAGGATTTCCCACTAATTGAAGTTGGTGAGGTTGAATTAAATCGTAACCCAGAGAATTACTTTGAAGAAGTTGAGCAGGCTGCATTTGCTCCAACTAACATTGTTCCTGGTATTGGTTTCTCACCAGATAGAATGTTACAAGGCCGCTTATTCTCATATGGAGATGCACAACGCTATCGTTTAGGTGTAAACCACTGGCAAATCCCTGTCAACTATCCGAAGAACGCGAAGAATTTCAACCCATATCACCGTGATGGTGCCATGAGAGTCATCCCTCATGGAAATCAAGTCACATATAGTCCGAATAGCTATGGCGAATGGGAAGACAGCAAGGAACATCAAGAACCAGCACTAGATATATTCGGTAACGCTGATTATCATAACTTCCGCGAAGATGATGATAACTACTATGAACAGCCTGGTAAGCTATTCCGTTTAATGACTACTGAAGAGCAACAAAGACTATTTGAAAACACAGCAAGAAATATGCAAGGAACCACAAAAGAAATTCAATTAAGACATATCCATAATTGCTATCAAGCAGATCCAGCTTATGGTGAAGGTGTAGCCACAGCACTTGGCATTCCTGTGGATGAAATAGCAGACACTACTACGGTATAACAAATACAAGAGACTATCCTCACGATTATGAGGTAGTCTCTTGTATTATTCTTGTTTAGAGAACGTATAAAAACCCCTATCCAAAATCTTATAAACAACATACACATTTTTTTCTACTTGAAACCGTGCAATTAGTATTTCACCCCCGTACTAACTTTGTCCGTATTTTATTAGATACATATTCAACAATCAAAATCAGCACAACAAGCCCGATCAAAATCGAACCAACCTCAGACCAGCGATAAGAATTCATCGCAAAAATAAGTGGAGCACCAATCCCACCTGCTCCTACTAACCCAAGAACAGCTGCATCACGTAGATTCATATCAAAGCGGTAAATGATGATGGATAGAAATAAAGCTGAAAGCTGTGGCAGTATCCCAAATCGGATTTTTTCCATAACTGAACATCCAAGCGATTCCATCGATTCTAGAATGGACGTATCTAAATCTTCTATAACATCTACATACAATTTTGCTAGCATTCCTATACTTGTCAGTGACATTGTTAATACGCCGGCAAACGGACCTGGTCCCGTTACCCGGATAAACATTAGTCCATACACAATGGCAGGAATCGTTCTTATAAAAACAAGCAATAAACGGATGATGATCGCAACTGGCTTCGGTACAATATTTGAAGCAGATAAAAAGGCAAGCGGAATTGCCAGAACCGCTCCTACGATCGTACCCAAGAAAGCAATTGCTATTGTTTCAATTAGTAAATAAGGTACACCATTCGTAAAATTAAATAGCAATTCTACATCCGGTTGAACGAGACCTAATAGAATATTTTTTGCTATTGTTAGTCCATTTGCTGTTAATTGATCAAATTGAATGGCAGACAACGACCAACCAAAAAGGACGACCAAGATCAACCCTGTTATTAATTGTGAAAGGCGACGATTCGGCTCTAGATAATACTGTTTATCGATATGATTCATATGTAATCTCCTACTTTAATTTCTTTCGGTAATGCTCACTAATCGATTCAATCAGATAGACAACAACTACTAACATCAGTAAAATCATGCCGACATTTGAGTAGTTTCGCCAGCCAAGACTTTCATCTAGTAGTAGTCCAATACCTCCTGCCCCAACATACCCTAAAATTGCCGCATAACGTACGTTACCCTCAAAACAAAATAAAGATGTAGAAAAGTAATTAGGTAGTATTTGCGGAAAGATAGCATACCGAAACGATTGGATTGTTGTTAATCCCATCGAATGCATCGCTTCATATGCATCCATATTGACATTCTCTATTTGTTCATACAGTAATTTGCCAACATACGCGATTGTAAATAAGTAAATAGCAACTGTTCCTGCCATCGTTCCTAAACCAAAAATATAAGTAGCAATAAGAGCGACAATCAATGTTGGGAGTGTTCGCAATAAGCTTAGAACAAATTTTGTTGTGGATGAAACCCATGTTGACCTCGTAATATTACTTGCCGCAAGCATTGCTAACGGCAATGCAGAAATGGCACCTAAAAGTGATCCAAGTAGTGACATTTTAATGGTGTCTAATAAAGGCTTCCAAATGTGTGGAATATAAACCCATGTTGGTGAAAGCATTTCTTGTATAATGACAAGGAACTGACCGATTCGAGTGATTAACATTTCGAGATCGAACCCCGTAATTTGAATAGACCAATAGGAAAATCCAAGTAAAAGCACAATGATAAGAGGTGTCATCGGTCGTTTTTCCACCACGACTTTTCCATTTGGAAGTGTTAATTTCTTAGTTGGTAACAACTTCGCGTACATGGGCTATATCCTCCCCTTTATCAACCGATCCTTTATAAATCTGTTCTAAAATCTCATCTGTTACATCTTCTGAACGCCCGTCATAGACAATTTCCCCAGCACGTATGCCAATAATTCGATTCGCATATTCCAGTGCTAATTCGACATGGTGAATATTCATGATTACGGTCATTTGAAGCTCTTGATTGATTCGCCTGAAGTCTCCCATTACTTGATTCGCAGTCACTGGATCAAGTGATGCCACAGGCTCATCTGCTAAAATAATTTTGGGGTTTTGAGCAAGTGTACGAGCGAGAGCTACGCGCTGTTGCTGCCCGCCTGACAATTGATCAACCCTTACGTATGCTTTATCTAAAATACCAACCTGATCAAGTGCCATTAAAGCTTGTTTTTTCTCTTTTTCTGTAAAGACACCTAGTATCTTTCTCCACAGAGGCATTTCAGGGACAAAGGAGACGAGCACATTTTTCATAACCGAGATACGAGTGACCAAGTTAAAAGACTGAAAAATCATCCCAATATTGCGACGTAATTGACGTATCCCCCTTCCGTTTAATGTGCTGATTTCAACATTGTCTACCGATAAAGACCCGTTCGATATATCATGCATACGATTAATACAACGTAATAACGTGGATTTTCCCGCGCCTGAAAGCCCAATAATGGCTACATATTCTCCTTGTTTAATCTGGAGATCAATATCCTTTAACGCCAATAAACCATTGGGATATTGTTTGTTAACGTTTTTAAATGCAATCATGTTGATACTCCAATCCTAGAAAAAAATGAGAACATGGAATAACGTTCTCATTTTTCCTATCATTCTATTAGATTTCTATTGATTTAGTTTGAGCCTACTTGCTGTACAATTTCTTGGGCTTTACGTTCATTATCATAGTCTGCATCTGTTGCTTCTTGATACCCTTCATGACTGTAGATTGCAATGACTTCTTTTCCCTCTTCTGATTCTCCGATATTAATAAATGCTGTTTGTAATGCTGCTTTCAATTCATCATTCATTGTTTCAGAATTTTTGCTGACACTAATCGTATCATTATAGATTGCTGGCATAACGCCAATGACATCCGTTTCTTCCCAAATATCAGCGTCACGACCGTATTCCGTTGTCCACGTCTCTTCAAAATCACGACGAGCATCTGCATACGTAACTAATACATCTGTTTGCCCTGTAGCTAAACGAGCAAATGCACTACCGTATGAATCAGCTGGTACTACTTTCGATAAGTCCGTAATTGTCTTATCAAAGTTTTCTTGTAACCATAATGCAGGGTAAATGTAACCTGCTGGAGAAGATGAAGACATAACATTCCAAGTAGCATTATCGACATCTTCAAATGTCAGCTCCTCACCATTATTCACTTTCTCCGCTAAAGCCTTCCCTATTTCTGTAGGACCAGCAATTAATAATGCACGATAAGAGGTAGTCTGTTCATCCGTTGGCTCCGTTGGTTCATTTGTATTCCAATCGGCAGGATCATCAGAATCATTACTTAAACCTGCTCGTGTAGAAGTTAAAAGGACTTCTGCTCCGTCATCATATAAAACATATGTACCACCCGGAATAAAACCGATATCCGTTGTTCCTGCTGATAACGCTTCTCCCACTGCTTCATAATTCGTTCCTACATTGATCTCAATATCATTAACATCATATCCTAAACCTGATAGTTCTTCTTTTAACAATTCCTTTAACGGCTCTGTAGCAGTAATAATTTCCTCCGGCTCACGAGAAGGCACAAATCCAATGGATAATCTCTCAATTGCCTCATTTTGTGTTGCATCACTAGAATTAGCATCTTCAGTTGAAGCATCACTTTCTGCAGGCTCATCTCCACAAGCCACTAAGACTACCGATAATAGTAATGCTACAGCAAATAAAATAACCTTTTTCATGTAACGATCCTCCTATAGTTTAATAGGGTCAGTTTAACAGAATTATATTAATTGACTGTAAATTAATTGTTAACTTATTCCTATAAAATCATAGAGTAAAAATTTATTATCTAGAGGTAAAAAAGTCTATATTACTGCCAAATTTCACACCTCATTTTTTGTTAAGTGTTGGGAATTTATAAGAACTAAACTACCAAAAAAATAAAGATTGCAAGTACGATGGAAAAAGAGTAGAATTCTAATATTGCTTAGGAAAAAGAATGTAGGAGACACACAAATGAAGAAGAGAAAAGAAATGACATTAGCCATATTACTTATGAATATATTTTTTGTCTTTTTAGGAATCAGCTTAGTCATACCAGTATTGCCAACGATAATGAATGAATTAAATATTAGTGGTACAGTTGTTGGATATTTAACAGCAGCATTTGCCTTAACACAATTAATTTTTTCTCCATTCGCGGGAAAAGCTGCCGACAAATTTGGTCGTAAAATTATGATCGTGATCGGCTTATTTATTTTCAGCTTTTCCGAACTATTATTCGGAATGGGAAAAACAATAGAAGTTTTATTTGTATCACGTATTTTAGGCGGTGTCAGTGGTGCTTTTATCATGCCAGCCGTGACGGCATTTATTGCAGACGTTACTACAATAGAGAAACGTCCAAAAGCACTTGGCTATATGTCCGCAGCGATTAACACCGGATTTATTATCGGACCTGGTATCGGTGGTTTCTTAGCAGAAATCGGTACACGGGTCCCATTTTATTCAGCGGCTGCATTTGCTTTTGTCGTTGCGATTTTATCCATTTTTACACTGCGCGAGCCTAATTCTAAAGCAGAAGAAACGCTGGATGAATCGCCAGCAGCTGGAAAGAATAGCTTAAAGAAAATGTTGAAACCAATGTTCTTCATTGCCTTTATCGTGATTTTCATATCCTCATTTGGCTTAGCTGCATTTGATTCTTTATTCAGCTTATATGTCGATCATAAATTCGCATTTAGCCCGTCGGACATAGCCATTGCCATTACAGGTGGGGCAATTATCGGTGCATTTTTTCAGATTTTATTATTTGATCCATTAACAAGATATATGGGAGAAATTAATATTATCCGTTGGTCATTACTATTTTCAACGATTATTGTATTTGCGATGACACTCGTAAACAGCTACTGGGCAGTTATGGCGGTGACATTTACGGTATTCATCGGATTTGATCTCATTCGTCCAGCTGTAACAACGTATTTATCACGGATTGCTGGTAATGATCAGGGGTTTGTTGGTGGTATGAACTCTTTCTTCACCTCGCTTGCCAATGTATTTGGCCCAATACTGGGAGGCATGCTGTTTGATATCGATATAAATTATCCATTTTACTTCAGTGTCGTTGTGATTATACTGGGTCTTGGTATGACGATGTTCTGGAAGGATCCACATTTGAAGGGGATTTGAATATCACCTTCCATTCAACATTATTAATTACTTTTAAAAAACAGCCATCCATCTCCCACCTCAACATACTAGGCGGAGATGGATGGCTGAAATAGTTAATTAAATACAGGTATCTATTAACTACGAACCTGTTCTCCAACAATATTCCCAATACGGCTCAATCCATTTTCAGCGGTTAAAATCATCTCATCAAATAGCTCCTGCACTGTTGGTACATTGTTGATAAGGCCAATTACCTGTCCAGCCCATCCAAAACCTTCTTCTTCATGTCCATCATAGATATATCTACAATTGGTTTTGCCACTGATCATGTCCTTCAGATCTTCGTACGTTGCTCCTTGGTGTTCATGTTCGATAATATCTAGCGCATAATCTGATTGAAGAACTCGACCTGGTGCACCTAATGATTTTTTAATAATAACTGTATCTGTCTCTTGTGCTTGAACGAGCGCATCTTTGTATTCGTTATGTGCATGGACGCATTCTTTGGTAGCAATAAAACGAGTCCCCATTACAATTCCTTCTGCACCAAGAGAAAAAGCTGCTAATAAGCCTCTGCCATCCCCTATTCCGCCTGCCGCTAATACAGGAATGGATACATGATCTACGATACGAGGAATGAGCACCATTGTACCAATATCATCACGTCCTAAATGGCCTCCGCCTTCTTGTCCTACAGCAATAAGAGCATCCGCTCCAAGTTGCTCCGCTTTTTGCGCGTGTCTAACTCCTGAAACAAGAACGAACGTCTTGATATTCTCACCTTTGAGTCGTTCTAAAACTGGTTGTGGGTTTCCACCGGTAATGGAGATTACTGGCACCTTTTCTTCAATTGCCACTTCTAATAATTCCTCATACTCCCCGTTATACCTTGCGATGGCAAAGTTTACACCAAACGGCTTGTTTGTAAGCTTACGTACTTTATGAATTTCATTACGAAGGTTTTTAGGTGTACGTAAAGTTGCTGCTGTGATCTGTCCCAATCCTCCTGCATTTGAAACAGCAGCAGCTAATTCCGCATAACCTAAATAAGCCAGTCCACCTTGTATGATCGGATATTGAATTCCAAACATCTCTGTTATACGAGTTTTCATTGCCTTTTCACCTTCCTCATTAGTGTTTACAATTATATTAACACTTGTTACTATTACTTGGTACTAATTTATACATATAGTTATTTTCGAATGGGGTTTGATGCAAATATAGCTAGTTCGAATTTAATTTAATGGCCACTTTCTAAATAAAGGTACAATTCTTTGTGAACGGAATTGTACCGATTGTTTTAAACGTAAAGAGCGTTAACTTGTTTTGAAATAAAAGATACTTTATACTTCAATTTGTTTAATGATTCTAGCAGGATTACCCCCAACTACTACATTATCAGGTATATCTTTCGTAACTACTGCACCAGACCCAATCACAACATTATCTCCTACCGTTACTCCTGGATTTATGATTGCACTTCCTCCAATCCATACATTGTTGCCAATCGTAATCGGCTTTCCGCTTTCTATTCCAGAGTTTCGTTCTATTGGATGAAGCGGATGTGTCGCTGTATAGATTTGTACTCTAGGACCAAGCATACAATTATCTCCAAAACGTACTTCACAAATATCTAAAAACGTACAGTCAAAGTTTGCGTAAAAATTGTCACCTACGTGTGTATTATAGCCATAATCAAATCGTATAGTTGGCTCTATATATATGTTTTCTCCAGTCGATCCGAGTAATTCCTTTAATATGTTTGTTCGTTTTTCTCCCTCTGTTTCTAACGTTTGGTTATATATCCTAACCTTACGCCTTGCTTCCGTGCGATCCTGCACTAATTCTGGGTCAGCTGGGTTATACATTTCTCCAGATATCATTTTTTCTTTTTCTGTTTTCATTTTAAATGACCTACTTTCAACTCTAATGAATTTCAAAAATCTAAATGTCCTTCCTGTTCCTTGCTTATACAAAGAAGTCAGCCTCTACATTATACCGTTTCTTGTTCATATTCCTTTTTAAATTATCGTTAAAATCTATGCCTTATATTCACCTTACCATCAACATCTGTAAATTTAACATATTTAATAAGCAAAAAGAACCCACATTGAATCATGGATTCTTTCTAAATGGCATTATATTTAGTTTTAATTTTTTATTCATGTTATTCCATATCTAATAGCTTCATGGCTCGCTACAAAACAAGAAAGCTTAATCTCTTTCTCTCGCTCGCTGTGTATCTCGAATATTTTTCTGAACGGTTACCGCAGCGAATATACTAAGCACAAATGCCATCCCATAAAATCCTTTTTCACTTAAAACAATACTTCCCGCATTGTATAAACCGATGCCAATCAGTAAAATCGATATAATAAGTGCAATCCAACTGATACCAAAATAAATGTTCGTAACTGGGATTCCTTCTTCTTTATCCCGTACTGCTTTTTGTAAAGATACCGCAGAATAAAGCCCGAATACTAAAACTGCAAAATAATAGCCTTTTTCATTCAGTTCCATTGCTGCGTTAAACAGACCGATTAGATAAGCTGCAACACCGATCAATAAAGCTCCCCAAGAAGCTCCTTTGAAAGCTGCGGTTGGTTCTCCCTCTTTTCTTTCTAACTTTACCTTTGGATCATCTTCTCTTTCCTTATCCACTAACCTCTCATGCTCATTAGACATTAGACTCCCCCCGTTCTTATTGCTAATTATAAGTATCCGGTTCAGCAGCGCGCTTTTCTACACTTATTATACTTAATATTCCTACAAATAGAAGTTAAATTTATAAAAGAGTCCTGTATAATAATCAAACCTTTTTCACGATGTACTAAAACAGCTTCAATAACTGAATGCTAAAAAACAAAAATCCTGCACAAACAGGATTTTTGTTAAACTTTTTCTGATTAGATTTTTGTATGGATACTATTAAGTGCAGGCTCGTACTATTTGTAACTAATATCCAAAAAACGCATCTTTTTTGATATTGCGTTTGGGAACATCCATATTTCTTAAATGGCTTGAAATAGACTCCACCATGGATTTTGGTCCTGCAATAAAGTATTTACCGTCGTTCTTATATAAGTCGCTAAACGTATCTATCTCCTGATGCAAGTCATCCCTTGCATCAAGGTAAGTTACATGTATGGCAGGATTGTTAGCAATTTCATCAAGCTCATCTTTAAAAATGTAAGATTTATCGCTATCTAAATAAAGCAGGTGTATTGGGTTCTCATGGAGATTTCCTTCCGCTTCTATTTGTTTTAGGATTGATCGAAATGGGGTAATGCCAATCCCACCTGCAATGAGGATGGTAGGACTTTTATTTTCCAAATAAAATGGTCCTACAGGTCCGCTCATACTAACCTTCATTCCTTGGTTGAGTTCTAACATTGCCTGTTTAAAATCACTTGGATTATCATTAATCCGCATGGATAGTCTAACAACATTTTCTGCAGGAGCAGACGCCACTGTAAATGGTCGTGTAGCATTTTTTATTTTCTTATGCGTGATACTAAACAGACCGTGTTGCCCTGCTTTCCAGGTGAAATCATCCGGTTTTTCAAATAGAAAGGTATATACACCTTCTGATTCTTTATAGCTTTCTAAAAACGATAATTCTCTTTTCTTAAACACCGCTATCATATCTTTGAAGAAACTCATTTTCTTATCTCCCTTTTTAAAATTAGCTACCCATACACATGTTAGTAATTGGGCAATTGATAGCCTATAATAGTTCGGGGCTGTTTCACTGGCCCCCGGTTTAAAAATTCTGTATGAGGCAAGGAGAAAGACAATAATGCTTATTGATCCAACACTTTACCAAGCTGTTCACCCATTTTCGTCCAACTGTATATTGCCCCCTCGATAGCTCCTTTGGTGGCTTTTGTTTCTTCACTGAATCCAACTTGATCGAAGTGCAAGTGAGTAGTTCCATCTGAACCTTCCTTCAACGTCCATGTAACAGTAGTGTTCTCACCTTGGCTTGCCCACGTATAAGATAATTTATGGGGCTCTTCCACTTCAAGCACTTCGCAATCTACAATTCCGTTCCACCATTTATTTGGCTCCGCTCGAAATTGGAATTTATGTCCAACTACTGGCTTAAAGTCATTTTCCCATATCCATTTTGCAAGCATTTCCGAATCTGTTAATGCCTTCCACACTTCTTCAATTGAACTTGTATATTTAAAATCTAATGATACATCTGCTTTCATTTTTTGTTCCTCCAATAAAAGATTTAATTTAAACATTCTTTCCTTCCAGAAATCTTCATAAAAAGATACCCAGTCGTGAATCTCCTTCAAAGGGGCGGCATTCAACCGATACCTCGTTTCCCTGCCAACCTTTCTGCTGGTCACAAGTCCAGCCTCTTTTAGGATTGCCAAATGCTTTGAAACTGCCGTACGACCCATTTCGAAAGGGACAGTTAATTCATAAAGCGGTAATTCTACCGCATCCGCTAATAGACGAAGCAGCTTCCTTCGGGTGTGATCGGAAATAGCATCATAAACATCTCTTTCCACTCCCTTTTCGCTCAATATCACCATCCCCTGATCTTACATTTTAAAAGGACACTATAAGGTGTCCTATTTGCATTTATAATACGACACCATTTTGTGTCATGTCAAGTATCCCCTTATAAAAATTTTAGCCAAGATTAATTGGATTCAACCATAAACTCCCTTTTAACATGATGATCCCTGCTTAATTAAACTAAAAAGAAAAAGACTGAATCTTTTCTGGATCCAGTCTGATGTTATATTTTTTATTTAGTATAACGGATTGAATAGCAGTCAAAAATCGTTCGAGTTGGATAATATTATATATATTATCCAACTCCATCCAATGATATTCGTTATTCGAATATCCATTCATACTGAATATCAGGTAAATTTTTTTCATTTTCATGTCCTCTACCGATAATTTTAAATCCGTGTTTCTCGTAAAAGCGTTGTGCCTTTTCGTTTACCTCAAATGTATATAAAGTTAACCTACCTCTTGATTGTTCTTTTGCTTTTTCCAGTAAGATTTTTCCGATACCCATCCTCTGATATTCTATATGGATATACAGCTGGCTTACTTCACTTTCATTATAGGCAATCATTCCAACTACCTTTTTATCAATTATCGCTAGATCTATGTCAAACTCCTTAGGTAATATATTGTTTAAAAAATCAATTTGACTTTCAAAGCTATGAATCTCATTCTGACCAATGGCCTGTTCCTTACTGGCACGCCACATATTCACTGTTTGTTCAGCATATTTAGGATGATATGGGGTTATTTTAATGTTGTTTTGGCTCACTACGATACTCCTTAGTTTTAGTATAATTATTTAACCAACTTCAATAAATTATATGCACAATCTACATCTTTAGTTATCTGAATATTATTATATTATTCCACCACAAAATCTTTCACAGGTTTTACAATAAATTTACACAACTAATTATCAATTTTAATAATTCACCGATAGAATTTAAATTGATAATTTTAATCAACTCAAAGGTGGACATATGAAAACAAATTTAGTTCATAAATCGATTCATTTTATTCGATTTTTAAATACAAATCGTAAATTACTTTATCAAGAGTTTAATAAGAATGAAGAATTATTAAATGTTATCCGTAAAAGCAGAATGCAGACTTTTTTCCAGCCGATTCTATCATTAAATAGTGGCGATACGATTGGTTATGAAATCTTGAATCGACCAGAATTTACGAAGAGCTTTCCTACTACGGATGCTTTTTATGACTATGTTGGTGAAAGCAAACATGTTTTTATGGTTGAAAGCTTTATACGAAATTTAGCATTGAAAAGATATCATGAGCAGGTTAAACAATTAGATGAAGGTGAAGATTGCTTTGTATTCCTAAATATACACCCTCAAGTTCTAGCAGACCCAAACTATCAAGCGGGAACTACAATGAATTTATTAGCTAAACATAACATTTCTCCTAAGCAAGTTGTTCTTGAATTGACGGAAAAGAAGGCTGGAATCAATTATTCTCAATTTGTGAAGTTAGTGGAGCATTACAGGGAACAGGGATTTCGGATTGCTGTAGATGATGCTGGGAGTGGTTATAATAGTTTACAAACACTTCTTTACTTAAATCCAGAGTTTATAAAAATTGATAAATCATTAATTCGAAACATCGAAAAAATACCAGAAAAGCAACATTTAGTAGAGCTTATTCTTGATTTTGCAAATAAATCAGCAACAAAAGTAATCTAGAAGGAATCGAGACTTTTTCTGAGTACACCTATTTGCGAGAAATGGGTGTCGATATGGGACAGGGCTATGCGATTGGAAAACCAGTTGGAACATTACGTAAAGGTGCCGTACCAATACCGAGTTAAAGCTACTATAACAAACATAAAAAATGAGCGATTTTTAAATATCGCTCATTTTTTTATACATTTAATTCCCCTGCATTTTTATCTTCCTTGCTTAGGTAGATACTTCCTTCACTAGCTTTACAAATCCGTTTTATCTCTGCTGCTTCTTTACTTAGCGCGTTTGGCGTAGAAAAGTATGTATGTTTATTTTGAACGACCGCAATCGAGATACTTACCAATGGAACATTTTCCATGGCACCTTTTCGGTTGATTGTTTTGACATATCCATGTTCAATATCTTCTTTACTATAGAAGCTGACAATTGCCTGTTCGAAGCGGCTAATAATCTTTTTGCAAATGTCCTCATGCTGATAATGAGGAATCACTGCAATAAAGTCATCCCCACCTATATGGCCAACGAAATAATTTGGTTTAGTACCGATTGTTTGTTGAATGATATCCGCCGTCTCAACCAAAAGTTTATCCCCTGCTTTGAATCCATAAACATCATTGAATGCTTTAAAATGGTCGAGATCCAGATAAAGCACCGTATAGCTTTCGTAATGCAATACTTTTTCTAACGTATTGTCTATAATATGGTTTCCGGGCAGTCCACTTAATGGATTGGAATATTTCGCAATGTTAATTTGGACTTCGGACAGCTTCATTATCAATTCACGTATACTTACAACTCCATACAACTTTTCCTGTTTCTGCACAATAACATAGTCATAGAGTCTTTCTTGCTCTCGTTTCATGGCGAGCGTACTAACTTTAGTTAGTGGAGTAAAATAATCAACAACTAACATTGTTTTATCCATCATTAATTCAATTGGTCGTTGCATAAAAAGGTCAAATCCATATTTAGTGGATAATTTTTGAAAGAATGTATCTCTCATTATTAATCCAACAGGTTGCCTATCAACCGCAACAACTATTCCCTCCGTGGAAGGTTGCTCATTAAAAAAGGCATAAACATTTTCGCAATTTGTAGTTGGTAATACCGGTATCGTTTCTCTTGCAATATCTCCAATAACAACATGCATATAAAGTCCCCTCTGTATTCTACACTTCAATTCAGTGCGTTTTTAATTCGCTCCACTAATTAGCAGCAATAAAATATTCTAATATATTTCACTCTTCTTTTATTGTACAATTATTTTACTAAAAAATAGTAAATTTAGTGTAAATAACATGATTTTTTGTGAAAAAATACCCAGGGTTAAAGGACCAGGTAATGGTAAGTACTTCTATTTGTTATCGGAGATTTATTAGATTGTTATGAAATAGAAGAAAATACATGTATAGATTTTGATCAAATTGGAGTTCAAGAAGTCATTCATGGAAAAAAAACTAGAGCCTGTTTTAAAAAAACTGATCAAAACAGGCTCTTAAATATGTTGTGCTGGAATATACAATTATCTAATCGAAAAGTGCAAAAAACTTATATCACTCAACAGCTACAAAAGGCATTAACTTGCCCTTAGCATACCGAACTATTTAAACGCCCTAGCCAATAACTCAATTGCTTTTTTACGGGCTTCCACCCCTGACATAAATGGTACTAACAGGACTTCATCCGCCTTAAATTGACTAATCAACGTATTTAATTGATCTGTGACACTTTCAATGTCCCCTACTACCATCCGGATTCGATTCGCTTGAATGATTTCTTTTTCATCTTCCGTGTACGGATATTTATGAGCTGTTTCAACCGATGGAAATTCTGTCAAATGGCCAAAATTATCCGTGCCAAGTAACCACAAATCTAAGGCTTTTGCGTATTCTTCCGCTTGCTCATTCGTTTCAGCAACGACAACAAACGGGGCGATGGACACTTTAGGTTCTCGCATGAAAGATGAGGGTTGAAATTCATTACGATACGTCTCCGCTGCCTCGATACCAATATGAAATTTATCGATGCCCGCAAGAGGGAATAATCCAAATGTATAGCCAATCCCTAATTTAGCGGCCATTTTAGCATTTCTGATACTAGTTGACAGCACCCACATCTCGGGAACGGTTGAGATAACAGGGCTAGCAACAATCCCTGAAAAACGATGGTTTTCATCCACTTGATCGCTTAAATACTTGGTTAAATCAACAATACTCTGCTCATAATTTAGTTTACTCTTTTTATTCTCATTTAACGTCCGATTCACAAGAGACGTTCCTATCGTATTCCCTATTCCCAAATCAATTCGACCAGGATGAAACGCTTCGAGAACCCTAAAATTTTCAGCTACTTTATAAGGACTATAATGTGGTATCATCACGCCGCCTGAACCAATACGAATCCGTTCAGTCGCATCTGCTAAACGCATCATGATTAGTTCCGGTGAACTACTAGCAAAAGCAGGAACGTTATGATGCTCTGCCATCCAAAACCGTTCATAACCTAATAATTCTGCTAATTGAGCTAGCTCAATCGTATTCTGCAAAGCTTTTTGGGCATTGCTTCCTTCATCAATTTGAGCGTAATCTAAAATCCCTAATTTAACCAATCTTACCCTTCTTTCTACGTATCAAGGCGCTTATGCTTTTTCACTTAAGATAAAGCTAACGAATTCTTCTTTCGTAAGATTTCCGAAATAATTAGCTAATTCCAGCGAGTCTAACGCGTTAAGTAAGTCTTCTTTCCTTAACCGCACCCCGACTAATACTTCTTCCACATCTTTTATATTTTTTGTTCCGAAAAAGTCACCCGAAATCTGAATGGCAGTAATTTTGGCATGCTCAATCGTTAAACCGACACTAATCGTTCCAATTGGAAAACGTTCTGTTAAACGATATTCGAACTGTTGAAAGCGACCATAGTTCCAGTCCCAATTATTGTATTTATCAGCGGCGATTTTATCGACACCCGCCCAATCTTCTGGTGTTAATTCATAACGCTTCGCTTCACTAACATCATTAATTTCAAGTAATTGGCAAATTATATAATCAGTAAACTCCCAGACCGTCATTTCTCGGTATTCTGGTGCTAGATGAGGACGGATTGACCCTACTCGACTACGGACGGACTGAATCCCATGTGATTTAATTTTCTTTTGGTTTGGATTCAATACGGACACCATTGCTTCATAATTGGGATCTAATAGCAACGAATACCCAGCGTAAATGCGACCATTCTGTAAGGTCATCGCCGCACCAGAAACTTTCTTGCCATCTAAAACTAAATCATTACGGCCTTTTTGTTCTAACTGATCTACACCTAAATTCTCAAGTGCTTTGACAACCGGTTCATACAAACGTGCATAGTTTCCATGAATGTCCGTACTACCATCGAATAAGAAACAAAAACTCATATTTCGATCATCGAGGTAAATCGCACCGCCGCCTGTTTCCCGGCGAATGATTTTAATATCATGTGCGTCCATATAAGGCTGATTGACTTCTTCGTATGCATTCTGGAATTTCCCAATTTGAACAGCTGGTTGCATCATGTATGGAAACAAAACATCATCATCTAAGAATATATGGTCTTTCACATATTCTTGTAAAGCCATTGCCATTCCTGGATCATAAATCCATTCTCCATTACGTTTCGATTCGATTAAATACATTTGCAACCTCCATTATTCACTTGCTAATTGTATGTAATACTTCAGCAATATCTTCATCAATTCGCACTGTTTGTGGACGAATTGCATGTGGTATGAAATAATCTTTTTGATTCATCGTCACAAACAACGCCTTCTCATTCCCTTCCGTCATTTGTTGGAAAGGATGTTTAATAAATTGTGGGGTTGTATGTCCCACACCAATTTCTAAAAATAGCACTTTCTTATCTTTATTTTCTTTTAAAAATTGTTCATAACGTTCTTTCTGTTCATGAAAATGACCATCTTCGACCATTCCCTTTTCTTCGTTACGTTTGTTAACTTCCAAACTAGCTCCACATTTCGGACAACGCGGAACTAAATTTGCAGGTATCTTCATATCTGATTGTTCCCGAACCATTTGACGAATTAAAGCTTCATCATGGTACGTCTGTTGGTGACAGTGCTCCGAACATTGCCACAATCCGTATTCTCCTTGAATGCGAAACACTTTATCCATATCGAACTCCGCTGCATAAAACGCATTATCGGCATTCGTCGTAATAACATGATAATTTTTATCCGTCATCATACGTCGCAAATCAACATATGCTTGCCCTACTGGTTGATCAAAGAAATTCAACAAACTGAAGCGACTTTGAAAAGCCCAATATTCTTGTTCATCTTCGAAATCAAATAAACTTGCTTGTAACATGTCCAAAAAGCGATACTTCGCAATAAAATCGGGAAAAGCGTCCGTAAATCTTTTGCCTACATATGTAAAACCAGTCGCTGCCGACATTCCCGCACCAATCCCAATGACAATTGCCTCCGCTTCATCTATTAGTTGATTTAAAACTTTATCTTGTGTCAATGATGATCCCATTGTTAACGTTTGCCAATGATTAAGTTGTTGCATAGCCATCCCCTATTCTTTCCTCGCTAATAATGACTGATAGATTTGTAAATCCTCATCTTTAAACACATTAAAGATGACCTGAAGCTTCGAATCGGTATTTCTCATATATTCTTTTACTGTTTGAATTGCAATTTCAGCTGCACGTTGATTAGGGAAATTAAATTCCCCTGTCGAAATGCAGCAAAAAGCAAGGCTGTCTAATTGATATTGATCCGCTAATGCTAGACAAGATTTATAAGACGAGGCCAGTAATTGTTCTCTCAAAGGTGAAGTACCACGTTGGTCGATAAATGGCCCAACGGTATGAATGATATATTCTGACGGTAAATTATATGCCTTAGTAATTTTAGCCTTCCCAACAGGCTCTTTGCGACCTTGTGCTTTTATTAGTTCATCACAATCTAGCCGCAATTTTACCCCTGCACGGGTATGAATAATATTATCGATACAATGATGATTTGCTTGCATGCAACCCAGAAACTCACTATTAGCTGCATTAACAATCGCATCAACTGCTAGACTCGTAATATCACCTTGCCATAAATAGAGTTGCTGCTGAACAGCTTCTAAATCATGCAATGAGGTTAGATGTCGTTCGTTATTCCACTGTGTTAAGAAAGCATCTTGAACCTTAACAAATTGCTCTGAGATCGGTTCGGGCTGTCGGATATTACACAGCCCCCGAAACAACGCTATTTTTTCTTCTACGCTACCCGCTTTACTCTGCACCATTTGTTCAAGAGCATTTGGGTTCTCACTCCATAAATAATCAATTAGATAATCCAATCTAGCTTCTTGATCCATATGCTACTCCTTGCGAAATATACTTACATACAATAGACCTATTATTCTGAACAGAATATCTGAATAGCTCCATAGCATGTATTCATTAAGCTTCTTCTAATTGGTTAAATGCTTCTTCATCCACGTCTGTTAGTTTTACTACCCAGTTTTCCTCCGTTTTGGCAGAGCTTAGAAGGATTGGTTCGTTTATTGCTGCTTCATTGCGTTCAACAATTTTGCCTGCTAATGGAGAAGCCACATCAATAACCGTCTTTGAAGCTTCTATGTTTAAAATGCTATCATCCACGTTAAGTGTATCTCCATGCATGTATTCTACAAATCCAACTGTACCAATATCATCTTGCAATTCTGGTGTCATACTTAACGTATACACGTCATCATTTTTTTCTATAAATAAGAAATTCCCTCGTTTTTTCATTCGTATTCCTTCTTTCTTTTTTAAATTTTATCAGAATAAACATAAGTATATCATGTATTAGCAAGACCTCAAACAGAGTGGCTTATTCTAGTGGAAATAATTAGAATAGCTAATTATTTTATGGAACAAATCTATTGGTACAGGTGGAAAAACTGTATTAATTTGACACTACTTGGCATAGCTGATAGCTTTAATTTAACAGCAATCATAGCGCGATGAAGGGAATTAGGTAATATACAAATGATGACAACAAAACAATACAGACCTTTATTTGAGACAATCGTTCTACCAAATGGTATGGAATTAGATAATCGCTTTGTCCTATCCCCGATGATTACGAATTCTTCAACTATTGAGGGTTATGTTACTGGGGAAGATTTAGCTTATGCGGAACGACGTGCTTGTTCCGCTCCCCTACAAATTACAGGGGCAGCTTATATCGAAGAGTATGGACAATTGTTTGAGTATGGCTTTAGTATCGTTGATGATCGTAGCATCGAAGGACTTAAACAACTTGCTCAAGCGATGAAAAAAGACGGCTCTAAGGCAATTATTCAATTAACTCATGCCGGTCGTTTCTCCAAAATATCGCTTAAAGATTTTGGTGTCGTTTATGGGCCAAGTAAAATGAACTTGAAGAGCCCTGTTGAACATACCGTCTTACCAATGTCCAAACGCAAAATCGAGCATGTTATTACCCAATATGCTGACGCAACCCGTCGTGCGATTAAAGCCGGTTTTGATGGAGTTGAAATTTCAAGTGCTCAGCGTTTACTAATTCAAACGTTCTTTTCCACTTATTCTAACCAGCGTGATGATGAATACGGTGTCCAAAACATTGAGAATCGTTCACGTTTTGGTATCGAAGTGATGAAGGCTGTTCAGAAAGTGATTGATGAAGAAGCACCAGCTGACTTTATTCTCGGGTTTAGGGGTACACCAGAAGAAACGCGCGGTAATGAAATTGGCTACAGTGTAGAAGACTTCCTTTATTTCATGGATCGAATCATGGAAGTAGCAAACATCCAATATTTAGCTACTGCAAGTTGGGGCAGGAACATTTATAAACAAACAATTCGCCAAGGTAAATTTAAAGGTGAATTCATGAATCAAGTTGTGTACGAACATATCGCTGGTCGTGTTCCAGTTATGGCCACTGGTGGCATCAACTCACCAGAAAAGGCACTAGAAGCCTTCCAATTTTCTGATGTGGTTGGTATGTCTACACCTTTTGTTACCGAACCTGATTTTGTTATCAAGTTAAAAGATGGCCGGGAAGATGAGATTAACTTAGGTTTTTCTAAAGAAGAGCTAGCCGATTTAGCGATTCCCGAAAGAGCTTTTAAAGACATTGTTGAATTAATGGATATCGGTGGATCACTTTCAGAAGAAGCCCGTCATGAACTACGTAAATTATATAAATAGTGCTAAATAATTATACGTGCATCTAAGGTTTACCAAGCCTTTTGATGACAACCTTAGTTGCACGTATATAAATTATAAAAGAGCTTTTTCTTTTTCTAACTCACGGTATAACACTTCCCCCATACGCTTCATACCTTCCGTAATCTTCTCTATCGACATATTGGAGAAATTCAAACGAAATGTATTTGTTTGTGTACCATTCGGGAAAAATGGCGTTCCAGGAACACAGGCAACATTGTTTTTCAAACACTCCGTAAATATATGCGTTGCATCAACGTCTTCAGGAAGTTCTACCCAAATAAATAATCCACCTTCTGGCTTACTGTAAGACAAATTCTTTGGAAAAAATTCTTCAATACACGCTAACATTGCTGTGCACCTTTCTTTATAAACAGCTTTGATTTTATTAATGTGCTCTTCCATATCGTAAAGTTCCATATACTTGGCTGTAATTCTTTGCGCAAAGCTGTCCGTATGTAAGTCAGCTGTTTGCTTAAACGTAACATACTTATCAATGAAAGCTTGGTCTGCACAAATCCATCCAAGTCGAAGGCCAGGAGTAAATATTTTGGAGAAAGTACTTAAATAAATTACTCTACCTTCCGTATCAAAATGTTTTACTGGTGGAAGTTCCTCTCCAGCAAATCTTATAGCTCCATAAGGGTTATCTTCTACAATCAGTACATCATATTGATTAGCAAGCTCAATCATTCTTTTTCGTCTTTCCAGCTTTAATGTGCGACCTGTAGGGTTTTGGAAGTCTGGAATCGTATAGATAAATTTCGTGTTAGGATGCTCCTGCAGCTGTTCCTCTAGCTCTTCCATAACCATTCCATCCTCATCCATCGCTACTTCAACAAAGTTGGCATTGTATGACTTGAATGTATTAATTGCTGCAAGGTAGGTTGGACTTTCACAAATAATCGTGTCTCCCTCATCGATAAATAACCTTCCAGTAAGGTCGATTGCTTGCTGGGATCCCGATGTGATAAGGATATTGCCAATAGCAGCGTTAATTCCGACAGTTTTCATTCTTCGATTAATAGCCTCTCTTAATGGAACATACCCCTCTGTCGTACTATATTGAAGAGAAGCCGCTCCCTCTTCATTCAACACAGCATTACACGCATCCTTAAGAGCTTCTAGTGGAAACAACTCTGGAGCCGGCAGTCCTCCCGCAAAGGAGATTACTTCTGGCCTTTCTGTTATTTTCAAAATTTCACGTGTTTCCGAAGACTTAACGAAATGAGCTCTCTTAGCAAATTTACTTTTCATTTATAAACATTCCTTTTTATTTTTTGCTATCTCTTATATTCAAACAATTATCTTAATAGTTTAATAGCTATCTTTATTTTAACAGAAAATCGAACTTTCAGTCATATCAGACAATATTTGGCGCCTTTCTGTTTGTTTACAAAATTTTACATTATTATCAGGTTTTACGTTTAGTACAAATCGTTCTAAAATAAACAAAGAAGAAAACATTTATTACGAGAGGAAGAACAATATGATCAGGAAAGCAACTCCAAAAGATCTAATGGACATTTTACATATCTATAATGATGCCATTCTTCATTCTACTGCTGTATACGCCTATAAACCCCAGACGCTTGAAAGCAGACAACAATGGTATAAACAAAAGATGGATGAAGGTTATCCAATATTAGTGTCCGAACAAGATAATAAAGTGGCTGGTTTTGCAACATTCGGTTCTTTTAGAGCATGGCCGGCTTATAAATATACAATTGAACATTCCGTTTATGTAAATAAGGAATACCGAAAAAAAGGAATTGGGACTTCCTTGATGAAGGAATTAATCACTATTGCCAAAGAAAGAGAATATATGACCTTGGTCGCTGGAATTGATGCAGCAAATGAAAAAAGCATTGCCATGCATAAAAGCTTTGGTTTTGTTCATTCAGGTACAATAGAAAAGGCAGGTTTTAAATTCAATAAATGGATTGACTTGGCCTTTTATCAATTAGAACTTGGCGGACCAAAAAACCCTATAGAAGAATAAAACATTTCGTACACCCCACCCTTTTCTTTACAGTGTTTAAATCAAAAGAATCCGTTTTGAAAAAGAGAAAAATCAAAACGGATTCTTTCTATGTGAAGCTGGAGACACATGCATAATGATCTTTTATTTACCCTAGATTTGCCACCCACTCTGACGATAATCTGAACATATTAGCAATTACAATATTTGAATATACCCTTCCGTTCCATTAACAAGAATTCGTTGGCCATCTTTTATCAATTTCGTAGCATTTTCTACTCCCACAACTGCTGGCAAGCCATATTCACGTGCGACAACCGCTCCATGGGTCATCAGCCCACCAACTTCAGTGACTAGACCTTTTATGGATACAAATAACGGTGTCCAGCTAGGGTCCGTAAAGGATGTGACTAATATATCTCCTTCTTCTAAGTCAGCATCTTCCATGTTTAAAATGACACGTGCTCGCCCCTCGATAACTCCTGAGGAAACTGGCAGGCCAACAATAGCTTCATCCGGGAGATTTTCACGCTTGTATTCACCTGCAACGATTTCACCATCAGAAGTAATAACACGTGGCGGAGTTAATTTTTCATATAATTTGTATGCTTCTTTTCGCTTGTCGATGAATTGATAATCCAGTTTATTTGTAAGGACGGCTTCTTCAAGTTCTTCAAAAGTGAGATAGTATATATCTTCTTCTCCCTGAATAACCCCCGCTTGTACGAGTTGTTCCGCTTCTTTCCGCAATGCCTGCTTATAAACAAAATAGCGGTTAATCATACCGTATTTAGGATATTCCCTAAACCCGCTGAAATTACGAATTAGATCGATATTTCGTTTCGTCTCTTTAGCTTTGTGTTCTCCGTTCGGCAGTTGCTTCAATCGTTCTAATAACGCTTGTTCTTTTTCCAAAGCCTCTTTTCGCCCTTGCTCAAATTTCTTCTGACTAGCATTCGGCTCAAAGTTTTTGATATTCCCTAAAATCATAGGGATAAGTGTAGTTGGTTTTTCGCTCCATCGACTTCTGGTTATATCAATTTCTCCGGCACATCTCATGCCATATTTGTTAAGATAAGCTGTTATTACGTCTTTGGCTTTTTGTCCTCCTTCAACGTTAATCAGTTCATCCAAAAAGTTATCATTCTTTACATGTCGTAAGTAATCAATTACTTCTGGATAAGGACGAATCGCATCTGCGACATCCAATAATGCGAGACCCATTTCTGAAGTAATATTATTTGGTACGGATTGAGAAAGTGTATCCGCTGCGTTTATTTCTCCTAACCACTCGTTCATTTTTTCATTAATCCATGTTGTGGCATCCTGTGCAGCTATAATCACACTCATACCTTCAAATAAAACCCTTCTCAGTTCCTGGATATCTTCCAGAATAAAACCAAATAAATCCGCACCTGATTTTGTCTGGATGTTTTGCTTCAGCTCTTCTAGCGATAACTGGCTTTTTTTAATCAATTCCGAAACGATTGTTGGATCGTTTCCGATTTGTGCTTGAGTATCAGAGGGAGCATTAGGTTTGTCAAAACTCAGATTTTTTTCAGCATCTAGGGACGTTTTTATAAAATCTTCTCGATCTACTATGGTCATAAGTGCGTCTTTTATGAGCGGGTCAGATTTTCCTAAGTTATCTATTATCATTTTTCTACTGGCAGGTGAAGCCAACATAGGTGTTACGTCAACAAACAACCTTCCACCAGCTTTACGCATGGGTGCAGGTGTTGTTAACAGGAAAAGGGACAATCCCAATGGTTTCATAGGGTCTGTCATCATTTGTTGATGCCCGACAGATACATAGACTTGGTTTTCTTGAGTCTCACCTGCTTCAGGGATGGGATACAGAGTTGTGATTGGACGACTCTGGACAATATAAAATGTATCCTCTGCCAAACACCACTCGATGTCTTGCGGACTACCAAAATGAGCTTCAATCTTTCTTCCTATACGTGCTAATTGTAAAATTTGTTGGTCTGTTAGTGTTTGTGACTTCTGCTGATCAGGATCAATCTGCTGTGTCTCAGTTCCTCCTTCCTCTTGGCCATAGATAGCCATGTTCTTAGATCCTATCATCTTTTCGACGATTTTTTCTTCCTGTACCTTATAATTATCAGGAGATACCAGCCCAGAGACCAATGCTTCTCCAAGTCCAAAACTGGCATCGATTGATAATATCTTTCGGTTAGAGGTAATCGGATCAGCAGTAAACAAAATCCCAGAACCCTGAGGGAAAACCATCCTTTGGATAATAACGGATAAAGAAACTTTACTTTGGTCAAATCCATTTTTCATTCGGTAAATCACTGCTCGATCCGTAAACAGTGAAGCCCAGCACTTACTAATATGCTGTAAGATCGAATGGATTCCTTTAATGTTTAGATAGGTATCTTGTTGCCCAGCAAAAGAGGCATGTGGCAAGTCTTCAGCGGTCGCACTAGAGCGCACTGCATAAGCGTGGTTCTCACCAAATTCGGAAAGAGAATCAGCAACTGCGCTTACAACATCAGAAGGAATATCTACGTCCATCATAATTTGCCGAATCTTGCTGCTGATTTCACTAATTTGATGGCGTTCCTCTACGTTTAACGTCGTTAGTTGACCCAACAATGCTCGAAACGCTTCATTTTGTTCAATGGCTTTTTGGTATCCTGCCGTTGTAACACAAAAACCTTCTGGAACTTGTATTCCTTGGATTTTTGATAATTCACCTAAATTCAATCCTTTTCCGCCTACAAGCAAAAGCTGTGTTTTCTCCATTTCCTGAAAACCGAGAACCAAAGAGCTCATTCCACATCTCTCCTAACCAGTATTGTTCTATTGATTTTAGCAGTAGTATATAAGAAGAAACAGTCTATAATTACCTTTTTTTATATGCTATAATTTAATTAGGAAGAGCAAGACCTCTAACTGATGCCTCGATATGCGCCACCTCGAAATTCAGCTCATACACCTTTTACACCATAATAAATAGGATTTTTAATTCATTCAGCAAGAAAGCTAAATCAAGCAAGAGATTGAATTATTTGAATGCATAAAAAGGCTAAACCCATTAAAGGATCCAGCCTGAATTTGTATTAATCTTGAAAACAAAGACCTATATTAATGAATGTCTTTTTTCTTGAAGCTACCACCTTTAACTTCTGCTACATCATACACAGCAATAAAAGCATGTTTATCAATTTCGTTAATAATTTCTTTCATTTTACTATCCTCTAAACGGTTAATAATACAAGTTATCTCTTTAAATTTCTCATTTGTATAACCGCCTTCAACTAGACTATAGGTTGCACTGCGACCTAAACGATCACGTATAGTTTCTACCATTAAATCCGGTTGACTAGTGATAATTTTATAGGTTTTAGAACCACTTAACCCTTCTTCAACAATATGAATTACTTTAGATGCAATAAAATAAGCAATTCCTGATAAGAAAGCTCCTTGTAATCCGAAAACTGTTGAAACGACTATAAAAACAAATAAATTTAAAAATAGGATAAGGTCACTTGTTCCAAATGGCAATTTTCGAGAAAGTAAGACTGCTAACATATCAATACCATCTAATGCGCCGCCATTTCGTAATGCTAAACCCATACCGAAGCCAATGATAATACCACCAACAACAGTGACTAACAATGTATCTCCTTGAACTATAATTGGTATATGGTGCATAATGCTTGTCCCAAATGCTAGCGTAGCAATACCAATAACAGAGTAAATCGCAAAACTTTTCCCGATTTGTTTATACCCTAAAAATATGAATGGTATATTTAATACTGCAATTAGAGCTCCAAGAGGGATTCCGAATAGTTGTGAACCAACTATACTTAAACCCGTCACACCTCCGTCTGACACATTGTTTGGAATGAGTACCGATTCTAGACCATATGCAGTTATAAAAGCCCCTATAGCAACTGCTAATGCACGTAATACCTTTTTAAATATGATGGTTCCTTTTTGCTCTGTGTTTGTATTTGTATTCATTTACTTTCCTCTTCCCAAACTATTTTCCTTTTTTATCTTTGCATTTCTTTATTTAATCATAATTTTTATTTTATCGGTATTATTTTGTCCCCCGGTAACTTTCTTTTTCTCACCGTAAGTCTCTAAACCTATTTTCCTTTTATGCAATTTATCTATGTTCTTCCCTACAACAGACGAGAAGATTATGAAATGTAACTATTTGAAAACGAAAATAGACGAAGAAATATCGAGGAAAAACTGACGTATTTATTTATTGAACACAATCTGGATAAGCTATATAATCCACTATAAAAAAAAGAAAAGACTGGACCCTAATTGGTTCCAGTTCTTTTAGTTCAGTAATGTTAAAAAGTTAATTCATTTCTTTTAAAAGTTGCTCTACTTGTTGTCTAAGTGTAGGAATTTTGTTTTGCACTACATCCCAAACAATCCGATAATTAATAGAAAAATAACCATGAATCATCATGTCTCTCATTCCAGCCATCTTTCTCCACTCAATTTGAGGATTCATTATTCGGATTTCTACTGGAATGTTTTTGGATGCTTCGCCGATTACCAAAATGTTCTTAATGACCGCGTCGGAAACTAAATCATTATCTAGAAAATCGTCATAGGATACTCCTCTAGTGAATTTTTCCACTTTAACTGCAGCCGATATGATATCCTCTAAAAAAACTCTAGGCTCCCTTTGCATATATAGCCTCCCTTAAAATACTGGATTTTAAAGCGGGTCTAATATCATCTAATATGACTAAATCTACCGGCTTCTGAAAATGATCCTCAAGGTTGAATTTTAGATCCATGTAATTATCAAAAGACAAGTCCGAATCATTAAATTCTACTACCACATCAATGTCGCTGGATTCTTTTTGCTCATCACGGCTGTACGAACCGAACAAGCCAATTCGCTTAACACCATATTTTTCTTTCCATGTATTCAAGTTTTTTGACAATTCACCAAGGATTTCTTGTTGAGATAACATATCATCACCGCCATTTCCCGAGATTGGTTATTTATATTCATTATAACATTACTCCTTAAATTTATTCTCTGGAGCAAAGAAAAACCACGTAGGCTGCACTTTTATTTTGCTATAAACATCTTTCATGCAATAATAGCATCAAGGCGATTTCCGTTTAATACATTTATTATTATAAGTCTAAAATTCACAGTTTCCATTCATGGGGGGGTATTTCTTTAAAATGAAAAAAGTATGTTTCATTTTGTTATTTCTAGTTATCGCTTCATCTTGTTCCGCAAAAGAAGATACCGAAAGCTATAACACGACACCTATTGAGGATCCTAATGAAAAAAACGACATTATAGAAAAGGCTCAAGCTGCTGCGGAGGAAATCCAAAGCATGAGGACAATAACGGTAATAACCCAACAATTTACAGGCGATTCAATCAATGAGGAAACCACAGTACAAGTTGATAATAGCTTAATAGTTGATCCGCTTTCTTCTAGTTTACATGTATCGATGGCCACATTAGGCCAAGAAACGGAATTTGCCATGTATTCTAATAAAGATGCTACCTATTATACAGAGAATCCAAACACTGAGAATGAGGATTGGCAAAGACTTTCTGACACGGATCACGAGGAAATCACCGCAGATTATAAGAGTACCACTTCTTTCATCAATTATGATATTTTACTTGAGCATATAGATGAATTAATTGTGAACGATGTTGACGAGGATGATACATATGACACAGCGTATTATGAATTAATCTTAAGCGGAGATTCTAACATCTATCATGAATTACTTACTCAAGATAATTTCGTTGATACAGCCGAGGAGCAAGCTTCTGTCGAGGCGTTTTCAGTTTCGGTAAAGCTCGAGAAGGATACGGGTCATCTCATCGATTTTGCTACAGAAATGTATGGTACAGTAGATTTCGAGGGAGAAGTTATAGACCTTTTTGAAACCATGGCTTTCTATTTTGAAGGGATTAATATATTTGAAGAGGAACACTTTTTTGTTCCAACCGGAGTCGAGCAGTATATTAAAAATAATGAATAAACGTTCTCGATTAATTTGATGGTCTTATTGGCCAGTTATCTTCTTCTCAATAAAGATAACTGGCCATTGTTACAGTAACATCTGTCTTCTCTTCAACAATTGCGATTAATACACTTACCATGCATAGGATAACACGCTTATTTAGCGTAAAGTACAAAGCTCTATTTTACCGCAAGCCATATTTCATTCAATGAATTTGGACTATGGACATCAGAATCTATATAAGCTTCTATGGCTGGAAGCTCAGCTATCTCATAGCCATTAGATGGGATCCATTCTGAATAAATTCGTTTCCAAGCACTGACCATTGCCGTTGGAGCAGGTCCATGCACTTCAAAAATGACCCATTTGGATGCGGGGAATTCATAGCTAGATAATCCTTCTGGCACGTCTCCAACATGCTCCGCAGCAACCCAATAATCAATTGTATTTTTATCAGCATTATAATTGTCAGTCATTCCTAATAGACCCTTAATTTCTCCGTTGATAAATTGTATCAGCTTGTTGACTGTTCCATTTTCATTGACTTCACCCCAAAATTCTGGGATACCGGGACCTTCTGTTTCAACACCACATGGACATTCACGTTTTACTCCAATTACTTGGAAAGCATCTCTTTCAATAATTTTATAATTCATCGGTTCTGCTCCTTTCAAATTTACCTGTATAGTCAGGCGGTTATAAGATTGCAGCTTCCCAATCCCTTTTCGCGCTTCACTCGGAGTAATACCATGCTGTTTACGAAAAGCCTTTGAGAAAGCTTCGGGAGTTTCGTAGCCATATGTATAAGCAAGGTCGATAATTTTGCTACCAGTGCTGGTTAACTCTTGTGCTGCCAAGGTTAAACGACGTCTTCGAAGATAGTCTCCGACAGATAAATCTGTCAAAATCATAAACGTACGTTGAAAGTGAAAAGGAGATACATTTGCATGTTTAGATATCTCCTCAATCGTTAGATTATCTAGTAAATGTTCTTCCATGTAGTCTATTGCCTTTTGCAATGATTCCACCAATGCCATATGCTTCAACTCCTAAAAATATAATACGTATAATGTGAACGCAATTCCTGTTAATTTGTGCTCTGTTTGGACAGATTTATCTCTTCACTTTGCTATATACTAAAGCCGCCGTTCAAGAAGCAACTTCTACAGAAAAGAGATACTCTTAAATCGAGTATCTCTTTCCTTATATTCATTTATTCGTTTATATGAGTGTACATCTTAGCTAACAGCTTTCTGCTGACATCAATCTCATATGAAGAAGATACATTAAAATATAACTTCTCCATCAATACTAATGCGTTATAGTATGCCTTGGCAAGGTTTGTTTGTTCGAGATTAGCTGTAATGGACTTGTAGCTTTCATAAGAGCTTTTTTTTAAGTCAGACTCAAGATTTTTTGTACTGTTCAGCCAATGCTCTACAGAATCGTCTTTAATCCTTATTGCTTGTAAAACTTGTTTTTGGACGTGAGAAAGAATTTCTAAAGACCGAGCGTATTCTCCTCGTTTTAATACATTTACACCAAAAATCCAGTAATTTACGAAGCCATTAAAAGACGAATTAACATTTTCATTTGTTTTTCTATCTGGACCTTCTCCGCTAAGATAATCTAATAAAGCGTATAATTGGTTAGTTGAATCGTAAATGAACATCTTTTCTGCATTAGGAAATACCCCCGTTGGCTTAAACTCCTTTATAACGTTCATTCTTGATTGTGGAAGAAAATGAAATTCCCCGCGTATAAGGTTACCAAAGATAGCTACTTGCGTTCCATATTCATTAAAATAGATTAAGTCGGTTGCACATAAATTAGATATCCATTCATTTGAATCAAATTCCTTGAAAAAGCTATCTTTAATGAAGATATAAAATTCCACATCTGAATATATATCACCTTCACCTGTGGTAAAAGAACCATACATCATTGCAGAAACGATATACAAATCTTTGTTACAATTTTTTGTTACACGATTAATTAATTCTTGTTGAAATAACAATTTGTATCCCCTCTATCTATATTAATTTTAATATTGAATGATAGAGTTATCTTTTATTACTGGAAAACATGAACAGCACATATTAATGCCCCTTCCATATTGGAATCCAAAACATAATAACACAATTACGGATACACTTCAAAATCGCTAACCTGGTCCTTCGTATTAATGGATTTATCTTAATATCTAGCTATGAATGAAGAAAATTAGGGAAGGATACTAAGCTTACTTAACCGATCCATCAACACTTCTCTCCACTTGTCAGCTAGTTCTTCAACAGCTAATACCTTTTTTATGCCTTCGATATCCTTTTGCTTATGAAAATAAATCTCATTGCCATATAAAATGGATACTTTTCTTGGATGTGATTCCAGTAATGTCATATTAGAATCTTTTCGGACAACACCTTCTTCTAAAACACGACATAGGTAGCCGGTAAAACCAGTTTGTACCATCCTTTTTAGAAGGGCAGAATTACTCGTTCTCTTTGTAATGGTGCTACATGGCACTCTACCTTGCGTAACTTGTATAACAGCTTCTCCAAGACGGAAAATATCACCCACACAAACAGCTTTTTCTAACATATTTGTTACGGTTAAATTTTCACCGAAAGTGGCAGGTTGTAAAGGATTTCCAAATTCTTTTTCCCAAAGTAAATAATGTTCATATGGATAAACACAGACAGCTCGATCTAGACCACCATGATTATTTAAGTCGCTAACCCCATCACCCTTAAAGCCATCTTTTGTTAGAAAAGCTTCTTCCGTTGTCTGTTTACGAATTCCAGTATTGATTTCCTTCCCATTTCCATACTTCATTTTTTTCGGTAATCCTATTGAAAGGTGTTTTATTTCTATTGTTTCTGTGCCGATCATTAATAGCCCCTTCTTTCCGTATGCTTAATTATATTTACTCGATTTTACGTCAGGGTTTGCGAGACTTGTTAGCAACAATCTCAATGATATCCTAATGAGGGAGGACTCTTTTCTTTTCAGACGGCTTACGATTACTTAACTAGCTTCACTTGTTTTCCCTCCCAGCACTCTAACTGATTAAGGTAAAAAATTACCCTCGATTATCAAATCTATGAGAACCAGCGGTGAGATATATCTAATAAAATTGGATTCGATGGAACTTGAATCTTCAACAATCGGGTTTGGAAAGTAATAACTTCATGTTTAGTTAAGATTATACAGTTATTCACTTCTATATGTTCATTTAATGTAGATGACCTTGTACTAAAGAAATTAGGATATGTGTCAGGAAAATACGGATTACAGTCTTAAGGAAATTCCAATATTAACAAGCCTAATTCCTCGATATTAAAATTGAGAAGTTAGGCTTTTTAATCGCTCTATTAAAGCACCCTATCCTTTAAGTACACTTTCATAAAATAAATCCATCAACTATTTAACTGCTTTCCAAATGGTCCATCTATCTTTCTCGACTATATCTTTATCTATTGAAATTGAAGCATCTATATGTTTTATTAGTAGTTTCAATTCGTTATCGTTTAATTCGTGTAAAATACTTCTTCCTGTTCGTTCACTTAAGTCTTTTAATAATTGCTTTTTGTTTTCATACACTTTTCGCGTTTCCCATAACTTAACTTCTTGAATTTCTTTAAAACCGATTTCCTTCAACGTTTCGGTTACAATTTGACTCTTATGTCTGCGAACGGTTTCTTTTTCAATTAATTTTGGAAAAAGCTCAGTAAAATACCCTCTAATATGACTATCATTACCTTCTAATACGCAATCTTCAGGTGTACGGTCTTGCATGATATAAATACCTTCGTTCTTTAATACTCTATAACCTTCTTTAAAACAGGCTCTTAAATCTTCAATATGATGAATCAATGCTCTTTCAAGTAACAAATCATAACTTTCACTATCTAAACCAGTTTCTAAAGCATTTCCATGTTTAAATATAATATTTTCGTATTCACTACAATTGCTTCTTGCACTTTTCAGTATTGCTTCCGAAAAATCGACAGCCGTAACAGAACCCACACCTATTTCCGATAAAGCCTTTGAATAGATTCCTCCGCCACAGCCAACATCTAAAGCACTTGAAATATTTTCAATAGGCACAAGTTTCTTTATTGCCCCCATCCATGTCATATCAGCATCTCGAGTGGTATATGTTGTTTGGTTTTTCTTATTATGAAAGTCAATTCCCAATTTGCATCCCTCATCTCAGGATTTTGGTAAGTAAATAACTTCTCTCTAATCTTACCTAACAGTAAACATAATTTAAAATACCAATATCTAATATGAAATGATAAATTTACCTTATTGCTTTTGTGCAAACTAACTGCAATCAATTGCTTGATGTTACTCTTAAATAACATCCGCCTGGATCAACTACTCTAAAATAAATCATTGCCTAGGCCTGTTTAGTCAATTCCGTCTGGATGGGATACCCATTTGCAAATACTTTATGATAAACATCATTTACATCTTCAACTTCTAAAACTATTTTAACTGCTTTTCGTTTGAATCCTCATAGCTATTTTAGATTAAACAAAAACACCGACTCTTTTATAATTTATATACAGAATCAGTTTTTCTTCGTCTTTCATTATTATTTCCACAAAATCTTCTCCATCACTTTTCCTTTTACTAACTCATCGATCAGCTTATTCAAAGGTGGATGGCTTCGAAGCTTTTTTAAAACATCGCGACCTTATTTTAAATCTATGTTGCTTTGTAATAATGTTTGATCAAAAATACTTCGCGAATACACATTTTGTGTTAAATAAAAAGAAGTCGGTTTTGAAAAAATTGTTCAAGACCGACTTCTTTTTGAAATAGTAGCAAGGATTTTAGAAAGAGAAAACCTTCGCCTAAAATTAGGACCGATTTCGGTTTTCAACTTGATGAATCCAGTTTAAATCTGCTTCTAAATGCAAGAGGGTACCACTAATTAATAAATATCTATTCTCGTCACCTCGAAGGAGAAATTCCGTTTTTAACTTTGTCAATTCCATAACATCTTTCATTATCGTTGCTTTTTGTTGATCAAGCATTTTTTTTTCCTGTTCGAAACCAATCTTACGAGCACAGCTCCATTTAAAGTGAAAGTCATCTTTTGTAGAATGATAGGGTACAAGTTCCAGCAGCCAATTTTCCAGCTCATTTTTTCCTTCCGTAGTTATTTCATAAAGTTTTCTTTCTTGGTCATCCATTCCTACAGATGAGACAAGTAGATCACGGATTAGACGATCCAGCGTCGTATAAATTTGGCCGGGGTTAATTTTCCCTTTGGTTCCTAGAAGAGACTCTAGCTCTAATTTTAAATCATATCCATGATTTTTTTGTAAATATAGCAATGTTAATATTCCGTATTTAACCGACATAATGCTCAACCTTCTTTAAGTGATGATATAATACTTATTTTACTCGCCGTAGCACTAGAAATCCAAGAAGCAAAGAGGCTAAGAGAAACACCAGCAATCAGTGCCAGGATAATATTGCCTAAAGGTATTTGAAAAGATATAAACCCTGCCAAAAGTTTTGATTGGCTAGTGACATAAAGTAAAACCATACCTGAAATTATACCACCAATAACCCCTGATAATCCTATAAGCAAACCTTCTCCAATTATCATCTTTTTAACTTGCTGTTTTGTAAGACCAAGCGCTCGAATTGTCCCTATCTCAGAGGTGCGCTCCAATGTGTTCATTAATAAAGTGTTAGCTGTACCAATGCTCGCTAGCCCAATGATTAAAACTAACATGATTAGAATTAACTCGTTCATACCGGTTAATGCTGAGGTAGTTGATTTAATTTCATCTTCTACAGTTTCAACTTTTGAGAGATGGTTGCTGTAATCTAGCCACAGCTGATCCCGTAATTGTTCACCCGTATATCCGTCATTTAAAGTTAGTAGCATGTCAAAACTATTCGCCCAACCAAATTCATTATTTAAATGATGTTCATCCATAAATGCAACATAGCCTGAGTAATTCGATGTTTTTACAACATCAAGGACTTCAAATTGTTGTTTACCTGAAGGTGTATTAATGTAAATATATTCCCCCACATTTCCGCCCCATTCGTCAAATGCTCTTTCACCAAGGAGAATAGATGGTTCCTTTGTTAGCTCATTATAGGATTTCTCCTTTTCAGAACGATCAAATAAAATGGGTCCTTCTTTATCTACAGCAAAAATGGAAAACTGTCTCTTCTCTCCATCTATTGTTTCCCATGTAATTGGCGTAGCTTCCGTTAAAGGCTCAACATTTGCAATAGAATCATATGCTAGCAGTTTTGCTTTATCCTGATTAGACCAAGCCGCTTCTGATGTAACTCTTAGGTCGCCTCCATACGTATTCCTGATTTCATTTTCATAACCTTCAGGAGCAGATTCTATAACAGCACTTAGTAATAATATCACTGCTATCCCAACGGCAAGAATAGCGGAAGTATTGGCATTTCGATTTAATTGTTGTGTCAGGTTTTTAGCTGCCAGACTACCAGAATAGCCAAAGAATAGCTTCAAAATAGGTTTAAATATCCGATTCACACCCAGTAACAAAAATGGAAACAACAAAATGATACTTGCTAAAATAGCTAAATAAGAGACCGGATGATCGATAAATGCAAAGATTAGCAATCCAGCTCCCAGAACAGCCCTAAATATGTATCGGCTCTTCGATGAATGCGTTTGATCTGCCATTTTTAACGTCAATAACACAGAGGTTTTACCCGCATTATAAATAGGAAATAAAGAAAAGACAACAGGAAATAAAACTCCGATTACTACAGCTGTTAATATAGGTATCTGCCAATTTAATGTGTAAACCATGTCAAATTCAAACACACTAAGTAAAGTTTGCATGAACATATCTCCAAGCCAAACTCCTATGGGTACCCCAATAGCTGCACCTATTAATGCCAAAAGTATTACTTCAATAAGGATAAGTCTAGAAACAGAACGTTGAAGATAACCAAAACTCTTCATTATCGCAAATTCCTTTTTTCTCTCCATCACACTTGTATAAATCATGTTAAAAACAATAAACCCGCTGATAAACATGGATAACCCAGCAATTAGGTAAAAGAATGTATAAAGTCCTCCAATGTCGTTACTTTGTCGGTCATCCGCGACAACTGGTTGCACATATACATTTGAATTACGAAATTCTTCCTGGAGTGATTGAAAAAGTTTCTCTCCTTCATTATTTGTTTGAAATCTTACATATGAAAGCTCATTATCCATACCAGTCCAATCCCTTAACAAATCAAGTGGTGCCATAATTCGGAAGCTCTTTTGTTCAGCACCTTCCCAGTCACTCGGACTTGCAAGCAGCTGTGTGTATTCAACAATGGCGGAAACCTTAGCTTCTCCCAAGTCAGCAAACCTAATTGTATCTCCTACCTCTTTATTTAACAGATTTGCAACAACGTCTGGTATCACCAATCCTTCATTGTCTAAGCTTCCTTCAATAACAGGAAGTTTTAGCAAAGAACTATTTTGATCATTCACACCTGTAATTCGTACGGATCTTTGATTTAGGGATTGATCACCCTCAAGCTCAAAGAAAGCTTGTTTATCAAGCGCAAGCAATGTTTCCGTTACAGCTGAACTAGTCAGAACTGACGTAACAACATCTTCAGAGTATGTATGTTCATCGCTTAGAACCCAGTAATCTGCATTTGCCACATACATTTGTTCATAGTATTCAAAAACATCATTTGTTGTTTTGTCTGCAATCAGCATAGATGTTACAAACGCTATGCCTAAAATAATCCCAAGCAATGAAATGAAAAAACGTTTTTTATTTTGTGTTATGTTAAGCCATGAAATTCGCCACATATTTAGCATAATCATCATCCTTCCTGGAAATCACTTGATCAATAACACCATCTTTAAAAAGAATAATGCGATCTGCAAACCCAGCTGCGAAAATATCATGCGTAACCATTATAATTGTTTGATTGTTTTCTCGGTTGAATCTTGATATTAACCCGAGAATTTCTTCGGCTTTATTTCTATCTAAATTTCCCGTTGGTTCATCAGCTAATAATACCGAGGGGGTATTGACAAGCGCTCTGGCTATAGCTACTCGTTGTTGTTGACCACCACTAAGTAAATTAGCACGTTTTCGACCAAGCTCTTTCAATCCAACAGAATCAAGTAATTCTAAAATAAACCGGTGCTTTTCCATCGTTAAACTGCCATCTGCATGTAGAGGAAAAGCTATGTTTTCTTCTACATTTAATGTAGGTAGTAGCTGGTAATTTTGAAAAATAAACCCTATATACTTTCTACGGAATATCGTTCTTTCTTTTTCCGTCATCTCACTCAAGTTATTCTGGTTTATTAATATATCCCCTTCAGTTGGTATATCAAGACCACCTAAAAGTTGGAGTAATGTACTTTTCCCAGAACCACTAGGCCCCATTATAGCTACAAATTCCCCTTCTTCAACTTGCAAATCAACACCTTTTAACACTTGTGTTCTTGCTTGCCCCTGTATAAACGCCTTTTTTAAATTCTTGACTTTAATCATGTTTTACTTCCTCCTATCCCTAACTTCATTTTATTATATACTAAGTATATAATAAAATGAAGTTAATAAATCAATTAATGCCTAAATTATTTATTATTACGTAAAAAAACTTATAAATAGTGCATACTTAGTATGTACTATTTATAAGTTTTTGTTGCTTTAGAATATAGTTTAACCAAAAAAACTTACAAACCAAATAATTCACTAGGATTGAAGCAGCTGTATCTACTATACCGATAGAAAATTAACTATCCCAATAGCTTGTTTCCATATCAATTAACCAATGGTTACGAAGCATGAGAGTTCGTTCTACTCCAGCTACCGCACCCGCAACCCACATCCAAATATTAATCTGTAACGAAAATGTTATTGGTGATACGAATGTACCTATATTTTCAGTAACCCACGGAATTTCAGTAATCTTTTCTATTAGTTGAGGTAAACTTAGTGCTATTGAAGTCAATAAGATTACAATAGCAATCATCCCAATGAGCGAGCTAATTCGGGGAAATCGTTTATGCAACCACATGCGTAAGCCTCTGATTGAGCGTTTATCTGGATATACGGAAAAAGTCCCTTCTTTATCCGTATCATAATGAATCCGATTTATCCCATACCCACCGTTTACTATTTCAATTACTCCATTTTCTACTGGAAAAGCAGCTGGAAGCTTAGAGTAGGCGATATGTCTGCCATTGCGGTATAAATCAGCTCTAGGCTCCTCTACAAAATATTTACAGCTTATAGCGTAATTGGTTTTCTCATTCTTATCATTAGTTATTTCTATATGGAATAATGAGCGACTGAAAATATTCCATAGTCGGTACTCTTTTAATGTATGACCATCTCCCTCTTTAACTTTTTTCATCTTCAAACGACGTTTTCTACGACGAATAAAACGAAGCATCAGGTATACATAACTCCTTTATCTCAAATTTGTTTTTATTTAAAAAACGCTTATCTTTGTTATACGTTTGATATTTATTTAGGTTTCATCTGCTGTATAACGAGAATAAAGTTATTTAATTCTTCGTGCAACTGCCGAGTAAAAATTCATGAATGTAACAATAAAACACCCCTTTAGATAACCATATCCAAAGGGGTGAAACGGTGCGACTTTTTATAAACGGTACGACTTTATTTCAAATCCACAAAACACAACAGTAGTTAGAAACCCTCTTACTCCACCGTAACACTCTTAGCTAAATTCCTTGGCTTATCAACATCACAGCCACGATGCAAGGCAGCGTAATAAGCTAATAATTGCATTGGAATTACACTAACTAGTGGTGTTAAGAGTTCATTCACATGTGGGACCACGAAGCTATCATCGTCTTCTTCTAAGCCTTTCATGCTAATGATCATTGCGTTCGCACCACGGGCAACAACTTCCTGCACATTACTGCGAATAGAGTAATTCACATTTTCTTGTGTAGCAAGCGCGATTACCGGTGTTCCCTCTTCGATAAGGGCGATAGTTCCATGTTTCAACTCTCCACCAGCAAATCCTTCTGCTTGGATATAGGAGATTTCTTTCAGCTTTAATGCAGCTTCAAGTGAAACATTGTAATCACCACTTCTACCGATAAAGAAGGCATTACGAGTTGTCTCAAAGTAATCTCTTGCTAATTGTTCGATTTCTTCCTTCTGACCTGTTAGAGTTTCCATTGCTGTTGCAACAATAGCAAGCTCTTGTAATGGATCAAAGTCCAATTGAATTCCTTTTACGTTTGCTGTATCTACTGCCAAAATAGCAAGTACTGCAATTTGTGCAGTATATGCTTTTGTTGAAGCTACAGCAATTTCGGGACCTGCATATAAGTGCAATGTATGGTCCGCTTCACGAGAAAGGGTGGATCCAGGCACATTTGTAATGGTTAATGCCGGATGGCCCATTTCTTTTATTTTAACTAAAACGGCACGGCTATCAGCTGTTTCACCACTTTGCGAGATGAACACAAACAGTGGTTTTTCGGATAACAATGGTGTATTATATGAAAATTCACTTGCAACATGAACTTCCACTGGAATATTTGCTAGCTTCTCAATAAGTTCTTTTCCAACTAAACCTGCATGGTAGCTTGTGCCTGCCGCAATAATATAAATGCGGTCAGCCGCTTTCATTGCACTGCGGATGTCTGCATCAAGCTTCAGTTCATTGTTTTCATTTTGATAGTTCTTAATAATGTTACGCATCACAATTGGCTGCTCATCGATTTCTTTCAACATGTAATGGGCATACGTACCCTTTTCAGTATCACTTGCATCAATTTCAGCAGTGTAGGCTTTGCGTTCCACAACAGAACCTTCTAGTGTTTGCACTTCAACAAAGTTGCGATTTACAAGTACAATTTCTTTATCAAAAATTTCAAGGTACTGGTCTGTTTCCTTTAATGTTGCCATAGCGTCGCTCGCAACAAGGTTAAATCCATCACCTAAACCAACTAGAAGTGGACTTTTGTTTTTGGAAACATACAGTGTCTCGTGATCCTCTACGTCGATTAGACCAATCGCATAAGAACCTTTTAATAAACGCATCGTTTCACGAAATGCCTCAACCGTATCCTGATGTTTTTGATAAAGCTTATCGATCAATTGTACAACTACTTCTGTATCCGTATCACTTACGAAACTAACATCTTGAAGGTATTCCTTTTTTAGGTCCTTGTAATTTTCAATAACTCCATTATGAACAAGTGTGAACCTTCCTGACGCACTTTGATGTGGATGTGCATTCGTGATACTTGGTACACCATGTGTTGCCCATCTTGTGTGGCCGATTCCCATTGTTGCTTGAATAGAGCTATCAACACGTTCACGTAGTGCTGCAATACGACCTTTTACCTTAGTTAGGCTAATTCCTTCTTCATTTAGAGTAGCAATACCAGCGGAGTCATATCCTCTGTATTCCAGCTTTTCCAGTCCGTTTAATAAAACTTCTTTCGTATCATTTTGTCCGATATATCCTACAATTCCGCACATAATGTTGTCCTCCTAAAATAAGGGGCAGACAAAACGAACCTATTCCTTTGCTGTACAAGGGGCGTCTTTCTGCCCCTCTCTCGTGTATTTTTATAGTGGACATCTTGCTTTTATCCTTTTGTCCAATAAGTCGCCTCATTGTTTTAGAGATAAAGCGAAACGATTGAGATGTGCAACCGGGAGGCACCCGCCGAAACTTCGATAACCTCCAACCTCGTCAACTATTTTTCCACTTCGACCTGAAAAATAGTCCTGGCGCTTTTTGTTGCTTCTATAACCTCTATGCTCCTTTCTATTGTTGAGTAATTCGTTCTGCTTGGATAAATTCCAAAAGAACACTTTTCATTTTAACTGAAACTATTCGCTTTGGTCAATACCTACACTCCTATTTTTAAGAAGGAGTTATTGATTAGCTTATGTTGGTGGGTGTAATAAAGTTCTTTATTGCTTTATTTTGTTCGAAAAGCAATACAATAATCCATTAATTTTTAAATTAGAGAATTAACTTCATTTTTCGTTATAATAAAAACATAACCAATAACAGGAGGTTTGTCGATGGAAATATGTATTGAAAAAATAAAAGCTACGGACGCTGACGCTCTATTCAAATTTGAACTGGAAAACAGAGCGTATTTTGAGCAAACAGTACCCTCTAGGGGAGACGACTATTATAAGCAAGAGGTTTTTAAAAGTAATCATGAAGCATTACTGGAAGAACAAGCACAGGGTACTTCGTATTTTTACCTAATAAAAGATCAATATAATGCGATTCTTGGCAGGATTAATCTAGTTGATATTGATACCGCTCAAATGGAAGCTCATCTAGGTTATCGCGTGGGCAAAAACTATACTGGGGAAGGTATTGCAAGGAAAGCTTTGCAATTATTATTAGAAGATGGCATTGTCAATCAGCGTATCAACCAGATTCACGCCAAAACAACAACTAATAATGTAGCATCTAGAATCATTCTCGAGAGAAATGGATTTACGTATATAGGATCGGACGAAGAAACGTTTGAAATGAATGGACAGACGCTAACATTTGTTTATTATAAATGGTCGAATAAAAAATTCTCTTGCTAACCCAACTACATAGGGTTAACAAGAGAAGTAAATAGCATATCGTTTACCCTTGATGCTTCTCCATAAATTCCAGCATCAAGCTATACACTTTAATTTCATTTTCCTTTTTCGAAAAGCCATGACCTTCATCCTCAAGCACGAGGTATTCGACGTCACGTCCTTTTGCTTCCAGTTTGGCAACGATTTGATCCGACTCTTCTTTCACAACACGTGGATCCTTCGCACCTTGGATAACGAGCATTGGCTTTGTCATCGCATCGAGATACGTAACAGGGGAATCTTTAATAAAACGCTCTTTATCACGTTCTGGGTCGCCAAGCCAGCGATCCATAATTGGCTTCCAGTGTGGTGGGACAGATTTCACAAACGTAAATAGATCTGATGGTCCAAAAATATCGATGACTGCTTTAAAATATTCCGGATGCCGTCCATGCAGTAGCAGCGCCATATATCCACCATAGCTTCCACCTACAAGAAACAGCTTTTCCCGGTCTGCGATACCATTTTCAAACAGCCACTCAATTCCTGCAACATTATCTAATCGTGGCCCTTCTCCCCAATCTTGCTCCACCAATTTTACAAAGGAAGAACCATAGCCTGTGCTTCCACGGAAGTTCGGTGCAAATATCGTATAACCACGGTTCAGGAAACTTTGGAACATCGCACGAAACATCTTGCGCTCAGACGCTTGTGGTCCGCCATGTGGCCAAAAAATCGTGTAGCCATTATCATTTTCCGGCTTTACTTTGAAAAGCAGCGCTTCAATTTCCATCCCATCAAAAGACGCATAGGAGATCACTTCTGGTTCTACCATGTCCTCTCTACTAATCCCGAGTACACGATTATCTGTTAGCTGCTCCCAATCTTTTCCGTCCTTCGATGTAAAAATATTGAATGGGAGCGTTGCACTTCTTCCTAGCACATAAAGATTGCCAGACTTAGCAACATGCACCTTTTCAATCACATCGACTGGCAAAGCTAATTTCTCAAGCTTTTCAGTTTCAGGATCGAAACGATAGAATAAATCCTCTACTCCTTTTTCTGTTATGAGATAAAACACTTTATTTTCCTTATCCCATTTGATAGAGATGCTCTCCTTATCGATGGAAAAAACAGAGGAAAATGTTTTTGTTTTCAAATCATATTTAGCCAGATAATTATATTCGCTATCATAATTGGTTACGAAATAGATTGTCTCATCATTCGTAAAAACAGGACTGAAAACAACATGGACTTTCTCTTGATCCGGTGTTAAATAGTGTGTCTCATCCCCTACCTTCACAAAAGCTGTCACATATGTATTTGCGAACATACGCGTATATACAAAAGCATCCTCATTATCCGATACAGCAGCTAAATAAGTTGGCGAGACCTCTCCCTCGTTCAGCAATGTATCAGCATTATCCTTCAAATTACGTACCCGCGCATTTAGAAATGAAGGGTTGCCCTCTGAAGTCATATAATAGACTCGTTCTCCGTCCTCACTCAAATGACAAAAGAAATACTTTTCCTTGGCATCACCAGTTATTAACGGTTGTGGGAGTCCTCCTTCACTTGGAACAGCATAAATCTGATAATTCTCGTCTCCATCCTTATCATAGCCAGCTAACACATAACGATTTTCTGGATCAAACTTAATAAAGTTGGTTGATTCATCACGATGGGCAAATAAATAGGGAGATGTGTTCGGCAAATCGATCGCCCATAAATTAACTTTTCCATTTAAATTAGAACTAAAAATAAGCCGCTTCTCATCACCACTTACAGCAAAATCATAAATATTAGACGTACGAAAAAACTGTTCCACTTTCGGTTTAGGAAATTGAATCATCATTATCCTCCTCGGTTTTTGGTTCGTTTATTCTGAAAAAACTTAAAATAATGGATATTTTTATTATAAACGATTTATCCTTGTACAGTAAACGTTTGTAGTTAAGTTTTATTGTATCAACATTCGCATCACAGTGAACCTGCGGAGGTGGGATATTCGTTCAGACCTCAGGCGGAACTCGTATTAGGTGGAGGAAATTGCAGATGAGCCTGGAGAAAACCCCCAGGCTCTTTTTTTCCAATCTATTCTTCTAACCTTCCATCACGAATCGTAACGACCCGGTCACATAAATCGAGTACTCTTTCATCATGGGTGACCATAATTCCCGATTTCCCTCGTGATTTAATTTCATTCGCAAGTGTTTCGACCACTTCTCGGCCACGCTTCGAATCTAAGCTTGCGGTTGGCTCATCAGCAAGAATTAGTTTTGGATCGTTGATGAGCGCCCGCGCTATTGCTACTCGTTGTCTTTCTCCTCCAGAAAGCTCATTCGGGTAATTAGTAGCTCGATGTGCTAGTCCAAAATGTCTCAACAGTGCCCCTTCATTTGCTCTGTCCTTATGTTTGGCTAGCATATTGATAACAGTTAATTGATCCTTCACTTTTAAATAAGGTATTAAATTTGCCGCTTGAAAGACAAAACCAATTTTCTTTAATCTTCGAGCAGTAATTTGTTTCGAAGATAGGTTTGCAATATTCTCTCCATCTAGCCAAACGGTTCCATTCGTCGGCGATAAAAGGGCACCCGCTATCGATAACATCGTACTTTTTCCAGAGCCAGAAGGACCGATGATCGCAAGGAACTCCCCTTTCTTCACTTCCAAAGAAATCGAATCCAACGCTTTAAAGGACTTTGGACCATCTTGATATAACTTTGATACATTCTCCATTACGATTGTCATTTTCCTGCCCCCTCTATTGCTTCGATTGGATCAATTTTAACGATTTGGATGAGTGATAGAAATGCCCCAATAACCGATACGATTAGAATTAGAATGGACGTCTGAATCATTCCATCAGCTGTTAATAAAAATGGCATTTCCTCTGGTAAAATTGCAGCTATCCCAAGTGTTAATCCAACCGCAATGCCAATACATAGGATAGAAATGAGGACAACTTGCCCGACTAAGTTTTGTACAAGATACGTCGTTTTCGCGCCTAATGCTTTTAGCACCCCGAATTGATCTCGCTTCTGCAATGTAATGACATAAAAAAACGCAGCTAAAACAAATGCTGTAATCACGAATAGGAGTACGATCATCATATTTAACGAAGCTTGTTCCTGTGAGTAGCTTGGAATTCCTTTTAACGCTTCCTCTCTCGTCACCATATCGAACGAATTACCAACAGCATTTCGAATTTCATCGACACGTGATTCATCAACTCTAATTGTAATAGCATTGATATGTTCGCTTTCTCCCCCATCTACAAATACAACAGACGTATGGCTATAGCGCTGACTATCTTCAGCAAACCCTACAACCGTTAATTCACGTTGCTCTCCAAATGTCAGCGTATCACCAACTTCAATACCCTCTCGCTGTAAGGTACGATCGGCAATCACCTCATTCTCTTGAGCAATTGGCTTCCCTTCACGGACTGGTGGTAAAAGCATGCTATCTGATTCCGTCACAAATAAAGCCACATCTTCATTCTGATCAGTATCATTGATAGAAGCATTCATCATCCGAACGGAAAGGGAATTGGCTTGTGCAACCCCATCAATCTGTGAAACTTTATCTAGATCCTCCCTCGAAATAATTGACTTTGTCATCTCGAGTTCAGCATCGGTATCCATTAATACATAATCCACCTGCAAGTTTTGAATTGCTGATGCATTATCTGCAGATAATCCCTTTGCCAATCCAGAGATAATAAAAATCAGACTAGCAATTAATACAATGATAAAGCCGATTAAGGCATAACGAATTTTCGCATGTGCTAGTTCCCGTATAGCTAGAAACATCCTGTTCACTCCTTTATTTCTTTATGTTTCATAGCATATACGTTGAATATGAACGGAGGATGAACGAATCGTTACTTCTGAGGAAGAGATACTGTAAATACAGACCCTTTCCCGAGCTCGCTTTCTACCATAATTGTACCGCCATGTACCTCCATTATTTTTTTCACAATCGAAAGACCTAAGCCAGTACTGTTTTCTGTTCTCGTCCGGGCTTTATCGACTTTATAGAATCGATCAAAAAGCTGTGGTAAATCTTCCTCGCTAATACCAATCCCCGTGTCTTTCACCGTAACCTGTACATAGGATTTATCAGTCGCTGTGTGAATCGATATCTTTCCTCCTGAATCTGTATAGCGAATTGCATTTGCAATTAAATTTACCCAAACCTGCTGCAACAACTTTGGCTCGCCAATAATTGTAGTAGGAGGAGTATCGAGCTCTATCGCAATTTGTTTTTCCCGCCATTGCCATTCCATTGTTAAAACAACTTCCTTTAATTGCTCAGTAAGATCAAACGGAACAAAGTCATTGATGTCCACTTCGCTATCTAAATTGGATAGGGTAAGGAGCTGTTTACTCAAAGCTGATAATCGCTTGCTTTCACTTTCGATAATAGCTAGATAACGCTGTTGCTCTGCCTCAGACATTTCCTCTTCTTGCAAAGCTTGAGAGAAACCCTGAATCGATGTTAATGGCGATTGAATTTCATGAGAAACATTCGACACGAACTCTTGACGCTTTTCTTCTGTTCGGGCTAAACTACTGCTCATCGTTGAAAAGTCATTTGCCAGCCTACCAATCTCATCCTTGCGATTAACGTCAAGCTTAAGATGATAATTTCCAGCAGCAATCTTTCTCGTTGCTTCTGTCAATTTCTTAATTGGCTTCACAATATAACGACTGCTTGTTAGTACTAATAAAAAGCTAAATAGCAATGCTAAAACAAGTAATATTGCTAGAAAAATCCGCATTTCTCCAAATTGCTGGGTAGAATTTGGACGAACAAATAGTGCATGCGTGTCACCGTTCACCTGAATCGGAACTCCAATTGTATTTTTCACTTCATTATCAAAAAAACCTGTTACAAAGGGTTTCCAAGGGTAATTCGCAATACCATGATAGGTATTTCCATGAAAAACATGATTGATATGACTTTTATCCAGATGTTCAGATGAAAAAGGATTTCCAAACGTTAATGCATCCCCTTCTGGTGTCACAAGATAAAAGGTATACCCTAAATCTGTCATTGCTGTTAAATAGTCCGCAATCGATTGATTTGGGTTTTCTTCAAATAAATCTACAATATTTTCAGCAATATGGGTTACCTTTTTATCATTTTCCGGCTTTAAAAAATGCTGGTAATAAATGTTTGTTGCAGCAAATGCAATTAGTGCACTTGCAATCATAATTGCCATTGTCATTACAATAATCCGTACGTAGAGCGTTCGCATATCTGCTCCTCCAACTCTCTAATTCACTTCTAGTTTATATCCTAACCCCCGAATCGTCTGAATCGAAAAACCAGCTTCCATTGGAGCAAAACGCTCGCGAAGCCGCTTAATATGCACATCCACCGTTCGGTCATTTCCTTCATAGTCATTTCCCCAAATCAGTTGAATTAATTGCTCCCGCGAAAATATTCGGTTCGGATAATTCGCTAATTGTGCAAGCAGCTCAAATTCTTTTAAGGGTAAAATCATTGTTTTGCCTTTCGTCTGCACTTCATAGCTTTTTCGGTTAATTACCGTATCTTTCCCAATTCGGATCACTTCTTCATTGGTAATTTGAAATCGTCTAAGCAATGCTTTTATACGGAATAGCACTTCCTTCGGCTCGAATGGCTTTACAATATAATCATCCGTTCCAGCTAGAAAGGCCTTCTCCTTATCTGAAATCCCGTCCTTTGCGGTAAGCATGAGCACAGGAATATCATAATCATTACGTATCTCCTCACACAGCTGGTAGCCGTCCACATTCGGCATCATAATATCAACAACTGCCAAATGTACGCTGCTTCCCTCTAATCGCTGCAATGCATCTTGTCCATCGACAGCCTCTATCGTCTTATAACCATCCTTTTGCAAATAAAAACGAAGCAACTCACGGATATGCGGATCATCATCAACAATTAAAATCGTAATCATGACGTCTGAACCTCCTAATTTGTACTAGTTTTACCATACCATATCTTCGCAGAGTGATTCATGTTGGACTTTCGTTCGTTTCATCCCGTCCTGAATTTGTGTACATCAGCCTTCTTTAAAATGCGTGCTAGATTCCACATATATGCACAACAAAAAAACTGCCCTCCATTTTCTTAAGAGAGCAGTTCCTAAAAATTATTCTTTTAACCCAAGCAAGTCATCAATAACCTTCACAACTTGGTCGGCATATTTTTCACATTCGTCAGCAGTTGGAGCTTCGACCATGACACGGACGAGTGGCTCTGTTCCAGATGGTCTTACTAAAACGCGTCCTTGTCCTGCGAGCTTCGTTTCTACTGCTTTAATTTCATCTAAAATAACCGGGTTGCTTAATGCTTCGTTTTTATCGGTTACTTTCACATTTTTTAATACTTGTGGGAAAATAGTCATTTCACTAGCAAGCTCCGATAAAGGCTTACCTGTTTCCTTCATCACGTTTACAAGCTGCAATGCGGATAGCATTCCATCCCCAGTTGTGATGTAATCAAGGAAGATAATGTGACCGGATTGTTCTCCACCAAGGTTGTAACCACCGTTACGCATTTCCTCCATCACGTAGCGATCACCGACTGCCGTTTTATCACTACGCATACCGCTTTCTTCAATTGCTTTGTAGAAACCAAGATTACTCATTACTGTTGATACAACCGTATTCTTCTTGAGCAATCCCTTTTCATTCAAATACTTCGCGCAAATAAACATAATTTGGTCGCCATCAACGATGTTTCCTTTTTCATCAACCGCGATGAGACGATCGCCATCCCCATCAAATGCAAGGCCAATGTCTGCTTTCTTTTCTGCAACAAATGCTTGTAGTTTTTCTGGATGTGTAGATCCAAAACCGTCATTTATATTAAGACCATCTGGTGTCGATCCAATTGAAAAAATATCTGCCTCTAAGTCAGCGAACAGGTGCGTAGCTAAACTAGATGTCGCTCCATGTGCACAATCAATTGCAATTTGAAGCCCTTCGAAATCATTATCAATCGTATCCTTCAAATAGGAAAGATATTTTTGTCCGCCTTCGAAATAATCGGTAACAATTCCAACACCAGCACCCGTAGGACGTGGCAAGGCATCTTCTGCATCTATGAGCTTTTCAATCTCCGCTTCTTGATCATCCGTCAATTTAAAGCCATCTGGACCGAAGAATTTAATTCCGTTATCCTCAACAGGGTTATGCGATGCCGAAATCATAACACCAACTTGTGCACTTGTAGCTTTTGTTAAATAAGCAACACCCGGCGTTGAAATCACTCCAAGTCGCATTACTTCTGCACCGATAGATAAGAGACCAGCTAATAAAGCCCCTTCAAGCATATGACCTGAAATTCGTGTATCACGTCCGATAACAACGCGAGGTCTCTCCATTCCATTCGTCAACACGTAACCACCATAGCGTCCTAGCTTGTATGCTAATTCTGGTGTTAGGTCCTTATTGGCTACGCCTCTCACACCATCCGTTCCAAAATATTTTCCCATTCGTTACCTCTCCTTTAACTTACATCCAATTCAGCTGTTTGCTTACAAATGAATTATTCATTCGATTCCAATTCACTAATCGCAATTGTAACTTCTTCTAATTCTCCTGTAATTGTTATATCATCAAGATCTGGCCCTTCAATCGTAATTGGAATTTGATGCTCTCCAGGCTCCAGATCGCTTAAATCAATGAAAATACGAATATCTTCAGCTGTTAATCCTTTTATGTCCGCTTCGCTACCTGTAACCGTAACATCCATTTCTGCAGTTTCAGGTTCAACAAAGGTAACCGCTTGTCCGTCTGGTAGGTTTTCTTCTTCAATCGTTAATCCTTCAAAAACAAATGTCTGTTCTACATCGACTGTTACCTCAATTGTTTCCATATCAGGAACATTTACACCCTCTGGTAAGGAAAGTTGCGCATCTATTGTACCAGATTCGGTAATTTCGGATAAATCAATTGCCTCTGTCGAAAGCTCAGAAATTCCATCTAGCACTTCACTAGTGGAAAAAACCTCCACCTCGTCTACATTAGCAGAAATCGAATTTAATGCATAGCCCTCTGGTAGCTCACCTGTCGTTTCAACGGATACAGGTACCGACTTACTCGGGTTATCAACTTCAGCCGATATTTGAATATTCTCTGGTGCAACTCGAACTGTCAATTCATTCCCCTGCGTATCATAGACATTCACAGGTAGCTCACGATTATTAATCGAGCTATCCAAACCTTCTAAATTAACATATACCTTTACAATACCAATTTGATCAATAATGGACCTTGAACTTGTAATCGTAACGGTAGCTGGTTCGAGTGTATAATCAACCAGCTCATATCCTGGCGCCATTTTATCCTCATTAATAAAATCAGCAACTACAGCAAACTCTTCGCTCGCCCTTTCTTCAATTGTAACCTCAATCGTCTTTGGCTCAATAAATACAGTAAGGTCATTGGAGATATTGTGTTGCAATTCTACCACATGATCCCCTTCTTCTAACCCTTGTAAATCTACAAACACGTCAAAATTACGTTGCAGAGCGAGTGGGGTTAAGTTTCCAGGACTTCCTTGTAAGCTAACCGTTACAAATTGAGGTACACCACTAACCACATAGTTTTGTTCATCAATCCTTATTTCAACTGGTACATCATCAAGTGTTTGCGATTGATCGGCTCTACCTGAAAATGTTGGATCAGAGTGAGACGAATTAACCGTTACATTCACAAAAATATATAAGAACACCGCGAAAGCTAAAGAAGCAAGTCGGACAAACCATTTACTCTTAAACCAATTATCCATTCTTGTTCCCCCTTCGTTTCCACGACTTTTTCTCAGAGGTCTTTTGACTTAGGGATAAATGGGCTTCTAACATACCGCGTAGATGATCCTGATCCAGGTCACGGTGTAGTTCTCCGTTCTTTGTACAAGAAACCGCACCTGTTTCCTCTGAAACAATAATTGTCAACGCATCGGTAACCTCGCTAATCCCCATTGCCGCACGATGCCTCGTCCCTAGCTCCTTCGAAATAAATGGACTTTCTGATAAAGGAAGATAACAAGCAGCTGCTGTAATTTCACCCTCTTTAATGATAACAGCACCATCATGTAACGGTGTATTCGGAGTAAAAATATTTGTTAGCAGCTGATGCGACAGTTTTCCATTGATCGCAATCCCTGTTTCAGCATATTCACCAATACCCGTCTCACGTTCAATCGAAATTAAGGCACCGATTCTTCGCTTTGCCATATAACTGCACGACTGTACAATCGCATCAATTTCCTGTTGCATCATTTCTTCTTCTGACTTCACACTCCGCGCAAAAAGGTTCCCTCGACCGAGTTGCTCGAGCGCTCTCCTTAGCTCCGGTTGGAATAAAATGATGATAACAATTAACCCCCAGGAAATGGCTTGATTCGTTAGCCATTGCATGGTTTGTAAATTTAGTAATATACTCAATAGCCAGACCACAAGTACAACGGCAATTCCTTTTAAAAGCTGGATTGCTTTTGTACCTCTAATCAGCATCATTAATTTATATAATACATACCAGACGAGAGCTATATCTACGCCTATTCTTAGCAGGTCAATTAAATCGAATCCCCCATCAAGCATGTGCACACATCCTTTTGCAATAATAATTTAGTCTAACTCTCGTTCAACTCATACAAACGATCTATTTAGAACCTAATCTAAAAAGATAGGAACGATACTTATTATAACACAATATTTCCAAAACATATTGCATGATGAACACAAAAACCCAGATAAGATTTTATGTCTTACCTGGGGTATTTCAACCGCTTTTAAAAGGAGAAAACACCTCTAAGAAAGCTTTTCAGTTGATACCACATCCATTCGAACATCTGATCAACCGTTTCTAATTCACCATTGACTCCACCGGCTGAAGCCATCAGCCCTTCTCCATTTAACGAACCATCATCACTAATAAGCTTTCCATTTACTAACGTTACGTTCCCATCAATTGTACCTTTAATTAGTAATTTCCCATTTTTCACAAGGACATCTCCAGGAACAGTCACTCCTTCTGGGACAATCACCGTATCTCCCTGAATGACTAGCTCTTCTTGTTTCGATACAACTAACTGACCGTCCTCACTCCAAGAAGCAAACATTCCAGTCATCATCAACACGAAAAATATTGCCGCCGCGGTGAGTACAGGGTGCATCTTAAACCATCGCATATAGGTTACACGTTTCTTCTCGGTCGGAAGTCTATCCATGACTTTCTGCGTGAAGTCCATTGGCGCCGTGAAATGCTCCGCACTCTTAATCAATGTAATCGTACGCTTTAGCTCATGGAAATGATGTTGGCAAGCTTCACAAGTTTCTAGATGCGCACGTAGCTGTTCCTCTTCCTTCTTGTAAAGATCACCGTCCAAATATTTATGCATCAATTCAACCGATTCTTTATTACATTCCAAGTGTTTCACACTCCTTTACACATGACGAAGCCTTTTCCTTAAAGCTTCTCTCCCACGATGAATTCGGGTTTTCACCGTTCCTAAAGGTATATCTAAGATGTCGCTTATTTCTTGAAGGGAAAACTCTTCCAAATAACGCAACATAATAATGCTACGATATTTCGGTGGAAGCTGGGAAATTTCGTGATGAATATAGCGTTGTAATTCTAAGCTTTCAACTTCCTCTCCAGGTAGCCGCTCCTCGCTCGCCAGCTGGGAATACATATCCAACCCTTCCGTCCCTCTGATCTCTGCATCCAGATAATAATCTGGCTTTCGTTTACGGATCCGATCGATTGTCAAATTCGTCGCAATCCGATACAACCATGTAGAAAACTTTCTACGATCATCGAACGAATGGATATTCACATATGCACGAATAAAAGCTTCTTGCGCCATATCCTCTGCTTCATGTGCATTACCTAGCATTCGTAAACAATGCTGGTATATTTTATCTTGGTAAAAGGAAACAACATCCGCAAATGCAGATTGATCTCCTTTTTTCACTTGTTTTATTTTTTCTATTATGATCTGATCCATCAGGTTACCTCCGCTTACTATGCGGTACTTGTTATACGAATATGTAATACAAAAGGTTTCAAACTTTATTTAACAAAAAAATATTAAAACCTTCCTACCTGCATAGGTTCAACTAAGTCATGCGCCCCAAGGCTTGACAAACATCCAGTCTGTCTGAATTCGCCACTCAAAAAACACTTTTTCTAAAAAGACACAAAACGTTCACACACGTTTACTATTGCAATAATTTGGGTAATTTTCTATTATAGTATACTAGATAGGAGGACAGAATTGTGAATAAAGATCATTTAATTGAAAAAATTGAAGCATGCCGCGAAGAGATGATTTCACTTTCTACAACACATGACCTGACTTCTGAGGCTGTTATTGCATCAAGTGTTAAGTTAGACGAATTAATTAACGCATACCAAAAGCACCTCTACTAATAGAAAAAGAGACGAATAGGGTAAAAAAAAGACATCAAAATGCTCTCCAACTGAGCAGGGAATGAATGTCTTTTTTGTTTGGGCAAAAATTATAGTGACTCAGAACGATCAAATTACCCTGTCTATTCTATATTATTTATCAATGACAGTAGCGCCATATGGATACGGTTGAAGGCTCAAGGCTTTAATGCCTGCCTCCTCCCAAGCTTTCATCAGTTCATCCGCTTGTTGTTTTGATGGCATAAAAGCAATACCACAATCTCCACCACCAGCTCCTGACGGCTTCCCCGCTCCGCCTAAGGACTCTGCCAAATCACATAACGTGCCGAGTAGAGGCGTTTCAATCAACGTATCGGCATCCCTGCCAACGTTAGCCAAAGCCTCTCTATTTTGTTTCACTCCTTTTAATAGGAGCTCCACGTTCGCTTCTTCCATACCTTGCAGAAAATGATCGACTGCCAATTTACTTGCAGCCAGAAAACGCTCAAAGGCTTCTGGCTGGTCTGATTTTAATTGTAAAATTCGATCGACAAGTTTCGAGGTCGATGCTGGTTTCCCTGTCCAGCCTACACAAAAATAGATGTTTTTCGGCATTTGTATCGATTTCGCGCCATAATACGTCCAATTTCTTTCAACCAAATCTGTTATCGAATTTCGATTCATATATGCATCCAATAGCCATTCCGCTTGAAACGAGGCATACTGTAGTAATCCACCGTATGATGAAGCAGCTACATCTGCACCCGATCCATTTCCTTGGGTTTTCACATGAGAAATAGCCGCAAGTTTAAAAACTAGCTCTGGGGCAGGCTTTTCTCCAAGGAATTTATTAAGAACAGCTGCAATAACAGATGTTACAACTGCCGCACTTGACCCTAACCCATATTTAATACCAGAACGGTCATCCAATTCGCTTCGAATCGCTAACTGGAAACTGTCTGGATGAATTTCATTTTCCTCTAAGTATGTATAAACGACTGTCATCGCATCACATACGAACTGAACGCGTTCATCATTCGAATGGATTTTTATTTCTCCAGCTTCATATTCCCATTTCAGCTTCTCGAGATTAAAATCATGTAACGTTAGACTGTTTCTTTCACTACGTTCAATTGTCGCATAAACGAACCGATTTACAGCCGTAACCGCTAGTTTTTGATAGGCCTCAAGAACAGCAAATTCTCCGGCAATCATTAACTTCCCTGGTACTCTTATAGTCATTGATGTATTACCCAAGACGTCTGCCCCCTAAAGATAGCTTATTCCTTGCCCCGGTTTACTTAAAATCACATCCGAAACACCGGATATTTCAGAAAGTTTTTGCTTAACACGTACTTCATCCTCTGGCAAGTAAAGGACTTTCACATTCGGCCCTGCATCAATCGTAAAGTATGCCGGAATTCCATCTCCTCGCATGTCCCCGACCGTTTGCATCACACGCATTGTCGTATCATGCCAATACGTGAATGGAGGATTCGCCGCCAACGTCGTTGCATGCATCTTGAGACAATTCGCTTCAGCAATACTTCCTACCTTCTCAAAATCCTTCGCTGCAATTGCTTCTTTTATTTGTTTCAAATCATTTGGAATACTGTCAATCCAGCCAGCATAAAACGGAGATGTCTCAACCGTTCGCTTCATTCCAGCACGACTCGACACTTTTTTCATCGTGGACGAAAGGACAACAGCAGCTACACGAACATCCCAACGCTCGGCTGGAGCAATTGGGACAGCATACGAATCCGAACCGTCCGTAAGTTCTCCCATTTCCCATTCTGCAAAGCCACCATAGATAGAACGGCAAGCTGACCCTGACCCTTGACGAGTTAGACGGGATAATGCTTGATCATCCAAGTCTAGTCCGATTGCTTTAGCACCTGCTGCTGCTAGTGCTGCAAACCCAGACGCTGATGAGGCAAAACCAGCAGCAGTAGGAACATCATTGATTGAATTCACCGTCGCATATAACTGTTCTTTTCCTGCGTGCTGGCGAATTAAGTCGAGGAATTTTGTCACACGACGGAAAGCCTCCCCCTCTACACGCTGATTGTCCAACATAAATTGATCTTCGGATAAATCCTCTTGAAAAGCTACAGTAGTTGTTGTAGAAAAGCCATCCAATGTGAGGGAAAGGCTGCTATTTGTAGGTAAAATCAGCCGTTCATCACGCTTTCCCCAGTATTTGATTAAAGCAATATTTGTATGTGCTTTTGCTGTAGCTTTCATCATTATATCTCCCTTGTCTCTCTATTCTTCTTATTTCGCAAATAAGAAAGTACAAAACTTACCAATGTGCATAAGTGCAACTAAGGCATTCACCGAATCTAATAGCGAATGCCAAGTTTTCTAATGTTTTTTCAATACAAACGGCCACACAGCTGTTGCACCGTACTTTTTTAGCTTCTCTGCAAGCAATTTTGAATGCACTTCATTTTGGGCAAGTGCGATAATACAGCCGCCGTTGCCTCCACCTGTTAATTTCGCACCTAAGGCTCCTTCTTTACGAGCGAAATAAATCAATTTATTCAATCCTGCATCACTAACACCTAGTGATTCCAGTTCTTTCTGCGCTTCATTCAATAGTTGTCCAAGAAAATGTTTACTAGCCCGCTCCAATGCATGCTTCGCTTGATGGGTTAATTCACCAATTCGATCCATTTTTCGCTGAATTCTTTTCGGCGCTGACTTGAGAAGCTTCGCAACGGATTCCACGGATGTACGTGTATCACCAACTCTTCCTGAATCAGCGACAATAAAATGGAAATCCTCTCCAAGGTCAATGTAATCAATTGGATTTTCTTTCTTATACCATACAGGAGAACGAGATGTAATTGTAAGCGTATCAAGCCCACTTGGAGCCCCATGCGCATAAGTCTCCGCTACATTTGCAAGCTCTAATAGCTCCTCGTCTGTACATTCTCTATCAGCAAAGTCAAATAAAGACCGAATCACAGAGATCGCAACAGACGCACTCGAGCCTAACCCTTTTCCAGGCGGAATAGAGGAATTAATTCGAATCAGCAGGTCTTTGCAAGGAATTTCCAAATATTCTAACGACGCTTCAACACACTTAACAATTCCTTGCAGGGCTTCTGGTGCTAAATATAGTGGACCATGATAAAAAGAACTATCCATTTTAACCGTACCTGGCACACGTTCAATGACTGTTTCAACACCAATTAATGGAAATGGAATCGCAATTGCTGGTTGTCCGTGTACAACCGCATGCTCTCCAATCAAAATTAGTTTACTATGAGCTATACCAATAGCTGTTTTCTCTGAAGTTGTTACTTTTTCTGCACTCATTTTGTATACTGTTCCACCAATTCTTTAGCTTTTCCGACACGGATTTCTTTTTGTTCGATTAATTGTTCTGCAATGATATCAACCATCTCCCCTGTGGCTCCTGCTGCAATCGCAACAGAGCGAGAATGTAAAGCCATATGGCCCTTTTGGATACCATCTGTTGCTAATGCCTTCAAAGCTCCGAGATTTTGCGCCAATCCAACTGCTACAATTACTTGAGCAAGCTCTTTGGCTGACTCAATATGCATCATAGATAATGAAAGCTTTGCTAATGGATGGACTCGGGTTGCCCCACCAACCGTTCCAATAGCCATTGGTAATTCAATTTCACCAACTAAATTACCTGCTTCATCTTTTGACCAGGTTGTCATCGAACCGTAGCTGCCATTCCTGGCTGCATATGCATGTGCACCAGCTTCCACGGCTCTCCAATCATTTCCAGTTGCGATTACAACTGGGTCAATCCCGTTCATTATACCTTTATTATGCGTAACAGCACGGTACGGATCAGATGATGCAAATTCAAATGCATGAATCACACCATCACGTACTTCCTCACCTGAGAATTCACCCGTAGCAAGTAATGCGGGAGGAATAACACAGTGCGCTCGCGCCAAGCATTCATCGGCATAATTTGATAAAATTCGCAGATAAACTTTTCCACCCGTGATTTCTTCGACAATTGGTGCAATCGATTCAACCATCGTATTGATGATATTTGCTCCCATTGCATCACACGTGTTGATATACATATGCATCACAAGCATCTGATTATAAGTCGAATCTGCTTCCTCATTCAGGATGCGAACGTCCATATCCTGTGCTCCTCCACCTCGAGCAACAATACTCGGGTAGGCTGCATTTGCTGCTTGGATTAACGAATCTTTCGCTTCAAGCAATGCCTGCTTAGCAGCTTGAAAATCGGAGCAGCCGATGACTTGGATTTGACCAATCATTACACGTTCCGTCGCTTCCGTTTGGAACCCACCGGCACTTCTGACAATTTTAGCGATATGGCTTGCAGATGCAATAATAGAAGCTTCTTCAACAGCCATTGGCACTATATATTCTTTCCCGTTTATGAGAAAATTCAACCCCAAACCTAATGGAAGTTGAAATGTTCCAATCACATTCTCTATCATCTTATCTGCTGTTGCTGTAGATAGAGGTTCTTTCACATATAGATCGTTCCATTCCTCTGGAGATAAATGAAAATTATCTTTTAAAAGCTCCCGTCGTTGTTCAACAGACATATTATAGAAACCGGGGATTCTGGAAGAGTTCATCCTGGATCATCCTTTAATATTGATTATATAAGAATCGATACTTCAATCGTTACACTTTTCATTGAATAAATTATAACACGATATCATAGTTTTTTTCATTAGAAGCTTCCTGCTCTTATTAACAGAAAATGATGCGTCCCTAAAAATAAAATCACTGTATCTATTATGTAAAAAATCCACTTAAAATGCAAATAAACAAGGTAGTATGCATATTATCACAACGACCTTGTTTATTTTATCTCTGCTGTATATAATCCAAAACTGGATAATGTTAAATTGATGAGCCATGAAGGATTCGAACCTTCGACCCTTTGATTAAAAGTCAAATGCTCTACCGACTGAGCTAATGGCTCATGTAGAAAAACGGAAGGTGTGGATTAATTCAATATGCTCGTTAGAACGAACTTGTAAATAATCCTAAAATAAAAAAATGGCTGGGCTACTAGGATTCGAACCTAGGGTACACGGGATCAAAACCCGATGCCTTACCGCTTGGCTACAGCCCAACAATATAAGTGGTGGAGGGGGGCAGATTCGAACTGCCGAACCCTGAGGGAGCGGATTTACAGTCCGCCGCGTTTAGCCACTTCGCTACCCCTCCATATTATAAACTTATCTTTTCATTTTATACAAGAAATGGTGCCGGCCAGAGGACTTGAACCCCCAACCTACTGATTACAAGTCAGTTGCTCTACCAATTGAGCTAGGCCGGCAAATGGTGGAGGATGCAGGGCTCGAACCTGCGACCCCCTGCTTGTAAGGCAGGTGCTCTCCCAGCTGAGCTAATCCTCCATGTTGGTGACCCGTACGGGATTCGAACCCGTGATACCGCCGTGAAAGGGCGGTGTCTTAACCGCTTGACCAACGGGCCATACTTTCGTTTCAAATCAGTAATTACGACAAACTTTGTAACACCCTGTCGCAGACTGACGAATTTTATTATAACCAGGATTGAAATGTTTGTAAAGAGTAAATTTGATTTTTTTTACGTTTTTTTATAAAAAGTCGCAAAACCCCTTGCATATTAAGGTTTTCGATACAATAAAAAGAATATTACAAACGGGTTTTGTGCTAGATTTATTACGAAGTTACTTAGATTTTTATTTTAGTTTCATCACCAGGTCCTAATAGGTTATAATAGAAAAAAGATATTTTGATGGAGGTTTATTATGTCAAGTCTACTACAAGGAAAAAACGTTGTTATAATGGGTGTTGCCAATGAAAGAAGTATTGCTTGGGGAATTACAAAATCACTTCACAATGCTGGAGCGAACTTAATTTTTACAAATAGACAGGAACGTTCACACCAAAAGTTGGTTAAATTATTGGAGCAAAACGATATCGAGCCAAAGCTTGTCGTCTCCTGTGACGTTGCAAGCGATGAAAGTATTCAAGAAGCATTTCAAGAGATCAAAGAAAAAGTAGGCGTTATTCACGGACTCGTACACTCTGTTGCATTCGCAAAACGTGAAGAGTTAAAAGGAGAGTATGCCGACACTTCACGCGATGGTTTCTTACTAGCTCAGGAAATCAGCGCTTATTCACTTGTTGCCGTTACAAAAGCAGCAAAAGAATTGATGACTGAGGGAGGAAGCATCGTTACGCAATCCTACCTAGGTGCCGAACGCGTTATTCCAAACTACAATGTCATGGGTGTGGCAAAAGCTTCCTTAGAGGCAAGCGTCCGCTACCTAGCAGAAGATGTAGGTAAATATGACATCCGCGTTAACGCTATCTCTGCTGGTCCAATTCGTACACTATCAGCTAAGGGTGTATCCGGCTTTAACGAAAAAGCAAATGTAATCGTAGAAAAGGCACCACTTCGTCGCAATGTTGACCAAGATCAAGTCGGGGACGCAACTTTATTCTTTATTAGTGATCTTTCACGTGGTGTAACAGGAGAAGTTCTCCATGTTGATTCTGGTTTCCATATTATTGGTGGTTAGAACGGAGTATGAATTGTAAGCTTCTAGACGGTATAAGCGTCATTCCATTTTTAGCGTTTCATTGCCGTAACTATTCTTTGTGATAAATAAAGTCGCATAATTTTTATGCTTTCTTAATTAAATGTAGTAAGACGCTTTGCTATCAGTCCATGATTCAAAGCGTCTTTTTAACTTTAGAAAGGAGGGATAAGGATGAAGGATTGGTTTGGAACCTTAGATGGAGAGCCATTTACTGCGTTTGGCCCAAGTCATATTACGATGATTTTCATTTATTTTATTGTCATGCTCACGCTCATTTTTACGTACAAAAAAATCAATAAAAACTGGTATCATGCGTTACGATGGGTTTCATTTAGCATATTAATACTAGCCGAGCTTTGCTATCAAGCATGGGCAGCAACGAATGGCATCTGGAGCACGAGGGAGCAACTGCCACTTCATCTATGTAGTATTGCCAGCATAGTAGGAGCAATTGCACTTGCAACACAACATAAAAAATTAATTACGATTACATTTTTTATTGGATTTATTCCACCTTTTTTGGCACTCATTACACCAGAGCTTCCATATGATTTCCCAAATTTTCGTTTCTTTATTTTTTTCCTTCATCATATTACGATTTCTTTTGTCGGGCTCTTTCTAGTCCTTACAAATGCTGTCCAACTAACGTTAAAGTCCACATTGGAGGCGTACGGTTATTTATTGATTTACGCAAGTATTATTGGTTTTTTCGTTAATCCTATCTTAGATTCCAACTACTTGTATCTTGCAAATACGCCAAGCACCAGCAGCCCACTTGATTTACTTGGTAGTGGTGTAAGCTATTATGTCCAGTTATGTTTATTGGGACTCGTAGTGTTTATCGGGCTTTATTATTTGTATCGATTCTGTCAGAAGAAGAAGCTTTCTTAGCAGTGCTATGAGAGCTTTCTTAATTTGAGCATTGGAGGTCCTTCGATACAATTTAATTACAGCTTCTTGCAAGGCGTTTTACTTCTTCTTACTCAAAGTTATTTCCGCAATATCCCCAGAGGCATTTCTTTAGATAACAGCTTCTTTGCAACCTCAATGGCTTGTGCTTTCTTCCCTTGATCAATTCCATGTTCAATACCGCGTTCGAAACCGCGTACAACGCCCTTATCAAAATAATAGTTCTGCAATTCCAGTACTTTTTCTGCCTCTTCTTTTGGCTGCTTCATGATTTCTTCGCGCATTTGATATTCCTCCTCATCAGCACTATGTACGCTCTTCTTTCATCATACAAATGGATATAATCTAAAAACAGCAGGTACTTGATTCCCTAAAAGTGACTTTTTTCGATGGCATTTTCGAATTTCCCACCGGATTTTCTAAGCTGTTTTCAAAAAGTAAGGAACTTTACAAACGAAGCTCAAGATATGCTTTAATAATATATAAGAGAGAATTGGAGGGGAACAAATGGACATAGAACATAAACTTTATGAAGCTGCTACCCAGTTACTAACAAAAAGGTACCCCACTGGCTGGGGCGGCGCTGCAGCGATGTATACAGAAGATGGGAGAATCCTTACTAGTGTTGCACCGGACGTTATCAATGCTTCCACCGAATTATGTATGGAAACCGGTGCGATTTTAGAGGCGCATAAGCTCGATACAAAAATTACACATAGTATTTGTGTCGTAAGGGATGATGAACAAAGCCCATTTAAAATACTAACTCCATGTGGTGTGTGCCAGGAAAGACTATTCTATTGGGGACCGACGACAAAAGCTGCCATTACCACAGTGAGTGGAGACCTTATATTTAAAACACTTGCTGAAATTCAGCCTTTCCATTGGTATAAGGCTTATTGTGAGGAATAATGATCCTTTATAGGCATCTCCTAATCAAGGTTCACAGGCAATCACATGATAAAAAGTATCACTAAACAACAATTTTCTCATGATAAAGCGAAACCTTTTCGAGCAGCACTCGTACATAATAGAAACAACTAAATTTACAGGGGGAATTCTAGTGAAAGCAATTACGAAAAAGCGTACAAAAGCGGTTCTTATCGACAGTGTTATTTCAGGTGTCGCATCAGCTGGTGTCGAGTATTTTTTAAAGAAAAAAATTAAAAATGAAGCTTTCCATGCGTTCGTTACTCCAACTCTTGTCATGTGGTCTTTGGAATATGCTCAACTAAAAACATGCGGTCAAACGCTTGGGTATAAAACAATGGGACTAGCCCTTGAAAATGAGGATGGATCTGAGATAACATCTGGCCAAATTATAAAACGAATGGCTTACCGAGATTCGTTAAGCACGTTTAAATACATGAAGGACCGAAAAGCATTTGAAGGTGAAGATGGCTCCGTATTGCCTCATGACGAGGTTGCAGGGACAGTGGTTCGAGAGGTATAATAAGGTGCACAATAAATTCGTAATGGATTCCCTAAACGAGGACAAGGCTATGCCTTAACCTCGTTTTTTGCTTTTGATAATGAAAATAACCCTCAAATCCAAGGAAACCTCCAATTACTTTAACCTTACCAGCAATTTTTAACAGCTAGTCGGCATCCAAAAACCCTAGTAAATATGCTATAATAGATAAGATGGTCTTCTTTAAATAGATATCATATTTTTTAAATAGTAACGGAGGAAATCATATGAAAAGACATCATGCTATTATCATTTTCTCTTTAGGGGCTTTTTTCTTTGGGCTGAACCCGTTATTTATTAAATTAGGTTTTGCTGCAGGCTGGTCTCTCAGTGAAATTAATGTTGTACAGGCAAGCATCGCTTTTGTTGTCCTTTGGATTATTGGGTTATTTGCTATCAAACGACATCCCCAGGCAGTTAAAAAGCTTTCCTTCAAAACGATACTCTCCCTTATGGTCGCAGGAAGCTTCACCGGTTTAACAAGTGTTCTTTATTATGGCTCTATGCAATATCTACCAGCATCACTAGCCGTTGTTTTATTATTCCAATTTGTATGGGTTGGGGTGTTATTTGAATGGATCATTTATCGCCGAAAACCAAGCGGCAAGATATTGCTCACTGTTGCACTAACATTAGTTGGTGTATTATTCGCGGCAGATGTGTTTAATGGTGGATTAAGCGAGATAACACTTATCGGCTTCCTACTTGGAATCGGCTCTGCATTTACTTATTCCGCCTTTATTATCGTCAGTGGACGTGTAGCGGTTAATGTTCCAGCAACGATTCGGTCACCAATTATGGTGACAGGTGCAGCTCTATTAATCTTTATTCTATTTCCACCACACCTGACATTAAATGCTAATGTCTTGAGCAGTGGTAGCATCTGGATTTATGCAGGAGCACTCGCTCTATGTGGACTAATTTTAACGCCACTCATGTTCGCCATGTCAACACCACATCTACCAGCAAGCTTAGCCACCATTCTTGGTGCGGTTGAGCTTCCTGTATCGGTAGTTATTGCCTATATTGGATTAGCAGAATATGTTGCACCTTCTAGATGGTTTGGCGTTTTACTAATTCTAGCAGCTATTGCTGTTGGCGAGATGCGAGGACTTTGGCAGGTAATATTGAAGCGAAAGCGGTATGTGCACTAAATACATTAAACCTCAGGGTATGTGAACCCTGAGGTTTAATTTAATTTGCTATGCAATAAAGATAAAATATAAAATAAATAGCAAGCAAAGCACATACATAATTGGATGCACTTCTTTAAAACGCTTTTGCGCAAGGAGCGATAATGGGTAAAGGATAAATCCAAATGCAAGACCCATCGCGACACTGGAAGTTAGTGGCATCATAATAATCGTCAAAAATGCCGGAATGACAATTTCAATTCTATTCCAGTTAACATTACGAATATCCATCGCCATTAGCGCCCCAACAATAATTAACGCAGGTGCAGTAACCTCTGTCGTTATAACAGCAAGAACAGGTGAAAAGAATAATGCAATCGCAAAACAAAGCGCAATGATGATCGATGTAAAGCCAGTTCTTCCCCCAACCGCAATTCCTGATGAAGATTCTACACTCGTTGCAGGTGTGGATGTCCCCAATATCGCACCGATAGACGCAGCCGAAGAATCCGCAAGCAGCGCTCTTCCTATTTTCGGAATCTCATTATTCTTCATGATTCCAGCTTGACTCGTAAGTGCAATCAAAGCACCAGCTGTATCAAAAAAGGCAACAAATAAAAAGGTAAAAATAACCGCTAAGACTTCTGGTGTAAAAATCGCATCGAAATTCATAAACACAGCGCCAAATGTTGGTTCAAGACTCGGAATCGTCCCGATAATAGAAGACGGAATTTTAATTAACCCAACAAGCATTCCAATAATCGTTGTAATTGCCATTCCATAAAAAATTGCTCCATTTACACCGCGAACGAGCATAATAATGGTGATTATAAGACCAACGAGAGCTAATGCTGTTCCAGGTGATGTTACGTCACCAATCGAAACAAACGTATCTGGATTAGCAACAATAATTCCTGCATTTTTAAAGCCGATAAATGCAATGAAAAATCCAATCCCAGCAGCAATCGCATGTTTTAAATCCTCCGGAATCGCATTAATGATCTTTTCCCTGATTTTCATCAAGCTTAAAATCATAAAGATAATTCCCGCAATAAAAACACCTGTCAAAGCCACTTGCCATTCAATACCCATCCCAATAACAACAGAAAAAGTAAAGAATGAATTCAGCCCCATACTAGGTGCAATAGCAATTGGATAATTCGCAAGCAACCCAATAAGTAAGGAACCAATGATTGCGGTAAGCGCAGTAGCTGTAAATACAGCCCCCCGATCCATCCCTGCTTGACTAAGAATAAGCGGGTTTACGACTAAAATATAAGATACGGAAAGAAAGGTTGTGAGACCAGCAAAAATTTCCTGTTTATATGAAGTATTTCTTTCTGTAAATCCAAAAAAGTTTTTCATAATATGTAGTATCTCCTATTTGCTACTTTTGTATAAAAAACCTTGCTCCGTCCCAGCATGCCAAAGTAATCGTAAAAGGTATAGGAAAATACATTTCCATCCCTTGTAGACAAGCTATTTATGGTAGCTGGTAGAAACGTCCAAGCCATATTCCTGGACTTATACAAGATGTAGCTATTTGTTTTTGAACAATAGAAAAATGATAACAAGTTGGTGAGTGGGCGTCAAGGGTAGTCGGGAGGATAATCACTAGTATAACGATGAACTGCGGTAAATTGACACTCGCCCCCTATTAGAATTGATCTACTTGGATCGTTCCAAATTCTCTTTTCTAATTTTGTTATGGTCATCTTTATTCAAAAATACATCTCCAACATAAAATTATCCTTCGCAAACTTTCTTTATATAGTCTAATATAGCTGCTCATTCCATTACAATTTTTAGTTTATTACCTTCACTTTCAAAAGGTCTTGTTTGACTTACCTATTTGATTTACAGATATTTACTCATTGAAATGTAATTCCTTTCAATTCATTTGTTCCAAAGGCTATATGAGTAAATTAACAAGACTTTTTAGCAATTATAGTTTCTGTAGGTTATTTAGATAAAAAGCATCCCTACTATAATAAGGGGATGAAAATTAATAGTAATCAGGTATTCTTCCATATTGCGTGATGTGGTGTGTTCTGTTCAAATTGCCGCTTTTCCCCCTGATTACTTATATTTTATATTTGGAAGATCTGACATCTCTTCAAAAATATCTTCCCTTGAAATACTTTTCCTCCTCAAATAAAATAAGCCCTAACTCCGCAATTGGAATTAGGGCTATATAGTTGATCCAGGAATCTTATACATTAGCTATTGTTAGAATAGGTCTGATTAGTGTCGGTGAATTCGGTCAGAATTTTATTCCTTCAAATAAATATAAATTTCTTATAAATTATAACCAAAAGAAATTTCTCTTAACAATTCTTTACTTAAATTTTTTTCAAGCTTACCTCTGCTACCGCGCCGCGTCAGTACTAATATCTAGATCCGTAAAAAGGACTTCCTTAAAAAAAAGGAAGTCCCAATGCAGTTCTACTTTGATTAAGGGAAAACGTTATACCCTAACACGTTTTCGTTTCTATAGGTTTCTTGCAATACCGTACATGTATTTCATAGTTTTTCAATATGTTTTCATTCAAGAACAAATAATTTTAGTAAACAGATAGCAGCAAAACACAAAATGATGCTGCCTTTCATAACAAATCTTAACTACCCTAAACAAGATTTAAAAAAATCTCTTTACTCATCAGAATCCTTCAATCTATTTTTATATACCGCTGTAAACGCCCTAATGGTTAATACAAAGACACCAATCAAGGCAACAAAAGTAGTGATAATTAAATCCATACTTATTCTACCTCCATTCCCTGCTAACACAACTTTTACGCTTACTTTTCATTGCGATAAATCATCTATACCCCAATTAAATCGTAGATAAACTTTCTATCTTTATTGTAGTTCCTTAACTATTTGACGCAATGTATTCTTTCTCCTCTACAAGTACAGCTCCGACTTCATTTAACCTCACAAACCGTATCGCCGCTATAAAGTAACTCAATACAGCCACAAACATAAACAACCCAAACAATCCACTTTGATAGGCCTGTTCAAAATAAATAATATTCACCAGCGTTAAAATAACTCCTCCAATTAACCCCATGTAACCAAAACGATCTGTCTTTCGCAATGTTAAATTCGTTCCTCTATTAGCCAGTGTTACCAATGTAATTGTCACGATATTAACCGAGCTTCCGATCCAAACCGGGTGTATGTTCAAATAAAATTCCTGAGGATGCCAACCACCCAAGTAATACCACAATAGGCCGCTAGTAAATCCAGTGAACAATGAAGCAACTACAGCGCGCTTGGTCACCACCGGCCAAAACAGCGCGGCTACTACCGGTGCAAACGTGGCACTATTTCGTATCGTCCATGCAAATACATTCCACCATGCGGATTGCTCCGTTCGCAATAAACCAAACGCAATCATCAGGCCAGTTAAAAGCAGAAGCGAGATTTTCGTATATTTAATAAGCTGGTCTCCTGTGGCACTTGGATTAATCGCACTTCCCACATCACGTCCGAGACTTGTAGCACCTGAGAACTGACATGGTCCACCCCAGCCAAGTGCACAGCCCCATACACCAAGGAAAAATAAACCTACTAATGGGGCAGGCAAAACTTCCATCAGATACTGCGGAATGGCGATAAGACCAGTGGATGCATTCGGTACGACGATAGCAGCTGATATTCCGAAGATAACACCACCGACTATAAACGGAATCGCCATGAATCCAGCCATAACAAGGCCTTTTTGCCCTTCTTCTGGTGAACGGGAAGATAATGCCATTTGGAAGGCCGCCTGTGCCAGAATGACATTTACGAGAAAAGTTCCAAACCAGACGACAATCACTTGTAGCCCGGCACTCCCAAAGTTAAACATTTCTGGGCGCTCCATGTTCAATGTAGCTAAACCTGATAATCCCGGATTGATGAAAAAAGCAATAACTCCAATTACAATCATCAATCCGAACGCAAACATGTTCATTGTTTGTGTAAAAGCAATGGACCACATGCCACCAGCCTGCAGATAGATAAAAAGTAAAATAGCAGTAAACGCAACGGATAAGCTCAACGAAATACCTGTAAACACATGAAAGGCAGAAGCAAATGCGATTGCTGTGGCAACCGACCACATTGGAAATGCGAATGCAGTAATTGCTCCTGATAAGCCTTTTGCTGTTCTCCCGTACGTATCTCCTATCAAACCAGAAACCGTTACAAGCATCTTTTTTCGGAAAGAACGGATAATCAAGAAAGCAATGATAAAAATCTGGACCATCTCTGCCACTCCATACCAGATTGCCGAGATACCAGTTAAATAGGATAATTCCAGAATAGAAATGAATGTGGATCCCGAGAATAATCCAGTTATGCAAAACGCAACAATCCATTTATTGAAATTCCGATTTCCCACAAAATAACTATCTTTCTTAGTCAAGCGTCTTTTGGCAATTTGTCCTGCCGTTATCAGCGCAAATGTATATCCCAATGCCAGTATGATTGTCCATACGCCATATTCTGTCACAATTATTCACTCCCTTAATTTTTAAATCACCTTTAGCTAGACAAATATTCAATTATAAGACCAAAGCAAAAACCCCCTTCCATAAGAAGAGGGTAGAAAAATTCTAGTTCCTCTTCTTATCTTTCAGACTAGTGTCTGATGGAATTGGCACAGTACTCAATAAATTGAGCCCGCTGCCGAGGTATCAAAGGGCCATATCCCTCCACCTCTCTTGATAAGAAGTTCAATATTCAATTGTATTAAAATTACACCTTCGTGATAAAAAAGTCAATGTTATTATAAAATTCAATTTATCTGTCAATCAATCGTTACATCCCGCAAAAACGGGAAACTACTCGGAAACTGATAAAACCCATTTACTTCATCCCTTAAACCAGCTAGCAATACAGAATGGTAAAGCGGAACAATTGGAGCTTCATCTACAATAATTTGCTGTGCTTCACTATATAGTTGTAGTCTTTCCTCTTCTGCTCCTTCCTGTCTTGCTTTTTCCAGTAATGCATCTACTACATCATTTGCATAGAAAGATCTGTTTCCGGGATTCCCGGCATTAGCTGAATGGAACATTGGGTATAGCCCGTAATCCGCATCTAATGTTACAGTTCCCCAGCTTCCGATAAACATATCGACACCACCATTACCAGTGACTTCCAGATAGGTTCCTACTTCAGTCATCTCAATGTCAATATCGATACCGATTTCCTTTAGCTCTGCTTGAATAACCTGTGTGATATCTGATGTATTTGTATCATAGGCCAGGATTGTTGCATTGAAACCATCCTCATAGCCTGCTTCCTTTAATAATTCCTTTGCTTCAGCAACATTATAATCAATTGGTTCTACCTTTTCATCGTACCCAAACACGGTCGGCGCAAGTGGTCCTTTTGCTGGTAAGGCAACACCATTAAGTACTCCTTCGATAATTTCTTCTTTATTAATTGCTTTTGCAATCGCCTGTCTTACTCTAAGATCTGTAAATGGTTCTTTTTCTACATTGAAACCAAGATAGGACATACTTGCACTATCGGATTGTTTAACATGTGTTCCTTCATTCGTTTCCACTTCATCAATATTGCTTGTATTTACTGGATAAATGATATCCGAATCACCAGTTTGCAGCTCTGCAATTCGTGTTAAATCTTCTGGGACAAATTTAAACGTAACCGAATCTACCCCGGCTTGCTCTCCCCAATAGTCTTCATTTTTTACAACCTTAATTTGTTCTCCACTTGTACGGTCATCATATTTAAAATATCCTGTACCAATCGGGTTCTCATTAACTGTTGCAAACGGCTCTCCACCATTGGCAATTGCTTCATTATCTTTTTCAATCGCTTCAAGACTGATCATATGCCCGCCTGGATGTGCCAAATGAGATGGTAAGGCTGAAAAGGGATATTTCGTATTAATGTGAACCGTATATTCATCTACTATATCTACAGACTCTATCATATCGAATAAAAAGGCGAGCGGTGATCCCATGTCAGGGTCAAGAACGCGATCCAGGTTCGCCTTTACAACATCTGCGTTAAATGCACTGCCATCATGGAAAGTAACATCTTCTCTAAGCTTTGCTTCCCAGACAGTATCTTCAATTTGTTCGAGACTTTCAGCCAAAGCTGGCTGAATCTCCAAATCTGTATTTTGCTCAATCAACGTATCATAGATGGCATTCATCACATATAAGGAGTTACCATCATTTGCAGCATGTGGATCCAGCGATACTGGTTCAGAGGCTAATCCGACTGTCAGATCCTTTTCCTCAACATTCTCTGTTTCATCTGCTCCATCACCAGCACAAGCAGTTATAACCAATAAACTTGATATAAGTAAAATAAATAATAATGCTTTTTTCAATTAAACCACTCCAAGTGTTGAAATTTTTACTACTTTTAATTTCTATGATTGTTTGCTCTCCATTATCCACAATCAATTATGTATCTATTATGATCTGTTCAGTTATTCTAAGAACAGTTTATATCCCCCTCCTAGCAACATCTATCTCTCAATTCAATTATTCAAGAATACCGATGAATTTACTTTGAATTGAATATATAATAGCATTCAATGTTTTTAATTACAAACTAATTAACTATGAGAATAGCTCTTTTTCCTTACAATGAGATTCTAAACATCATAACATCACATATTTTGATATTTATTAGCAAATATATTAGTTTTACATTATAATTCTTAATATTTATGATGGATAATAGAAATCAAAGCAAGTATACGTTCCAATTAATAGAAAGCGCTATCAAAATTTGTTTGTTAGGGAATTACTTATCTAAAAAAGGAGTGGGATTAATGGGCAGTGAAAATGTTGTGAATACAAAAAGAAAGAATAATATTTTTAATCAAGAGATTTACGGAATAAAACTTCCAATATATCTTTTACTATTAGTACCTGCAATAGTAGGATTATACCTTGATGTCGTTCCTTCTAGTTTAATTACTGGTTTTATGATTACGATGGGCTTAGGTGGTTTGTTCATGTGGATGGGGGATTCCATTCCAAAATTCTCTGATTTTGGAGGAGGTACTATACTTTGCATCTTCCTACCCTCTCTACTAATTTATATCGGAATTTTGCCTGAAGTAACTGCTGAATTAGCTGCTGATTTCTATAGCGGTTTTGGATTCTCTAACCTAATTGTTGCAGGATTAATTGTCGGAAGTATATTAGGTATAAAAAAGGAAGTTCTTATTAATGTAGCTTTAAAAATGTTAATTCCTTTATTAACGACGATATTACTGGCAGCATTAGCGGGTGGTTTGCTAGGGCAACTATTTGGTATAGGATTTAAACAAACGATTCTTATGATAGTGGCACCGATTATGGCAAGCGGAATAACTACAGGGGCCATTCCGCTTTCGGAGATTTATGCTGATAATATGGGAGGTTTGCCAGTAGATTATTTCGATATTCTTGCACCTGCAGTAATCGTTTCTAATATTATTTGTATACTATTAGCGTCTGTACTTAACTATTTAGGGAAGAAAAATAAAAACATGTTTGTAAAAGGGTTCTCAGGAGAAGGGAATCCACTTAGAAAAAAAGATGCAGGATTTAAAACCACAAAAGATACAAGTATGCTAGAATCACTTCGCAATATCGGAATAGGTATGATGGTAGCTGGCGGATTATATATGGCAGGAATGTTGCTAAGTGAACTTGTCCCCGCACTACATACTTTTGTATGGATCATAATTTTAACTGCAATATTAAAGGTTTGGAATATTTTCCCTGAATATATCACCGTTGGTGCAGAGGTATGGTTTAATTTTATAAGTAAGCTTTGGATCCCAGCTATATTAGTAGCTATAAGTGCAAGCTTAATTGATATTGACCGTATCCTACAAATCATTACAGATCCATCACACATCTTCTTAATTGTTACTATTGTAGTGATTATTTCAATTATCGCCGGATTGGCTGGATGGCTAATTGGTTTTCATTTCATTGAGTCTTCCATCATCTCTGGACTTTCATTAGCTGATATGGGAGGTTCAGGAGATGTTGCTGTTCTAAAAGCAAGTGATCGAATGCAATTGTATCCCTTCTTACAGGTAACTACACGTATTGGTGGAGTATTAACAATTTTAGTTATGAGTTTTCTATCCGCCACGTAATAATATGTTAGATTTATATTTAATATAGAAGCGAAATCCCTAGAGTGTTGAGCAAGTCACATTCTAGGGGTTTTATTTGTGAATACATTATATAAAAAATAAAGACGTTGTCATGACATAGAGATACATTTTTTCAATTGATTATCAAAAAACTCAATAGCAGAACTCTTAGACAAGCTTGGATTTTTATGAGTAAGCCTGTAACAGGTGTACTTTGGTGGCGGATCAGTAAAATACTGAATCGAAAACCCTCTGCTTTTATTTGCCTTTTTCGCAATCCATTCAGGAACGATTGCCCAGTAAGTTGGGTTTTGTAAAAAATCAAATAATAAGTGGATATCGTCTAGTTTTATTTTTTGAACACTTAACGGATCCCACCAAAACTCATGCCATATTTTGTATTCTTCTCCCCAAGGCATAAATAGTTCATATAAAGGATCTAACGCTAAAGGATCTACTTTTGAATCGCTAACATTGCCACTGCGTAATACGACTAAATCAGATTCATAACATTTCTCTACGTTTACGTTTGAATGACTCCTTTGAATTAGCGTAAAACCTATATCAAGTGTCTTATTATCAATTCCGGAATAAATTTCATTTGAATGTAGTGTATGACTACGTAGTAGCACAGACGATGATGTTTTGTTAATTTCCTTATAGACACTTGGTAAATAGAATGTATTAAAACTATCTATCGAACCAATGCTCAACGTTAGCTTAGGTCCTTTTTCTTTTAGGATTTTTAAGTCGTTATAGATGTTTTCCCACTGTTCTGCTAAACGTAAAAATTCCTCGCCTGCAGGTGTTAACGTAATTTTTTTAATACCCCTTCCTCTTTCGATGAGTTTAAAACCAAATTCTTGTTCAGCAACATTTAGCCTTTGGCTAATTGTCGTTTGAGCAACATGCATCGATTCTGCTGCAGCACTAATCGACTGCTTTCGTACAATCGTTAAAAACGTCGGGATAAAGTTCAGGTTCATTCTCGATCCTCCTAATATTAAAATAAATAGTATTTAATACAGTTTTTATGTATTTTACATTACATTTAGCAATATTTATACTTAGTATATAATTAATTGTTAGCGCTATCAAACAAAGGAGTAGATAAAGTGCCAAAGTATAAGGTCTATCTTAATGAACACATAGATGAAGATGCTCTAAACACACTTCAAAAATATGCCACAGTAACAAATAATCTTGATGAGCTAAAGGATATCGATGCCATGATAATCCGGGCAGAAAAAGTATCTCGTTCCATGATTGAGGAATCAAAAAAGTTAAAAGTTATTGGTAAACATGGTATTGGATATGACTCAATTGATATAGGGGCCGCCAAAGAACATGATGTAAAAGTTGTCTATACACCTGAAGCTAATGTTCAATCTGTATCTGAGTTAATTATCGCTCTTATGACGAATGTTGTGCGTAATATAAGTTTAAGCTTTGAGAAGGGAAAAAAAGGTGAAAATAAATCAATAGCACCTAAAGAGCTGATGGGCTACCAGCTAAATAATAAGACATTGGGACTGATAGGAGCAGGTAAGATTGGATTAAATACTTCAAAAATCGCCAAGCACGGATTTGATATGAAGATTGTAGTATACGATCCATTTGTCACAGAACAGCAGTGTTCTCAGGTTGGGATTGAAAAAGTAGATAGATTAGAAGACTTGATGATGATAGCTGATTTTGTATCGGTAAGTGTTCCACTAACAAAAGATACCAAGCATTTAATTAATGAAAGGGCTTTACGTTTTATGAAACCACATGCAGTCTTGATTAACACTTCTAGAGGTGGAGTAATTGATGAAAAGGCTTTGTATACATTTTTAGCAGAAAAGAAATTATTTGCAGCTGCAAGTGATGTTTTTGAGCATGAACCACCCACATCAAAAAATCCATTACTTAGTTTAGATAACTTTGTTGCTACTCCTCACATTGGCGCAAACACAGCAGAAGCGATGAAACTGATGGGTTCAACGGTGGTAAAAGAAGTTATAACTGTGTTAGAAGGTAAGACACCTAACTATAGAGTTGTATAAAGGGGAAGATAATGATGAGTGTTGGAAAACGAATAATTCGGCACAGAAATAATCTAGATAAACAATTAGTTGAAGCATTAAGAAAATACCCAAGTGCCAATGTATCTGATTGTATGGGTAGACTTTATAGTATGAATGCCCATATTAGGCCAATGGGGAAAGATAATAAAATAATTGGACAAGCACTTACTGTAAAAGCCTCTATTGCAGATAATATGCTATTCCATCAGGCATTATTAATGGCCGATCCTGGTGATGTTATCGTAGTAGATGCTGGGAGAGATATGAATCATAGTGTTTGCGGTGAGATTATGTATTCATATGCTAAGAGTAAGAACATAGCTGGTTTTGTAGTTGATGGAAGCATACGAGACGTAGATTATTTAGTAAACAATGAGTTCCCTGTTTTCGCAGCTGGAATTACGGGCCGTGGACCATACAAGAATGGTCCTGGAGAAATAAATGTTGATATCTCTTGTGGTGGTCAAGTCGTTCATCCAGGAGATATAATCTTAGGTGATGAAGATGGAATTGTTGTAATTCCACCCCAAGAAGCACTTAATATTTTAGAAAAAGTAAAAGAATTACAAGCCAATGAAATTAACTCCTTAAACCTAATAGCTAATGGTGATTGGGAAAATGGGTCCATAGCTACTAATCTTTCCAAGCAATTAAAAGAGGATGGTTATGAGTTTTTATAATACGAATGGGATGAGGTTTTGCCTCGTTCCATTCGTATTATACATTTCTAGCAAAACTATCAATTACATCATCAATAATGTAATTCTGACATCAGGATACTTTCCTGTTTTAGCGATATGAAATTACTTTATTCTACCAATATCTTCGTTTCGCCTTTTCTGCCAAACTATAAGTTGAACTTCATTGATAAAAAAGTGGCCGCTGACACCCCTGCCAGCAGCCAAACTCAAAATCATTCTTCACTTACACGATCTTTAAAACTCTCATCATCCCTTAGCTTCCATAACTTACCCGGCCAGAACGCAAAACGCCCAAGCACCGTCGTAATCGCTGGAACAAGCAATGGTCTAACGATAAACGTATCAAGCAAGATTCCGATTGCTGTAATGGTACCGAAATGGACAAGAACCTGCATAGGCATTACAGCCAGAACTGAAAACGTACCAGCTAAAATAAGTCCTGCTGAACTGATTACGCTGCCCGTTTCTGCAACACTTTTGGAAATAGCTTGCTTCAACGGCATTTCTTTTCGATTGCTCCATAGACTAGAAACAAGGAATATGTTGTAGTCTATACCCAAAGCAACCGAAAAGACGAACACATAGAGCGGGATTAATCCTTGAATTTCTGTGACCCCAAAAATATGATGGAGCACAAGCCAGCCTAAACCAAGCGCAGATAAATACGAAATAATAACGGTTGATAAAAGATAGACCATTGCAACAATGGACCTTAGGAATATGACGAGCAACACTGCAATGATGAGTAGAAGGGCAGGTATAATTAACCCTTGATCTCGATTCGTTATCTGGTCTGTATCGTATAATGTCGCTGTTTCTCCACCTAGCCATACAAAGTCATCTGAATTGGATACACCTGCATCGCTTAATGCATTCGTCGCAATAGACTGAAGCTCTGGAATGCTTTCTACCGCTTCCGTGGAGTATGGATCAATCGCAAGTGTCACTTTCCATTCTTGGATATCCTTATTTTCCGATCCTTCCACAGGGTCATCAACAAGCTCTACATAAGGATGCTCTGCCAATTCCTCCTGCAACGAAACATCCGCTCCATTTGTATCGACAATCACACTGACAGGCGCAATTTCACCTGGTGGATAATGATCTGCAATCAATGTAAATCCTTCACGGGATGGCATATCCTCTGGAAAGGAATCTAATAAAGCATACGTAAATTGCATTTTCGGTACGAAAGCAGCTAGACCACCAAGAATAATTACACTGACAAGAATAATCGTCCAAGGTTTTTTTGTTACCACTTTTCCAATCTTTTTCCCGAATCGATGACTTGGTTTCGGACGACGCAGTTTTTTGCCTTTCTTCTCTTCCATTTCCTGAATCATTTCTTCAGGGCGTGGGATAAATGGAATAAATGCAAAACGTCCAAGTAAGGCCAAAATCGCAGGAAGCACGGTTAATGCTGCGATCCCCATAATAAATATCGATAAACTAAAAGGTACAGCAAAACGATCATAGGATTCGTAATAGGCTATCCCAAGTGACAGCAGTCCTAAAACCGTTGTCAGGGAACTCATCATGATGGCCCCACCAGTACCGCTAATCGCACGTTTTAATGCAACATGTTTATCTTTTTCTTGTCGCAATTCATCTCGATATCGTGAAATTAAAAATAGGCAATAATCTGTTCCGGCTCCGAACAAGAGAACCGTCATAATCGATATTGCTTGCCCATCCACAACTATCCAGCCTTTATCGGCGAAAAAACCAAGCAGTGGACTTATAATCCCATAGGCAATCCCAACCGCAACAAGCGGAACAAGTGCCAAAATTGGTGAGCGATACAGCAAAATAAGTAAAATAAATACAATCAATACTGTTGCGATTAACAGGGTGAAATCTGCATTGCTGAACAAGGAAACTGTATCCGTCTGTATTCCGACAGGTCCGGAAAAACGCACGTGTAGTCCAGCATCGTCTAATTCACTTTCCAGCACTTCACTTCCAAATGTATCCTTTATTTTAACTCCCAGTTGATCTAGCGCTGCTTGTAATTCCTTTGTTGCTGCAGCTTCATCAAAAAAGACCGGTGTTGTCAGCGCTTCCCCGTCTTCAGACGCACTTCCTTTTATTGCTTCAACAGGAGCATCCTGAAAAGGCGGGATAAATGTTTGTTGATCAACCGGTTCCTCATTTAGATTTCGATAAAGGGATTGAATCATCTCATAATCAGATTCATTTAGTCCTCCATCACGATGCCAAACTAAAAGCAATGGTGTACCAGCATCATTAGAAAATTCTTCATTTGTAATTTTACTCGCTTCGACAGACATCGTATCTTCTGGCAATAATTGCGTATCTGATGTCTCCCGATCGTTGACTTGTGGCCAAATATATGAAAATATCCCAATCAGTAAGACCCAAATAAACAAGGTTGCCCAACGGGTTTTGGTATTTGCAACAATACCTCCCCAATTTTTCAAAAGACCTTTCACGAATCTCATCCTTTCTCGTGCATTTAAAATCATGTACCTCGTAATTATATATACTAGTCGGTTAATTAATCAAGTACTATTTAAATTATGATATACTAAGTGTAGTTTATAGAATTTGGAGTGGGGTTCATGATGCAACGCAAACATCGAACATTAGGAAGACCTCGTAAAGAACAGGATGGAACATCAACGAAGGATACGATCTTACATATCGCAACCGGTATGTTTTTAGAAAAAGGTTATCCGTTAGTATCCATGGACGATGTTGCCCAACAATGTGATGTCACAAAAGCAACAGTTTATTACTATTACAAAACAAAGACAGACCTTTTCACGGATGCAATGGTTCAGTTAATGAATCGGATCCACGAAAGAATTGTCGTAATTCTCTCAACCAATGAGCCATTGAAAAAGCAATTGTTTCAGTTTGCCAAAGGCCATTTACAAGCGACAGTTGATATTGATATTAATTCATTTATGAAGGAAGCAAAGACATCTTTATCGCAGGAACAGTTGCAATTGATGCAGGAAGCCGAGCAAAAAATGTATGACGAATTGGAACATGCATTAAAAAAAGCAATGGACAAGGGGGAAATTCCCGGGAGCAATCCACGCTTAGGAGCGCTTCTGTTTGTATCCATGGTGACAACCGGAAACAATATGAATACAGTATTTAAAAATTCATTTTCATCGCTGGATGATTTAGTAACGCAGATTGTAGACTTTTATTGGGATGGTTTGGCTAATGGAAGCTAGCTGTGTAAGTTTGTAAAGATGTTGAATTAGGATCGTATATAAAAATTGCTATTACTTTTACAACAAATTGATAGCAATTTTTAAATGACAAACGAAAAAACAACGCTATTCTTAAGGGAAAATAGCGTTGTTTTCGTGTAAAGTCATTTATTTGGGCTCATCTTATAATCTCTTAGCTCCTAAAATGCTGTATCAATTCATTCAATTCTTCCGCTAGCTTTGCGAGCTCATCTGAACTTAGGGCAACTTCTTCCATTGAACTGCTGATCTGTTGTGAAGATGCAGAGGTTTGTTCAACTCCTGCCGCGGATTCCTCAGATATTGCTGCAATCTCCTGGATAGAAGTATTCATGTTTTCACTCGTATCCGATATGGTAGATAATTTATCAGAAATCATTTTAATACCATCTACCATTTGCGTAACGGATGTACTTATTGTTTGGAACGTATCTCTCGTCACCTTTATTTGGCTAGTTCCTTGTTGAACTTCTTTATAGCCATCTCGTAAAGACTTCGTAACCTGAGTTGTTTCCCTTTGGATATTCTCAACAATATCTGTAATGCCAGTTACGGATGACCCGACCTGCTCGGCAAGCTTTCTAACCTCATCTGCAACAACTGCAAAGCCTTTCCCACTTTCTCCAGCTCGAGCAGCTTCAATCGCAGCATTTAGAGCCAATAAATTCGTTTGATCAGCGATATCTTTAATAACAGAAACTAGATCGGATATTTTTTGAGAATGTGTATCTAAACTTTCTACTTTCTGAACGGAATCATAAATAATGGTATCAATTGTTTCCATTTGTTCTGTCGACTTTTCCATTAGGTTTCTTCCTTCATTTGTATGACTCAGTACCTGATTAGAAGATTCATACACCTGATTGCTGTTCGCATATGCTTGATCCGTATCTGATTGGAAAGTAGCCATCAAGGAAGAAAGGTCACTTGTGGTATTTGCTTGAGACTCTGAACCAAAAGCTAACTCTTGCATTGTAGTCGCCACTTGTTCAGATCCAATCTTCACGTCATTTGCTGACTGCGTTAATTCCTCACTTTTACTGCTAACCGTCTCAGATACATTTTTGATTTTCATGACGAGTTCTCGCAGTGTTTCATTCATCTTATTTGTAGAACTTACCAATTGGCCTATTTCATCATCCGTTTTAGCTTGTATCTTTGTCTTACTTAAATTACCTAATTCTAACTCTCTCATCACTTTCGTAACTTGAGGAATCTCTCGTAACATACGTTTTAATAAAAAAATCACGACTACCACAAGAATCAAACAGGCAATGCTAAAAAATAAAACCATCATCATCGTAAACGTTTCAAGTTCACTTAAAGCTTCGTCTTCTGGTAACGACGTTCCAATAGACCACCCTGTTGTATGAACTGGCGAATACCCAATATATTCTAAATTACCATTGACTTGAGCTAACTGAAGGCCTTTTTCGCCTGCAATCATTTTGTTACCGATTGTCCCCATATCACCAGACATATCCTGCAGTTGTTCTTCAAGAATTAATGTTTCATCTGGATGATATAAAACTGTTCCATCGCTAGAGGTTAAGAATGAATATCCACTCTCACCCATTCTATAAGCTTGCATAAGCTCTGGTAACTGATCTAGAAAAATATCAATTGCAACAATACCAACTGTATTGCCATTCTCTTGAATTGGCTTCATTGCACTCAAGATCATTTTTCCAAATACTTCATCCATGTACGGTTCGGTGAAATAAACATCATCTTCTGCCATAGCAGCCTCATACCAAGGTCTGCTTGTTATGTCAAAGCTAGAGTCAGATAAAACATCATTACTTCCGATTAAAAAGTTTGATTTATTACTTGCAACCCATGCCATTGCAATCGAATCATCTATCTCAACAACCTCATTAAGCGACTGTAATACACCTTCATAATAATCATTTGCTAAAGCTTCATCTCTAGAATCAGTTGTATTTAAGTACCTGCCAATCTCTTGATTCGTTACCATTTGCCGCACAATCGTCGCTTTTTCTTTGAACAGGCTATTCACCTGTGCAGCGATTGCATCACTTTTTGTCGATAAATCTGTTTCAACATTTTCTACTAGTAATGCCTTTGTATACATATGTATAAAGAATCCTGTTGTAGAAAATACAATAAATATAGCTACAAAAAGTGCTGCGGCTACTTTTGTTGATATACTTTTACGAATCCAATTAAATCCTATCGACTTCTTTTTCTTTCCTTTTGCCCCCACCGTAAATTCCTTCTTTCTTGTATTTTACTGATGCTACTCCTGTGATATGATTCGGTAATCGTTTCAGCGCTTCACATAATTTAGCTAAAAATCAAACAGCCTTTATTGAATTTATCGCAAAAGAATACTTCTCACAAATTTACTAACTTGTAGCAAAGCTCTTTTTTAGATATTTAATTTAATTGTTCCCTAATCATATCTGCATATCAAATTGGATAATCTATGTATTTCCACATTAGTTTCCCAGTTAAGGATAACATAATCCAATTATACCATTAGTTAACTTTTTTAGGTACTTAAGGACTAGTTTTTTATATTATCAATTACTTTCGCTAAATAAATTTCATAATTTCTCCTTATTTTCATTTTCTAGAGTATCAATAAAGGATATATTTTCTCTTCAATGATTGCAGGAGTTGATAAAATTAATTAAGTAAAAATAAGTAGAAGTATTATTTGATAGACTTACTTCTCACTTATTTCATATGTAGTAATAATACCTCTATGAAAAGTAACGGAAAACAATTCCCGCCGGCAAGAATACCGTCAAAGTCGAAAGAAAAGGAAAAAAGCGCTATTCCTAAATATTAGGAATAGCGCTATATCAACGTTTAGTAGAGAGCTTCCAACAGGATTTGAACCTGCGACCCCCACCTTACCATGGTGGTGCTCTACCTGCTGAGCTATGGAAGCGTGAACCTGGCTCCACAGGTAGGATTCGAACCTACGACCGATCGGTTAACAGCCGATTGCTCTACCACTGAGCTACTGTGGAATTATGTAGATATGAAAAAAGCAGCCTGGCGGCGTCCTACTCTTGCAGGGACAAAGTCCCAACTACCATCGGCGCTGAAGAGCTTAACTTCTGTGTTCGGGATGG
>NZ_PIJY01000056.1:1634-2784 GCF_008304605.1 Oceanobacillus polygoni | reverse complement strand
GTTATTGTCTGCTAATAAAAAAAGGCAGGAATAGTGAAGGATTCCTGCTGAAAACGAACGCATCAACCGATAGAGAAGTTTCAGAGGCTATCATAGAAAAAACAATCCTTGGGGCAAAAGTAGGTTTTGTTGAAAGCTTAGAAAAAAACATTTTTTTACTCCGTACTGTAACAAAATCACCCGATTTCACGGTTAAAAAGTATACATTGGGTTCCTCAACAACAACGAATGTATCACTAATTTATTTGGATCACTTGACAGATCCGGAAATCATAAAAAAGGTTGAACAACGTATAAAAAGTATTACGCTTGATTCCATCCGATCAGCAGGAGATATTCAGGATTGCATTGAAGATCATACAGTTACTCCATTTCCCCAGCTTTTAATTACAGAACGGCCAGATCGAGCTTCTGCAAATTTAAAGGACGGAAGGGTTGCTTTAATTATAGATGGAAGTCCTACTGTAATTATATTACCAGCAACATTTATGACGTTCTTTCAAACACCGGATGACTATATTACCCGTTGGTGGTTAGGTTCATTTTTTAGATTTATACGTCTATTCAGCTATATCATTGCACTTATTCTACCGGCATTATATATTGCATTCGTTTCATTCCATTATGAAGTAATTCCATTGGAGCTTGTTTATTCGTTACAGTCTTCGTTGAGCTACGTACCATTTCGGCCATTTATAGAGTTAATGATTATGCAGCTTTCCTTAGAGTTGCTTAGAGAAGCGTCCATTCGACTGCCACCTTCCGTCGCCACGACTTTTGGGATCGTCGGAGGGCTAGTTGTAGGAACAGCAATGGTTGAGGCAGGAATTGTCTCCTATGGTGGTCTTATAGTTGTTGCATTAACATCAGTCTCATCATTTGTTCAGCCAAATCTAGAAATGAGCAGCTCGATTCGTATATTAGGATTTCCTTTAATGCTATTGGCAGCTATATTCGGCTTTTTAGGAATTGTCGTTGGAGTGTTATTTGTGTTAATTCACTTGTCACGCCTTACTTCATTCGGTCTTCCATATTTTTCACCTTTTGTTCCATTAAACATGGAGGATTTTAAAGATACTATCGTTCGTGTTCCTTCTTGGATGATGTATAAACACTCCAAAAATTCTCCTCATTATAAGCAAGAAAAACA
>NZ_PIJY01000056.1:0-1339 GCF_008304605.1 Oceanobacillus polygoni | reverse complement strand
ACTTTGCAGGAATTTCCCCAATCTTACCTTATTTGATTTTTCTAAAGTAATTTTGGGAGAAACTTCTGGAACTGTATTAAATGTTTTATATATTATTTACCTGCTCACAGTGATTTGTTATATCTTGATTATATATGCGGATATCCTGAAACGATGGATACTCCCTGAAACTCCAGCATGGATATTATTTTTGATAACATTCGTTCTACTTATTTATGGAAGTATTTGTAATATAAAAAATGTGGTATCTTTATTTTCTTTACTATTCATATTCATCCTGTTTTTATTCTTCATTACGTTTTTGGTTTATGGTGATCCATACATAGATGTTCGCTATCTCTTCCCTATTGGTTCCAGTGGTGGATGGAATATCCTTAAAAGCACTAGTGACTCAATGATATCCTTCATAGGGTTTGAAACATTACTTATTTATTTTGCTTTTATAAAGCAATCAAAAACTATTTCAGCACTGAAAGGAGTTTTTTTAGCAGTATTATTTGTAACCATTTTTTTAACGTACATTGTGATTCTAAGTACCGTAATGCTTAGTCCTGAAGAAATAAAAATCACGCCGGAACCGGTTCTATATATACTAAGTGCGATGGAAATAAGAATTTTAAGCCGATTAGATTTAATATTTCTTTCTTTCTGGGGTCTGATAGTTTTTACTACTATTATTAGCTACACCTTTTCAGCAAGTATGGGAATAAGTAAATTAATCCATATCAAACATAAATTTGCTGTGATACTATCTGGAGCATTTGTCCTTATCGTTTCGATAATATTTTATTATATGGAGATTACCTTACTTGATAAATGGTTAAAGCATTTAAGTTTAATTTTCGGCATTATTATCCCTATTCTATTGCTTTTAATAACAATTATTTTTAAAAGAGAGGCGGCGACCTATGAGAAAAACTGAGCTCTTTTTGATCTTCTTTATTCTTCCATTACTGGTTGGGTGCTGGGATGAAAGACTTCTAAAGAATTCCCGTACTGTGTATTTATCAGGTTTTGACTTGGATGAGAATGGTGATTATCAAACAACTTCAATTATTAGAGATATGAATATTAGTGAGTCAAGCAGGGGAGAAATATCTATATCGAATAAACTTGTAACTGGAAAAGGAGGTTCGATAAAAGAGGCAAGTATGGCAATTGATCGGAGCGTACCTGGTAATTACGATCCCGCAAAAGGAAGAGCTTTAATCTTAGGAATCGACGTCGCCAAAGGTGATATCTACAATGTGCTGGATCCTCTTTACCGGGATCCAAGGGTGGATTTAAACGCCAAAATTGCTGTGACAGATGACAGTGCAAATGAGATAATTACCCATTT
>NZ_PIJY01000055.1 GCF_008304605.1 Oceanobacillus polygoni | reverse complement strand
GGTGTATACTTGCTTTTAAAGAAATTAGAAGGAGAAATCAATAACAAGGGTACAGTACTATACACAAAGCGCCCATAGTAGGCACCAAAATAAGTGAACAAATAGCAATAACTGGATGTTGGGGACCATAGTTGTTGTTTCGGACAACTTGTATGGGTAGCGTCGGGAAAATGCAGATATACAACTTAAGCAAATTAGAGCATGATAGGTTGGTTCCTTTACAGTGTTTAGGAACCAATTTTCTGATTTAGTTTATTAAGCTAAAGCCCCCGATTATGGAAGATTTGAATGATAACGTTATCCTTTAGTTAGATACTCTTCTTTATTATTAAGCCTCTGCTAGCATTAGCTTGAAATTCTTATAATACTGTTTTTGTTTCTACTCACAACCTCTATTCACCAGGTGATCTTTTTTTAGATATTTATATTCATTACCCTCTAAATCTATAGTTGGGAAAATGCGAATCACCTCTTTAGTTACCCTTAGCATTTCATCTATTGTGTTTAAATGAAATTGGAATCCTAAACTATCAGTATACATAAATAGGAAGGAAGTGAGACGACAATAATAAATCGTGATTATCTTTAAATGGTAAAAATGGTAATGCAACGGGGATATAATGTTTATTATGTTCTCTCACATCACTTGAACAATCCTTTAAAGCATTCATCGCTGAGCTCGTAAGCTTCAATGTCATTAAAATAATCCCATACATAATTAGACCTCGCCTTTTTCATACCTTCCATAGCGTGCTCTAAGTCATGATAACCTTTGCTCTCAAGGGAACTACCGAATGATCATAGGGAATGTCCCCTACTGTTACATCTAATCCGTACTGATTAGTTACTTTCGTAAAAGAACATGCTCCCGCGGATAACAGCGCCGTTTACAGCGATTCCCATCGCCAATAATGCAGACTTCGTCGTGCGTGTATAAAATAAAGCCACCATCAATCAAACGATAGGCTGCAAAGCAAGAATGATTGTTGAACTTGCGACAGAAGTTTAACAATCCGAACCATAGTGCAAAATGTAATGCTAGAAATAATCCTGAAAAGAATAACAATAGCCATTCCTTTTGGGATATTTTTTGGAATTCTTCCCGCCTTGTCCAGACAAAGGGGAATAATAAAATCGCTGCCATCCACATGCGGTACATACTGGATCGTTGCCGGTGCTTCAGACCCTTTTAACGAAGATGGCAGAGAATGATATTGCGATAATTGAGACGAATAACGGCAAAACAATCAACTTTGAAGAGTTTTCATTATTCAATGTTACATTCTCCTTGTTAGCTTAGAATGGGATATTGCATGATAGCTCGATTATACTTAAGGAAACAAGAGGGATAAGGAGAGCGCAATTTATGCGGCGATAGTTTTTCCTTTCTGTTTTAGGATATAAATGCTCATCGATGTAAAAATAAGCTTTGTTTAACATCAACTAAATATCATATCTTATAAATATGAAAAATATAATATTAAATAGACGAATACACATTTTTCCTTGTTTGCATATACTGCTAAGGGCTTTCGAGAAAAGGAGTGTGTAAAAATGAGTGAAAAATGGAATATTAATGAT
>NZ_PIJY01000054.1 GCF_008304605.1 Oceanobacillus polygoni | reverse complement strand
TCCACACCGAACCTATCAACCTCATCGTCTCTGAGGGATCTTACTCACTCGAAGTGATGGGAAGTCTCATCTTGAGGGGGGCTTCATGCTTAGATGCTTTCAGCACTTATCCTTTCCACACGTAGCTACCCAGCGATGCTCCTGGCGGAACAACTGGTACACCAGCGGTGTGTCCATCCCGGTCCTCTCGTACTAAGGACAGCTCCTCTCAAACTTCCAACGCCCACGACGGATAGGGACCGAACTGTCTCACGACGTTCTGAACCCAGCTCGCGTACCGCTTTAATGGGCGAACAGCCCAACCCTTGGGACCGACTACAGCCCCAGGATGCGATGAGCCGACATCGAGGTGCCAAACCTCCCCGTCGATGTGAACTCTTGGGGGAGATAAGCCTGTTATCCCCGGGGTAGCTTTTATCCGTTGAGCGATGGCCCTTCCATGCGGAACCACCGGATCACTAAGCCCGACTTTCGTCCCTGCTCGACTTGTAGGTCTCGCAGTCAAGCTCCCTTCTGCCTTTACACTCTACGAATGATTTCCAACCATTCTGAGGGAACCTTTGGGCGCCTCCGTTACCTTTTGGGAGGCGACCGCCCCAGTCAAACTGCCCGCCTGACACTGTCTCCGAACCGGATCACGGTCCTGGGTTAGAAAGTCCATACAGCCAGGGTGGTATCCCACGGATGCCTCCACCGAAGCTAGCGCTCCGGTTTCCAAGGCTCCCACCTATCCTGTACAAGCTGCACAGACATTCAATATCAGGCTACAGTAAAGCTCCACGGGGTCTTTCCGTCCTGTCGCGGGTAATGCGCATCTTCACGCATAGTATAATTTCACCGGGTCTCTCGTTGAGACAGTGCCCAAGTCGTTGCACCTTTCGTGCGGGTCGGAACTTACCCGACAAGGAATTTCGCTACCTTAGGACCGTTATAGTTACGGCCGCCGTTTACTGGGGCTTCGGTTCAAAGCTTCGCCTTGCGGCTAACATTTCCCCTTAACCTTCCAGCACCGGGCAGGTGTCAGCCCCTATACTTCGCCTTTCGGCTTCGCAGAGACCTGTGTTTTTGCTAAACAGTCGCTTGGGCCTATTCACTGCGGCTCCATGTAAATGAAGCACCCCTTCTCCCGAAGTTACGGGGTCATTTTGCCGAGTTCCTTAACGAGAGTTCTCCCGCTCACCTTAGGATTCTCTCCTCGCCTACCTGTGTCGGTTTGCGGTACGGGCACCTATGATCTAACTAGAGGCTTTTCTTGGCAGTGTGAAATCAGGAACTTCGGTACT